>NZ_JBHURZ010000001.1:0-801921 GCF_042673825.1 Streptomyces sp. NPDC057002
CGCCTCGAAGCAGACCACGTCCTCGGCGGAGCGCCCAGACGCCCGAAACGTCACGCCCTGACCGGCCGGCACTCTCGCCGAGCTCGAGAGCACGCCTGCACCCCGGGGGCGAAGACCGGCACATCCGGCACCGCCCAGATGCCCTGGCCCAACGAGAGCGCGCCGACCTTGCGCAGCTCGCGCGAGACCGCCACCCGGTGCCGCGACGGCTCGGCGGGCAGCTTGATGACAAGGACGAGCCAGCGTATTCCAGATCCTTGAGCTGTCACGCCCGAGGATGTAGCAGGCGTTACATTGATACATGATTTTCTGAATTCAGGATTCTCTGTACTGTTAGGGTGTGCTGACTCTCGCTTCCGAGATCGAGGTGCTGGCGCGGTTCGGCCGCGCCCTCGCCGACCCGATCCGCTGCCGCATCCTGCTCGCCCTGCGCGACGCCCCGGCATACCCGGCCGATCTCGCCGATGCACTCGGCATCTCGCGCACGCGGCTGTCGAACCATCTCGCGTGTCTGCGTGACTGCGGGCTGGTCGTCACGGTCCCCGACGGCCGCCGCACCCGCTACGAGCTGGCCGACGAACGCCTCGGCCATGCCCTGGACGACCTGCGCACCGCAGTAGTCGCCGTCGAGACCGACCGGACCTGCGCCGACGCCGACGAGAAGGGCTGCTGCTGAGATGACCGCCGAGATATCGATACCCCTCGGCCCCTCCCCGGCCCGCCGCGACCTCCTCACCCGCCGGATACGCCTCCTGGTCGCGGCCACGATCACCTACAACGTCATCGAGGCGATCATCGCCCTCACCGCCGGCACCCTCGCCTCCTCCACCGCCCTGATCGGCTTCGGCCTCGATTCGATCATCGAGGTCTCCTCCGCCGCCGCAGTCGCCTGGCAGTTCTCCGCGGCCGACCACGCCGTACGCGAGGCGCGAGAGCAGCGCACCCTGCGGATCATCGCCGTCTCCTTCTTCGCCCTCGCCGCCTACGTCACCATCGACGCCGTCCGTGCCCTGACCGGCACCGGGGAAGCAGAGCGATCGATCCCCGGCATCATCATCGCCGCCCTGTCGCTGGCGATCATGCCGTTCCTGTCCGCCGCCCAGCGCCGCGCCGGCCGCGAACTCGGCTCCGCCTCCGCAGTCGCGGACTCCAAGCAGACACTCCTGTGCACGTACCTGTCGGCCGTGCTGCTGCTCGGCCTGGTCCTCAACGCCACCCTCGGCTGGTCCTGGGCCGATCCGATCGCCGCCCTGGTCATCGCCGCCATCGCGATCAAGGAAGGCCGCGAGGCGTGGCAGGACGAGGGATGCTGCGCCCCCACCGCCGCGCTCGTGCCGTCCGTCGGCGACGAGGCGGATGCGTGCGGCTGCCGTCCGGGCTGCGACTGCTGCAACTGACCGCACGCACGCAGGGCCCCGGCGTCGACCGACGCCGGGGCCCTCAGCTTGGGCGCATACGGTCGCTTCGGCGGCGAGGCCGGCCGGGCCGCCCAGGGCGGGGAAGCGGCGCGGACGCGGACGGCGGTGTCCGGCTGGAACAGGGTGCAGGCGTAGAGCATGGCGGCGTCGAACCCTACGGGAGCGCTGCCCCAGCCGTCCCAGTCCAGGAACGCAAGGGCGCGCTGAGGTGTTCGCCCATTGCACATGTCCGTGGGCGGTGGTCCAGCAGGTCACCGTCGCACCGAGCGGATCGAGCCGTCGCCGCCACCGGTAGTGGGCGAGGCCCTCAGGGAGCGCCGGCCTTCGGGCTGGGTGCTGCAGCAGGTGCGCGGCGAGCGTGGCCCGGGTTCCGGTTCGTCATCGAGCGCGATATCACACCGCTGCGCGGGGTGTCGGCGGCAAGCGGAGTGACGGCCACGAGCGCAGCAGCGGAGGTAGTGCAGGCCACCGGACGCGGCCCCCAATGGATGGCGCAGGTCGTGTGTGAGGCCAAGGAGCCGGACAGCGACGGCACGGCCCCTCACCGCTCGGCGCACACGGTGTGCGGAGGCGCATTGGGCGGCCAGGCTGTCGTCGAATCAGCCGGTGCTCTGGCGTGCGGCCTGTGAGCCCCGAGGGTCGGCAGCAAGGGTTCGTGCCTGGTCGAGGTCGGCAACGAGATGCAGAATGCCCCTGCCGGGTGACACCGCTGATCTCCCGCGGTGCCACCCCGGGCTCTCGGTTCAGGAAAATCAACCGCAATGACTGCGGCTGACCGCACGCACTCATAGATCTGGGCACCCCAGTTCGCACATGGCAGTCAGCCCCGCCGGGCGGCAACCACACGGCGGGGCTGATCAGCATGCGCGGTCGTGCAGGGCGGTCGCCTACGCGGCGAAAGGCTCTGCAGGGCTTCGATCGAGGTCTGCTCCTGTTGCGGCTCCGCGTGCAGGGTGTCCGCTTACGCGGCCGTGGTGAGTTCGGCGCGGCCGAACAGCAGCGCGTGGCCGGTGGGGAGCTGGTGGAGGATGCGGGTGATGAGGTCGGGGCCGGCGTGGGCGGCGACGGCCGCGAAGACGGAGCCGGTGTCCCACCGGGTCGTGGCCAGGGAGGCGCCGGAGCGGGCGGCGAGGGCCTTGACGAAGGCCCATCCGGTCAGCGGCTGGGTGGCGGGGATCTGTGCGGTCATGACGCGTGCGGCCTCCGGGGGCAGGCAGGCGGCCAGGTCGACTCGTTCGTCGCCGGTCAGCTGACGTCCCAGCCCTGAGAGGACCAGGCGGACGGCTTCGTCGGCTCTCTCACGGGTGGGGTAGGCGCCTTCGTAGCGAACCTTCTCCAGCATCTGCTCATACGCCGTCGAGTACGGCTGCTGGTGCTCAAGCGGTACGCGCACGTCGGTGATCACTACGGTGTATGCCTTTCGTGGAACCAGGGTGGGTGGGCTGGAGCCGGTGCGCCGGCACCCAGCGATGGGTCAGGTGGGCCGAGGGCGGCCGAAGGGCAGGTCGTAGCCGTCGGGGAGCTGGAGCAGGATCAGGCCCAGGAGGTCATCGCCGGCTGTGTCGGCGACCGTGGACAGCATGGCGCTGACGTCAGGTCGCGGTCTGCGCGGTGACACTCTTGATCCAGGCCGCGGTCGCCGCACGAACCGATTCGGGGACAGCGGTTCGCCGCTGCAGCGGGGTTGGGCAGGATCAGGGCGAAATCCTCCGGCAGGTGTGCCGTGAGCTGAGCGTGGACCTCGCCGACCGGGCGCGCCGAGCAAGGCGAGCACCACACGGGCCGCGCGGTCCGCCTCGTCACGCCTCGCAGAGTCATCTCGGCCGCCACCCCTTCATGTCCTTCGGACTGCCGACAGGAGGTGCGGAGGGCGGGTGAGGGGGGAGATCAGGTGCCCGTCCTCCGCACCTGTCCGGCCGGTGTCAGCCGGAGATCTCCTTGTGTCCGGATCCGACGCCGATGGAGATCTTGCGGGGCTTGGCGCGCTCGGCGATCGGGATCCGCAGGGTGAGCACGCCCGCGTCGTAGTGGGCTTCGATGCGCTCGGTGTCGAGGGTGTCGGCGAGCACGATCTGGCGGGAGAAGACGCCCAGCGGCCGCTCGGACAGCTCCATCTGCACGTCGTCGGCCTTCGCCACCGGCCGGCGCTCGGCCTTGACCGTCAGCATGTTCCGCTCGACGTCGATGTCGATCGCGTCCGCTGTGACACCGGGAAGGTCGAAGGCCACCACGTACTCGTCGCCCTCGCGGTAGGCGTCCATCGGCATCGCCGACGGCTTCGACCAGGTGCCCGGGCCCACCAGCTGCTGTGCCAGCCGGTCCAGCTCACGGAAGGGGTCAGTGCGCATCAACATCGTGAAAACACCTCCAGCAGGTTCAGGCAGTTGCTGCCAATGCGCCTCACTGACACCGTTGTAGCATGTCATCCAATGGATGACAAACACGATGTCGTCCATCTGATGACGAACCGAAGGAGGTGCCCATGCCCCCGGCCAACCAACCGTCCTCCCCCACCGCCGACGCCCACAGCCCGGCCTCGTTCCTCGCCGCAGCGGCGGCCCTCGACGCCATAGACAATGCCCTGCGCGAGGCCCGGCACAGGACCCCGAACGCCCCTGACACTCCCGGTCCTGGTCCGGAACAGGCCCTGGCCTCCTTGTCGCTGCTGCGCCAGGTACGCGAACAGCTCGCCGGATGGGAGACCGGCCTGATCGAAACAGCCCGCGACGCGGGCGCCAGCTGGGCCGACCTCGCCCACCCCCTCGGCGTCGCCAGCCGCCAGGCCGCCGAACGCCGCTACCTGCGCGGCCGCCCCGGCCCGGCCGGGACCACCGGCGAACAGCGCGTGACGGCCACCCGACAGGCCCGCGCCGCGGACCGCACCACCGCCACCTGGGCCCGCCGACATGCGGCCGATCTGCGCCGGCTCGCCGGCCAGATCACCGCACTCACCGACCTGCCCCCCGCCGCCCGTCTCCCGATCCGCGAACTCCGCGCGGCCCTCGCCCACGACGACCCCGCCAGCCTCATCGCTCCTCTGACCGCCACCCGGCATCACCTGGCCAGTACTCACCCAGACCTAGCCTCACAGGCCGACACCCTCACTCCCCCCTGAGCCGAAGCGATTGAGGAGCTCCTCAGCCCAGTCCCTGAGCGGGGCTTCGAGGTTGAGGTTGTCGCCTCCGCTCCAGCTCGCAGATCTTGGACTACCCGGCCGGGTAGCACCACTGTCCTCCTGCGGTGCCACCCCGGTTCGGTTCAGGCCACGGGAGGGGACGGCGCTACTTCACCGCTCCGGTGCGGAAGGGGTGACCGCCGTCGTCGATCCGTAGCGTGCCCGAGCGGGGGCCCTGGGTCCATCTCAGTTCCAGGTACCAGCGCACCTCGCTCTTCGACGTGTGCGCGGTGACGTCCAGGACCAGGGGGGTCCCGGCGGACGCCTCGCGCGGGAAGCCGCGCCTCGGGCTCACGGCCCGGGGCTCAGGGGCGTCCAGGTCCACGGCGAACGGGTGCTGTGCGTCTGTGCCTTGACAGTCCGCGTAAGTGACTTCGGCGGGCGGGGCTTCGGCGGACAGTACCCGGACGTCCATGGCGGTCATGGTCACGGGGCCCTCTGCCGTGCTTCGCACCTTCAGGCGGAACGTCGTGGGACGAGTCCGATTGCCGTCCGTCCGGGGGCAGTCGTCGTCGGACGGGACGACTGCCGCCGAGAGGGGGACGTTCCCTCCGGCCGCCCCGACCTCCTCGGTCGACGGGTCGGGCACCGTGATGGCCGGGACCGTCAGGTCCGGCACCGACTCGGCGCGGAACCGGTCGATGGCCAGCGCTCCGGAGGTGCTGAGGGCGACCACGGCGGCCCCCAGCAGGACGTACCGCGAGACGAGTTGGCGGGCTGGCGGCGTCGGCTCCGCGACAGTCGGCGGACTCTGGACGACCGGTACCGGCGCGGGCACCGGCACCTCCCCACCCTCCGACGGGCTCGCCCCTCTCCCGCGCCGCGCCTCGTCCGCCACCGCCCATCGCCGGTGCAGCTCCAGCAGCTCCTCGGGGTCCGCCCGGCAGATCCGGCCGAAGCGTTCGACCGGGGCGAACTCGGCCGGCACCGAGTCACCGGTGCAATAGCGGTGCAACGTCGAGGTACTCAGGTGCAGCCGGCCCGCGAGAGCGCCGTAGCTGAGGCCCGCGCGCTCTTTCAGCGAGCGCAGCATCTCGCCCAGCCCGGCCGCCGTATCGGCGTCCCTCACCGTCCCCACCCCACCCACACGTCCCACCCCGTGTCCCCTGCGGCCGCATCCCGCCTGGTCAGGGGATGCGGAGCGTCCCAGCGTCCCGGAACGGCCGTCCGGGCTGGCCCGGGACACACGTCCCGGGCAGGCTGCGATCACCAACCGGCGAGCCCGACAAGGGGATCATCACACATCTCGCCGGACGACTCGCGCGCGCACGCGCGGCCCTCCAGTCGACCGACCGATCCGCCCCAGGATGGAAATGATCACCGTCATACGCCAGACCCGCTCGTCCCGAAGATCCCTGATACGCCCGCCGGCGATGGTGGCGAGAAGCACCGCGCTCGGCGTGCTCCTCGCCCTGCTGCTGTCCGTCTCCGGCGTCTTCCTCTCCGCCACCCCCGCCCGGGCGAACGACTACTACAGCAGCATCACCGAAGCCTCCGCGGCCAACGTCGACTGGATGTCACGCGTCCCGGACGGGACCAACCTCGCCTGGCTCTCGGTGCCCGGCACCCACGACAGCCTCGCGCTCTGCGGGGACACACCGGACCCGGACACGGGCCAGTGCTCGGGCATCGTCACCAGCATCACCCAGACGCAGGAGAACCACGGCTTCAGCGCGAAGACCCTGACCACCCAGTTCGATGCCGGCATCCGGGCGCTCGACATCCGGGTCCGGGTCGACAAGGGGGACGAGGGGCTGAAGTTCACCGTCCACCACGGCGCCACCTATCAGTACGCCAACTTCACCGACGTGCTGAAGGCCACCGACGACTTCCTGAGCGCCCACCCCGGCGAAACCGTGCTGATGAACCTGAAGGCGGAGTGCACCGGCTCCACCTTCTCCTGCAAGGACGCCGACGGGTTCGGGACCGACGAGTGGCGCAAGAAGATCTTCGACTCCTACCTGAACGGCCGCTCATACACCGGGGACGGTAACGAGAGCAACCCGTCGACCGCCTGGCGCAACCTGTTCTGGCGCCCCTCGGTCACCGGCAAGAGCCAGTCGAGCCGCGTTCCGACGCTCGGCGAGGTACGCGGCAAGGTCGTGCTCCTCGGCTACCGGAACACCGGCGGCGGCATCTTCGGCGGCTACGGGCTCAAGCAGCCCTACCCGTCCGGCGGCTCCAACGAGGAGTACGTGCAGGACGACTTCGAGCTGTCCACCATCAGCGACATCGACGACAAGTGGGAGAAGGTCCGCGCGCACCTGCGCCGGACCAACGGCACGTGGGACGGCAGCCGCCCCGGTGAGAAGGACCACGAGTACGAGCAGGACGCGCTGTATCTGAACTACGCCAGCGGCTTCGGGACCGGCGTCCACCCCTACACGGTGGCGGGCGGCACCCCGACGGCGACCGGTGTGAACAACTTCCTCATCCAGTGTCTGCGCGCCGAGAAGGACCGGTGCCCGGAGTTCTACGCCGGACGCGACGACCGGTTCGGCGGGCGGTCCGACCTGGACCGTATGGGCGTCATGATGATGGACTTCCCCGGCGGCAAGCTCATCGACGAGATCATCGCCCGCAACTCCGTGACGCACACCGACATCCGCGACGTCATGGTGGTCGGCGATTCCCTCAGCCACGGGTACGAGGGTGACCACACCTGGCGCTACCGGCTGTGGGACTGGGCCAGGAGCAAGAAGTGGCCGGTCACCTTCGTCGGGCCGTACCGGGGCACCGTGCGGCAGGCCGACGCGCAGCCGCCGCGCCCGCCGGTGCTGGGCGAGAGCGGCGACGGCGAGCCCACGGAGCCAGGTTTGGGCGACCCGCGTGTCCAGGGCGAGTACGCCGGGGGCGTGAATGCCGGGTTCTCCGCTGGCGGCTCGGCTCACTACGCCCTCTGGGGCCGTTCACTGACCCGGACCGTGCCGACCATCAAGCCGGTGATGCAGGAGCTGAAGGCCAAGGGCCGGACGCCCGACCTGCTCCTGGTCGAGCTGGGCTTCAACGACATCGGCTGGTACGGGGCGGGCGCCGATCTGGTCGGCACCATGAAGAAGTTCGTGGACAACGCGCGGGTGGTCAACCCGGACGTGCGGATCGTCCTGGCCAACGTCCCCCAGCGGACCACCCTGGGCGACGCGAACCCTGACCTCCCCCAGCGCATCAGCGACTACAACGCGGCCCTCGCCAAGGCGGCCCCCGGCTGGAGCACCAGCGCCTCGCCGGTGGAGCTGGCCGACCTGGACAAGGCGATGGGCTGCGACCCGAAGGCGACGACCTGCGCCACCACCTACGACGGGCTGCACCCCAACGCCCTCGGCGAGTACCGCATCGCCCAGGCGTTCGGCACCGTGCTGCACAAGGAGTTCGGCATCGGCGCCGCCGCGCCCGACGTACCGGACAGCGCACCCGGCCGGTCGCTCGCCACGCCGTCCGGCATGAAGTTCGACGGCACCCAGCAGGGCGTCACCGCCACCTGGGACAAAATCTTCGGCGCGCACACCTACGACGTTCAGTGGCGTGACGTCACCACCGACTCGAACGCGGACTGGCAGGACGTGGTGCCCGGTGTGAGCGCCCCGCGCTACGACATGTCCTGGCAGTTCACCGACCAGCCCTACGACGGCCACACCTACGAGGTGCGGGTCCGCGCGGTCGCCGGTGACGGCGCGGCCAACCGTTCCTCGTGGTCCTCGACGGTCCGGGGCAAGGCGGCGCCGACGACGGTGGGGCGGCCGCCGGGGCTCACCGCGACGGCCGGCGCGGGCTCGATCGACGTGCGCTGGTCGGCGCCGACGAACTCGCACAGCGGCTCGATCGTCCGGTACGCGGTATGGGTGTACGACAAGAGCACCCCGATGAACCACTCCCGGATCATCGGCTACCCGGCCTCCGCCCGCTCCGCCAGGATCACGGGGGTCACGGCGGGTCACGAGTACGTGATCCTGGTCTGCGCCTGGAACGCTTCGGGTGAAGGGAAGCCGAGCATGAGCGACACGGTGGTCCCGGGCTAGCGACCGGGCGCGCCGTCTGTGCCGAGCGCTCCGTTCGGGGATACGTTCCGGGGTGGGGCGCTGGACCACAAGCATCGAGGAGAGCACAGCGTGGCGATCAGGCGGATGGACAATGTCGGCATCGTCGTCGAGGACATGGACGCCGTCGCCGCATTCTTCGAGGAGCTCGGCTCGAAGGTGCCGTCCCGGTCGCGGGGTACGGACATCTCGACCGGTCCGATTCTCGGTGAGCACGGTCTTGTCGCGGGGTGCCGTTGCGGGAGTTGCCGCCGTTCCTGCCCGCCGGGTCGTGCTTGTCATAGCCGAGGTCGTCGGTGTGCCTGGGCCCGGCCCACCAGCTCGTCGATCAGCGACCGTATCTGCGCAGTGACCTGCGGGTTTCCGTCCTGCTCGGTGCCGGGCACCAAAGTGGGTTCCACAGTGGCATCCCGAATGCGCACCACAGGAGGCCGGGTCGGCTTGCCCGGCTCTGGTCACAGGATCCCGATGGAGACAGCCCAGGCATGCCCCGCCCACGTCAGGGGAGGCAGGAAGAACGGTCCGCTGATGCCAAGCAGCAGGGCTGCCACAGCAGCCTCAGCGGTGACATTGGCGGAAGTCCGGCCGAAGGCGTCGCGATGTCCGTACTCGACGAAGAGCGCGGAGGCGGTCAGCAGCCCCCACAGGCACAAGGCGAGGGAGAAAATCAGAATGATGTAGGCGACGAGCTGAGCGATGGTCAGGCCGGCGTCGTCGCGCCAGGTGACGACGAAGGACGCGACGTTGATGTGCAGCACGGCACAGGCACTTAGACGCCATCTCATTTGGTGAGTCTGCGATAGCAGATGAGGGTGCAGGCGATGCTCGTGAAGGCGAGGAAGTGCTCGGCTTTGCGCTCGTAGCGTCGGTGGAGACGGCGGCATACGGCGAGCCAGGACATGGTCCGTCCGATGGTCCACCGGTGGCGGCCCAATCGCTGCGAGGTCTCGATGCCCCTGCGGGCGATGCGGTGGGTGATGCCGCGTTGCCGTAACCAACGCCGCAGGTACGAGTAGTCATAGCCCTTGTCGGCGTGAAGCATGCCCGTTTTGCGTCGGCGGGGTCCGCGGCGGGAGCGGATCAGCGGTATGCCCTTGACCAGGGAAATCAGGGCCTGGCTGTCGTGCAGGTTGGCTCCGGAGATACCGATGGACAGCGGTAGACCGGCCTGCTCAGTAATCAAGTGAATTTTCGAGCCATACTTGCCCCGATCGACAGGATTCGGACCTGTCAGCTCCCCTTTTTTGAGGGTCCGCATGTTCACGGAGTCGATCGCGCAGCGGGACCAGTCCAGCTCGCCACGCGAGCCGAGTTCATCGAGGACCAGGCGGTGGAGCTTGGCCCACACCCTGGACTTCGTCCACTCGGAGAAGCGCCGATGGGCCGTCGCTCCCGATGGCCCATACGACGCCGAAGGCAACTGCTGCCACGTGCATCCTGACGTGGCCACGAAGATGATCGCAGCGACCACCTCCCGGTCACCGTGCCGACGTCGGCCACCGCCCTGAGGCCGGGTCGGCGCCTTTGGCGCCACCTGCTGGAACAACTTCCACAACTCGTCCGGCACCAGCCGCTCAACGGTCATCACGCGCCCAGACTATGGATCAACCGGATCAGACCGGGCGGCGGATGAAGAATCCGCGGCTGCTCCATGCGGCGGGACGGAAGACGACAGCGGTGCCCAGAGCGGCGTCGGCCGGTACGAACATGTCGCCGGTTGGTGTCTCTCGAACGGTGAGCCCGTTGCGGCGCAGCAGGTCGCGAGTGAGGACGAGGTCACGTACGACCACGGTGTAGCCAACGAGCGCCGGGAGGGCGGGGGGCCGCTCGCCCGGCAGGGCGGTCGCCAGACCCGAGCTGGGCACAAGTTTCAGGGTGGCACCATCGAGGTCGAAGACGTAAGCGGGCCCTTCCTGCCGCGCCGTCCGTCCGAGGTACGTCTCGTACCGCCGCCGAACCGCGGCCAGTTCCGGGTCGGCGACGCAGAGCATCGTCTCGACGAGCTCGACGGCGCCGTTGGGGTGGTCGAGGCGGCGGGCACCTTGGACATCCGAGTCCAGATCGGCGACGAAGCCCACCCGCCCTTCGGCGACCGTGCCCGGCCTGGCATCGGACCTCTCGCCGTCGATCTCCAGGTAACGGACCGTCTCCACCGAAACTCTCGCACCCTCGGGTGAGGCTCGCCGCACTGTGTTGACCCCGCCGTGCCGTACGCCAGCGGAGGTCAGTCGCTCGGCTGCCTCGTCGATGGCGGGCGACGAGAACATGAGGATGTGCACCCCCTGGAAGCGGTCCAGGCACGCGGCCACGTTGGCGCTGGTCTCGCTGATCCGTTCCACGAGCAGAGGCAACACATCGGCCGGCGCCTCCAGGGGAACGAGGTGTGTGTCGGCGGGCAGGTTTCCGGTGTCTCCTTCCTTCACCCATGTCGCGAGTTCGAGGAAGGAACACGGGAAATCCGCATGGGTATTGGCGGCTCCGAAGGGTTCGGGCACCGCGCCCTCACGTCGGGACATCGCCGGACAGCTGGGCGGTGGCATAACGAACCCCAGCCGCTCGTACAGGCTGATCGCCTGAGCCATGTTCTCGACGATGTGGCCCACGTGGTGGATGCGGGCAGTGTCGTGTCCCATAGCCGTCACCGTAAGGAAGGGTCGATCACCGGTCAACGCACCGCAGAATGGGGCCACCATGTGCCACTGAAGCACTCGACGATCCACTAGATCGTTACTGCACCAGCGCGCACTCAGTCCACCGACTCTGACTGTCGGTCAAATGAGACAACGTCTTAAGCGCCAGATGTTCGGCCGCGCGGGCTTCAGTCTGTTGCGCAAGCGGGTACTACTCGCCTGAGCTGGCTGGCCGAGTTCCGGCTACTTCAGCAACCGGAAGCTGGGCTGCTGAGCCCATGCTCTGAGGAACTCCGCCGAACCATACGCGGCAGGCCACGGACCGGTCGTCGTGGCGATGACGCCGGGAAGGCCGACCACCATTGGCACTTGGTCCTCCCTTAGTTCGGCGTTGACGACTCCACCGATCACGTCGATAACGGCGGCGGTCAGCAGGGCCGTGACGACGTGGTCGACTGGACGGTTGCAGAAGGCGACGACATTGACGGCGTGGGTCGGCGTGAAGCCGATAAGAGACTCCTGATCGACTTCATCGGCGTGCTCGGCCTCGAGCACGGACTCGTCGCCGATACCGGGTCCCATGACGGAAACCAGGACAGGCCGGCTTCCGTCGACGTCCCCGGTCTCCGAGATGCCGAGGCTCTCCACGTGAATGTTCAGGTCGTACTCGCCGACCCGCTTCTCCTCAAACCGTGCCGACGAGCGAACCAGAAGGTCGCGGAGCCGCTGAATCGCCGCGCGGGGGACGGCCTCCGCCAACTCGATCCCCAACACCGGTCCGCTCATAGCTCGGAGCCTAACCAGCCGGAACCGTCTTCCCCACCTCATTACGCAGCGTGCACGCACCACAGAAGTTGAGCCAGAACCGCGTTCTGTGAATAGAGCACAGGCACCGACAGGCGAAGTGGGTTGGCGGGCGGGCTCAGATCGGGGTGGGCAGATGGATCGAGGCGAGTTTGGCCGGGTCGACCACCATGTGGATGCCGGTGACTCGGCTTCGGTGACTGTGAAGGCGATGATGGACAGAGGGCTTCCGTCGGGCGCCAGGGCATCTGGCCGGGGATGCCGTTGACCAGCACGGGTCGGTGGCGGGCGACTTCGCTGGAGAACATGCGGGCCTGGCGGCGACCTTGGTGGCACCGAGGGTGACGACCACGCCATTGAGGTGTCGACGGTCAGCTTCACGTTCGGTCGAGGACACGCAGGAGACCTTCGAAGTCGCCGCTGAGAGCGGCGGCGCCGAGTTCCTGGACGACCTCTCGGTGCTCGCGGCCGGGACTCGCCCGCCGGTCCGTGGCTTGGACCTTGCGGCGGGCACGGCCGGCGATCATCTTGGTGGCGTCGGCGGATTTGCTCAGGATCTGGCCGATTTCTTGGAACGGGACAGCGAACATGTCGTGCAGGACGAACGTCAGGCGCTCGCTCGGGGTGAGCAACTCGAGCACGACGAGCAGGGCGAGGCCGACCGAATCGGCCAGCGCCACCTGCTCGTCCGGCGTGGGGTCGTCGTCGGTTGTCACCACGAGGTTCGCCCACTCTTACTCGTAGGCGGTTTCGGGGTGGGCTCTGCGGGATCTCAGGAGGTCCAGGCTGATGCGGCCGACCACGGTGGTCAGCCAACCCGCCAGGTTGCCGATTGTCGCCTCGTCCTGGCGGGCGAGGCGCATCCAGGCTTCCTGGACCACGTCCTCGGCGTCGGCGTCGGCGTCGGCGTGCGAGCCCAGCACGCGGTACGCGACGGCGCGCAGCCGATAGCGCTGGGCTTCGAACGCCTCGGTGACGGAGCCGGACGGATGGGCGGTCACGGCTTTCGCGGCTGACGGAGCGAGACCCGGTTGCCGTCCGGGTCCACCGCCTCGATGCGGAGCCCGAACGGATAATCCTGGGGTTCGGACTCTTCGAAGATGACGCCGCGCGGGCGCAAGATCTCGAAATCCTTTCGCAGATCGTCGGATTCGAGGATCAGCAGACCGGGCGCGGCATGGCGGCCCGCGTCGGCCCGCTGTCCCGCGGCCGCCGCCTGCGGCCACAGGATGATCTGCACCGGGCTGTCGGGAACGCCGACGGTGAGGAAACGTCCGTCAGGTCCCGGGAAGTCGAGGCGCTTTTCCAGGCCGAGGCCCTGGGTGTAGAACTTCAGCGCGCGGTCCTGATCGGTGACGTAGATCGTCGCGTACATGATGTTGGTCAGCATCCGGTTCTCGATTCACTCGTTGGTGTGACGACCGTTCGTATTCGGCCGTCGCACCTATGACGAGTGCCGACGGGAGAAGGTAACAGGACCGGTCCGCCGGAGCTGTTGGCCGGCGAACGCGGTGCAGGCATCGCGCGTGACGTGGACGCTGCCAGAGCCGATGCTGAGGACGCCCGTGCCCGAGCCGAACCTGCGGTCGGCTGAGCCTCGGAGTTGGGTTTTGGAGCTGTAGGGCGTGACCGACGCCGGGGCGTTGGTGATGCGCTCCATGCGCGGCACCGAGCAGGACACATTGACCGTCGGTGTCGCTGAGTGCCTCGGCACCGGCAGAATACGGTACCAACGCGGCTCCTGTGCCCTGTGGGTCGTGACTTCGAACACCTCCCCCAACGGCACGGGGGCCTCGTGCGTTGCCGGCATCGATTCCGTCACCCGATCAGTAGCCACGCTGAAAGAGATCACTGCTTTTGACATGCCCTTTCGGCGGTCTCAACGTCTTCGCTATCCCAGCTTTGTTCGGCCTTCACCTATTTCCATGACAGGACACGGCCGGTTTGTCTGGCTAAGCTGGATGTGTGGTGTTTCCGGCTAGGTCCGGGAGCGTGGGTGAATTGCTCGCAGCTCCGAGGGGTGCGTGTACACCATGAGCGCAAAGATAAACCTTCTCGCGGCGTCATCCCTCCTGGTCGCCATGTGCGGGGCAATGGTGCCGACAGCGGGCGAGCCCTCTACCGGAGACCCTGAGCAGGCCAAAGCTGCTGTTGTGCAAGTGGTGGGCGACTCCGCAGCAGGTACTGGCTTTATTTACGACGCCAGCAGAGGTCTCGTTGTCACCACCGCATCCCTTATTGCGGGAGAGAGCAGCCTAGGCGTGATCATACCGGGTGAGAAACATTTGGCGCCTGCCCAGTTGGTAGGTAGTGATCTCTGCCAGGATCTAGCCGTACTTAGGCTTACTTCTCCACTGCAAGGACTGAAGGAACTGCAATTCGGAGATAGTGACCTGGTTGTTGACGGCGATCCCATCACGTCGCTTGGTTACCCGGAGGCAGGGGGTGACGCTGGAGCGGATGTTGTTGCCACCGCCGGCGAGGCGACAGATGAGTCCGACGTGGAAGGCGACACTCCGTCATACCCTCACCACCCCTCTGTAATTTACCATTCTGTGGAAGTGAAAGCCAGAGCCGCAGGAGGACCAGTACTTAATAGCGATGGAGAAGTGATTGGCGTCAATACTGGGGTATTCATAGAACAAGATCCCTTGATAGGAGAAAAGCATCGAAGTTCTTCTGTTGCCATAGATAGCAATCACGCGAAGTCCAAGCTTCCTGGCCTGGCTGCGGGCGACATGAAGAACGACCCTGGATGGTGGCTCGGTGCGGTGTCCGATCCGACTCTCCCGCAGAGTGCGGCGGCGGCCGGGATTCCGGAGGGGTCAGCGAAGGACGCACAGAAACGTCTTCAGGACGAGGGGATTAACGGTCTGTTCCTTGTTGATTTCCGGAAGAACTCTCCGGCCAGCAACGCGAATCTTCAACAAGGTGCCGTGATCGCCGCAGTCAACGGGGAGAATGTGTCCTCGGTCACCGAGCTGTGCGACGTCCTTGAGTCTGCTTCAGCCGGTGACACGCTGAACCTGAAAGGGGTGTATTCGGGAGTCGGTTCAGCTGGACATACGTTTGGTGGCTCGTGGACTGCCGAGCTGGTATTGGAAGGTAATTCGTAGAGGGAAATCTTCCGCCCACTAATACTCCAGCAGTAAATCGTGATCTTCACGTTCGAGCGGCTTGCCGCCGGTAGTGGCTGGTCTGGGATCGGGCCTGGTGGCGGCGTCGCCAGTCGGACCAGCCGAGCCGGTGGACCGGGTCACGGGCCGGATGACGAGCGTGATGAACAGCCGTTGGATATCGTTGCAGGTGAGCGGTATAAGGGCGTCTGGTGCGGGATCGCGGTCGTGTTCGTTCGCGCGGACGACGGCGAGGAAGACGTGCGCGAGCATGGCCAGGGTGACCCAGCGGGACCGGGACGGGTAGCGGCGGCCTGGTGCTCGTCCAAGGCCGCCAGGCCCTTGCCGGACTGGAAAAACTCCTCGACCCGCCACCTTGATCCAACGACGCGCACCAGGGTGGTTAGCGGCACTGCGGCGGCCGGCGAGTAGTAGCGGCAGTACGCGAGTTCGCCGGTACTGCGGTTGCGGCGGATCAGCAACTGCCGGCTCCCGGGCCGGAGGTCGGTGTGGTCGATGACGGCCCAGTCGTAGAAGCGGTGGCCCTTGGCTCCGCTCCCTGCGGACAGCTTCTACCGGCCCTCTTGGGCAGCTTCCTGGCCAGCGTGTCCGCGCGGAACTTCCCGGCGCCTGTGGTGACTTCGTGCGAGCAGGCCACCGCGAGGACGTAGCCGGTGCCGCGTTCTTCCAGCGCGACGCATAGCGTCGGGTTGCCGCCGTAAACCTCGCCTCCCGTGAGCCAGGCGGCCCGGTGGCCGGCGTCCAGGAGTCGGGTGACCATGCGGACGGCAAGCTGCGGTTTGGTCGCGAATTTGGTCGTGTCACCGAGTCCGGCGGCCCGGAAGCGGTCGGGGTCCAAGGTCCAGGAACGCGGAACGTACAGTTCCCGGTCTACTGCGGCGCGTCCGCGGCAGCCGGCGTAGACGAGACAGACGGCGACCTGCGCGTTCTCGATCCTGCCCGCGGTGCCGGTGTACTGGCGCTGGACACCGACGGTGTCGGTGCCCTTCTTCACGTCGCCGGTCTCGTCGACCACCAGAACCGCCTGGTCGTCCCGCAGATGCTCCACTACGTAGGCCCGCACGTCGTCGCGGACCTGGTCGGCGTCCCACTTGGCCCGCCCGAGCAGGTGCTGCATGCCGTCCGGGGTGCTCTCTCCGGCCCACTCTGCGATGGTCCAGCAGTTTTTGCGCGGCAGGTCCGACAGCAGCCCGAGCACCAACCGCCCGACCCGACGTCGGGGTTCGACCGTGCGAACCGGCCCGCGATCCGGGTCATCAGGCCCTCGAACGCCTCCTGCCAGCGGGCAGGGTCTACGCTGTGACCTGCGGCCACCGCATGATCTTCAGTCTTCACACACCGATGAGCAACGGTGGCCGCACCCGTCTCCACAGCGCGTCAGGGTCGCGCAGCGTCTGCCTGCCGTCATGTGTCTGGAGGACTTGTGCAACGTGGCGAAGTCTGGTGGGTCCAGTTCGACGAGCGGAGGTTGGTCGTACTGCTGTCGGGAGACGACACGTCCGGGATCCGGGTGATGCAGGTCGTCGCTCCGGCGGGCGTCGACATCAGCGGTCTGGGCATCGAAGTGATGGTGGGCGCCGGTGAAGGACTGCCGTTCGAAGGCGTGCTGCGGCTCGCGTTCCCGCGTCCAGGCTTCACCCCGTGCACGTGGCTGACCACTGTGTCCCGGGACGACCTGATAGAGCGGGCGGCCGTCCTGTCCTCCGTGAAGCTCAGCGAGATTGACGACGCCCTCCGACTCGCTGAACAAGCGCAGGAGCGGACCCCGGCCACGACCGCGAAGCTCAGCGAGATAAGGGATGCCCTCCGTCTCGGTGAACTCGGGTAGACGGAGAAGGAGCCGACGCCCGCGACGGCGTGGGCGATCTCGGGCGAGATGATCGACGCTGGCCACCTGCCGCCGCGGCGCCCCTCACCACCGAGATCACGATCTACGGCTGGAGTACTAAGCGAAATTGCGACCTTGCCCTCAGAGCTAGCGGATCGATCTAAGGGTTGTCCCGCAATCGGCCTTTGGCTTCGATCGACTGCAGGGCCGCGGGCTATCGGCCGCGCCTCCATCGCGAAGGCGGCAGCTCCAAGGAGCTCCGGCGCTGTGTGAGCGACTGGGTACTCGACGGGGTCGAGGGCCTGCCTGTGCGGGAGATATCGGGTGGTTACGCAGAGGGGTGGGGCACCTGGTGTCTCAGGTGCCGTGGTCCCCGGCGCGCCGTATCGAGCCAGCATGGCCAGCACCGCTTGGTCGACCGCGTTGGTGATGGCGGAGTCGTCAGGCTCCCAGCGTGCGAGCAGCATGCGCGGCCAGAACACGTAGTTGGAGATCATCCCGAGGAATTGGGTCGCTGCTATCTCCGCATCGTCAAGCCGGGCTGTACCAGCGGCGTTTTCCGCTGCCAGGTAGCGGCGGACCGATTCGAAGTAGGGCATCTTGCCGAGCCCGTCAGCGCTGCCCGCAGCACCGCCCGCCCCTGGGTCCGCTGTCGCCAGGCGGGCCACCACCGCGTCCGCCAGCGAGGTCGCCTCGTCCGTGTTGATACCGCGCTCGGTCGCGTGCCTCAAGATCTGTGTGCGTACGAGGGTGAGCTGGGCGCGGTCCAGCTCGGTCAGGGTGCCGGGGAGAGCCGCGGTGCCCCGACACAGGACCCGGCGCAGTCCGGAGCGGCCCCGCTCGACCAGGCCGTCGGTGGCGACGTCGAGCGCGGGACGGGCCACCTGGTCGAGAACGAGCCACACCACGGCGGTGACCAGGGCAGTGGCCTCGGCCAGACCGAACCCGAGCGGTTCCCTGCGTGATCCCCGCCCGGCAAGGACCGGGCGGCCTCCTCGTCGTCGAACCGGAACAATCCCTCGACAAGGGGCAGCTCGTGCGGCGCGTGCTCGGTCACCACCGCACGCACCACGTACCGTACCTTCGTCGTTCCGACCTCGTCGGTCACCGTGAACTCCCGTACGCCGACGACCCGTTGAGGTCCATGGCAGCACAGGGACACCGTCGGTCGCCCCCCCGTCGCCGTATGCAGCCACAGTCCGCGCACCTTCAGCGCGGCGGCGAGTCTCCTCCCATTGCTGCCGTCGGCGATCCGCAGCGCCAGCGTCCGCGCGCAGGCCACCTTGCCGTGCCGGCGCAGCAGCAGTGTGAGCGCCCGGAGGTTGGCGCCCTCCAGGGCAAGGCCCAGGTTGTTCACCGCGACTTCGCGACGGCCGTCGCCGAGCTCGCGGACCATGGTTACCGTCTGAGAGTGGCGTCTGACCGCTTCCTGAGTCAGGGCCAAACCCTCAGCGCTTGGCGTGTCAAAACGACGCAGAACGCCAACTGGACCGTCCCGACGGTTCGGTGTCCCAGCCGCAGCAGCACCAGGCCCGTCACGCCGACCGCCAGTGCCAGAACGCCGAAGCACAGCACCGTCGTCCAGTCTGCGGATCGGGCAGTGGGTCGGCCGCTGTCTGTCGGGAGCTGGCTCCATCCGGCCCAGCCCCCGTACCGCGAGCACGATGACGACCAGCAATCCGGCCGCCACGTCCGCCAACAACACAAGCTGCAGGAGACAGCCAGCGGTGAAAACATCCCTTCTGCTGGAAGGACGCTTGTCGGCAAGTTCGGGCATGTCCGAATGGTCGTGCAGGATCCACCCCTCCCCGGCATCAGCAGCCACCGCTCGGTTTCATGTCAGCGGATCACCTGGGAAGACACCGCCTCATGATGAGTGGCGGTCAGCCTGCCGCCCTGCCGGGCCCCGGGGATGCATTTCTCTCCAACTTTGCAAGCAGGCGGCGTTTGACGGAGCCGTATCAGCGGCTTCGCAGTCGGCGGGCCTCGGCTTGGCGGTTCCGTCGGATCACGTCGCCGATGGTCTGACCGGTACCTTGTCGGCTCGACCGGGTGCTGCATCCGCCGCTGCACGAGGGCCTGGAACAGGAGTCAGCCGAACGCGCCCGGCTGCTTCGACCCGCCGCTGCGGCAGGCAGCTCGCGTCCTCCACCGTGACTGTCCCGGCCCCGGGCGGTGCCGAACCCGTCATTCCGTGGTGCAGTCGGGCCATGGCCTCACCGTCCACGGACCACCAGGACTCCGATGCGCCTCCCGGACGCGAACGCCCTTCCCGGCTGATCGACATCGCCGTCGGCCTGCTCTTCCTGGTCGCGGACGCGGTCATCGTCGTCGCCGCCGGGCTGCTGTTCGTCATGGTCGGCATGGGGAGCGCGGAGCCGCCGCACTCGGTGCAGCCCGCGCGCTCCCGGGACGTACCCGTCCTGGCGTGGCTCGTCGTCTGGGGCGTTCCGGCCGTGGCTGCGGCCAGCGCCGTCGTGCACGCCCGTCTGCGGATGCCCGTCACCGCCGTCGTGCAGGGCCTGTTCACCCTCGTCTGCACGCTGCTGGCCGTGGTCTGGACGCGCATGCTGCTGTCGTGAGGCCGGTCGGACCAAGATCGATTGTCAGTGGTGGGTGAGAGGATTGGAGCATCAAGTCGGAACAAGGGGGAGCTGTGATGACCGGAAGCCAGAATTACATCAACCACGTTGCTCTAGTACTGGATGCCAGCTCATCCATGTCGCACCTGAGCCGAAAGGTTGTCGAGGTCGCCGACCAGCAGATCGCCTATCTCGCCCGCCGTTCGAGGGAACTGGACCAGGAAACCCGCGTCACGGTGTACGTCTTCGCCGACAAGGTGGAGTGCGTCATCTACGACAAGGACGTGCTGCGCATGCCGTCACTGAAGCAGCTGTACCGTACCGGTGGAATGACGGCGCTCCTGGCGGCCGCACTGAAGTCGCAGCGGGAGCTGGCGCAGACCGCGCAACTGTATGGCGACCACAGCTTTTTGACGTTCGTCCTCACCGACGGCCAGGAGAACGCGAGCCACCGCTGCCGGGATTTCTCCGCCCAGGATCCACGCCAACTGGTCCAGGCCGTGGCCGAGATGATCGCGACACAGCAGGACAACTGGACGCTGGCCGTCCTGGTGCCCGATCAGATGGGCAAGCGCGAGGCCATGCAGTGCGGTTTCCCCAAGGACAACATCGCCATATGGGACGCCACCAGCACACAGGGCCTGGAGGAGGCCGGGCAGGTCATCCGGCAGGCCACGGAGAACTTCATGATGGGCCGCGCCCAGGGCATTCGGGGATCGCGCGCGGTGTTCTCCACCGGCGCGGAGGCGGTCAATGAGAACACCATCAAGGCAGCCGGCCTCACCCCGGTCGATCCGTCGAACTACCAATTGATCCCGGTCTCTCGCGACGCGGCCATCAAGGAATGGGTCATCGAATGCGGACACACCTACCGGACCGGTGGGGCGTTCTACCAGCTGAGCAAATCGGAGAAGATTCAGGCGCAGAAGCAGATCGCGGTCCTGGAGAAGAAGACGGACCGCGTGTACTCGGGACCCGAAGCCCGGGCTCTGCTCGGCCTGCCCGACACGGAAGTTCGCGTCAAGCCGGACCACAACGACCACTTCACCATCTTCGTGCAGAGCACCAGTGTCAACCGGAAACTCGTGCCCCAGACGCGGCTGCTGCTCATGATCTGAATTCGATGTGAGACCGAGCGGGGTGCCGGAGAATTCACCGCTCTCTCCCCCGTCGCGGCCGGGCGTCAGGTGGCGGCCGAACAGCACGCTGTGCGACATGCTGCCGCCGCTTGCGTCTTCTCCCCGAGGCCGTCCCACACGCGGCCGACAGGTCGCCCTCCTTCAGTGCGTGGTCGGCGACAGACCGAGTTCGCGTTCTCCGAGTGAGTTAAGAAGCGCCCGACAGCAGCATCGGTGACTCCGCGACTCGGCATGCAAGGTCTCTGCGGCTTCCTTGAAGGCAGGAGGTACGGAGCTGCCGCACGACGACGTCCAGGCGCCATAGGGCGGCGATCTGGTCCTCGGTCAGGGCCTTGGTGCGGCGGCGGCGCCGGCCGCCGTTCGATGCCGATGGTCGGGTCGCATTCGATCCAGCGGGGGCGCTGCCACCAGCCGATCGCCTTGCGTGCGATGGAAAGTTCGCAGTTGACGGTGTCGGCGTCCATCCCGTCCGCCCGCATTGCCGCCAACTCGACCAACACTTCCGGCGGCAATGCCGGGGCGTCGATCGCGGCGACGGGGGGAGGACGGGCGGCTTCGCGCCCCGGCGGGCGGGCCCGGGTGCGCGGCAGCCGGAGTGCACCCGCTCTCGAATTCGGTGACCGGTGCGATCGCCACCCCCGTCCCAGCCCTTCCGGTCCTGCCGTAGAAAGTGCGGCGGACACCTCACCCTCCCGATCCGATCGGCCCACCACAGGTCGCGATGATCACGGCAGAGGCGCTGACGAGTGGATCCGGCATTTACTGCGGCAGCCCTGTCCGGGACAGGGTCCGGACATGGCCCCGGACCAGCCCGGACAGTCGGCGAACTGTCCGGGACAGCCGGCTCTCATTGCTTCACCTGTCGTTGGTCAGCAGCCTGTGTGGTGTCCGGCCGGCCGAACGGTCGCCCCGGCACAGCCCGCTGCGTCGATGAATCACTCTCCGCACAGCGAGCTGCTCCTGAACTACAACCGTCGATCCGCGACGTGTGGATGACATCCGTATTCCCCTGCTCAGCGGACGCTCAGCAGGACCATGGAGGAGGAAACCTTGCAACTGTTCAAAGGACTCGGAGTGACCATCGCCGTGACCGCGGCAGCCTTCGCGATGATGCCGGCAGCGTCAGCATCCGCTCAGGCGGACACCGTCTCCGCCCCTCAGGCTCCCGCAGCCGTGAACTGCAACTGGGACCCGAGCGGGTCGGGCGGCGGCGTGAGCCTTGTGACCAACAAGGAGATTCGACTCAGGTATGGGCCGGCTGCGCGCTGCGATTTCATCGGGTGGAGCGACATGGGCGTGCCCACGCAACTGTGGGCTGTGTGCAAGTACCGCAACCCCGATTCGGGCAACACCTGGTACTACGTTGACCCGGCCGGCTCCACTTGGCGGAATGGCTGGATCTACTCCGGCAACGTCGACGTCGGTTCGGGGACGATCCGCAACTGCTGAACAGGATCCGGAGTTCGTGTCCCAGGGTGAGCTTCCCGGTGTACGCACATGAAGGCAGAGCCCTTTCGATGCTGACCGTCCTCGGCGGCTCCCGTCGGGTCGGTCTCGCCGTGGCCTTCGGCCTCATGGTCACCGCCCGGCGCTACATCGCTTCCGCCCACGCCTGACATCGCACCACGAGAAGCGGCGCCCGAAGCCATAAGAGGTGGCTTCGGGCGCCACTTGGGTGTCGTTGCAGAAGTCGGCGACGCCGCCCTTGGCGAGGCACCATCGCTCGATTCAGCGATGGCCCGGCCCCGGTGGAAGGCATGGCGCGTGATGTGGACGCTGCCGCAGCCGATGCCGGCCACCACCGAGCCGGATCCCGCTCTGCCGTCGGCTTGGGCCGGCGAGTTGAGGTGGGACGGGTTCCGGGCTCTGGTCTCCGTCGACGCGGGGCGAGTGGTGCTGCGTTCGAGGCGGGGCACCGAGATGGGGCCGTCGCTCCCGGAGGTGGTGGCCGGCACTGCGCAGCTGCCGGGACGCGACCGCGCTCGACGGGGTCATGTGACCTGTGGGGGTGTCTCAGCCCCACAGGTGTCTCAGGCGGCGCAGCTCCCATGGACGAGACGTGACGGGAGTCGCGACCACGTTCCGCAGCGGCCGCTCAGAGGTGGCCGTCCAGGAACTTCCGTAGCTCGGCGATGGTCATAGGCCCCGTGCCGTGCGCCACCGCCTCTCCCTCCTTCAGCAGGACGTAGGACGGGGCTCCGGTGATCCCGTATCGCTCGGTTGCGGCCGGACATCGCGTGATGTCGGCGCGGACGGCCGTCAGGCGGCCCGTGTAGTCGTCGGCGATGCCACTCACGACGAGGTCCATCACCCGGCAGGGCTCGATTGCCTTGGGCCATGTCCCGGTGAAGTATGCGAGGACCGGAACTCTGCTCATCCCGAGGATGAAATTGAACTCCGCGTCCTCACGGGGGCGGTGAACCCGCTTCGTCATGGAGGCTCCTGACCTCACGTTCCGGAATTCCATCCCCATCATCCCTCGCGCGGTGTGCCAGGCCGGCCCGGCCGGTCGTCCGGTTGACCTGTCGGAAGGGAGGCACGGGGCCGTCGCGGAACCACGGTGGTCCCCGGCGCGAGCGGCCCGGCCCCCAGCCCCTGGTGACCCGGCTTGGCCGCCCCGCCGGTCACCCGGCTGCAGCCCGCCGCGCGCCCGTGGGCCAGCTCGTGCCAGGACAGCGCCCTGAACGACGACATGAAAGCCGTGTTCCAGGACGTAGCGGCCCAGATCATCGACCAGATGCTCGATGAGCGCGTCGACGAGCGGGCCTGGGCGCATCGTCCACCGGATCCAGTCGTCGTGGACGGTCGAAGTACGCGTCAGCCGGCCCGAAGACCGACCGCCAGCGTCAGTTCAAGGACCCGGTGTGGCGATGCGAGATCCGGAAACAGCTCCCGCAGCTGCGACATCCGGTACCGGACTGTCTGGGGATGGACGAACAACGCCGCCGCCACCTCGTCCCGTCTGCCCTGGTGCAGCAGCCACTCCCGCAACGTCTCCTCCAGCCGCCGTGCGGTCGCGACAGGCAAGGTCCGCAACGGTGCGAGGGCTCGGGCACGCAGGTCTGCGAACGCGTCCGCGTCCGCGCTCAGCACCAGCTCGGGCAGGTGGTCCTCGGTGTCGCGGATATCGGAGGAGAGGGAGCGTGCGCGTACGGCTCGTGCGTACGAGGCGGACGCACGAGTCCATGGCCGGGCTGGGCCCGCCACGGCGGTGCGGTCGGTCAGCTGCCGCAAGAGATGTGATCGGTCGGCGTCGGGGACGAGCAGCACACCGGTGGTGTCCGGCAGATCGTCCAGGACGAGGGTGCTCGGGTCGAGCGCGCGGTAGGCGGGCCGGGCCTGGGCGGCGGGCAGCAGGACCGCGGTCAGCGAGACCGGAGGCTGCCACCCGGCCCTTTGAGCAGAGACCAGCAGCACGTCCGGGCTCGCACTGGCGAGGAGGTCGCGAGCCAGGTGCTCCAGGTGGCGCTCGTGATCCCTGCCCCGGGCCGCCAGTTCGTCGGCGTGGCCCGCGGCGCTCGCGGCGGAGAGCTCGTCGATGTAGGCGAAGGTCAGCTCGGCGAACTTGGCGACCTCGGCGGCGGGCAGACCTGCGGGTACGGCCCCCGCTGCCAGGCATCGCCAGGCCACGCGGGCGCCGACGCGGTAGGCGCTGAGCAGGGCGTCCATCGAACGGCCGTCGCGGACCTCGCCGCGGCCCAGCTCGTAGGCCGCGTCACCGCCGTCGCCGCCCGTGGCATTCCCGCTCGCGAGGTCCAGGTAGTGCCCCAGGGCGGTGCGGACGGCTCGGCGGATGGTGGCGCCCATGTGGCCCGAGAGGGCGTTGGCGTAGGGAGGGACCTCGTCGATGATCGCCTGGACGACCTCGTCGGCGGTGGCCTTCAGCGCAGCCCGAAGTACTGTGACCGTCGTCTCATCCAGGGCCAGTTCACTGGCCCTGCGGATTACATGGCTCATGTTTTATTCCCTGCGAACAATTCAGCAGGCCAGATTTACGTCCTGCGGTCAGGACTTTACGCCCTGAGGCGCAGCAAGCTGGAGCCATGACGAGTACAGCCCTCCGCAGCAGGGCGTGGAAACTACTGGAGATGGTCACGACGCCGCTGCTGCCGTCTGACTACCTCGACCTGGTCAGCCCGCTGCGTGCGGGCGCTGACCTGCGTGGGCGCATCGAGGCCGTGCACCCCGAGACGGGGGACGCCGCGACCATCGTGATCAGGCCGGGACGGGGCTGGCGCGGCCACACAGCCGGTCAGTATGTGCGGATCGGGGTCGACGTCGACGGGGTGCGCCTGTGGCGTGCCTACTCGCTCACCTCGCCGACAAACCGCCAGGACGGCCGCGTCACGATCACCGTGAAGGCGATCCCGGACGGCAAGGTCAGCAATCACCTGGTCCGCAGAGCGAAACCGGGCACGCTGATCCAGCTCGACCAGGCGACCGGTGACTTCGTGCTGCCGCAGGCCAAGCCCGCCAAGGTGCTCTACCTGACAGCCGGCAGCGGCATCACGCCGGTGATGGGCATGCTGCGCGACACCGAGTTCGACGACGTCGTCATGGTCCACTCCGCGCCACAGCCGCACGACGTGATCTTCCGCAACGAGCTGCACGACCTGGTCGCGGACAAGAAGCTGCGACTCACCGAGGTGCACACCGACACAGACGGCATGCTCGACATCGCCCGTCTCGACGAACTCGTGCCCGACTGGGCCGAGCGCGAGACCTGGGCCTGCGGGCCCGCCGGCCTGCTCGACGCCGCCCAAGAGCACTGGACCGAGCATGGCGTCCTAGAGCGCCTGCACACTGAACGCTTCCGCCCCAGCATCGTCGTCGCCGGCGACGGCGGCGAGGTCACGTTCAGCGCCACCGGCAAGACCGTCGACGCGGACGGCGCCACGCCGTTGCTGGACGTCGGCGAGGAGGCCGGCGTGATCATGCCCTCCGGGTGCCGCATGGGCATCTGCTTCGGCTGCATCACGCCGCTCAAGGCGGGCGCCGTCCGTGACCTGCGCACCGGCGAGATCACCGAGGCCGAGTCGGGCGTCCTCATCCAGACCTGTGTGTCCGCCGCGGCGGGCCCCTGCGACATCGAACGGTAGGAGCACCTTGACCGCCATCGACCCCACCGCCCACCTGACCGCGGAGCAGATCGAGGAGCTCGGCCGCGAGCTGGACGCGATCCGCGACGAGGTGATCGCCGGCCGCGGCGAGAAGGACGCCGCCTACATCCGCAAGGTCATCTCGGCGCAGCGCAAGCTCGAGCTGGTCAGCCGGGGCGTGCTGCTGTTCTCGTTCTTCCCGCCCGCGTGGATCATCGGCACCGCCGGTCTGTCCGTGGCGAAGATCATGGACAACATGGAGATCGGCCACAACATCCTGCACGGCCAGTGGGACTGGATGCGAGACCCGAAGATCCACTCCACCACCTGGGACTGGGATCACGTCTCGCCGGCCGACCAGTGGAAACACTCGCACAACGAGCTGCACCACACGTACACCAACGTGATCGGCAAGGACAACGACCTCGGCTACGGCATCATGCGCGTCGACGAGGACCAGAAGTGGCACCCCTTCCACCTGGGCCAGCCGCTGTGGAACTTCATCAACGCCTGCTTCTTCGAGTACGGCATCGCGGCGTACGACCTGGAGCTCGGCAAGAACCTGCACAAGCGCCGCCGCAACAACCCGGAGTTCCGCGCGCGGGCCAGGGCCGTGGGCCGCAAGATCCGCAAGCAGGTGCTCAAGGACTACGTGATCCACCCGCTCCTGTCGGGCCCGTCGTTCCTCACCACGCTCGCCGCCACGTTCACCGCGAACCTGGTCCGCAACCTCTGGACCCACTCGGTGATCATGTGCGGGCACTTCCCCGAGGGCGTGCAGGTCTTCGAGCGCCGGTCGATCAAGGGCGAGACGCGCGGCCAGTGGTACCTGCGCCAGATGATGGGCTCGGCGAACATCAGCGGCAGCAAGGCCATGCACTTCATGACCGGCAACCTGTCGCACCAGATCGAGCACCACCTGTTCCCGGACCTGCCGAGCAACCGGTACGCCGAGGTCGCGGTGAAGGTGCGCGCGCTGTTCGAGAAGTACGAGCTGGAGTACGTCACCGGACCGCTGCCCAAGCAGGTGTTCTCGGCGTGGCACAAGGTCTTCCGGCTCTCGCTGCCGAACAAGAAGCCCAAGGTCAAGACGCCGGACCGCGAGCAGGAGCTCGTCGCGGCCTGATTCCCGGTACTGGTTCAGATCCTTCGGCCGTACCGGCGGCACCGCCGGGTTCGGTGAGATCCGTTGCGGACCCGGCCCACGCCGACGGAGACCAGGGCCCGCCACCCGTCCCACTTCGGCTCACCCGCCCATCCCGGCAGCAGCGCAGGGTCGGGCACAGGGGCGGCGGGTTCCGGCAGTGTCCACGTCACAGCACATGCCTCCCACCCAGCGCGCCCGTCCGCAGCCGAGTGCGCGTACGCACCCGACCACCGGCCCGCGACGGCCCTGGATGGCGGACCGGTCGTGTGGGAGCAGGAGCGGCTCGCATTCGAGCGGCTGCAGAACCGGCTGCGGCGGTGCGGCACAGGGGCAGCCCCGGCGACTGACGAGAGCCCCGATCCGAAGGTCGTGAGTGAGTTGCTGACCTGGGGGCGGTCGGCATGGAAGATGTGGTCTTCAAGCGGCTGGGCGGTGTGTACGAGCCGTCGGTGAGGGGCTGGCGGAAGTACAAGGTGCGCGGGACTACCAAGGCGATCGTCGGCACGGGCACCGGCTCCCTGGCTTCCCCGCGCTGTCTGCTGCGCGGCCGGTACGACGACCGTGGGCGCATGCAGCACACCGGCCGCACCACCCTCGCCCAGGCAACCGGCAGCACGGCCGCCGGAGGGAGACGCTGTCCATCGCGCTGGTGCGGCCCAAGCTGATGGAGGTCGGCGTCGACGTGGCCCGCGACGCCGCCGACAGTGGCGCCATCCCGCGCGAGTGCACCGCCCTGCACCGCACCGACCTCTCCCCTACTGACGTCCCCCTCGCTGCTCCGAGGCCGCCATGACCGCGGCCTGGCGCGGCGGTGGGCCGGAACCGACTCGGTTGGGTGAACGCGCCAGGGCAGGGAATCTCTGGGATCTGCGGCGCGTAGTGCCGGGCATGAAGCCGATCAACGAAGCGCACGTGGCGCTGCCGGGACTGGCCGCCGTCGACGTCTTGGCGCGCCAGGAGCCGGACTCGTAGCATCCCTCGCCAGAGTCGCAGGCCGGTGGGCAGGAGTTGCGGTAACGAGAATGCGTCACGGTGACGGAAGTTCTTTCGGAGTTCGGCGGTCAACGGATGTCGAGAACGTGCCACCGGCTCCGTCCCAGGGACATCAGCGGCCACCACCGGCCGCGCGAGGAAGAAGGAGAAGCCAGCATGGCGATTCAGCGGATGGACAACGTCGGCATCGTCGTCGAGGACATGGATGCCGCCATCGCGTTCTTCGTGGAACTCGGTATGGAGCTGGAGGGCAGAGGGGAGGTCGAGGGTCTCGTCGCCGACCAGTGCACCGGACTCGACGGTGTCCACTGTGACATCGCGATGGTCCGGACCCCGGACGGTCACAACCGACTCGAGCTGGCGAAGTACCGCAGCCCCGCGGTGATCAGTGCCGGGCCACGCAACCGGCCTCACAACATTGTGGGCACGCACCGCGTCATGTTCGCCGTCGACGACATCGAGGACACCGTTGCCCGTCTGCGCCCTCACGGCGCCGAACTCGTCGGCGAGATCGCCCGGTTCGAGGACAGCTATCTGCTCTGCTACCTCCGCGGCCCGGAGGGCATCATCGTCGGACTGGCCGAACAACTGCGCTGACTTTTGCTGAGAACCCAGTTCGTGAAAGAGGTAGCCGTCGACAATGTCAGCTGCAGACCGTCCAGCAGGGGCTTGGCCTGGCCCGCGGCGTAGTTGGGGCCGCTGTCCCGCGCGCTCCAACCGCCACCTGCAGAGAGGTTGACGGGCGTGCTCGTGAGGGCGTTACCGGAAGCAGCAGCTTTGAATACTTGCTGTATCCCGCCACAATGCTTGCGCCGCTCGGGATGGATCCAGGCTGGTGATCGACCACTGTACCGAGAGATTTTCCAGGCAGGAGACCGCGCTGACTCTCGCATCCAAGTCCCCCTCCTAGTTGAGGCCGAAGCAATTTCGTTCTATCTAGAATCTTTCGGATTGTGGGGGTCCGGTGCTCTTCGCTTACCGCCACCGGCAACGCGCATCGGCTGTCGCGGGGCCGACTGCAACACCGCCCGTGGCCGTGGCCACTTCCCACGAAGCGACAATCCCCGACCGCCTCTGACACCACGGGCCCGGGACGGCATGCCGCATAGCCGCGCTGAGCCGTCCTAGCAGTGGCGCGAGCCGGCGGGGTGTCAGGTTCGTGCGCCAGCAGGCCGCGACCAGGAGCGCAGGGTCCTACCGGGGTAGCGACAAGGGGCGTCCCGGGCGCCGCTGGTCGGCGCCCCCAGGCGGTCATAGCTGCCGGGGGCGGAATCCGGCAGAGCAGTCGCCCCCCCCAGAGCCTCACGCGCGCCGCACGAACGGTAGTTACGGGACAGTCCGTAGGCGACAACACGCACGCTGGACGCACTCACAGCGTTCGGGTCCGCGCAGCCTCACAGCCTGGATCTCAGCACGTCGACCTCACAGCCCGGCGCGGACGGGTCGAAGCCGTGCTCGACCAGCCAGCGAATCCCCAGCAGGCTTCGCAACGACCACCAGGCACGGATCACGTCGAGGTCGACGTCGGTGCCATAGCCGGCTACGACGTCGCCGAGGTGCTCCTCGTGTCCGAGCGTCAAAGTGGCGAGGTCGAACAGGGCATCGCCCTGGCCCGCCTCGGACCAGTCGATGATGCCGGTGATCTCGTCGCCGTCGACGAACACGTGAGCGATCTGGAGGTCGCCGTGCGTGAACACCGGAGTCCACGGCCGGAGTGCTGCCTCCGCGACCTGGCGGTTGCGGGTGACCAGGTCAGGGGGAAGGACGCCGTTCGTCACGAGCCACTCGCACTCGGCGTCGAGATCCGCCGCGAACTCATCGATGCCCCGGCCGCTCCGGCCGGGCCAGGGCGGCAACGGCGCGTCGTGCAGCTTCCGGGTGGCGGCACCCGCCTTGGCCCACGCCGCCGGCGACGCGGCAGACGGCTCACCGAGGCGGCCGAGCGCCGTCCCCGGGACCGCGGCGATCGCCAGCACGGGCGGCTTGCGCCACAGGACCTCCGGGGTCGGGACCGGCGCCAAGGCCATCGCCTCGACCTCGGCATCGACACGCGCCTGATCGGCATCCACCTTCAGGAACACATCGCCGACGCGCAGAGTCGCGCGCTCGGAATGGGCGACGACGACCTTGACCTCATCCATGGCGACCAGCATCCCGGGATGACCATCGCCAACACCGGGTCTACCGCGTGCGATTGCGCGGCTGACCGCGTCCCGCTGACGGCGGCTGCGTGCACTCCCCTAATCCTTAACCGCTGAGCCGCACTTCAGCACCACCCGGATCACCGTGTACCGCGGACACCCGCCTCTGGTGGAGTCCGGAGCGGCCGTAGCACTGCCATCCCTTCCTCGAGCGCGACCTTCATGGCGAAGTCGAACCGGTCGACCTCCGAACACAACTCCACATCCGTGGGGTGAGCGCCGCGGCGTCGCCCACTGCGCAGGTCGTCCGCGGCTGGGGAGGTGCGGGCACCATGAAGATAGGGCCCGGGGTCGACACGATCCCCGGCCAGGAGCCGGTCCAAGTACTCGGCGCAGGCCAGATCCTCGGCGGCACGGCCGTCCTCACCGGTGGCAACGAACGTCACCGAGTCGGCGTCGGCATCCATCAGCGCTCGTGCCGTCGCGCCAGCCACGGCGAAACTGGCGCACAACGCCAGTTTCGCCTCGACAACTGCCAGGGCCCCGACCGTTCCCGCAGTGGTCTTCTGAATCACGGTGCGGCCGACCAGGTCGGCCTCCTGGAGCAGGGCAGGGGAGTTGACCAGGTCGAACCCGGTGACCAGTGCCCCGTCCTTGAGTGCGAGCCAACCCGGGTGACCAGCCTTGATCTCCAGTGCCTCACCCTCGTCGGCAGCGAGAACGATCTTGTCTGCCCCGCGGTGGAACGCCCATGCGGCGGTGGTGAACGCCCGCATCACATCGATCACAACAGCTACCTGTTCGGTGCCGTCCACGCCGGGTATTCCGACTACTCGCGAGTCCATGCCGGGATGGTTGCAGCCCGCTGAAGCGGTCCACAAGGCAGTTAACGATCTTTCGGCGACTCGGGACTGGTGGCCGACTGCCTCACGGGCACACGTTCAAAGCATCGGGCGGTTCAGAGGGGAGGTCAGCGGCTCGTCGCCTGTGGTCCTGTGGTCAGGTGTCAGGCACTACCGCCGCCGATGCCACCAACGCCCGCAATCTCGACCGCAGTAGTGGGCCGCGGGTTCGGCCGTATTCCGGTGGCGGGCAGGGCCGCCGCTCCGACATGATCGCGAGCATGCCTTCTACAGTGACGAACATTGCGATCGACTGTGCGAACGCCTACCGGCTGGCGCAGTTCTGGAGCGATGTGACCGGACAACCGCTGGATCCCGAGGACAAACCGGGTGACGACGAGACAGAGGTCATGCTGCCCGGCGGCCCGGCTTTGCACTTCAACGAGGTTCCAGAGCCGAAGTCGACCAAGAACAGGCTCCATCTGTGCCTGCGCCCGGACACCTCACGAGAAGCAGAGGTCGAGCGGCTGCTGAAGCTGGGCGCCTCCCTGGTCGCCGATCATCGCAAGCCCGACGGCTGGGGCTGGGTCGTTCTCGCCGACCCGGAAGGCAACGAGTTCTGCGTACTGCTGGCCGAATCCGAGCGGGCGGCATTGTCCTCGTGACGGTGTAGCGGGGTGGGGCTTCGCTGGCGGTCCGCTCTGCCCGACGCGGTGCGTGCAGTGCAGTGCAGTGCAGTGCAGTGCAGTGCAGTGCAGTGCAGTGCATCATCAACTACTGGCGAGGCCGCCCGGTTCTGAATGTCGATGGCGGCTTCGGAGCGAAGACGGAGGAATGGGTGAAGGCATTCCAGCGGGGGTGGCAGGGCAAAGACACGGCAGCAAGTTCGCTTCCATCCGCATACCTTGGAGGTCGTGATGCGTGCAGGCATCGTCGTCAGCGCGCACCCCGGAGTGGAGGACCTCGCCGTGCGGGCCGAGGAGTTGGGCTTGCACAGCTTCTGGGTCAATGACACCCCGATGGTCCACGGCGATCCCTTCGTCGCCTTGAGCCTGTGCGCAAGGGCCACCAGCCGCATCAGGCTCGGCATCGGCGTGACCTCACCGGCGCTGCGCTCGGCTCCGGCCGCCGCAAGCGGGCTCGCCAGCCTGAACGCCCTGGCACCGGGCCGGATCATCTGCGGCGTCGGCACCGGGAACACCGCCCGGCGCACCCTGGGCATGCGGCCGACGACGACGGCCAGGCTGGAGAACTTCACCGCCGCATTGCAGGACCTGTGCGCCGGACGCTCGACCGAATACCGCGAAGGTGACCGGGTCCGCGACATCCGGTTCCTGCACACCGGGGCGCACGTGAACACCGCGGACCCGATCGAGTTCGTCATGGCCGTGCTCGGGCCGCAGGCCGCCGGCGTCGCAGGCCGCCGCGGCACCGGCCTCATCTCCTTCGGCCTGCTGGACCCCACCGCCTGGCACGCGCTGCACGATGCCCGCCACCACGCCGCCCAAGAATCCCCCCGCGACCCCGACTCCCCCACGGACTCCTACCTGGTCACCTCGCTCTATGTACTCGACGAGGACGAAGACCCCAACGGCGACGCGCCCCGGGACGCGACCGGCCACCTCATCCTGTCGCTGCTGGCCTTCGCCGCCGACACAGCCGCCGAAAATCCTGCCTTCGCCGAGCAACTGGGCCCTGAGGAACGCGAGGCGGTGCGGCTGCTCCTCGACCGGCGCGGCACCACCGCCACCGCGCCGGACCGGCACACCAAGCTCTACCCCAACTACCTCGGACGCATCGCACCGCAGGACCGGGACCTGGTTCTGCCGTCGCTGATGAACACCCTGGCCCTGGTCGGCACCCGCGACGACCTTCTCGCCCGCATCGCCACCCTGGAACAGGCCGGCATCGACGAACTCCTCATCCAGCCGGTGATCGACCCGCCCACCGAGATGGCCCAGCTCGCGAAACTCCTCACCTGAGCGGACCCGCCCGCCGCTCATCCATGACCTGCACACCAACAAGGCCACCAGGATCTTGCGATAGGCCTGCGTCTCCCCCCTTCCCCTGTGACACCGCCGTCGGAGCAATTCGTTCGGCTTTGAACGGTGACTCGCGTAGCGTGCCCCAGTCATCGAGGCGGAAGGCGGGTTGTGAACGTGGCACCCAAGAACGTGACGCGGGAGCAGTTGGCGGGTGCGGCGCGGGCCGCGCTGGGTGGCGGGCGGCGGCTGGAGGCGGTCGAGCGGCTCGCGGGCGGCACCACGAAGGGTGTCTACCGGCTGACGATGGACGATGCCATGACGGCGATCGCCTACCTGTGGGAGGACTCCGAGAACTACTGGCCGGTCACTGAGCACGATGGTGACCTCGCCGACCCGTTCTCGCCCGGCATCGGGCTCGATCTGTTCGAGGCCGCGTACGCGCGGCTGGAGGCACTGGGCCTTCGGGTTCTCAAGATCCACCTGGTCGACCGTGACCGCGTCCACTACCCGGCCGACCTCGCGATCGTCGAGGACGTGCCCGGCGAGGACCTGATGGACTTGCGCAATCGCGACCCGCGCGCCGCGGCGCCGACCATGAAGCGCCTCTCCGAGAGCCTGGCGATGATGCGCGGCCACCGGGCGCCGGCGTTCGGCAAGGTGGCCCTGATCGACGCGGGCGGCACGTCACGTTCGGTCTCGTGCGAGCAGGCAGCGCTCGCCTTCGCGCTGCGCTGCCTCGCCGAGGCGGCCGCGCGCGACCGCTGGATCGCCGACGCCCGCGATCAGCTGGAGGAGCGGCTGCGTCAGCTGACCGCGGCGGTGCGGCCGCGTGCCGAGTACTCCGTCGTCCACGGCGAGTTGGGCCTGGACCACGTCATGGTCGACCGGGACGGCCGACCCGTCGTGATCGACATCGAGAACTTGCTGTATTTCGACGTCGAGTGGGAGCACGTGTTCCTACGCCTGCGCCATACCGACAGCCAATATCAGCAGTTGGCGGTGGACGGCCTCGACGAGGACCGCCTCGCCCTCTACAAACTCACCCAGCATCTGTCGCTGACGGCCGGCCCGCTGCGCCTGCTCGACGGGGACTTCCCCGACCGGGAGTTCATGCAAGGGATCGCCGAGCACCATCTGAATGAGGCGCTGGCGCTGGTTCCGGCGGGTTGATGAAGCGACCGCGGCCGGGGTGGCTGCCCCTGGGCGCCAGGTTGCCCGGCGGCTGGGTCGGTGATTGGGCGCCGACAAGCCGTCAGGAACGGAACTCCTCGGCGTGGTCTCGGGCCCACTGCGCGAAGGTGCGGGCGGGACGCCTGGTGACGGCTTCCGCCGTCGGCATGGGGCCGAAGGACGAGGGGTCGAAGGAGGAGGGGTCGAAGGAGGAGGGGTCGAAGGAGGAGGAGTCGACCCCTTCGGCCTGCGAGGGGTCCGGCTCATCGCCGCCGTAGTCCTCGAATCCGAGGAGGAAGTCGGCGTTCTCCGCCGCGAAGCCGCCCTGCTCGCGATAGATACCGCGGGCCTCCTGCGAAGTCACCGTCTCGAAGCGGATCTCCTCCCCCATCGCCTCGGCGATGAGCTCCACCTGGCGCCGGTGCGTGAGGAGTTCGGGCCCGTTGAGGGTGTAAGCCTGCCCCGAGTGGCCCTCCTCGGTCAGGGCGAGGCAGGCCACGTCGGCGATGTCCCGCTCATGCACCGGGAACCACGCGGCCTCCGGGAACGGGTCACGCACCACACGCTCCGCGCGGACGGGCGGCCCCCACAGGGCCAGCTTGTTCAGGGCGAACTCACCGGGGCGCACATGCGTCCACTCCACTCCCGACGCCTCGACCGCCTGCTCCACAGGCAGGTGGAATTCGGTGTCGAAGCCGCTGGTGACCGCTCCGGAGGAGAGCACCACGATGCGGTGCACGCCCGACGCCTTCGCCAGGGCGACCACCTCCTCGGCTGTGGCCGCGACAGGGAACAGGAAAAGCGCGTCGACGCCCTCAAGGGCGCCCGTCAGCGTCTGTGGACGGGCGAGATCGCCCTCGTGGACCCGGACCTCTGGCGGAAACGCCCCTGCCTGTGCCCTGCGGGTCAGTGCCCGCACGTCATGCTTCATCTCCACGAGTTGCCGCACGATGTTCCGCCCGACTTGGCCGGACGCCCCCGTCACCAGGATCGTCATCGTTCACCTTCCGTCTCGTTTCGTTCCGTCCGTCCGTCCGTCCGTCTGTCCGTCCGTCCGTCCGTCCGTCAGGTGTCGCGTGCCCCGATGCCGTTCTCCAGCGTGCGGATGACCCATGCGGAGGCACCATGGCGCGGCAGAGTCCCCCCGCTGACCGCCATACAGCCCGCGCACACGTGAGCCCACAGCACATGCTCGATCCACTCGACGCTCACTTCCGCGTCCAGGAGTCCCTCGGCCTGGCCTCGCCTGATCAGCCGCCCGATCTCGCTGGCCGCTGGATCGGGGTCGCTTCGCACGGCGACTGCCTGGGTGATCCGCGGGTCGCCGTACAGGAACAACACGTGATCGCCGACGTCGAGCATCGCGACCACCAGCCGGCGCAGCGCCTGCAGTGGCGGGCCCTGCTCGATGCGGGCCTCCTGCAATGACTCGTGGAGCCGATGGAGGGAGTGCTCGACGACCGCCGAGACGAGCATCTCCCGGTCCGGGAAGTACCGCTGGAGGGTGCTGCGCCCGACGTCCGCCGCCGCCGCGATGTCCGCCAGAGTGGCGTCACGCCGACGGGACAGCACGGACGCCGCAGCTCCGAGGATCACCCGTCGCGTACGGCCGCGGACTCCCGACTCGCGCATACTGCTGACCATGACCGCACCGTAGCGGTTGCCGCCCCGCAACTGGCAAGTACCGCCTCTTTATGGGGCGTTGACGCCCCATTTCTGTGGACGCCACTGTTCTCACGGAGACCGAAGGCCGCGCACCCTCCGGGGGCAGCGGGGTCAGTCGGGCTTGGTCACTTGACCATGTGGAAGTCGGGGTGCTGAAGCCACGCGGCCTCGACCTGGCCCAAAGGTTCAGACATGCAGGGTGGGCCGGTAGATGAGCTCCTGGATGTGGCCGTCGAGCGTTCGGTGCTCGATCAGTTCGAGGTCGAAGTCGGCTGCGCCCCGGAAGATCGGGTCCAGCCCGGTCCGGCCGGTGATCACAGGGAAGAGCGTCACCTGGACGCGGTCGACCAGACCGGCGGACATCAGCGCCCGGTTCATCGACAGGCTGCCGTGCGAGCGCAACGGCACCTCGGACTCCTCCTTGAGCCGGGCTACGACGTCGACGGCATCGCCGCTCACGACGTTCGCGTCCGGCCAGTCGAGAGCTCCCTTCAGGGTGGTCGACACGACCGTTGCCGGCAGGCTCCTCATCCTTGTCACCCATGGGTCACGCACATCGGATTCCTCGGTGCTCGAGGCCAGCATCCGCGCGAACGCCCGATAGGTGTTGGCCCCGAAGACCATCCGCTGTTCCTCGCCGTACAGGGCGAGGCGGTGGTCGAGGAGCTCGGGGCCCTGCTTGCCCCAGTAGCCGGTCCAGTCACCGCCGGCGGCACCGAAGCCGTCGAGGCTGGAAAAGACGTCGAACGTGTAGGACGCGGTCATGATGCTCTCCTCGAGTCGAGTCCGATTTGATCACGTGCTGGGGATATAGACCGGCAACCACGGCGAGACTCATCGCGCCTGGACTCCTGGAAGCGTCAGAGTGTTGCGGCGTGGGCCACGGTCATGTGCACGGGACGGACGGTGCGGACGGCGGGCGCGACCGGTGAGTGGCTCCGCGCGAAGACAAGCAGGCGCAGCACCGCGAACCGCGCGACACCGGCGAGCGCGCAGGCGGACAGATAGACGACCTGCTCGAGCACCGCACTGGGCGCGGCCACCCACTGGTGCAGAACCAGCATCGCCACGCACGTCGTCGCGTACGCGGCCGCCGCGGACCCGGCCGACTGCCCATGCTGGCGCCACGTCGCGCGCCGGCCGGCGCCGAAGGTGAAGCGGGCGTGCAACTCCGTCGCGATGAGCGTGGAAACGGTGGTGATCAGGGCGTTGGCCAGAACCCACGGGATCCAGGAGGCGAGCGCCGCCACGGCGAAGCTGGAGGCGAGCCCCACTCCGCCGCCGCAGAGTACGAAGCGGCAGAACGCGGTGAAGACGCTGGGTGCCGCCTGTTGTCGGCTCTGCGCTGCCATGATCCAACCCCCTTGACACGGCCTGCCGGCCTTCCCCCTTGTTGTTTCCTTAGATACAAACGCTACGTTGCGTTCACTGGATTGGCAACGCACTGACTAGCCATCATTGCCGTTTATGCAGCATGTGACCTCTATTTCGTTGCAATGAATTCGGGCTAACGCAACGACCCTTTGAGTATTCGTTGCAATGGATTGAAGGTGAATGCTCTGCCGGGTCACCGTTATTGCGCGAGGGTCAGGGCCGCTGTGACGGGGACCGGCTGGGCCAGGCTCGAACGGCTCAAGCTCGCTTCCCTTGCCGAAACTGGAGGTATCCACCGTCAAGTGAGGAACGACATGTACGACACCATCGCCGAGCGCAACATCGCCACCGCCAAGCAGCTGCTCGAAGAGGCCATGCCCCATCTCGACTGGGACCTCATGCGCTCGCTGGTCACCCCCGACGCCCCGATCACGCGGGCGGGCTTCGCCGACCTCTACGCAGCCACCGGCGACGGAATCCCCCAGAGCGGCAACTTCATCGAGTGGCTGGAATCCGGCTGGAAGAAGCTCTCCGAAGGGCTCAGCGACAAGACCTCACGGGCGCAGGACGTGGTCGCCTCCGGCAACACCGTGATGATGAAATTCCACATGACCGCGCTGCACTCCGGCACCTTCGCCGGTGCCCCGGCCACCGGTCGGCGCGTCGAGTGGGACGAGATCACGGTGCTGCACTTCAACGACCAGGGCAAGATCACCGACATGTGGTACATGTGCCAGGAACTGGGCCTGGCCCGGCAGATCGGCTACCAGATGCAGCCGGCCTGAGCCGCTACCCAGCCGCCCGCTGGAGATGGGACGGCACCCGCCCGGGGTGTCTCACGGTGCGCTCCGAGACGGGGCGTGGCGTGGCGTGCGTTCCGGAGACCGCGTGGGTGCCTTGAGGTGTCGTCAGGGCCCGGCGTCAGGACGAGCCCAGGACGCAGAACTCGTGGCCTTCCGGGTCGGCCAGGCAGGTCCATGGGACGTCGCCCTGGCCGAGGTCGAGGTCGGTGGCGCCGAGGGTGCGCAGCCGGGCCACCTCCGCTGCCTTGTCGTCACCGGGGTACGGCAGCAGGTCGATGTGAACGCGGTCCGGCACGGTCTTCACGCCGGGCGTGCGGAGGAACTCGAGGTACGGGCCGACGCCCTTGGCCGAGCGCAGTACCGCATGATCGTCGTTCACCTCGTGCAGGGTCCAGTCCGTCGCCGCGCCCCAGAACCGGGCCATGGCCCGCGGATCCACGCAGTCGACCACCACCGCGGCGATCGGCCCGGTGTCCCGGTAGATCTCCCGAGGTTCCAGCACACAGAATTCGTTGCCCTCCGGGTCGGCGAGGACCGTCCACGGGACGTCGGCCTGGCCCACGTCGGCGGGCGTCGCACCGAGAGCCTGGAGGCGCGCGACCAACTCCGCCTGATGGGCCGGAGAAGTGGTGGCGAGATCGAGGTGCGCTCGGTTCTTTGTCGTCGACTTGGGTTCCGGGACGGTGACGACGTCGACGCAGACGGCGACCGGGTCCGGCCAGACATAGTCGCCGACGGGTTCGACGTTGGTCACGCCGGGTCCCTCGCTGGAAACACCCCAGCCGAGCGCCTCCGCCCAGAATCGGCCGACCGCCGAGTCATCGAGGGCCTTCATGTTCACGTTGACAGGTCGCAGTGCCATGACGGCGATCCTATGCACCCGCTCGCAACAAACCCGTTGGTGGAGCACGGCGACCGCTGCTCGTTTCCGGAGGCCGTGCGAGAGAACGAGGAGGTGGTGTCCGTGAACGCAGTATCGACATGGGTGCTCCCCTCCGGGGTCGCGGTCGGGCGATAGGTCGTCCGGGAGCGCCGTTCAAGCGCACTCCCGCCGGGTGTGGTGATGTGGTGACCGGCCCCGTTCCGCCGCCGACGAGCAAGCTCGCACCGACCTCCTCCGGGCGATGCAAGCCGGCGAGCCGGTCGACGAGATCTTCGAGTCACTCGTCGGCCCGCTGGTCGAGACGGCGGTACCGGAATGGCGGACCGCCCTGGACGCCCTTCTTTCGCTGCCCGAGACCGGCGGCCCGGTCGGGTACTCGGGGTGGACGGCCGTCGGCATTCGGCCTGCGGTCGTCGAACCGCGCATCGTGGCCGCCGGCTTCTTCGCCGGGGGGTACGTGCCCCGCGCCCAGCACGAAAAGGCCCGGCAGGTCACCATTCCGCTGCTGCTCCTGCTGCAGTGGGACGACGAAGGGAATCCCCGGCAGCGGGCCTGGGACCTGTTCTACACCTGAGGCACGACTGCCACGGCTCGCGTTTCCGGGGGCTGCTTCAGTAGTCGAGATCCAGGTAGTCGATGTCGTTGATGGCGACGTCCGACAGGCCCATCGCGCGGACTCCGCCGTCCTGGAAGTACACGTCCTTGAACCCGTCGGCGATGATCTGCCGCATCTGCTGGTCGCTGGCGCCGGCGTCGCGAGCGTTGAACAGACGGCCTGCGTACTCCGGTGGGAGGTGGACCGTGAGGCGGCGGAAGCGACCGTCGTCCGTTGTGCCGATCGGCGCGGTGTAGCCGAACCGGGCCCTCGTCTCCACCGTGATGCCGCCCGTGGTGGCGGCCTGTCGTCGGCGGCGCTTGCGTACCTTCGGCTGCCAGCGGGCCCGTACCGCTTCGTCGATCTTCGCGGCGACGTCGACGCGGGGGTGCTTGCGGGCGCCGCGCCGGTAGCGGTTCACGGAGTCGGCGGTGACACCGATCTCCTGGGCGACGGCCTTCGCGCTGCCCAACTGCCGGATCAGATAGCCGATCTGACCCTTCAGCGTCTTGGGCGGCTCACGGGTGAAGGACTCCCGGTCGGCACGTTCGATCGCGTCCTCGATCTCCCTCACCGGCTACTCCCCTTCTTCCAGGACGGCGTCGCCGCCCTTGATGTGGCGGGCGGGGTTGTAGCCCGCTTCCATCAGGTCGACCGCCCAGGACATCTCCTGGACGCCTTCGAACTTCGCCAGGCCCGGGGTGGGCCCGAGGCGGAAGGTGCCGGGGATGGGCTTGCCTGACGTGCTGTAGGGGAGGATGTCGATCGGCGAGCGGGACGGCGCGGGATAGACGACGCAGTCGGACAGCACGGCGAGCGGGTACAGGCCCGTCATCCTGGCCATGTTGAGCAGCTTGCGGTGCATGTTGACCCGGGCCTTGGAGATGACCGCGGCACGGATGTCCGGGCGCCAGGTGGGGCGCTCCATGGCCGGCCACGCATCACCCTCCCGGTAGCCCTTGCCCTGGGGGCGCTCGCGGAGCTTGCCGACTCCGCCCTTCACCGTGGCCTTGATGGCGGCGAGCACGGCGGCCAGGGCCGGGTCGGCGTCCTTGTGCCGCTCCATCGCCGCCAGGAAGGCGCGATCGTCCAGGTCCCGGGTGACGCCGAGGTCGGCCATGGTGTCGACGTACGCGGTCCGCAGCCGGTCGTGCCACGGGTCCAGGTAGGCGCCGGTCTCCCGCCGCAGGTACGCCTCCAGCGGCTGGACGTTGTGGCCGAGTTCCTGGGCGTAGGCGACGGTGTGGGTCTGATACCAGGCCGGGCCGGTGGGAGGGGTGCCGGACGGCGTGAACGGGCTGGGCAGACGCGGGTCGAGCTCGACGTGGGAGAGGTCCACCAGCCAGGAGCCAGGAATCTTCGGGTTGAACTTCGGGGTGTGGAAGTGGTCCGGGGCGGACAGGCCCACGACCAGTCGGGCGGCGGAGGCGAGGAAGGCGGTGTTCAGGTCGAGCCCGAGTGCCCAGGGCAGGGACACCTCGTCCCCGGTGAGCAGGTTGACGTCGCGCACCCACTGGTAGGCCTCCTCGTCGAGGAAGCCGCCCTTCCAGTCGTGGTGCACGACCAAGGGGTGTTCGGGGACGCATTCCGGCGGGGCGGGGTCGATCGGTTCCGTTCCGAGCGAGCCGGGGTTGTGGCCCGAACTCCACTGGCCGGTCGTACGGTCCTGCACCGCGCGCGTGGGCGGGCGCAGCGCGGTCATCAGCTCCAGTCCTGAGACGGCCGTCGAACCGCGCGGGGTGAGGACCCGCTGTGCGTAGACGCCCAAGACGCGGGCGATGTCGGCGGGCGCCAAGTCCGCGACGCCGGGCCAGGATCGCTCGTCGAGGGCGTCCCAGGGCAGGACCGCGAGCTGCACGCACTGCCGCTGATCGCCCTGGGCCGGGCGGTACACGCGGGCCCACGGGCCGAATCCGCGTTGGGTCAGCTTCCACTTCGCCCTGGTGACCTGCTTGACGACCGGGTGGTCCTCCGCCAGCCGCAGGCCCCGGCGGTCCTCCAGCCGCTCGGGCAGTCCGAGCCTCACGGCGGCGGCCGCGGTGAGCACGATCAGCGGATCGGCGTCACGGCCGTTGCGGTGCAGTCTGGACGCGCCGAGCCCGGACTCGTGCAGCGTCCACTCCACCAGCTCCGGGATGGTGGAGGCGGGGCAGTCCAGCACGATCTCGTCCACGCCGTACGCGGAGCCGTCATCGTCGAGGACGGCGAGGGGGCCGTGCGGAAAGCCGGAGTCGACGGGGGGCTTCGTGGCGTTCTTCGCGGCCGGGCGCCGCGACGGCGTCGCCGGGCGGGCGGCCGGACGGGCGGGGCGTTGGGGGGCGGGGCGTTGAGGGGCGGTCTGGACGGCGGGCGTCTCCGCCGGCGCTGAGCCCTCCGGTTGGGGGGCGGCCGGGTCGGTGAGGGTGGCCGGCTTCTCCTGCTGCGGCGCGGCGGCCGGGGCCGTGGGGGCGCCGAGCGCGGGGTACTTCGCCGCCCAGCCGTTAAGCAGGCGCTGGTACGCCTCCAGGCGGGGCGACTTCGGCTCGCTCCTGCCGTTCTCGTAGTTCTTCACCGTCTGCGTCGAGGTCTTCAGCGCGACAGCGAGACGGGCCTGGGTGATACCGGCGGCCTCCCGCAGCCGGGCGCGTTCCGCCGGTGGCGGGAGCTGCGGCTCCTCTTCCAACAGCGCGTCGACGGACGCGAACAGCTCTTCCTCGGTGGCCATGCGGATCTCCCTTCGCACGGCCACCCTAGCAACCCTTACCTCGCCATTTAACCTGCTTCTTTAACCCGATCAGGGGTTGACTCCGGGTGGGTGCGAGATGTCACCCGGGAGGAGGGTTCCCACGGCGCGCTCCACCTCCGCGATGCGGTCGGCGAGTGCCGCCGTGTCGGGATCGGCACCCGCTCTGTCGCGCAGGAGCAGTTCGATCTCGGTGAGCTGTTGGGTGATCTCTGTGAGCCGGTCCGTGTCCGTGCCGGTCGCGCGCATCGCCAACTGGCGGTTCTTGCGGTGCAGATCGAGGAAGACGGTGACCTTGGTGCGCAGTACCCAGGGGTCGACCGGTTTGGCGATGAAGTCCGCGGCGCCGATGGCGTACCCCCTGTAGGCGTAGTCGGCGCCGCCGTCCGTTCCGGTCACCAGGATGATGGGGACGTCTTTGGTCTGGTCGAGGCGCTTGATGTTGGCGGCGGTCTCGAAGCCGTCCATGCCGGGCATGCGGACGTCGAGGAGGACGACGGCGAACTCCTGACGCAGCATGGCTTTGAGGGCTTGCTCTCCGGAGCGTGCGCGGACCAGGTGCTGGTGCAGTGGGCCGAGTACGGCTTCGAAGGCGATGAGGTTTTCCTCCATGTCGTCGACGATGAGGATGCTGGACGTGTTGGCCAGGTTGGTGTTCATCGCGCGTCCTCGGGCGGATCGTCGGCGGTGTCGTGAGCGGGTGGTGGTTCGGGGTCGTCGGCGGCGCCCGGGCCCTGTGCGGGTATCGAGGGGTCATCGGGCGGGTCGAGCAGGTCGCAGATGGCGGAGAGCAAGCGGTCGATGTTGACCGGTTTGGGCACGTAGTCGTCGGCTCCGCTTTCGATCGCCTTGTCGCGGTCCTGGGGCATGGCCTTGGCGGTGAGGGCGATGATCGGCAGGTGGGCGAGCCGGGGGGTGTCCCGGATGGTGCGGATGGTCTCGTAGCCGTCCATCTCGGGCATCATGATGTCCATCAGGACCAGGGAGACGTCAGCGGCGCGTTTCAGGACCTCGAGGCCCTCCCGGCCGTTCTCGGCGTACCGCACGGTGATGCCGACTCGGCCCAGTGCGTGGGTGAGGGCGAAGACATTGCGGATGTCGTCGTCGACGATGAGGATGCGGCGGCCGGCCAGGACGCGGCCGGGTCGGCCGCTGAGCCATTCCTTGAGCCGGGTGGTCTCCGGCCAGGTGTCCTCGCGGCCGTTGGCGGGTTCGGTGGTCTGACTCCCCGTCAGATCGTCCGGCAGCTGGTCCGGGGCCGGGGTGTCGGGCTGGAGGGTTTCCGCGCGGTCGAGCATGTGCGCGGGTGAGGTGTCCCCGGCGTCGGCCGCCGCCGGCGGCCCGGGCTCCGGGGGAAGGGCGGGCGCGGTGCCGGCGGTGCGCGGGTCGGCGGGGCCCTGTACCGCGGTGGCGCCGGGGTGGAGGGCGGGGATGTAGAGGGTGAAGCGCGAGCCCACGCCCGGCTCGCTCTCGGCGACGATCTTGCCGCCGAGCATTCCGGCGATCTCCCGGCTGATGGACAGACCGAGGCCGGTGCCGCCGTACTTGCGGTTGGTGGTGCCCTCGGACTGCTGGAACGCCTCGAAGATCATCGGAAGCTTGTCGGGAGCGATGCCGATCCCGGTGTCCTTCACGGAGAACGCGATGACGGCTTCGGCGTTGCTGAGCGTCTCCTCGGTGAAGTGCATGCCCAGCACGCGGCTGACACGCAGCTCCACATGGCCGTCGTGGGTGAACTTCACCGCGTTGGACAGCAGATTGCGCAGTACCTGCTGAAGGCGCTGCTCGTCGGAGTACAGCTCGCCCGGTACGTCCTTCTCGACCGCGATCTCGAAGCCCAGGCCTCGGTCGATGGTGAGCGGCCGGAAGGTCGCGTGGACGTAGTCGAGCAGCTTGATCAGCGGGAGGGTCTTGGGGCGCACGTCCATCCGCCCGGCCTCGATCTTCGACAGGTCGAGGATGTCGCTGATCAGCTGGAGCAGGTCCGAGCCGGAGCGGTAGATGGTGGTCGCGAACTGCACCTCCTGTTCGGCCAGGTGGCCGTCGGGGTTGTCGGCGAGCAGCCGGGCCAGGATCAGCAGCGAGTTCAGCGGAGTGCGCAGTTCGTGCGACATGTTCGCCAGGAACTCCGACTTGTACTGCGAGGCGGTCGCGAGCAGTGCGGCCTTCTCCTCGAGTTCGGCGTTGGAGCGCTGCAGTTCGTCGGAACGCTCACGCAGTTCGGAGGTGAGCCGCTGGGACTCCGACAGCAGCGACTCCGTACGGGAGTTGGCGATGATCGTGTTGGTCGAGACGCCGATCGTGTTGACGAACTGGTCGATGAAGGCCAGGTGCACATCGTTGAACTTGCTGAGCGAGGCGAGCTCGATCACTCCGAGCACCTCGTCCTCGAAGAGGATGGGCAGGATGACGATGCTGGCCGGACGGGCCGTGCCGAGCCCGGAGTTGATGGTGATGTAGTCGGGCGGGACGTCCGTGATGAGGATGCGCTTCTTCTCCTGCGCGGCCTGTGCGATCAGCCCGCGGCCCGGGGTACCGGTGCCCGGCAGCGGGCTGCCCCCGCCGGCCTGGTCCGTGCCGTACCCGGCGATGAACTCCAGGCCCTCACCTGGTTGTGCCCCCGCCTCGGCCAGGAAGAACGCACCGAACTGCGCGTTCAACAGCGGAGTCAGCTCGCGCAGGATCAGGTCGGCGACCTCCACCAGGTCGCGGTGGCCCTGCATGAGCCCGGCCATGCGGGTCAGGTTCGACTCCAGCCAGTCCTTGGCGCGGGTGGTCTCGCGGAGGTTGGAGACCATGAGGTTGATGTTGTCCTTCAGCTCGGCGACCTCACCCTGTGCCTCGACCGTGATGGCGCGGGACATGTCGCCCTGGGTGACCGCGCTGGCCACCTCCGCGATCGCCCGGACCTGGGTGGTGAGATTAAGCGCCAGCTCGTTGACGTTGGTGGTCAGCCGTTTCCACGTTCCGTAGACGCCCTCGACACGCGCCTGGCCGCCCAGCTGCCCCTCGCTGCCGACCTCCCGTGCGACGCGGGTGACCTCGGAGGAGAACGAGGAGAGCGTGTCGACCATCGTGTTGATGGTGGTCTTCAGCTCCAGGATCTCGCCGCGCGCGTCGACGTCGATCTTCTTCGACAGATCGCCCTGGGCGACGGCCGTGGCCACCTGGGCGATGTTGCGGACCTGCGAGGTCAGGTTGTAGGCCATGAAGTTGACGTTGTCCGTGAGGTCCTTCCACACCCCCGACGCCCCGCGGACCTGGGCCCGGCCCCCCAGGCGGCCCTCCGTGCCGACCTCGCGGGCGACCCGGGTGACCTCGTCGGCGAAGGCCCGCAGCTGGTCGACCATCGTGTTCACGGTCTCCTTCAGCTGCAGGATCTCGCCGCGGGCGTCGACGGTGATCTTCTTCGACAGGTCGCCGTTGGCGACGGACGTCGTCACCTGGGCGATGTTGCGGACCTGGGAGGTCAGGTTCGACGCCATGAAGTTGACGTTGTCCGTCAGCTCCTCCCACACCCCCGACACTCCGCGGACCTGCGCCTGCCCGCCCAGGTTGCCCTCGGTACCGACCTCGCGCGCGACCCGGGTGACCTCGCCCGCGAACGCCGACAGCTGGTCGACCATCGTGTTGATCGTCGACTTGAGCTCCAGGATCTCGCCCTTGGCCTCCACCGTGATCGTCTTTCCCAGATCGCCCTGCGCGACCGCCGTCGCCACCTGGGCGATGTTGCGGACCTGCGAGGTCAGGTTGTCCGCCATGAAGTTCACGTTCTCGGTGAGGTCCTTCCACACCCCCGAGACCCCGCGGACCTGGGCACGGCCGCCGAGACGGCCCTCGGTGCCCACCTCGCGCGCGACCCGGGTGACCTCGCCCGCGAACGCCGACAGCTGGTCGACCATCGTGTTCACCGTCAGCTTCAGCTGGAGGATCTCGCCCCGGGCGTCCACCGTGATCTTCTGGCTCAGATCACCTGTGGCGACCGCCGTGGTCACCTGGGCGATGTTGCGGACCTGGGAGGTCAGGTTCGACGCCATGAAGTTGACGTTGTCCGTGAGGTCCTTCCACACCCCGGACACGCCCGGCACCTGGGCCCGGCCGCCCAGCTGTCCCTCCGTGCCGACCTCGCGGGAGACCCGGGTGACCTCGTCGGCGAACGCCCGCAGCTGGTCGACCATCGTGTTGACCGTCAGCTTGAGCTCCAGCAGCTCGCCGGTCGCCTCCACCGTGACCTGCCGGGTCAGATCGCCGCGGGCGACCGCCGTGGTCACCACTGCGATGTCGCGCACCTGCGCGGTCAGCCGGGACGCCATCGTGTTGACGGCCTCGGTCACGTAGCGCCAGTCGCCGGACAGCCCCTGTACCGTGGCACGCCCGCCGAGACGGCCCTCGGTACCGACCTCCCGGGAGACGCGGGTCAGCTCACCGGTGAACAGCGACAGCTGCTCCACCATGCGGTTCACTCCGCGCCCCAGGCGGCGCAGATCACCGCGGAGCTGGCGCCGGCCGTCGTGCAGCTCGGCGCGCTGCGTCAGATCGCCGTCGGCGACCGCGTCCAGGACGCGCGTGGCGTTCACGATCGGGACGGCCAGTGCCTCCAGCAGCGCGTTGGCCGCGTCCACGCCGGTAGTCCAGCCTCCCGCCCCGGGGCTCGCCGCCAGCCGCTCGTCCAGCCTCCCCTGCCGGAGCACCTCCCGGCGCACCCGCTCCAGCTCCGAAGCCAGATGCGCGTTCCGCGTGGTGATCTGGTCGAACTCCCCCGCCAGCTCGGCGAGGATCCCTTCGGGCACGTTACCCATGCGTACAGTGAAGTCGCCGTCACAGAGAGACCTCATGGCCGCCAGCAGCGGACGCAGCTGGGCCACGTGCACCCACTCGTCCCCGGGATCGGGGGCAGGTCGTTCCGCGGCCGCGGAACCGGTCCCGGCGGGCTCCCGCTCCCCGGATTCCGGCTCGGAGGAAGCGAGTTCAGGGCGAGCCACAGAATCCATGACAACACACTTCTCTTGGCACAAAATATGACCACTCCCCATTTAGGCTACATTCGTCCTGTACTGGTCCGCAGTGAGCTGGGCAGGGGTTGCCGTGAGGCCACAAGCGGGGTCGCAGACAGCACGGTCCTTCGGTCCGCGTTCAACAGCAGCAGCACGGATGCATGTACCCGCCAACGAACTCGCGGCCGCGGCGGCACGCAAGTTCGTGCGTGCCGTGCTCACCGAACGGACCGCGCCCCGCTCCCCCGCCGCGCCGGCGATCAGCGACCGGTCCGTCGACGATGCCGTGCTCCTCGCCAGCGAACTCGTCACCAACGCCGCCGCACACGCCGGATCCGGTCTCGAAGTGGCCTGTCACCTCGATGCCGGGCCACAGACCGGCTCCGAGGCCGGGTGGGCCGAAACCGCACAGGCCGGGACCGGGTGGGTGGGTGTCGTGGTCGAGGTGCTGGAGCACGGGGCCGCCCAGCGTCCTGGCGGCACGACAAGCCCGCACAGCCCCGTGCACGGCTATCGCAGGCAGCTCATGCACACACTGGCCGAATCCTGGGGCGTGACCTGCCGGCGTACCGGGAAAGCCACCTGGGTCCGCCTGGAATGCGCGACGACGGCGCCCCCGCCTGCCGCCGCCGAGCACAGGATCGCCGGCCTCCCGGCCGAGGCCGCCCGTCGCCCGCCGCCTCCCCCCGAGCCCGTTCTGCCGCGCGGACACCCCGGTCACAGAGCGCAGTGGGCGGAACGCGAAGGACAGTGGTTCCTCGCCGAGGCCGGAGAGCTCCTCGCCGGACAGCTGGACGAGGACATGGTCGCCGCCCTCGCCGGACAGCTCCTGGTGCCCAGACTCGCCGACTGGTGCGCCATATGGCTCACCACCGACCACGCCGATGTACGGCTCTCCCGCGTCTGGCACACCGACGAACAGCACATCCGCGCCCTCCGCCGGTCCCTGGAGAAAGACCCCCCGAGCGCGGCACTCAGCACGACCGGTCTCCCCTGGCCCTGGCCCGCATGCGAAACCGCCCCCGGCCAGACCGACCACAACACAGGCGGCTCCGCACTGGCCTTCCCCCTCGTCGCCGGCGGCCGGTACCACGGCACACTCCTCATCGGCCAGGCAGGACAACCCGAACTCACCGACACCGTCGTACGGCTCGTCGAGGACGTCGCCCGCCGCACGGCCCAGGCGGTGGTCACCGCCCGCCACTACACCCGCCAGGCGACCATCAGCCGCACGCTCCAGCGCCGGCAGCTCCCGACCTCGCTAGCCGCCATCCCCGGCGTCGACACGGCGATCGTGTACGAGCCCTGGGCGGAGGGCCAGACCGTCGGCGGTGACTTCTACGACCTGTTCCCCATGGGCCGGCACCGGTGGTGTTTCCTCCTCGGTGACGTCTCCGGCCACGACATGGAAGCCATGTCCGTCACCGGTCTCGCCCGCCACCTCGTACGGCTGCTCGCCCGCGAGGGCCACGGCGTCGAGACCCTTCTGAACCGGCTCAACCACGCGATGGCCGAGGAAGCCGCCGAAGCCACCGCGCTCCGTGGCGAACACGAAGGCCCCCGCCTGCTCAGCCTGCTCTACGGAGAACTCGAACCCGACGCCGTCACCGGCAACACCCGATGCACCATCGCCAGCGCCGGACACCCGCCGCCCCTGCGACTGACGACGAACGGCACCGTCACCTCCGCCGCGCACCCCCAAATACTCCTGGGCGTCGAAGAACACACCAATTACCACGCCGACACCATCACCCTCACACCGGGCGAAACACTTCTCTGTGTCACCGACGGCGTCACCGAACGCCGCAACGGCACCCATCAACTCGACGACGACAACGGCCTCGCCCGCATACTCGCCACCTGCACCGGCCTCGGCGCCAAGGCCATCGCCGAGCGCATCCGCCAGACCGCCCACGACTTCAGCACTCAGCCCATCGCCGACGACCTCGCCATACTCGTGCTCGAAGCAGTGCCGGTACTCAGGAGCGCCGGAACCATCACAACCAGCCACCCTCACGGTGAGTTCTGACTCGCCGATCGGCTGAGCAGGTGCCGAGTGGCTCAGAAGTCGGCGGCGACCCGGGCTTCTTCACTCACGCGCAGGACCATGCGGACATTCCCTGCAACGCGGCCAGACGCCTGGCCACGATGATCTGCTCCTTGCGGGTGGCCAGATCGGCGCGCGGGGCGAACTTCCGTCCTCCGGCGGCCACCCAGCTGGACTGGGTGAACTGCAGCCCGCCGTAGTGGCCGTTGCCGGTGTTCGCCTTCCAGTTCCCACCGGACTCGCAGGCGGCGATGGCGTCCCAGTCAGGCCCGAATCGGGCAGTCGGCAGGGCCTCCGCACTGGTGGCGACGCCGAGTATCACGGCGACCGCGAAAAGCACGAAGGCCGGACTCGCCCTGCGGCGGCGGCAGTCGCGAGTGCTGATCATTTGAACGTTCTGTGACGAAATCATATGTAGACGGTTGCACCGCGTCACATAAGTGGCGAACTGAGAACAAGAGCTCCTACGCCAAAAGAAGCAGCCATCAGCCCGTGCAACGACTGCTCTACCCTCTCCTGCATGGCCGGTGGCGCTTTTCGGCCTGCCAGGTGACTGAATCAGCCGCCTTGGCCGAGGTGATCCGAGATCCCCGTCAGGAGGACCGTTGCACCACGATGAGCGGACAGACCGGCCCGGAAGTCATGGCGAGCACCAGATCCAGCATGAGTTGGGCACCGTCGACCGCGCCGACCGGTTCTACGACGAGCAGGTGCTGGACCGGCTCAACCCACGCATGCGGGAGTTCGTGGCACGCCAGGAGATGTTCTTCCTCGCGACCTCGGACAGCCACGGCGAGTGCGACAGCACCTTCCGGGCCGGACCGCCCGGCTTTCTCCGAGTACTCGATGAAGGGGCCCTGGCATACCCGGAGTACCGCGGGAACGGCGTCATGGCCTCGCTCGGCAACATCCGGGAGAACCCCCATGTCGGCCTGCTGATGATCGACTTCTCCCGGGACCGCATCGGTCTGCATGTCAACGGCCGGGCGCGGCTGGTCGCCGACGACACGATGCGCCGGCGGTATCCGGACCTACCGGTTGATCCGGTACCCGGCCGCCGTCCCCACGTATGGGTGGAGGTCGCGGTCGAGGAGGCGTACATCCACTGCTCGAAGCACATACCGAGGCTGGTCCCGGCACCGCTCCGGCCGAACACCGACAGGGCGGACGGTTCCACGGCCGACGCGGAGCAGGCCTGGGGCACGGACGACGTCAAGCGGAAGGGCGGCGACTACTTCGGAGCGGCGGCCCAGGAGCGGGGGCTGGCTTCCCGCTGAGCACCGGGAGGGTCGGAGGCGAATTGACCCACGACAGTGGCCGTGAAATGCACCCTGTGGCCGGTCGATCGGCTCCCTAGGGTCGTAGTCATGACGACGAAGACGAACGAGACCACGCAGACCGTCCGGACCACGCGGACCGCGGACTTCAGCCCCGTCCTCACCCGCGCCGCCGACGCCGAGACGACCCGTGACCCCAGCAGTGTCATGACCCTTCTCGCGGACTCCGGCGACACCGGCGGGCGGCTCACCGGCTACCGGTCGACATTCGCCGAAGGCGCGGTCGGAGCACCCGCCCATCTGCACACCAAGGCGTCCGAGATGTTCTTGGTGATCGACGGAGCGCTCCAGGTGCTGGTGGGCGAGGAGATCACCGTCCTGGAGGCGGGCGACTTCCTCGTCGTGCCGCCGCACACCCCGCACGCCTTCGCGGCGGCGCCCGGCCGGACGGCCGACGTCCTGTTCGTCTTCACCCCGGGCGCCGGCCGCTTCGACTATCTGCGGCTCCTCGGCCGGGTGATGCGCGGCGATGCCGATCCGCAGGAGATCAAGGACTCCTCGGAGCGGTTCGACAACCACTACGTCGACAGCCCGGCGTGGCGCGAGGCCCTCGCCACGCGCGGCTGAGACGCGAAGCGGCCGCCGACGCCCTGGGGGAGGGTGCGTCGGCGGCCGCGGCCGGGAAGTGTCCCGCCTCGGATCCCGGCGTGCGTCAGAACGCCGGCATGGCGGACACGGCCCTGCTGTCGGCGCCGCGGGCCTTGTTGATGTTGCCGACGAGGGCGCCGGCCAGCGGGAAGTTGGCGCTGCCCCAGCTGGCGTTGGACAGCTTGGTGCGCAGGTCGCTCCTCATGTTGTCCAGGGTGAGCAGGCCCGGCTTGTCCCAGCCGCCGTCGCCCCAGGCCACCGCCCCCTCGCCGGTCTGGCGGCTGTCGGACACCCCGTCACTCGTCTTCCGTCACCCCCTGCACAACCAGCACCTCTACGGCGGTCTCGCCTGGGATCCCGGCCGGCCCGTCCTGCGCTATCTGGAGGGCGGCACCGTCCACACCCTCGATCTCACCACGGCCGTCACCGCCGCGTGGCGCGACCGCCCCCTGGACGCGGTCCTGGTGAGCCCTGACGGCCGTACCTTCGCCACCGCCGAGCTCTCCCGGCCCGGGCTCGGCTCGCCGGGCGGGGCCCCCGCAGGCAGCGGCTACACCTTCGAACTGCGCGCCACCCGCGACGGCCGCCTGATCCGCTCCCTCCCGCCGCTCCCGGTCTCCCCCGACTCCGGCCTGCCGCTGATGTCGTACAGCTCGGACGGCTGTTCCCTCGTCTACGGTCTCTCCACGCCCGGCGGGCGGGCCGCGCCGCAACGCTTCACGGTCTGGAACGTGTCAGGCAACCGGGCTCGTGGCTCGGTGGACCTGTCGGCCACCGCGTCCGGCGCGGCGGTCGTCGCCGTCGCCCTGGCCCCCGGCGGCCGCACTCTCTACACCACGCGCACGCCTGCCGTCGGCGAGCTGAGCAACGAGGCGTGGGACACCGTCAGCGGCCGGCGCAAGGGTGCCGCCACCGACTCCCGTCTGACCAGCACTCATCTCGTGGTACGCCCCGACGGGCGGCTGATCGTCGGCGACGACCGGGTGGCCCGGCTCCCCGACGGGCCGGGTACCGCCCGGGACCTCGTCCAGGGCGAGCAGATCAGCGCTCTCGCGTTCAGCCTCGACGGCCGGGTCCTGGCGGCGAGCGACCGGACCGGGCGGGTCGCGCTGTGGGACGGCGAGCTGCGCCATCGCGCGGGGATCCTGCGGAACGTCTTCCCCTCCTCCCTGGGCGGCTCGGCCCCCGAGGAAGTGAGCGCGCTCGCTCTCAGCCCCGACGGCCGCACCCTCGCCGTCGGCGGCGACACCGGCACGCTCCAGCTCTGGGACACCCTCACCCAGCAACCGCTGGGCGGCCCTCTGCCCACACCGGGCGAGGCCGTCGAGTCCCTCGCCTTCTCCGCCGACAGCAGCACGCTGTACGCCGGCGGGGCGCATGTGCTCCTGCAGCGCTACACCGTCGACCCGGAGCAGGCGGTCGAACAGATCTGCGCGCGAGCGGGGTCCTCGAACCTGACCAGGGCGCAGTGGCGGACGTACGTGCCGGAGGCGGCCTACCGGGAGGTGTGCGGGGACTGAGGTCAGCTCCGGTACTCGTCGCGCGCGGACCTGGGAATGGAGAAGCAGGACAGGACGACCGCGAAAGGCCAGACCGACTGGATCGTCGTCACCGCGCGTTCAGCGGCGCCGGGGGCACCCTGCTGGTGGAGTTCGGCCAGGAACCATGCCGCGCCCAGTGCCATGACGGCGGTCGCCCCCAGGGAGGGAAAGGGCCTCAGGGCCCAGGGCACGGCGTCGCCCCTTCTGGCTGCCAGGACGGGCCAGACCGCGAGGACGACGAAGCCCACGACGGCGACCGAGCCGTGGGTGAGGGAGCCGCCGCTGCTCGGCGCCGGAAACAGGGCCACGGCCAAGGCCGACACTCCCCCGGCCGCCAGGGCGGCACGTCCCGCGGGGGCGGCCGGGCGCAGTCCCCACGCGGTGAGCAGGTGGCAGATGCCCAGGGCGATGAAGGCGGCTGTCATCACCCAGTAGCTGGAGCCGCCGGGTGCCGCGAGGATGCTGATCGTCTGGACGGCGGGGTCGTAGGAGGGGCCCTGCAGGGATGCCGACACCGCCCAGCCCATGATCAGCACGAGGGGCGCGCAGCCGGACGACAACAGGACCCATTTCGGAACAGATCGCACCAGGACACCGTAAAGCGGATCTTCGGCTCCTCGCTCCACGAGCGGCGGGTGGGAGGGTCGCTGCAACCGGTCGGCGCGCGGTGCCGTCCTACAGGGCACCATGATCCCTTCGAGCTTCGCCGGCCCTTGGGCCGGACCGGTGCGTCAGCTGCTCGACTTCGCCTGGACACAGACACGGGCCTGCGCGTTCGCCATCGCCCTGCTGTGCGGCGTGGCCGTGTCCACACTGCTGCCCGAACTCCCCGTGGCGCGCTACGACCTGCTGGTCGCCTACGGCGTGCTGCTCACGCTGGTGTTCTGGATGCGTGGCTGGGAGAACGGGCGGGACGTCGCCGTCATCGCGGTCTGCCATGTCATCGGTCTGGCCTTCGAGCTGGTGAAGGTGTCGCTCGGCTCCTGGAGCTACCCGGAACCGGCCGTGCTGAAGTTCGCCGGTGTCCCGCTGTACGGAGGTTTCCTCTACGCGGCCGTCGGCAGCTACATCTGCCGCGCCTGGCATCTGTTCGACCTGGAGATCGTCCGCTATCGGCCGCGTGCGACCGCCGTGGTGGCCGCGGCCATCTACGTCAACTTCTTCAGTCATCACTGGCTGCCCGACGTGCGGTGGGTGCTGGCCGGGCTGCTGGCGGCCGTCACGCTGAAGACGTCCGTGCGCTTCACGGTGCGGGGCGTGCGCCGGCGGATGCCGCTGGCCGTGTCGTTCGTCCTGATCGGGTTCTTTCTGTGGGTGGCGGAGAATCTGGCCACCCTGGTCGGCGCGTGGCGCTATCCGTACCAGCAGCACGGCTGGGAGCCGGTGGGGGTGGCGAAGTTCGGCGCGTGGGCCTTGCTGATCAGCGTGACCTTCGTCCTGGCGGCGGTCGGCCGCCGCACGGGCTCCCGGGCGGTCCGGTCGGTGCGGTGAGCGAGCACGGGGAGCGCGGCCCTGCCCGGGTGCGCGAGTCGTCGCCGGAGCCCTCGACTGAGTATCATCCTATGGACGTATTTGAGATGATTTGCCACCGAGGGTTCTTCACCGACCGTGACCACCCTCGCCGGAGTGATCAATGTCCCGCACCGGCACCACGGACGACGGCGACGAGCTGCTGACCAGGCTCGGGGATCTGACGGCCCAGGCGCGAGCGCAGGCCGAGATGCAGCGCTCCCGGGTCGAACTGGCCCTCGCGCTGCAGAGCGACATGCTCCCCCGGGATCTGCCCGTCGCCCGGCGGCTGCATCTGGCCGTGCGGTACGCGCCCGCGACCCAGGGCCTCAACGTGGGCGGCGACTGGTATGACGCCTTCACGCTGGGCGACGGCCGCATCGGTCTGTCCATCGGTGACGTCCAGGGCCACAACATCGAGGCAGCCGCCTTCATGGGGCAGGTGCGGGCCGGGCTGCGGGCCCTGGCCTCCGTCACCAGCGAGCCGGGCGAGGTCCTGGCCCGGACCAACGAGCTGTTGCTGTCCCTGGGCTCGGACCTGTTCGCCACCTGCACCTTCATGCGCCTCGATCCGTGCGCCGGGGTGCTGGAGAGCGCGCGGGCGGGGCATCTGCCCTGCATCTGGGCCACAGCGGACGGGAAGTCCGGCCTCACCGCGGACGAGGGCGGTCCGCCTCTCGGTGTCCAGGCGGGGCCGCCGTATCCGGTGACCCGGTACGAGCTCACCACGGGCGGTGTGTTCGTGCTTCTCACGGACGGTGTCGTGGAGGGGCCGTCGATGCCGCTCGAGGAGGGACTGGACCAGGTGACGCGGCTCGCGGGCATCGCGGCGGTGGCGGGCATGGACGTGGACGGGCTCGCGGCCGCCGTGATCAAGGGTGCCGAGCGGGTGGGGCACGACGACGACGCCGCCGTCCTGGTGGTCGGCCTCGATGGGCCGGACGCTCAGCCATAGGGCCGCAGGGCCCCGCTCTCACCTCGCCGACGCGGCGACCTCGGTGTCTCATGGCTGCTGTGGTGGGTAGCCAGGATCTGCGCAAGCCGGTCGTCCTCGCTCTGCAGACGCTCGCCGTCGCCGCCTGCTACTACGTGTCGGGGAAGCTGGGCCTGCTGCGGGAGCTGGTCGTCGAGGGCGCGGTCGTCACACCCATCTGGCCCCCCACCGGCGTCTCGGTCGCCTTCCTGCTGATCCTCGGGCTGCGCTGCTGGCCGGGGATCGCCCTGGGCGCCTTTCTCGTCATCGTGTCCATCACCTCCGTCACGCCCTCGTCGCTAGGCGTCCTGGCGGGCAACACGGTGGCACCCGTCGTCGGGTATCTGCTGCTGCGCCGGGCCGGCTTCCGGACCGATCTCGCGCGGCTGCGGGACGGCCTCGCCCTGGTGTTCCTCGGGGCGTTCACCGCCATGCTGATCAGCTCGACCGTGGGCGCCGGCCTTCTGATCGCCACGGGCAAGCTCGACTGGCCGAGCTTCTGGGCCGTGTGGCTGGCCTGGTGGGTGGGTGACGCGATGGGGGTGCTGATCGTCACCCCGGTGCTGCTCCTGGTGTCCCGGCTCCGTCCGCCCCTGCGGCTGACGCGCTGGAAGGAGGCCTCGGGCCTGGCGCTGATCGCCTGCTGCGTCGTGCCGCTGGCCGCGCACAGCTGGCTCAGTCTGCTGTTCCTCGTCTATCCCCTGCTGATCTGGGCGGCTCTGCGTTTCCAGCTTGCGGGCAGCATGCTGTGCGCCCTCTTCGCCTCGATCATGGTCACGGTGGCGGCGACCGAGCGGATCGGGCCGTTCGACGGGCTCAGCCGTGTGGAGGTGATGCTCAAGCTGCAGGCCTTCAACGGGGCCATGGCCCTGACGGCGCTCATCCTGTCGGCCGTGATCACCGAGCAGATCAACACCCGGCGTTCCGTGGAGCGCGCGTGCCAGGAGCTGGTCGAGGTCCTGGAGCACCTCACCGCGGGCGAGTCGGCGGACGGCCGGGCCCCCTTGGAGGAGGGCGGGCTCGGGCGGAGGCAGGACGAGTGACGACCCGGGGCACCCCGTTACCGAGACGTAGGGTTGGCGCCATGACCGAGGTGGAGGTGCTGCGGCTGCTGGTGTCGCCCGCGCACCGGCTGGCCGGACGACCGGCGGACGGGCCCTCCCCCGGCCCGCCCACCGGAACGCGTCGGTGACCATCATGGCCTCGGAGAGCCTCCCGGAGGACGCCGGCCTTCGGCACACACGCCGGAACATCCTGCTCGCGGGCATCGACATCGACGCGTGACGATCGGCCCCGGCGCCCAGCGGGCCCTGCGCGGGCGGGGCGGTGTGCGGTGCACGCCGCTGAGCGACGGGGTCCTCACGCTCGGCCCGGCCACGTTCCGGGTCGTGACCGGGGCCGACACCGCGTCATGAGCCGTACGCCGCGCCCGGAGTGTCAGCCGGCCGACGGAGCCATCCGGATGGCGGCGATGTCGAGCTGCAGGCGCACCTTCTCGCTCACCATCGCACCGCCCTCGGCCAGCCTGCTGTTGTACGTCAGCCCCCAGTCGGAGCGGTTGATGGTGGTGGTGCCGTCGAATCCGGCCCTTTCGTATCCGAAGGGGTCGGTGACGTGTCCGATGTAGGTCAGATCCAGTACGACGGGCCTTGAGACGCCTTTGATGGTGAGGTCGCCCGACATGCGGAAGAGGTCCGAGCCGGTCTGTTCCACGCCGCTGCTGGTGAAGCGCATACGCGGATAGGTCGCGGCGTCCAGGAAGTCACGGCCGACCAGGTGGGCGTCGCGCTGTTCCACCCCGGTGTCGACGCTGGAGGTGAACAGTGTGATGTCGGCCCGCGACCGGGCGGGGTCGCGTGCGTCGAAGTAGAGCCGGCTTTCGTACTCCAGGAAACAGCCGCGCACGGTGGTCACCATGGCATGCCGGACGGAGAAGCCGATCCTGCTGTGCGCGGGGTCGACGACCCATTCACCGGTGAGGTTCGTCAGGTGGGGGTCCGGCAGCACGGCGGTGGGGGATGCCGGTGCGCCGGCCGGACGCTGTGGGGGGACGGGCGGCGCCTGCCGGCGGGACGACACGACGCGGTTGAACAGGTTCATGATTCATCTAGGTACTTGAGTTTGGTTATAGCCGCAAGTCCCCTTCCGTTTTGCGGCTGTTGAGAACCAGCACATGACCTTTTTGCCGCCGCATTACACAAAATCCACACACGCCTGTCGCGGCGCTTCGACGAAATACCCACCCGAAACTCCATGGATTTTCATTTCGGGCATATCGGTATTCGGCTTACGTCATCTCGATCGCTAGGTCGTTGTCGACGGTGTAGTAAGGACGCGCGGCGATTCCGTCCACGGTGACGGCCGGGTAGACGTACACGTGCTTGCGGTCCGCCACGTCGTCGAGGAGCCGGCCGATCCTGATCGGCCGTGCGTCGGCGGTGGGCCGGACGAAGGCGTCCCAGAACCGGCCGGCTCCCCCGCCGTCGACCGCCAGGTCCTGCCGGCCGGCAGTGAAGGAGAAGCCCCTGCCGTCCTCGTCGAGCCGGGGGCGGAGGCTCCGTACGGTGTCGCCGCCGCGCAGGCGCAACCGCACGGTGGCGTCCTCGTGGAGCCGGGCGCCGTGCAGGCGGGCCTCGACCGTGATGGCCTTCTCGGTGACGTCGAGGGTGCGTGCCTCGGCGTGGGCGGTGCGCAGCCAGGCCCGCAGGGCGAGGAATCCGTCCTTCGTGACGTACGGGATCCGGACGGCGACCGGCGAGGGCCGGTCGCGGAGGTGTCCGTCGACGAGGACGCGCAGGTCCCGCAGGCCGGGTCGCAGCCGCTGCCGTTCGGCTCCCGGCTCCGGCAGCAGAAAGAGGTCCCAGCGGCCTTCGTCGAGGGCCTGGTGCGGTTCCAGTACGGTGTGCCGCCTGCCGTCGGCCGGGTCGGGTTCCAGCTCGAGGCGGTGGCTGGTCGTCTCGGGATGGCCCTTCTTGGGGCGCAGCACCAGCAGCAGCTGGGGGCCGGCGGCCGAGGTCGCGGGGAGGCGGAAGGTGATCCGGCCGTCCGTGTCGATGGCGCAGTCGGTGCGCAGGGGGGTGTCCTGGTACTTGCTCATCGTTGTCCCTTCCGTATCGCGCGCAGGACGCCGGCGGCCGCGGTGTGGGCGAGGTCGCGGGCGGCGTGGCCGCGTCCGGCCAGCGGACTGTCCGTCCGGTGCCCGGTGGCCCGCCGGCCCGTGTTCTTGGCCGTCATGGCCTCGTCGATGATGCGTTCGGCCTGTGCGACGACAGGGACCGGGGCGAAGCGGTGGGCGTTCTCCAGGGCGGTGCGGCCCATGCGGCGGCGTCGCTCGTCGTCGCCGACGAGTTCCAGCAGGGCCGAGGCGAGGGCGTCGCGGTCTCCGACCGGCACCAGCCGGCCGTCGGCGCCGTCCTTGATGATCTCGGCGGGGCCGTAGGGGCAGTCGGTGCTGACGACGGGCAGTCCGCAGCGCATCGCCTCGACGATCGTCATGCCGAACGGCTCGAAGTCGGACGTGGCCGCGGCGATCGAGGCCTTGGCCCATTCGGCCTCCATGGGGGTGGCGGCCCCCATCAGGAACACGTTGTTCCACAGGCCGAGGCGTTCGATGAGCTGCCGCAGCGCGGGCTGTTCCTCGCCCTTGCCGTAGATGCGCAGCTGCCAGTCCGGGAACGCGGCGGCGACCTGGGCGAACGCCTCGATGAGGAGGTCGTAGCGCTTCACCCGCACGAGCCGGCCGGCGGCGATCACGATCTTGGCGGTGCCGTCGGCGGGAGGCAGCGCGGGGTCGGGGACGCTGTTCGGGAGGGCCTCCACATGGACTCCGGGGAGCCACATCTTGCGCCGGTAGGCGGCGGCGTCCGCTTCCGTGACGGTGGTGACGACGTCGAGGCGGCGGTAGGCGCGGCGCAGCGCGGTGCGCAGCCGCGGCGAGTGGTTGTCCAGGGTGAGGTGCTCCTGGCCGACGCGCAGGACGTGCCGCGGGGCCTGGCGTGCGATGTGCACGTTGAGGCCCGGGCGGGTGCCGATGACGACGTCGGCGTCGAGCGACTCGAGGTGCTCGCCGATCCGCTGGTCGGTCAGCTCGCTGTACTGGTGGTGGCGGTACTCGGCGGGCGGGTACACCCGCGCCGGTCTCTGGTGCAGCGGATGGTCCGCTTCCTTGCGCAGGTCCACCAGCGGCCGCAGCCGCACCCGGGGGTGCGGGGTGAGATTGGGGTGCTCCCGGTGGCGTAACGCGGAGACGATCTCCACGTCGTGCCGCTCGGCGAGCGCCCCGGCCAGGTTGAACGTGGTGGTGATCGTGCCTCCGATTCCGTAGGCGTTGTGGATCAGGAAAGAGATCTTCATGGTGGCCTAGACCGCGTCGACGACCGGAGCGTTGTTCGTCGTTACCACTCTGTGGCCGTGGCGGGGCAGGGCGGGCGTTCCCGCCGGTTCGGACATGATCTCGGACATAAGTGGTCTGGGCCATACCCGTTTGCCGCCCGGTTGTGAATAGCTTGACGTGTTTGCCCGCAGCAGCGTCGCGTCATCGGGTGCACCCTCGTATCGATCTTCAGGAGACCCATGCGCCCCCGAATAGCCTCCCTTCCGCGCATCACCTCTCTCCCGCCCTTCGCCCTGGCCGGCGGCGCGCTGGCCGTGGGGGTGGGCGGTCTGTATCTCGCCGGGCTGCTGCTGACGGGCGGGGAGATCGACACCGGCACGACCGTGCGCGGGGTGGAGATCGGGGGGCTGAGCCGCGCCGAGGCGGTGCGGAAGCTGGAGCGGCAGCTGGGCGCGGACGGTGCGCGGGAGCTGCCCGTGAAGGTCGGGGAGCGCACGGGCACGGTCGATCCGCGGCGCGCCGGGCTCTCCTTCGATGTCCGGGAGACCGTCGACCGGGCGGCACGCACCGGCGCCGATCCGCTCAGCGTGTTCGGCGGCTTCTTCCGTTCGGGCGGCGTGATCGAGCCGGTCGTACGCCTGGACGAGGGCAAGGCCCGGGCGGCCCTCGGGCGGCTGGCGAAGGGGCTCGACCAGAAGGTCCGTGACGGTGCCGTCTCCTTCGACGGCGGGCGGGTCGAGGAGGTCGCGCCCCGCACGGGGTACGCGCTGGACGTGAACGCCGCGGTCGGTCCCCTGCGCGCCTCCTTCCTGCGCGGGGACGCCGGCGCGGTCACGTCGCTGCCCGCCCGTGAGACCCGGCCGAAGGTCACGGCCGACGAGGTCGGGCGGGCGGTGCGTACCTTCGCGGAGCCGGCCGTGTCGGCGCCCGTCACGCTCACCGCGGGCGGCAGGCGGTTCACGGTCGGCCAGGACGTGCTGGGCGAGCATCTGGCCATGCGGCCGGACGGCGGCGGCAGGCTGAGACCGGAACTCGACGCCAAGGGGCTGCGTGCCGACCCCGCCGTGGCCGGTCCGCTGGACGAGGTCACCGCCACCGTCGAGAACGCGAAGCTGGGGTCGAACGGCGACAAGGTCGTGGTCGAAGAGGACGCCAGGGTCGGCCGGGAGGTCACCGACAAGGCGCTGGGCAAGGCGGTGCTGCCGCTGCTCACACGATCGGGCGCCGACCGCGGCGGCGAGGTGGCCGTACGCGAGACCCAGCCGGAGGTCACCCGGGAGAACGCCCCGGAGCTGGGGCTGACGGAGACCATGTCCTCCTTCACCGTGCACTTCGAACCGGCCGAGTACCGCACGAAGAACATCGGCCGGGCGGTGGAACTCATCAACGGCTCCGTCGTCGAGCCGGACGAGACGTGGAGCTTCAACCGGACCGTCGGCGAGCGCACCGAGGCGAACGGCTTCGTCGAGGGCATCATCATCCTCGACGACAAGTTCACGAAGGCGTCCGGCGGCGGTGTCTCGGCGGTCGCGACGACCATGTACAACGCGCTGTTCTTCGCCGGGGTCAAGCCCGTGGAGCACGGCGCGCACTCCTTCTACATCGAGCGCTACCCGGAGGGCCGCGAGGCCACGGTCGCCTGGGGCAGCCTGGACCTGAGATTCACCAACGACTCCGGCAAGGCGATCTACATCCGGGCCGAGTCCACGGACACGTCCGTGACCGTCTCCTTCCTCGGCACCCGAAAGTACGACGAGATCAAGTCGGTGAAGGGGCCGCGCACCGAGGTGAAGAAGCCGTCGAAGAAGGTGAGCAAGGACAAGGAGTGCGTGCCGCAGACGCCGCTCGAAGGGTTCGACGTCACCGTGGAGCGGGTCTTCTACAGCGACGGCAGGGAAGTGAAGCGGGAGCCGTACCGGACGCACTACACGCCGCGTGACGAGATCGTGTGCGAGTGATCCACCGGCCGTTCGCCTCTGCGTGGAAGCCGACTCCTTCCCTGTCAGAGGGTGTTCCGGAGTCCACAGCACTGTTCGGGTGCCGGTTGACGGTGAAGTCCAACCCCGCCGAGCGCTGGGCCGAGGGGCACGGCATCGTCACGGCCGCCACTTCGCGAGGCGTCGAGGTCGACCGATCGAGTCGCCTGGCGATCTCGGCGTAGGAGAGCCCACCGCCGAGCCCGGACTCGATGCGCCGACGGTCTGCTACCGCCGCCTTTCAATGCAACGCGCCATTGCATTCGTTTGCAGCGTCATTGCATCAATTCACCCTCATCTACCTGGTGAAATGCATTTCAGGCGATTGACGAATCCATGAACGCAACGTAGCTTTCAGCGCGAGCCGAACACGTACTATCGCGAGGTGAGGAATAGCCATGGGTGAATCGCTCCACACCGTCCCGACGCTGCCGACGACGCGCCGGCCCGGCTGCCCCTTCGACCCGCCGGCAGAGCTGGTCGACGCGCGCCGGCACGGCCCCATCAGCCGCTACACCCATCCCGGCGGTAAGCCCGGCTGGCTGATCACCGGATACGACCTGGTCAGATCGGTCCTGGCCGACCCGCGGTTCAGTTCACGCAAAGACCTTCTGAACGTGGTCGACTTCGAGGTCCCTCCGGCACCGCCCGGCGAGTTCCTCCTCATGGACGATCCACAGCACGGGCGCTACCGGAAGCCGCTGGTGGGCAAGTTCACCGCGCGGCGGATGCGGTTACTCACCGAACGCATCGAGCAGATCACCACCGACTGCCTGGACGCCATGGCGAAGGCCGGGCCACCCACGGACCTCGTCACCGCGTTCGCCAAGCCCATCCCCACCATCATCATCTGTGAGCTGCTGGGGGTGCCGTATCAGGACCGGGATTCCTTCCAGGAACAGATCGACAAGTTCATGAACGGGGAGACGAGCGACGAGGACCTGATGGCGGCCTACACCGCGACCCAGGACTACCTCGCACAGCTGGTGGTCACCAAGCGCGTGAACCCCACGGACGATGTGCTCAGCGACCTCACCGACAGCGATCTGACCGATGAGGAGCTGAAGGGAATCAGCCTGATCCTGCTGGCGGCAGGGTTCGACACCACCGCGAACATGCTGTCCCTCGGCACCTTCGCACTGCTGCGGAACCCGGCCCAACTGGCCGCGCTACGCGCCGATCCAGCGCTCATCGACGGGGCCGTGGAGGAGCTGCTGCGGTACCTGAGCGTCGCCAAGTCGTTCATGAGGACGGCGCTGGTGGACGTCGAGGTGGGCGGCCAGACCGTCGAGGCCGGCACGACGGTCGTCCTGTCGTACAACACCGCCAACCGTGACCCCGAGCGCTTCACCGAGCCCCACGTGCTCGACCTCCACCGGCAGGAGGGCGGGCATCTGGCCTTCGGTCATGGCACCCATCTGTGCCTGGGCCAGCAACTGGCCCGTATCGAAATGCGGATCGCGTTCTCCGCGCTGCTCAACCGCTTCCCCACGCTGCGCCTCGCCGTACCGGCCGAACACGTCGCTCTGCGCCCGGAGACCGCGGACATCCACGGGGTGAAGAACCTCCCCGTCACCTGGGACGTGTGACGGCGCAGCGGTGACGGGTGAGTTCGCGTACGATCGCCCGCCACCGCTACGGTCGCCCGCCTGCGATGATCACGCCCGAGCCGCTCCGGCCGTCGAATCCCCCATCTCGATGTCAGTCGGCCGGGGCGTTCAGCAGCCGGTCCGGCTCGTTCCCGGCCTGGTCGTATCCGGCGTCGGAGATCCGTTGGAGCTCTCGCAGGTCGCCGGTCGCCACCGCACGTCGAGTGAGCAGCGACCCGGCGTGCATGGATCCCTCGTCCAACAGCTCGCTCAGCTCTGCGAGGTCGCCGGCTGCGTCGGCGAGGTCGGCCAGCCGGTCCATAGCCGTCTCGTTGCCCTCATCGGCCAGCTCCCTGAGCCCGACGCGATGCTTCCGGCTACCGGCGGTACAGCGCCACCGACGCCATCGACCTGGTCAAGATCCGGACGCTCGCCGAGGCCGGAGTCCCCCTGGCCCGTATCCGGGACCTGAGATCACCACCGACGAGGAGTTCCAGCAGACGCTTCGCGAGATCGACGACTAACTCACCGGAGGCCGACTGCGTCAGCTCGCCTCCGGGCGGCTGGACCCCCTGCCCGACGAGGTCAGTGCCCATCTGCCGAACCGGGCCAGCACGTCGACTTCTGGGGGCAACAGTCAGCACTCGACCGTGCACGGGACGGCGTGGGTGAGGGATGACCGGCCCGCCCGGAGTTGAGGGGTGCGGGTTCGCTACAGGCCCACATCCCGGCTGCGGATGTCTTCCAGGGACTCGCGACGCACGAGGAGGCGGGCGAGGCCGTCGCGTACGGCGACGACGGGAGGACGGCCGACCAGGTTGTAGCCGGAGGCCATGGACAGGTGGTACGCGCCTGCCACGGGTACGGCGAGGAGGTCACCCGGGCGTACGTCGGCGGGGAGTTCCGCGTCGGCGGCCAGGATGTCGCCGGCCTCGCAGTGCCGGCCGACCACGGTCGTCCGGGCCGGGGCCGCGGTGCTGTGCCTGCCGATCAGGCGAGGGGCGTAGCGGACGCCGTACAGGGCCGGGCGCGGGTTGTCGCTCATTCCGCCGTCCACGGCCACGAAGACGTGTTGGCCCGTGTGCTTCACGGACAGGACGCGGTACAGGGCGATGCCCGCCGGGCCGACGATCGCCCGTCCCGGTTCGATGATCAGGCGGGGCACGGGGAGCCCGGCCGTGGCACAGGCGCCGGCGAGTTCGGCGCGGACCTTGCGGGCCAGGGACGTCAGGTTCAGGCCCTCCTCCCCCGGGCGGTAGGCGATGCCGTGGCCGCCCCCGAGGTCGAGCTCGGGCAGGACCAGGCCGTGCTGTTCATGCAGGCGAGCCATGAGACCGACCATGCGGCGTACGGCGACGAGGTACGGCTTGACGCTGGTGATCTGGGAGCCCAAGTGGCAGTGCAGGCCGGTGAGTTCGAGCTGGGGCTGGTCCAGGATGCGGGCGATGGCGTGCTGGGCGTAGCCGTCGGCGATCGACAGGCCGAACTTCTGGTTGTCCGTGCCGGTGCGGATCTTGGCGTGGCCGCCGGCGCTGATGCCGGGGACCACGCGGACCATCACCTTCTGGTGCCCGTGCGGCCCGACGGCGGCGGCCAGCCGCGCGATCTCCGAGGGGCTGTCGATGACGATCCGTCCGACGCCCAGGCGCAGGGCGGTGTCCAGGTCGCGCGGGGACTTGGCGTTGCCGTGCAGCACGATCCCCTCCGGCGGGAAGCCGGTGGTGACGGCGAGTTCCAGCTCACCGGCGGAGCAGACGTCCAGGCCGAGGCCCTCCTCGTCGACCCAGTGGGCCATGGCCCGGCACAGGAACGCCTTGGCCGCGTAGAGGATGTCGGCGTCGGGAAAGGCGTCCCGGTAGGTGCGGCAGCGGTCGCGGACCTCGGTCTCGTCGAGGATGTAGACGGGGGTGCCGAAGCGGTCGGCGATCTCGGCGAGCGATACGCCGCCCACGTCGAGTTCGCCGCGCCGGGGCTCTGTGGCCGAGGCGGGCCACACCGACAGCTCTGCCGAAGTGGTCGTGGTGGTGGGTTCGTGAACGGTGGTCATGGTGTCTGCCCCTCTCAGGCGATCCGCAGTGCGGGAACGGGAGCGGCGGGCTCGACCGGAGCGGGAGCCGATGCCGAGAACAGCGGGTCCACCGTGACGGTGGTGATGCCGAGCGGGGCGGTCAGCGACCGCAGGACGGGCTCGGCGAGATGGATCCACGCCTGGTCGGGGCCGAGCGTGGCGGTCAGTCGCTGTGCGGAGGTGAAACCGACGGCCGTACGCTCCCCGAGCGGGGTGCGGAACAGCCGGGTCGCGTACCCGGAGGGTCCCGGCCGGACCGGGACGCAGAGGGGTCCGGCCGGGAACCGATCAGGAGGTTCGGGGTCGTCGCCGAGGAGAAGTTCTGCCATGGGGTGCCTCCTGAGAGACAGAAAGTGAGTGGTCTGAAAGGCCCCGGACGCGGGGAGGCGGACCGGGGCTCGCCAACGACCTTATGCCCGGTGTCCCCGACTCCAGGACGTCCCTTGACGGGACCCTGACGGCGATCCCGCCGACCTTGACGGAGTGCTGACGCCGCTGGTGAGAGGGCATGGAAGGGGCCGTCAGGACTACGCCACGAACGATCGCGGGGGGTGTTCGAGTTCGACACCGTGCCGCCCAACGCCTGAGCGCTTCAGAACGCGGCCGGCAGGCTCGGGTGCTGCGGCCGCCGCTCGGGTGCCGTCCGTACCGTGAGGACCATGGTGAGGCCGCCGCCGGGGGTGTCCTCCGCGTGGAGCGTGCCGCCGACGGCCTCGGCGAAGCCGCGCGCGACCGCGAGGCCCAGGCCGACACCGGCTCCGCGGGGTGAGTCGCCGTAGCGCTGGAAGGGTTCGAAGATGCGGTCCTTGGCCTCGTCCGGTACGCCGGGTCCGCGGTCGACGACCCGCACCTCGACGCGGGCGGCGAGGGCACTCGCCGAGACCAGGACCTTCTCGCCGTGCGGGCTGTACTTGACGGCGTTCTCGACGACGTTGGCGACGGCGCGTTCCAGCAGTCCCCGGTCTACGTGGACCATGGGCAGGGTCTCGGGGATGTCGAGTGCCACGCTGTCCTCGGGGACTCCGCCGAGCGCCATGGGCACGACCTCGTCGAGGTCGGTCTCTCGGATGATCGGGGTGACCGTGCCGGTCTGGAGGCGGGACATGTCGAGCAGGTTGCCGACCAGGAGGTCGAGCCGGTCGGCGCCCTGCTCGATGGCCTCCAGCAGTTCGGCCTGGTCCTCTTCGGACCAGGCGACGTCCTCGGAGCGCAGTGAGGACACGGCAGCCTTGATGCCGGCGAGCGGGGTGCGCAGGTCATGGCTGACGGCGGCGAGCAGCGCGGTCCGTATGCGGTTGCCCTCGGCCAGTTCTTTGGCACGGTCGGCCTCTCGCCGCAGGCGCTGGCGGTCCAGGACGACGGCGGCCTGTGCGGCGAACGCGGCCAGCACCCGGCGGTCGGCGGCCGGCAGCACACGGCCGCGCAGGGACAGAGCCATGTGGTCTCCGACGGGGACGTCGACATCCGCGTCATCAGGATTCTCGGCGGGCCGGGGTCCTACACTGCTGGCGCACGTCCAGGGTTCCGTCTCGTCGGTCCGCTCGAGCAGGGCCACCGACTCCATGCCGAAGGTCTCGCGGACCCGCTCCAGCAGCTCCTCCAGTGAGGTCTCGCCGCGCAGGACGTTCCCCGCGAGGAAGGAGAGGATCTCCGATTCGGCACGCAGCCGCGCCGCTTGGTGGGTGCGGCGGGCCGCGAGGTCCACCACCGAGGCCACCGACACGGCGACCCCTACGAAGATCGCGATGGCGACGATGTTCTTCGGGTCGGCGATCGTCAGCGTGTGAACGGGCGGGGTGAAGTACCAGTTGAGCAGGAGGGAGCCCACCACCGCGGAGGCCAGGGCCGGGATGAGCCCGCCCAGCAGGGCCGACGCCACGGTCAGGGTGAGGAACAGCAGCATGTCGTTGGCGAGGCCGACGTCCGGGGTGGCGCTGGTGAGGAGCCAGGTGAGTACTGCGGGGCCCAGGACGCCGACGATCCAGCCCCGGATGACCCGGGAACGTCCCAGACGTGCTCCGCGCGCCGCCGGAAGGCCGCGCCCCTTGCCTGCCTCGTCATGGGTGATGAGGTGGACGTCGAGGTCCGGGCCGGAGTCCCGGGCAACCGTCGCGCCGACGCCCGGCCCGAAGACGTACTGCCATCCCTTGCGCCGTGAGACACCGAGGACGATCTGCGTGGCGTTGACTCCGCGTGCGAAGTCCAGCAGGGCCACCGGTATGTCCTCGCCGACGACCTGGTGGAAGGTGCCGCCGAGGTCCTCGACCAGTGTGCGCTGGACGGCCAGTTCCTTCGGGGAGGCGGCGGTGAGACCGTCACTGCGGGAGATGTAGACGGCCATGACCTCGCCGCCGGCGCCCTTCTCCGCGAGCCGCGCGGCACGGCGTATCAGGGTGCGGCCCTCGGGGCCGCCGGTCAGGCCGACGACGATGCGCTCGCGCGAGCCCCAGATGGCCGAGACCTTGTGCTCGTTGCGGTACTCGGTGAGATACGCGTCGACCCGGTCGGCCACCCACAGCAGCGCCAGCTCCCGCAGGGCGGTCAGGTTGCCCGGCCGGAAGTAGTTGGAGAGGGCCGCGTCGACCTTGTCCGGCTTGTAGATGTTGCCGTGCGCCATCCGCCGCCGCAGCGCCTGCGGTGACATGTCGACCAGCTCGATCTGGTCGGCCCTGCGGACCACTTCGTCGGGCACGGTCTCCTGCTGCCGGACGTCGGTGATCGACTCGACGACGTCACCGAGCGACTCGAGATGCTGGATGTTGACGGTGGAGACGACGTCGATCCCGGCCGCGAGCAGTTCCTCCACGTCCTGCCAGCGCTTGGTGTTGCGGGAGCCGGGAACGTTGGTGTGGGGCAGTTCGTCGACCATCGCCACCTGAGGGCGTCGGGCGAGGACGGCGTCGATGTCCATCTCGGTGAAGGTGGTGCCCCGGTACTCCAGTTCCTTGCGCGGGATCTCCTCCAGGCCGTGCAGCATCACCTCGGTGCGCGGCCGGCCGTGGTGCTCCACGAACGCGACCACACAGTCGGTGCCGCGCTCGATCCGGCGGTGTGCCTCGGAGAGCATGGCGTAGGTCTTGCCGACGCCGGGTGCCGCGCCGAGATAGATCCGAAGCTTGCCGCGTGCCATGTCATCCCTCGAAGCGGTAGCCCATGCCGGGCTCTGTGATCAGATAGCGGGGGTGGGAGGGGTCCGTCTCCAGCTTGCGTCGCAGCTGGGCCATGTAGACCCGCAGATAGTTGGTCTTGCTGCTCTGTGAGACGCCCCAGACCTCCTGGAGAAGCTGCTTCTGCGTGATCAGCCGGCCCGGATTGACCACCAGGATCTCCAGCAGGTGCCACTCGGTCGGGGTCAGCCGCACGTCCTGGCCGTCCCGGACGACCTTCTTGGCGAGCAGATCGATGCTGAAGTCCGCCGTCTCGACGAGGGTCGTCTCGGGGACGAGCGGCGCGTCCTCGGTACGGCGGACGGCGGCCCGCAGCCGGGCCAGCAGCTCGTCCATGCTGAACGGCTTGATGATGTAGTCGTCGGCGCCCGCGTCGAGTGCCGCCACCTTCTCGTCGGACGCCTGCCGGGCGGACAGGACCAGGATGGGCATACGGCTCCAGCCCCGCAGGCCTTTGATGATGTCGACGCCGTCCATGTCGGGCAGGCCGAGGTCGAGCAGGACCACGTCGGGCTGACGCGCGGCGGCGAGCCGGAGGGCGGTGGTGCCGTCGGGGGCGGCGTCCACTCCGTACTGGCGTGCCTGCAGGTTGATGACGAGGGCCCGTACGAGCTGCGGGTCGTCCTCCACCACGAGCACCCGGGTCATGGGCGTGTGCCTCTCCTGTCGTGCGTCGGGCCGTGCGCGCCCAAGGCGGGGCGACCGACTTCATGGCGGCGGGAGCCGACGGGTCCGGAATGCCTCCCGGTCCGCCGGCTCCCCTCTGGATCACGTAAGGCCCTCACTGCTTCGCTGCGAGGTCCTTGAGCGCGATGTTGAGTTCGAGGACGTTCACCCGGGGCTCGCCCATGAAGCCCAGCGTGCGGCCCTCGGTGTGGTTCTCGACCAGCTTGTTCACCTGGGCGACGGGCAGGCCGTTCTTCGCCGCGACCCGGTGGACCTGGAGCTCGGCGTAGGCCGGGGAGATGTTCGGGTCGAGGCCGGAGCCGGAGGAGGTGACCGCGTCGGCGGGGATGTCCGACGGCTTGACGGTGTAGCCGGACACGGAGTTGTCCTTCACTACCGCGGCCTTGGCGTCCTCCACCTGTCCGATCAGGTCCTTGTTGTCGGCGGAGAGGTTGGTGGCGCCGGAGAGCAGCAGCTTGTACCGCGTGTTGATGCTGTTGGCACCGAGCCCGTTCGCCGGACGGCCCTGGAACCACTTCAGGTCCGGTTCCGGGGTCTCCTGGCCTTTCTTCAGCGGCAGGTTGTACGACTGCCCGATCAGGGACGAGCCGACGACCCTGCCGTCCGCCTTGATCTCGGAGCCGTTCGCCTTGTCGTTGAAGAGCGCCTGAGCCACACCTGTGACCGCCAGCGGATAGAGGATGCCGGTGAGCACGGTCAGGACGAGCAGTGCCCGCAGTCCCGCCCCGAGCAATCGGGCAGTGTTCGCAAGGGAGTTGTTCATGTCCTTCACCCGATCCCGGGGATCTGAGAGATGAGAAGGTCGATGATCTTGATGCCGATGAACGGCGCGATCAGCCCGCCGATGCCATAGACGGTCAGGTTGCGGCGCAGCAGCTTGTCGGCGCTGACCGGCCGGTAGCGCACGCCCTTCAGCGAGAGCGGCACCAGGGCGATGATGATCAGCGCGTTGAAGATGACGGCCGACAGGATCGCGGAGTCCGGTGAGGACAGGCCCATGATGTTGAGCTTGTCCAGGCCCGGGTAGACCGCCGCGAACAGCGCCGGGATGATCGCGAAGTACTTGGCGACGTCGTTGGCTATGGAGAACGTCGTCAACGCGCCCCGGGTGATGAGCAGTTGCTTGCCGATCTCGACGATCTCGATGAGCTTGGTCGGGTTGGAGTCGAGGTCGACCATGTTGCCGGCCTCCTTCGCGGCCGACGTACCCGTGTTCATCGCCACGCCGACGTCCGCCTGGGCGAGGGCCGGGGCGTCGTTGGTGCCGTCGCCGGTCATCGCGACCAGCTTGCCGCCCGCCTGCTCGCGCTTGATGAGGGCCATCTTGTCCTCGGGGGTGGCCTCGGCGAGGAAGTCGTCGACGCCGGCCTCCTCGGCGATGGCCTTGGCCGTCAGCGGGTTGTCGCCCGTGATCATGACGGTCTTGATGCCCATGCGGCGCAGTTCCTCGAACCGCTCGCGCATGCCGTCCTTGACGACGTCCTTGAGGTGGATGACGCCGAGCACGCAGGCGCCGTCGAGGTCCTCGATCGCGACCAGGAGCGGCGTGCCGCCCGCCTCGGAGATCCGATCGGTCAACTCCTGTGCGTCCCGGGCGACTTCACCGCCCTGTTCCGCCACCCAGGCGACGACCGAACCGGCCGCGCCCTTGCGGATCTTGCGCCCGTCGACATCCACGCCGGACATCCGGGTCTGCGCGGTGAAGGCGATCCACTCGGCCCCGGCCAACTCGCCCTGGTGACGCTCGCGCAGTCCGTACTTCTCCTTCGCGAGGACGACGATGGAGCGGCCCTCGGGTGTCTCGTCTGCCAGCGAGGACAGCTGGGCGGCGTCGGCCAGTTCGGCCTCGGTGGTGCCGCTGACCGGCGCGAACTCGGCGGCCTGCCGGTTGCCGAGGGTGATGGTGCCGGTCTTGTCGAGCAGCAGGGTCGAGACGTCACCGGCGGCCTCGACCGCCCGGCCCGACATGGCCAGGACGTTGCGCTGCACCAGCCGGTCCATACCGGCGATACCGATCGCGGAGAGCAAGGCACCGATGGTGGTCGGAATGAGACACACCAGCAACGCCACCAGCACGACCATCGTCAGGTCGGTGCCCGCGTAGTCCGCGAACGGCGGCAGCGTGGCACAGGCCAGCAGGAACACGATCGTCAGCGAGGCGAGCAGGATGTTCAGCGCGATCTCGTTCGGTGTCTTCTGGCGTGCCGCGCCCTCGACCAGATTGATCATCCGGTCGATGAAGGTCTCGCCCGGCTTGGTCGTGATCCTGATGACGATCAGGTCCGAGAGCACCTTCGTACCACCGGTGACAGCTGACCGGTCGCCACCCGACTCCCGGATGACCGGGGCCGATTCACCGGTGATCGCCGACTCGTCCACGCTCGCGACGCCCTCGACGACGTCACCGTCGCCGGGAATGATGTCGCCGGCCTCGCAGACGACCAGGTCGCCGATGCGCAACTCGGTACCGGGGACCTGCTCCTCCGCACCATCGGTGAGCAGCCGGCGGGCGATCGTGTCGGTCTTGGCCTTGCGCAGGGTGTCCGCCTGCGCCTTGCCGCGGCCCTCGGCGACGGCTTCCGCCAAGTTGGCGAAAACCACGGTCAGCCACAGCCAGGCACTGATCGCCCAGCCGAACCAGTCCCCCGGATCCGTGCAGGAGAAGACGGTCGTCAGGACCGAGCCGATCCACACCACGAACATCACGGGCGACTTGACCATCACCCGCGGGTCGAGCTTGCGGAAGGCGTCCGGCAGCGACTTGACGAGCTGCTTGGGGTCGAACAGGCCGGCACCGACCCGGCCCTCCTTGTGCCCGGTGGGTACGTCGTCGTGCGGCGCCCGGGTCGGAGTGGCTGTGGACATTTCTTCACTCTCCGTACGGGTGGTCATCACGCCAGCCCCTCGGCGAGCGGTCCCAGCGCGAGTGCCGGGAAGTAGGTCAGACCGGTGATGATGAGGATCGCGCCGACCAGCAGGCCGGTGAACAGCGGCTTCTCGGTGCGCAGGGTGCCCGCGGTCACGGGCACGGGCTTCTGCTCGGCGAGCGAACCGGCCAGCGCGAGCACGAACACCATCGGCAGGAATCGGCCGAGCAGCATCGCGAGCCCGGTCATGGTGTTGAACCAGTCGGTGTTCGCGTTCAGCCCCGCGAAGGCCGAACCGTTGTTGTTCGCGGCGGAGGTGAAGGCGTACAGCACTTCGGAGAAGCCGTGCGCGCCGGAGTTCAGCATCGAGTTCGGCGGGGTCGGCAGGGCCATGGAGGCCGCGGTGAAGACGAGCACCAGCGCCGGGGTGATGAGGATGTAGCAGGCGGCGAGCTTGATCTCGCGGGTGCCGATCTTCTTGCCCAGGTACTCGGGTGTCCGGCCGACCATCAGGCCGGCGATGAACACCGCGATGACCGCCATGATCAGCATGCCGTACAGGCCCGAACCGGTACCGCCGGGCGCGATCTCGCCCAGCATCATGCCGAGCATGGTGATACCGCCGCCGAGGCCGGTGAAGGAGGAGTGGAAGGAGTCCACCGCGCCGGTCGAGGTGAGCGTGGTCGACACCGCGAAGATCGACGAGCCGCCGATGCCGAAGCGGACCTCCTTGCCCTCGTACGCACCGCCCGCTGCCTGGAGCGCCGGACCGTGGTGGGCGAACTCGGTCCACATCATCAGGGCGACGAAGCCCAGCCAGATGGTGAACATCGTGGCGAGGATCGCGTAGCCCTGCTTCACCGAACCGACCAGCACGCCGAAGGTGCGGGTCAGCGCGAACGGGATCACCAGGATCAGGAAGATCTCGAAGAGGTTGGTGAAGGGCGTCGGATTCTCGAAGGGGTGGGCGCTGTTGGCGTTGAAGTAGCCGCCGCCGTTGGTGCCGATCTCCTTGATGGCCTCCTGCGAGGCGACGGCGCCGCCGTTCCACTGCTGCGTCCCGCCCAAGCTGTGCCCATTGAGGAATTGGCCGACCTCGTGGATGCCGGAGAAGTTCTGGATGGCACCGCACGCCACGAGGACGAGGGCGGCGACCACGGAGAGCGGTACCAGGATCCGCAGGGTGCCGCGCACCAGGTCGGACCAGAAGTTGCCGAGCTCACCGGTGCGCGAGCGCGCGAAGCCCCGCACCAGCGCCACCGCGACGGCCATGCCGACGGCAGCGGAGACGAAGTTCTGCACGGCGAGACCGGCGGTCTGCACGACGTGCCCCATGGTCTGTTCGCCGTAGTACGACTGCCAGTTGGTGTTGGTCACGAACGACACGGCCGTGTTGAACGACTGCGCCGGGTTGACCGAGTCGAAGCCGAGCGAGCCGGGAAGGATGCCCTGGAGCCGCTGGAGCAGGAAGAGGAACAGCACACCGACGACCGAGAAGGCGAGGATCCCGCGCAGGTACGCGGGCCAGGTCATCTCGGTGTCGGGGTCGGCACCGATGGCCTTGTAGATCCACTTCTCGGCACGCAGGTGCTTCTTCGAGGAGTAGACCTTGGCCATGTAGTTGCCCAGGGGGATGTAGACGAGCGCCAGGGCTCCTATGAGGGCGAGCAGCTGAAGCACGCCCGCGGCTACGGGCCCCATCTCAGAACCTCTCCGGGAAGATCAGGGCGAGGACGAGATAGCCGAGCAGGGCGACGGCCACGACCAGACCGACAACGTTCTCGACGGTCACAGCTTCGTCACCCCCTTGGCGACGAGAGCCACCAGCGCGAAACCCGCGATCGTGGCGATGACGAAGGCCAGATCGGCCATCGCGAACTCCTGGAGTGAGGTTCGGTGTGTGCGGACGATTAGAGGAAAGCTCCTCTTTGGCCTGATCGGATCGGCCATTGACGGCTCCCTTACGGCGCGGCCCACGGCTTTGACGGGTCTCTTACGCCGCCTGAGCCGTAGCGGTGAGCAGGCATCGCGCGGAGGGTTCAGAGGAGCCGGAAGCGCAGCCGGCAGATCACCGCGTCCGTCTCCCGCCGCACGGCGTGCGCGACGACCGCGCCCCGCTGGTTCTGCAGCGTTCGCTGCCACAGCCGCTCCGGCTCGGTCTCCGGGATCAGCACGGTGACCCGCGTACCCGGCTCGGCGGCGGCCACCTCACGGACGTAGGCGGCGATCGGACGGCCCAGGCTGCGCCGCTCGCCGGCCAGCCGGACCAGGGGCACCCCGGGGTCCACACTGGCGCAACTCCCCTGTGCGGAAGGGTTCCTCCAGGTGCTTCCTCCCAAGAAAGCCGCTTCAGGCGGCGGGCGGCGCGGTTGCTAGCGGTTCCTTGGCGCCGGTCCCCGGGACCTTGACGCTGCCTTGACGTGACCTGGCCCGCTGAGGTGAGCGCTGGTGTGCCGAAAAGTCCGGTCGGCCGGAGGCCACGGTGGTCGCCGCCTTCGCGTCCGGGCACCCCTTCACGGCACCTTCGATCGAATCAAATGCCGCATCCGGCTGGGTACCGGATGCAACCCCGGAGCAGGTGTCAAGGGCGGTAGACCAGCTCGATGATGACGGCGATCATGAACATCCAGGCTCCCAGGCCGACGACCCACAGCAGATCGCCGGCGATGCCGCCCATGAGCACGGCCGGGCCGGCGGTGCCCAGCACGATCACCAGGCGACGAACACCGCGGTCGGGGAACCAGTCAGTAGCCACGCTGTCAGCGTCTGGAAGGTCGGCCGTCCAGCGCAAGCAATGCCTTGAATACTGTCGCGTTCCTAACGCGGCAGAGATCACGTCGCCGGGTACGGCACGAACGTGCTGCTGTTCTGGTCGATCCGCAGCGTGCGCCCCAGCCCCCGCGGTGCCGGGTGACCGCTCGGGGCTGTCGGTGCGCCGGATCAGCGGCCCGCCCACCCCTGACGGGGTGCGCACCAATATCGCCGTCGCACTGCGCTACTTCGCCGCCTGGCTGCGCGGACAGGGCGCCGTCGCGCTGTACGGCCTGATGGAGGACGCGGCGACCGCCGAGATCGCCCGCGTGCAGATCTGGCAGTGGCTGCGGCACCGCGTCATCGACCGGGAGACGGTGCTGCGACTGCTCGACGACGAGATCGCCGCGCTCGGTGCCGAGTATCCCTGGGCACCGGTCGACGACGTCCGCTCGCTCTTCGAACGGACCGCCCTGGCGGGAGAGTTGCCGCAGTTCTTCACGCCGGACGCGTACACCCGTCACCTCGTGCGGCGGACGAAGGCGGGGGCATGAGCGGGGCATCCGGCGCGTCGGCGTGGTCGGCGGCGGGCAAATGGGCGCCGGCATCGCCGAGGTGTGGGGTCTGAGCACCCCGCCTACCCCGCCGGCCGATGAAGAAAGCCATGTCTCAGTCAGCCCATAGAAGCCTGAGGGCCCCTGGCAGGGTCCTGCAAAGGCAAGCTCAGGCGTTGACCCGCTCTCAGGGCCTCAGCAGAATAGGCGCCCAGCATTGAGAGCGCTCTCAAGGGAGTCACATGACTGGCAGACAGGGCCCGGCGTTCAGTCGGCGTTCGCTCATCGGTGCCGGACTCGGCATCAGCGCCGTGGGGCTGGCCGCGGCCGGCTCCGGGCAGGCCATGGCGGCCGGTTCGGCCGTCACCGGTCGGGGGTCGGCCACCGGCCGAGGATCGGCCCCGGCCCGGGGACGCTCCTTCCTCGCCGCCGCCATGGACGCCTACCCCGACCACGGCGGCATCCGCCTGACCCAGAGCTACACCGACCAGGCCGGCCTCTTCAGCACTGCCTTCACCTACGACAACGCCCTCGCGGTCCTGGCCCACCTCGCGGCCCGGACCGCCGACGGCCTGCCCCGGGCGACCGCGTTGGGCGACGCCCTGCTCTACGCCCAGACACACGACCCGGCGTACGACGACGGCAGGCTCCGGCAGGCCTACAACGTCGGGCCGTACACCTTCTACGACGGCTCACTGCAGCCCGACGGCTTCGTACGGGCGGACGGCACCGCCAACGTGGGTGCACAGTTCGGCTTCACCGGCACGGCCGTGGGCGACATGGCCTGGGCCGGGATCGCGCTCAGCGCGCTCGCCCGCCGTACCCGGGCGCGCCGCTTCCTCGCCGGTGCCGTACGGATCGGCGAGTGGATCGAGCGCACCGGCCGGACCGACGAGCCGCTCGGCGGCTACAAGTTCGGGGTGGACGGCGCGAACCAGAGGCTGCCGTTCACCTCCACCGAGCACAACACCGACCTCGTGTGTCTCTTCGGCCGGCTCGCCCGGCTCACCGGGGACCGGGTGTGGCTGGAGCGGCGCGGGCGGGCCGAGGCGTTCGTGCGGAGGATGTGGGAGCCGTCCGGGGGCTTCTTCTACACGGGAACGAACGACGGTGTGACCGTCAACAAGACCCCGGTACCGGAGGACACCCAGACCTGGACCCATCTCGCCCTCGGCTCCCGTGGCCGTGGCTACTCGCGTTCTCTGGACTGGGCCGCGGCCGAGCTGGCCGTCCTGGATCATGCCGGGCGCGCGAACAGCACGGTGCCCGCGGGGCAGTCGTACGAGGGTGTCACCTTCAGCTCGGCGAGCCTCCTGGCGAACGAGGACGCGCCGATCGCCGAGGGCCAGCCCAGGCCCGACCGCAACGGGGTGTGGTTCGAGGGGACTGCTCACCTCGCGCTCGCCCTGCGGGACCGGAGTGGCCGTGGTGACGAGGCGCGTGCCCGGCGGCTGATCGCCTCGATCGAGCAGGCCCAGGATCTGCTGGGAGGCGGTCAGACCGTCGGCGGCCGGGCGCTTCCCGAGCGCTGCGGTGTGGTGTCCGCGAGCAGTCCGCTGGACACCGGGTTCGGCTTCGGCTACTACCCGTACCGGCACACGGGGGCCACCGCCTGGTACCTGCTGGCCGCGGCGCGCTCCAATCCGCTGGAGGCGTGACCAGGGATGCCCGGTCCGCCGACGCGTGCGACGGACCGGGCAGCTTCTCAACTGACGTGATGGACGGTCTGGTTGGTCAGCTCGTAGCGGGCGCCCACGATCGCCAGCCTGCCTGTGGTGATCTTGGCGGCGAGGTCCGGCTCCGCTTCCAGCTCGGAGCGTACGAGCCTGACATTGGCGTCGACGGTCGCGTCGATGCGGGCGTCGCCTTCCTTGCTGTGGTCTATGGCCGGGCTTATCCGGTCGGCCAGGTACTGGATGTGCGCGGGCAGTTGGCTCCCGGACTGCTCGGCCTCGACAGCGGCACGCACCGCGCCGCACGACTGGTGCCCGAGCACGACGACCAGGGGTATGCCGAGTTCCAGAACGCCGTAGGCGACGCTGCCGAGCACGGCCTCGTCCAGGACCTCACCGGCGCTGCGTACGGTGATCAGGTCGCCCAGTCCCTGGTCGAAGACCAGTTCCGGGGGGACGCGGGAGTCGATACAGCCGAGCACGACCGCGAAGGGGTGCTGAGCTGTGGCCAACGCGCGCCGGATCTCCGGGGTTTCGTGCGGGTGGCGTTCGCGGTAGGCACGCCAGCGACGGTTGCCGGCGGCCAGCTCTTTGAGGGCCTCGGCCGGGGTGCTGGGCCGTGAGCCTTGGGTGGGGGCGGCGGTGGCCGGCCGGGCGGCGCCGAGGCCCGCGCCGAGAGCTGCGGCTCCGGTCAGCGCGGTGCGCAGGAGAGTGCGGCGGACGGTGCCACCGTTGGTCGGCCGTGGACCGGCGAAGGGGTGCGGTTCACGGCCGGCGCCTCTGTGGGCAGCGGAATCTGTGTTCACGACCAGAACGTATGCCCGAGTTCGGGTCCGGCCGCGATCCTTGCCGATTCATGGTGAGAGTTGGGTAAGTGATGTTCTTACCTTGAACGGCTCTTGACAGTCTCTCAGACCTGACGGGTCCCTCCCCCAGAGAAAAGCAGGACGTCCGGACCGGCCTTCGCGGGCCGGGCCGGACGTCCTGTCAGGCGGGGGTGATCAGACCAGGTCGAACCGGTCCAGGTTCATGACCTTGACCCAGGCGGCGACGAAGTCGTTCACGAACTTCTCCTTCGCGTCGTCGCTCGCGTAGACCTCGGCGAGCGCACGCAGCTCGGAGTTCGAGCCGAAGACCAGGTCGGCGCGGGTGCCGGCCCACTTGACCTCGCCGGTGGCGGCGTCGCGGCCCTCGAACGTGGTCTGGTCCTCGGACGTCGACTTCCACGTGGTGCCCAGGTCGAGCAGGTTGACGAAGAAGTCGTTGGTCAGCGAGCCGGGCGTCTTGGTGAAGGCGCCGAGCGGGGACTGCTGGTGGTTGGCACCCAGGACCCGCAGGCCGCCGACCAGGACGGTCGTCTCGGGGGCGCTCAGGGTGAGCAGGTTCGCCCTGTCGAGCAGCAGGAACTCGGCCGGCAGGCGGTTGCCCTTGCCGTGGTAGTTGCGGAACCCGTCGGCGGTCGGCTCGAGCGCCTCGAAGGACTCGGCGTCGGTGTGCTCCTCCGTCGCGTCCACACGGCCCGCGGCGAAGGGAACCTGCACCTGGAAGCCGGCTTCCTTGGCGGCCTTCTCGACGGCGGCGGAGCCACCGAGGACGATCAGGTCGGCCAGGGAGACCTTCTTCGCGCCGGAGTTGAACTCCTGCTGGATGCCTTCCAGGACACGCAGGACCTGAGCGAGCTCGTCGGGCTCGTTGACCTCCCAGCCGCGCTGCGGCTGCAGGCGGATGCGGGCGCCGTTGGCACCGCCGCGCTTGTCGCTGCCGCGGAAGGTGGACGCCGAGGCCCACGCGGTGGACACCAGCTGCGAGACGGACAGACCCGACTCGAGGAGCTTGGTCTTGAGGGTCTCGATGTCCTCGGCGCCGATGGTCTCGCCCTCGGCCTCGGGCAGCGGGTCCTGCCAGATCAGGGTCTCCTCCGGGACCTCCGGGCCGAGGTACAGCGACTTCGGGCCCATGTCACGGTGGGTCAGCTTGAACCAGGCGCGGGCGAAGGCGTCCGCGAACTCCTGCGGGTTCTCGTAGAACCGGCGGGAGATGGGCTCGTAGATCGGGTCGAAGCGCAGCGACAGGTCGGTGGTGAGCATCTTCGGGCGGTGCTTCTTCGACGAGTCGTGCGCGTCCGGGACGATCTCCGCGGCGTCCTTGGCGACCCACTGGTTGGCGCCGGCCGGGCTCTGCTCGAGCTCGTACTCGAACTCGAAGAGGTTCTTGAAGAAGCCGTTGCTCCACTGGGTCGGGGTGGTGGTCCAGGTGACCTCCAGGCCGGAGGTGATGGCGTCACCGCCCTTGCCCGTGCCGTAGGTGCTGCGCCAGCCGAGGCCCTGCTCCTCCATGGAGGCGGCCTCGGGGTCGGCGCCGACGTTGTCGGCGGGGCCGGCACCGTGGGTCTTGCCGAAGGTGTGGCCACCGGCGATCAGGGCGACGGTCTCCTCGTCGTTCATCGCCATGCGGGCGAACGTCTCACGGATGTCGCGGGCCGCGGCGATCGGGTCCGGGTTGCCGTTCGGGCCCTCCGGGTTGACGTAGATGAGGCCCATCTGGACCGCGCCGAGCGGGTTCTCCAGCTCGCGGTCACCGGTGTAGCGCTTGTCGTCGAGCCAGGTGGTCTCGGGACCCCAGTAGACGTCCTCCTCGGCCTCCCAGACGTCGGCACGGCCGCCGGCGAAGCCGAAGGTCTCGAAGCCCATCTGCTCCAGGGCGACATTGCCGGTGAGGATCAGGAGGTCGGCCCAGGAGATGGACTGGCCGTACTTCTTCTTGACCGGCCACAGCAGACGGCGGGCCTTGTCGAGGTTGCCGTTGTCCGGCCAGCTGTTGAGCGGGGCGAAGCGCTGCTGGCCGGCGCCGGCGCCGCCGCGGCCGTCGCTGATGCGGTAGGTGCCCGCGCTGTGCCAGGCCATACGGATCATCAGGGGGCCGTAGTTGCCGAAGTCGGCCGGCCACCAGTCCTGCGAGGTGGTCAGTACCTCGGCGATGTCCTGTTTGACGGCGTCGAGGTCGAGGTTCTTGAAGGCCTCGGCGTAGTCGAAGTCCCCACCGAGAGGGTTGGCCACCTCGGGGTTCTTGGCGAGGATCTTCAGGTTGAGCCGCTCGGGCCACCACTGGCGGTTGCCACCACCCTGGGTCGGGTGCAGCGCGCGGCCGTGCGCGACCGGGCAGCCGCCTCCCGTCTCCTCCGACTTCGGGTCGGTGACGATCGCGTCGTGGTTCTCAGTCATGGAAATCCTTCCGGACGGGGTGGATCACGGTGCTCGGGTGGATCACATTGCTCAGGAACTGCGGGCGGTGGAGCAGGCGGGGCACAGGCCCCAGTAGATGACCTCGGCCTCGTCGACGGCGAAGCCGCGGTCGTCGGACGCGGTCAGGCAGGGGGCGTGGCCGACCGCGCAGTCGACGTCGGCGACGGTCCCGCACGACCGGCAGACGAGGTGGTGGTGGTTGTCGCCGACCCGTCCCTCGTAGAGAGCCGGGCTGTTGGGCGGGTCCAGGCGGCGTATGAGTCCTGCCGCGGTGAGTGCGTGGAGCCCCTCGTACACGGCTTGGACGGAGATGTGGCCGACGCGGCCGCGCACCTCGGAGGCGATGACCTCGGCGCCGAGGTGGTCACCGTCCCGCACGGTCTCGAGCAGCGCGACGCGGGCGGCCGTCACCCGCAGGCCGGCACCGCGGAGCTCCTCGGCGGTGGTCGGGGTCTGGGATGCGGTCATGCCGCACAACCTAGCGCCCTAAACACGACTGGTTCAAGAAAACGAACGGTTCAATTTTGGTGTCGTCTTCGTGAGGCCTTGCGTGGCGGGCTTCATCGCAGGTTTGTGAACTCCGTCACAGCGATTGTGCCGTGAGGTTCTGTCGGGGGGTGTCAGCTCTGCCCGTGGCGTGTCAGCACCGCTCGTGCCGTCGCCGCCATGGCCTCGTCGACCATCTGGCCCTCGAAGGTGAGCGCGCCGGTGCCGGTGCGCTGGGCCGACTCCACGGCGGCGACCAGGCGGGCGCAGCGGTCGAGCTCTTCCGCGGTGGGGGCGAAGACCTCGTTGATCACGGGGATGTGGGTCGGGTGGACGGCCATCATGCCTTCGTAGCCGAGGGCTCGGTTCTGCTCGGCGAAGGTGCGCAGGCCCGCCAGGTCGGCGATGTGCGTCCACAGTCCGGTCACCGGGTACGGCGCTCCGGCGGCGCGGACGTCGAGCAGTACACGGGAGCGCAACGCCAGCGTCTCGGTGCCCTGGGGACTCCAGCGGTAGCCGACGGCTCGCTCCACGTCGCCGCCGGGTGCGGTCAGCGCACCGGCGTGAGCGACCCGGGGGGCCGCGGCGGCGATGTCGTAGGCGTCGTGGAGCGCGCGGGCCGACTCCAGCAGGGGGACGAGGATCGTCGTGCCGACGGGGAGGCCGTGTTCCTGTTCGCACCAGGTGATCAGGCGGTCGGCGAGCCGTACGTCGGCGGCGGTGTGCACTTTCGGCAGGACGATCCCGGCCGCTCCGGGGCGTACGACGGCACGCAGTTCCTCGGCGGCGGCCCAGTCGTCGAGCGGGTTGATCCGGACGAACAGGGCCATGGCGCCGGCCGGTTCCGCGGCGGCCTCCGCCAGGGCCTCGGCGACCCGGGCGCGGGCGAGCGGCTTGTCGGGCACGGGCACCGCGTCCTCCAGGTCGAGGATGACGGCGTCGGCGCCGGCCGCGCGGGCCTTGGGGAGCCAGTCGGTGCGGTGGCCTGGGACGAAGAGGAGGGAGCGCAAGGGTGCCGTGGCGCGCGCCTCGCCCCTCGCGGGCGTACAACCCTCAGACGGCATCGTTCTTCTCCAGGGCCGCGAGTTCCTCGTCGCTCAGTCCGAGCCAGTCCCGGTACACGAGGTCGTTGTCCTGGCCGAGCGCCGGGCCGGTGCGCCAGACGCGGCCGGGGCGTTGCCGGAAGTGCGGGATGACCGCCTGCATACGCACCTCGCCCAGGTCGGGGTCGTCGACGGTGACGATGTCGTCGCGCTCGGCGTAGACGGGGTCGGCGGCGATGTCGGCCGCGTCGAACACCCGGGAGGCCACGACCTCGGCGCGGGCGAACGCCTCAAGGCACTCGGCCTCGGAGCGCTCCGCCACCCAGGCCCGCAGTCCCTCGTCCAACTCCCCCCGCCGTGTGTGCTGTTGCTCCGACGTGGCGAACTCCTCCTCCGGCAGGCCCAGCAGCCGGGCCACGTTGCGTACCGAGCGCAGGGTCGCTGAGGTCACCGTGATCCACTGCTCGTCGCCGGACCGGTAGGTGTTGATCACGGCGGCGGGGGCGACCGCCAGCTGGTTGCCGGAGCGCTGCGGCACCGTGCCCAGCTGGTCGTGGACGATGACCTGCCATTCGACTCCCTCGGCGGCCATCTGCCGGTGCTGGCGGCCGTCACGGGCATGCCGCTGAGTCTGGTCTTCACGCCGGACGCCTACTACCTCGGCGTCCTCCCGGTCCTCGCCGAGACGGCGCACGGCTTCGGGACCGATCCGGCGGAGGTCGCCCGGGCCGCCATCCTCGGCCAGATGACGACGGGTTTCCCGCTCAGCCCGCTCACCGCCTCCACGTTCATCCTGGTCGGCATGAGCGGTGTCCAGCTCGGCGAGCACCAGCGCTTCATCTTCCGCTGGGCCTTCGCCACCACCCTCGTGATGACCGCCGGCGCCCTTCTCACCGGCGCCCTCTCCCTCTGACGGAGGCTCAGGCGTTCGTGGAGGTCAAGCGTTCGAGCTTGGCGGTGGCCGTGGCGGCCTTGCGATCGGCCTCGCGGACGCGGCGGTCCGCCGTGCGCGCCCGTTCCCGGGCCGACCGCTGGGCGAAGCGGGCCTGCTCATGCTCGCCCCTGGTGCGTTCCAGTTCCTCGGTGAGCTCGCCGACGCGTCGCTCGAGGCGGTCCACCTGCTCTTTCGCCTCCTGCACCGCCCGGCCGGCGGCCGCCGCCTCGTCCCGTAGCTTCCCCAGCTCCCGATCGGCGGCCTCGGCGTCCCGCCGGGCCTGGGCCACTCGCTTGCGCTGCTGCCCGTCGTCCTTCCGGCCCGGACGGGACGGGGCGGCCGCGTCGGGTGGGCGACTCCGGCCCTTGGCTCCCCCGCCCTCCGCGACGGCACGCTCCCCGACGGCCGGAAAGCCGACGGTGGCACTCAGCGGCTTGACCAGCCGGCCGCCCGCCCAGGCCTGGGCGGCCTCGGGATCCGCCAGAACGGCGTGCAGGGTGTTCTCGACCTCGCGCTGCACACCGTCGCCGATCGCATGCCCGGCCTCCGCGGCGAGCTGCCGGGCCTGAGCGGACAGGGCACGGACGATCGCGTGCTGCTGCCGGCTCAGCTCGCGCAGCTGTGGGCCGTCCAGGTCGTGGTGAGCCTGCCGCAGGCCCTCCCCCAGGCGGAGCAGGGGCTCCACCTCGCCGGGGAGGCCGCGGACCAGGAGGTTGCCGACCCAGGCCGCGAGGCTGGGCTTGCGCAACGCGCCGATCCGCTCGGCGAGGTCCCGGTCACCGGCGGTACGGGCGGCGGCGACGGCCGACGCGCGGGCCGCGGTGAACTCCTCCGGCCGCAGGGCGTACAGCTCGTCGGCGACATCGTCGTACTCCATGAGCGTCCCTTTCGCGCGGAAGCTCCGATTCGATCGTCTCAGGCCGCGCCGTCCGGGGCTCGCGGAAGGCACCGGAGGTACCCCGTTCAAGATCGGGAAATCGACGGTTTAACATATGAGCGCCGCCTAGCTCGAAAGATGGATCTGTGACTGTCAACGACGACTCGTTCACCAACTGGAAGAACCGCGAGGAGATCGCGGAGTCGATGATCCCGATCATCGGGAAACTGCACCGGGAGCGGGACGTGACGGTCCTGCTGCACAGCCGCTCCCTGGTGAACAAGTCGGTGGTCAGCATCCTCAAGACCCACCGGTTCGCCCGGCAGATCGCCGGTGCGGAGCTCTCCGTCACCGAGACGCTGCCGTTCCTGCAGACCCTCGCCGCGCTGGACCTCGGGCCGTCGCAGATCGACATCGGCATGCTCGCCGCGACGTACCGCGAGGACGACCGCGGCCTGTCGATCGCCGAGTTCACCGCCGAGGCCGTCGCCGGTGCCACCGGGGCCAACAAGATCGAGCGCCGCGAGGGACGCGACGTCGTCCTCTACGGCTTCGGCCGCATCGGCCGGCTCGTGGCCCGGCTGCTCATCGAGAAGTCCGGCTCGGGCAACGGTCTGCGGCTGCGGGCCATCGTCGTCCGCGGCGGAGGAGACCAGGACATCGTCAAGCGCGCCTCGCTGCTGCGCCGCGATTCCATCCACGGCCAGTTCCAGGGCACGATCACCGTCGACGAGGCGAACAGCACGATCGTCGCCAACGGCAACGAGATCAAGGTCATCTACGCGAACGACCCGTCCGAGGTCGACTACACGGCGTACGGCATCAAGGACGCCATCCTCATCGACAACACCGGCAAGTGGCGCGACCGCGAGGGCCTGTCGCAGCACCTGCGACCCGGGATCGACAAGGTCGTTCTGACCGCGCCCGGCAAGGGCGACGTCCCGAACATCGTGCACGGCGTCAACCACGACACGATCAAGCCGGACGAGCAGATCCTGTCCTGCGCGTCGTGCACCACGAACGCGCTGGTGCCGCCGTTGAAGGCGATGGACGACGAGTTCGGGGTCCAGCGGGGCCACGTGGAGACCGTCCACTCGTTCACCAACGACCAGAATCTGCTGGACAACTACCACAAGTCCGAGCGCCGGGGCCGCTCCGCGCCGCTCAACATGGTCATCACCGAGACCGGTGCCGCCTCCGCCGTCTCCAAGGCGCTGCCCGACCTGAAGGCGAAGATCACCGGCAGCTCCATCCGGGTGCCGGTGCCGGACGTCTCCATCGCGATCCTCAATCTGCAGCTGGCGCGCGAGACCACCCGCCAGGAGGTTCTCGACTACCTCCGTGACGTCTCCCTGACATCGCCGCTGAAGCGCCAGATCGACTTCATCAGCGCCCCGGACGCGGTCTCCAGCGACTTCATCGGCTCGCGCCACGCCTCGATCGTCGACGCCGGCGCCACCAAGGTCGAGGGCGACAACGCGATCCTCTACCTCTGGTACGACAACGAGTTCGGCTACTCGTGCCAGGTCATCCGTGTCGTGCAGCACGTGTCCGGCGTGGAGTACCCGACGTACCCGGCTCCGGCGGTCTGATCCCGTTCTCTGATCCCGTTCGACGACGCGGGGCGTGCCAGGACGGCACGTCCCGCGTGGTCGTGCGTCAGGAGCGGGCCAGCTCGATCCTGTACCGGCGTGTCTGCGAGCCGTCCTCGCTGCTCACGGTCACGACGGCGGCCCGTGAGGTCTCCTTGCGGACGGTCACGGTCGCGTACGGGTCGCGGGACGTGGCGGTGACCCTCGCCCGGTCCGGGCGGTCGGAGGTCACGCTGTAGCTCGTCCGGTCCGGGGCGAAGCCGCCGACCGGCACCCCGTCGACCTCGATCGAGGCGGCCCCGGCGTCCGTGGAGGTCCCGGGTGCCTTGGCGCGCAGCTCGATCTCTCCGAGGGTGATGTAGCCGCCGGGGCGTGCCGTCAGGGCCACGCGTACCCCGGTCACCGGGCCGGTGGCGCGTACCGGGACGTCGGCCACCGGTGTGCCCTCGGTGCCTACCGCGACCTCGTCGCTCGCGTCGGCCCAGGTGCCGTCGGTCCCGCGCACCTGCACCTTGAGGGACTCCGCGAAGCTGAGGTTGGAGCCGTCACGGTGGAAGTGGGTCACGACCCGGGTGAGGTCGCGTGCCTCGGGCAGGGTGAAGGTGATGGTGTCGGACGGGTTCTTCGTGCCTGATCGCCAGTTCGACCAGGCCTTCTCGGACATGTTCCCGTTGCGCAGACCCTCGGCGGAGTAGCCGCTCTCGGTGTAGGTCGCGCCGACCGTCACGCCTTCGTCGAGCGCGGTGTTCGTCTCCCGGGGTGCGGTGACCTGGACGCGTACGGCCGCCTGCGCCGTCGTTCCGCCGGGGACCCGGGCGGTACCGCGCAGGGTCACCACGCCGGCGTCGTCGAACGCGCCGCCGGGTGCGGGGTCCCAGGTGACCGGGAGGTCTGCGGTTCCGCCGTGCCGTCCGACGCCGGTGACCGTGGCGGGCAGCTCAGGGCGTCCGCCGGTGTAGGTCTTGGCGCGGGCCGGGAGCGTCGAGGCGATGGTGTCCACCGTGACGACCGCTTCGGCGCGGACGGTCCGGCCGAGCGCGTCGGTCGCACGGCCCTTCACCCGGACGGTTCCGGGCTCGCGCCACCGTGACTCGGAGGGCAGCGTCCACCGCACGGGGAGCGAGCCCCGGGCGCCGTCCCGGTAGACGGGTGTGACGGTCCCGGGCAGTTCGGGCGTGCGGCCTGGGACGGTGAACGCCTCGGCCTGCTGGGTACGGAGCACCGTCTCGTCGGTGACGGCCCACCGCTGGTTGGCGTTGGAGGTCGGGAGGAAGGCCGATACGCGGGCGCCGTCCGCTGTCGACTGCCCGACGACGTCGAGCAGTCGGCCCGTGGTGGCGTTGACGAAGGTCCAGGTGCCGTCCCCGGTGGTCGACATGATCCACTGCGCGGCCGGGGAGTCGCTCTCTTCCAGCACCGCCTCGTTGTCGCGCACGGCGAGGCGCGCGCCGGTGGCGGCGTTGACGAGGGCGTAGCGCTCCCGGTTGCCGTCGCCCCTGGTCAGCTGTTTCACGGACCACAGCTGGGACTTGGCGGCCGGGTCGGCCGTACGGACGACGATGCCGTTGCCTTCGCCGGACGGGGCCAGGGACTTGCCGCTCTGGGCTCCCTGGAGGCGGTAGACGTGGCCGGGCTGGACGAGCGCGGCGTCCTTCGCGGTGCCCGACACCCCGTCGACGAGGAGGGACGTGACCGACTTCGCGGGCACGGTCACCGTGGCCGAGCCGTCCTTCACCTTGACCGGTGTCCCTCGGACGAGGGCGCCGTCCGCACTGGTCACCACCGGGGTCACCTTGGCGCCGGGTGTGACGCGCCCGAAACGCGAGAGGTCAAGGGTCACGGCGCGCGGGGCCGTGCCGTTGTTGACGTGCACGACGGTCGCTCCGCGCCCCGACTTCCGTACGGCGGCGACGCTGGAGGGGTCGTCGGCCTTCACGAAGTGGTCGCCGGGGCGGATGTGGTGGGTGAAGTTGCGCAGGGTGTGGAACTTGGTGTTGGCCCGGATCGGGCAGCTCTCCAGGGTGTCCTTCGCCGTGCAGTTGAACGGGATGTGGATGCTGCCCCAGTTCTTGCCCGCCTGCGCCTGGGGGATGGAGTCCTCCACTGGCTGCCACAACACCCAGGCGGACGGCTCCAGTTCACGGATGTCCTCGACGACCCGGGTGGCGATGCCGAGCCCCGGTTCCATGCCGGTGAAGTCGGTGCCGGTCCCCCAGGTGCCCTCTACCTCGCTCATCCAGAACGGCCGGTCGGCGGCCTTGGCGCTGTCGCGGGCGCTGGTGCGCATGCCGGTTCCGTAGGTGTGCACGTTGAGCTGGTCGACGGCGGCGCGGGCGGAGCCGTCGTAGGCGTTCCAGTTGCGGACGAAGGTGCTCGGGTTGGTCTCGTCCATGGCGGAGACGGTGGCGCGGGTCTTCGCCTTGTCGAGGGCGCGGCGCACGGCCAGTACGACCTTCTGCTGGAGTTCCGGGCCGGCGTGGGCGCCCTCCTGGCGGCCTCCGGTGGGCTGTCCGTCGGGGCCGAGCTGGGTGCCCCAGTAGTTGGTGTTGGGCTCGTTGAGCGGGGCGAGGGTGTCGAACTTGATGCGGTGCTTCTTCTCCAGTTGCTCCGTCACCTCGACCAGATAGGCGGCGAAGTCGTCGACGCGGTCCGGTCGTATCTGGTCGGTGTTGGCGTCGAAGCCTCCCGAGACATAGCCGCTGACGGTCTGGAACCAGGGCGGCGAGTTGCTGAAGGCCTCCCACTTGGTCACCTTGTTCTTGACCCGGTCCACCCACCAGCGCTGTCCCCGGTCGGCGGACCAGTCCCAGTGCTCGGGGTCGTCGGGGTTCCACCAGTCGGTGTCCTCCCTGGTGGTGCCCGCCGGGGCCTTCCAGAAGCCGTCCATCGTCGCGCCGGTCTTCATGTAGTCCTTGCGGACGTCGGGCGCGTTGCCGCCGCCGATGTTGTAGCGCGCGATGTTGAGGCGGAGGCCGTCCTCGCCGAACAGCATGTCGGCGAGCTTCTGGCGGATGGGTTCCGGGTAGCGGCCCGTGATGTTGGCGAACCAGACGAGGCTCGTCCCCCACCCTTCGAACTCCTGCTGCCGGTAGGACGGGTCGATCCGTACCGTGACCGCGCTGCCGGGCGGTTCGGCGACAGCGGCAGCGGCGGGCGGCACGGTCACGAGTCCCGCGCCGAGTACCAGGGGGACGGCGACCGCCAAGGCCGGGGCGAGGCGATGTCTGCTGGACATGGATTCCCTTCGGGAGCGAACAGAACCGCGCAGAACCAATCGAGCTTCCCGAATGTTTTAGGACGGCAATCAACACGTCAAGAGGTGGGGCGAGTTGGGAACCGACGCACACCCCTTGACGCGTTCCGCCCCGCCACCCCAATAATGACCGTCCACCTACCGTCCACATATCTAAACGACGTTCTCTGTTGTGTACGTAAGCGAGCACGGAGGCGCAGTGACCGCTTTAGGCACCATCCGCAGTCGTCCGATCGTCGCCTCCCTCGCCGTCCTGCTCGCCGTATCCGGCTGCTCGGTGGCAGGTGCCGACCCCATCGGCGGCGGTCCGGACACCCTGCGCATCGTCCTGCCCGAGGAACCGCCGACCCTCGAACCCTGTGACGCCTCGCTGACCGCGACGGGCCGGGTCACACGGGCCAACATCACGGAGGCGCTCACCGAGCGCGAACCGTCCACCGGACGCCTGGAACCCGCCCTCGCCACCAAGTGGACCCGGAATTCGGCCACTTCGTGGACCTTCACCCTCCGCGAGGGTGTCACCTTCCACGACAAGACGCCCTTCACGGCGGCCGCGGCCGCGTTCTCCGTCAAGCGCGCCACGGACTCGAAGATCGATTGCAACGTCGACGGCTACATCTTCGCGGACAGCGAGCTCACCGCCACGCCTCTCGACGACACCACGCTCCGGGTCACCACGGCGAAGCCCGACCCGATCCTGCCGCTGCGCCTGTCCTTCGTCGAGATCGTGCCGACCAGCACCGACCCCGACTCCCGCGTGCGCGAGCCGGTCGGCACGGGGCCCTACCGGATCGACGACTGGAACCAGGGCCGTCAGCTGCGGCTGAAACGCTTCCCCGGCTACTGGGGCAAGGCTCCCGAGTTCGCCGCTGCCACCTACGTCTGGCGCGCCGAGGGCAGTGTGCGCGCGGCCATGGTGACGAACAACGAGGCGGACGTCGCGATCGGGCTCGCCCCCGAGGACGGGGCCGGTGACCGCGCGGTCGAGTTCGCCACCAACGAGGTGTCCTACCTGCGGATGGACGCCACCGAGCCGCCCCTGGACGACATCCGGATCCGACAGGCCGTCAACTATGCGATCGACCGGGAGGGCCTGGTCACCGCGGTCTTCGCCGGCCGGCCCAGCGGGCAGCTCGTGTCGAAGGGCGTCACCGGCTACAACCCGCGCATCGAGCCATGGCCGTACGACCCGGAACGGGCCCGCAGACTCGTCGCCGAGGCCCGCGCCGACGGAGTCCGCACCGGCACCACCATCACCCTCATCGGCCGCAACGGCATCTACCCGAAGGCCGCCGAGGCGATGGAGGTCGTCCAGGACGGTCTCATCAAGGCCGGGCTGAAGGTCAGGATCAAGATGCTCGACGTCAACGCCTGGCTGGAGTACCTGCTGCGCCCCTTCCCCGCCGGCGACACCGGCCCCACCCTGCTCCAGGCCCAGCACGGCAACCAGGCCGGCGACGCCGCCTTCACGATGGGACAGATCTACGGCAGCGAGGGCGCCCAGAGCAGCTACGGCACCGAGGCCCTCGACACGCTCATCGAGGAGGCGCAGCTCGCGTCGGGCGGGAAGCGGCAGCAGGCGTTCGCGGACGCGTTCACCCATCAGAACGACGAGGTCGTCCGGGACGCCGTCATGGCCAACATGACCGGACTGCTCGCCCTCTCCCCCAAGGTCCGCTACCGGCCCGACTCGGCCACCAACGACGAGATGCGGCTCGCCGGCATGCATCGAGCGGACTGAGGGAGGACATCACATGCTGACCCTGCTGCGCCGCCGCGCGGTCTCCAGCGTCGTCCCGCTCCTCGTGGTGGTCCTCGGCGTCTTCTTCCTGGCCCGCCTCACCGGAGACCCCGCCAACCTGTATCTGCCGCTGAGCGCGACGCCCGAGATGCGGGCCGAGTTCGCCGCCCGCAACGGCCTGGACGAACCGCTGATCACCCAGTTCGGCGACTATCTCGCCCAGGTCGCCCACCTCGACTTCGGCGAGTCGCTGCGCACCGCCCAGCCGGCCGGCGAGGCCGTTCTGCGGGCCTTCCCGGCGACGCTCCAACTGGCCGGCTGGACGATGCTGCTCGCCATCGTGGGCGCGGTGGTCATCGGCAGTCTGGCGGCCTACCGCCCGAACTCGGCGACCGACCGGGTCGCGAGCTTCCTGTCCTCCACGGCCGCCAGCGTCCCCGACTTCTGGATCGCCATCATGGGCGTGCTGGTCTTCGCGGTCACCCTGGGCTGGCTGCCCACCTCCGGCACGAGCGGCGCGGCGGCGTGGGTGCTGCCCGTGGCCACGCTGTTCATCCGCCCGTTCGGCGTGCTGGTCCAGGTGGTGCGCGGCGCCATGGTCTCGGCGCTGTCCGCCCCGTATGTGAAGGTGGCGCGCGGCAAGGGGGCCTCCGAACTCCGGGTGGTCTTCGGACACGCCCTGCGCAACGCCGCCGCACCGGCGCTGACCGTCGGGGGCGATCTGGCCGTGGGGCTGGTCAACGGGGCGGTCGTCGTGGAGACCATCTTCGGCTGGCCCGGTATCGGCAAGCTCATGATCGACTCGGTGCTGCAGCGTGACTTCGCGGTGCTCCAGGCGGCCGTACTCGTGACCGCTCTGGCGATCTTCGCCCTCAATATCCTGGTCGACCTCTGCCACGCGCTCCTCGACCCGCGGGTCCGGCAGCGGGCGGCGGCATGAGCCAAGGACGGGACATGCTTCGGAAGGCCACATCCCAGACGGACGCCACGACCGTACGGCGGCGGTGGTTCGCCCTGCTGCTCCGGGACCGGTTCGCCTGCGCGGCGGCCCTGCTCCTGCTCCTGGTCGGACTGAGTGCCGTACTGGGGCCGCTGCTGGCCGGGGACCTGGCGACCCGTCAGAACCTGCGTGACCCGGGCCGGCCGCCCTTCAGTCTCGACCACGGCTGGGCCTTCGTCCTCGGCAGCGACTCCCTCGGCCGGCCCGTCGCCGCGCGACTGCTGGCCGCGGCCGGGACGACCCTGGCCGTGGCCGTGCCCGCCGTGCTGTGCTCGCTGGTCATCGGCTCGGTGTGGGGCATGTGGGCGGGCTATCACGGCGGTTGGCGCGAGAGCGTGTCGCTGCGGGTGGCCGACGTGATCCTCAGCTTCCCCTCCCTGCTGCTGGCCGTGGTCGTGCTGTACGTGTTCTCACCGAGTGCCGCGAGCATCGTGCTGGTGCTGGCCGTCGCCCGGATCCCGGTGTATCTGCGCACCGCCCGGGCCGAGGCCGCGGAGTTGCGCAGCCGGCTGTTCATGGACGCGGCCCGGACGTTCGGCACGGGCAGCTGGGCGGCCGTCCGACGCCATGTCGCGCCGAGCGTGCTGCCCACGCTGCTCACCGTCGCCGCGCTCGACTTCTGCTTCGTGATGCTGGCCGAGTCGTCGCTGAGTTTCCTGGGCATCGGCATTCAACCGCCGGACGTGAGCTGGGGGTTGATGGTCGCCCAGGGGCGGCAGGAGCTGCAGAGCGCGTGGTGGATCGCGCTGTTCCCCGGGCTCGCGATCGTCGTCACGACCGTGTCGGCGACCGTTCTCGCCTCCTGGGCCCGGCTGACGACCGATCCGGGGCAGCGGTGGCGGCAGGGGCTCGGGCCGCGTTCCCGGGGGTTGCGGACGGCGGCCGACGACGAGCGTTCGGGGGTGGGGAGCGGGGCAGGGGCCAGTGTCGGTGCTGGCGACCGTACGGCGGGCGCGAGCCTCGTCGTGGAGGACCTGTCCGTCGACGTGCACACTCCGGCCGGGCCGGTCCATGTCGTCCGCGGCGTGAGCTTCGCCGTGCGGTCGGGCGAGACGCTGGCGCTGCTGGGCGAGTCGGGCTGCGGCAAGAGCATGACCGCGCACGCCGTCGCCGGTCTGCTCGACCCGGTCGCCGAGGTGGTGGGCGGGCGGGTCCGGCTCGGCGGCGAGGATCTGCTCACGCTCGGAGCACGGGCCAGGCGCCGACTGGCCGGGCCGGGGCTGGCCATGGTCTTCCAGGACGCGCTCAGCGCGCTCAATCCCGTCCACACGGTCGGAGCGCAGCTGGCCGAGCCGTTCCGCATCCACGAGGGCGTGTCCCGGCGCGCGGCACGGGCCAGGGCCGTGGAGCTGATGGAACGCGTGGGCATCCCGGAGGCCCGCTCCCGGGTGAACGCGTACCCGCACCAGTTCTCGGGAGGCATGCGGCAGCGCCTGCTGATCGCGACGGCGGTCGCCCTTCGGCCCAAGGTGCTGATCGCCGACGAGCCCACGACGGCCCTGGACGTCACCGTGCAGGCGCAGATCATGGACCTGCTCGGCGAGTTGCGGGGCGAGCAGCGGACGGCCCTCGTCCTGATCACGCACGACCTCGGGCTCGCCGCCGAGCACGCAGACCGGGTCGCCGTCATGTACGCGGGGACGGTGGTGGAGACCGGACCGGTGGCGGAAGTGTTCGGCCGGCCCCACCACCCCTACACCCGGGGCCTGTTGGAGTCGGTGCCGGCCGAGCAGCACCGGGGCTCCCGTCTGACGTCGATCCCCGGGAGCCCGCCGGACCCGGCCGCGGTGCCGGACGGCTGTGCCTTCCGTACCCGCTGTCCCCTGGCCCGGGAACGGTGCGTCACCCACCGGCCGGCGCTGACCGGCACCGGAGCCGGCCGGGCCGCCGCCTGCCACTTCGGGAAGGAACTGGCCGATGCCTGAACGCGGGACCCTGCTGGAGGCCGCCGGACTGGCCAAGAGCTTCACGGTCCGGCGGACCGTACGGGGCGGCACCCGGCTGCGGGCGCTGGACGGGGTGGACCTGACCCTGGGGCGCGGGGAGACCCTCGGCCTCGTCGGCGAGTCCGGCTGCGGCAAGTCCACACTGGCCAGGATCCTCCTGCTGCTGGAGCGGCCCGACGCGGGCACCGTGCGGTACGAGGGCGTCGACCCGTTCGCGTTGTCGGGTGCGGAACTGCTCGCCTGGCGGCGGAAAGTGCAGATGGTCTTCCAGGATCCGTTCGGTTCGCTCAACCCCCGCCTCAGCGCGGCGGATCTCATCGGGGAGCCCTGGCTGACCCATCGCGACCTGGTCCCTCCTTCGCGGCGGGCGGCGCGCGTGGGCGAACTGCTGGAGATGGTCGGCCTGCGCGCGTCGGACGCGGGCCGCCACCCGCACGAGTTCTCCGGCGGTCAGCGTCAGCGCATCGGCATCGCCCGGGCGCTGGCGCTGGAACCCGAAGTGATCGTCTGCGACGAACCCGTCTCCGCGCTGGACCTGTCGGTGCAGGCGCAGGTGCTCAACCTCCTGTGCGACCTGCGGGACGAGCTGGGGCTGTCGTACGTGTTCATCTCGCACGACCTGTCCGTGGTGCGACACCTCGCCGACCGGGTCGCCGTGATGTACCTCGGCGGAATCGTGGAGACGGGCCCGACGGAGGAGGTCTACGAGCGGCCACGCCATCCGTATACGGAGGCACTGCTGTCGGCGGCCCCTTCGCCTCTGGCCGGCAGCGGGCACCGGCGGGAACGCATCGTGCTCACCGGCGAGATCCCGTCTCCCGCCGACCCGCCGTCCGGTTGCCGGTTCCGGACCCGGTGCCCCCGGGCGCGGGACCTGTGCGCCGAAGCCGTACCCGAGCCTGCGCCGGGTGCGCCTCTCCACGGTGCGGCATGCCACTTCCCCCTGGAGGAGGCACCCTCGGTCACGGTCTGACGGGTGGTGTCATTCGACCGCGTCCACCAGGAACTCCTGGTCCCGAGCCCCGGTGCACCGCTGCTGGGATATCTCGGCGCCCGCCGCCCGGTCGTCTGCGCCCTTGATCCCGAGACACATCCCGTTCTGCACCACGTGGATACGGTAGCCGTCGGCCTCGGAGCCTCCGGCCGGGTCGAAGAAGAAGTGCTGGCTGGTGCGGTCCGCCGAGCAGCTCTCCCAGGGCCAGGGTTCGAGCAGTCCCTCGACGACATGGCCGCTGCCCAGCGCGGTGAGACAGCCGTCGCCATACACCGGGTGGCGCCATTGGATGTAGTACGACCCTGTGGTGCCGACCGACACCAGTTCCAGGTCAGGCGGTGTGGCGTCGCCACAGGGCCGCTGGACGGCCACCTGGCTCCGGTAGCGCCCCTTGCGGTCGTGGCCCTCGGTGACGCACAGCTTGGGCGCCAAGGCCGGGCGGATCCGGGACGGTCCCGCCGGCGGGCCCTCGACGTCGGTGGATGAGGAGGGGACCGAGGAGGGATCCAGCCGTGGCCCGGCACCGGCCGCGCGCGTTCCCGTGCCCCGGTCGCCCGTCTCGCCGGGCAGCAGCGCCCAGGCTCCGACGGCGGTGAGCAGGAGCGCGGCGACGATGGAAACGGCCAGGGCGCGCCGGTTCTTGCCCCGGCCCACGTCCGGGCCGTCGGGGATGTGTGCCGACCCGCCGTCCACGGGCGTAGCCCCGTCGTCCGCTTCCGGCGGCTCGGCGGCGGCCAACCGGTCCCTGGCCTCCAGCCAGACAGCGACGTCCTCGTCTCCCCCACACGCCCGGACGAACGCGACGACCACCTCGGCACGCGGCAGCGAGTCCCGGCGCAGCGCGTCGGCCGCGGTGCTCCGCGCGAGCACGTCACCGTGCCGTTCCGCGTTCGCTTCCAACGTCCGGTAGGTCAGGCCGGCCTGTTCCTTGAGCCGTCGCATGCAGACCACGAACTCCGCGGCGCTGCGCGCCTCGTGCGCAACGGACGCTGTCTCCCCATGTCCGGCCATCATGGTCGTGCCCCTGGCAATGGACAATCCGGAATTCTGCCAATCCCCGTCCCGTCACTCCGCCGCGGTGACGCGCGCAACGCGGGGCTCCCGACGGGCACGTGAGAGGGGCCCTGCCGCGGCAGGGCCCCCACGCGCTCAGTGCTTGAAGACGTCCTTGGTCTTCTCCTTGGCCTGCCGGGCGTCTCCCTTGGACTGCTCCGCCCGGCCCTCGGCCGTCAGCCGCTCGTTACCCACCGCACGGCCGATCGTCTCCTTGGCCTTTCCCTTGGCCTGCTCGGCCTTCGCCTTAGACTTCTGCTCTCCAGCCACGATTCGTTCACTCCAAGTCGTGTCCGACTTCGGGGTCACCTGCCGAGTGACCTCGGGAGGGACGGCCAAACGTGCGTGAGGGCCGGAGTGTGTCAGCCCGCTGTCGGGTTCTGCGGGGCCTGCGCTCGTGTGAACCCGTGGCTCCGCTCCACTTTCGCCACATGCAGCGTGTAGCCCTGGTACCACTCGGCTTGCCCGCGCTTCCGCGCCGCGCGGTGCTCGGCGTTCGTCCGCCACTCGGTGAGGGCGTCGGCGTCGCGGAAGTACCCGACGGTGATGCCCAGCCCGCCAGGAGTCTGCGCGTGGTCCATCCCCAGGAACCCGGGGACGTCCTTGACCAGCTCTTCCATGCGGGCGGCGGTCTCGCTGTAGCCGCTCTGCTCCTGGGTTCGCACCGTGGTGAACACCGTTACGTAGTAGGGGGGTTCATAGGCCCCGACGGGCGTGACAGGCGCTTCGGAGTGGTCACTCATGGCGCCAATGTAGGGCAGGGTGCGCCGAGCGTACGGGGCGTCGGTCAGCCTGCCGCGGCACCGCCGACGACACCTCGGCCAGGAGCCGCTCCACCTCGCTCCCCCAGCGTGAGGCGATCACCAGATCACGGGCCGGGTCCACCCACAGCAGATGGTTGCCGCCGTTGCCCCGGGCGCAGCGGCCTGTGCGCGGGGCCCGGGGCCATACCGTGCCGTGGTCGTTGAGCCACCAGGACAGTCCGTACTCGGGCTTGACCGGGCAGGGCGTCCACATCTCCTCGATCCAGCGCCGCGACAGGACCCGACGCCCGCCCCACTCCCCGCCCCTCAGGCAGAGCAGGCCGACGCGGGCCAGGTCCAGGGCGCTGATCCACAGTCCGCCGCCCCAGTGCGCGCCGCCGGAGACCACCGGCACCTCGGCGCCGCCGAGGGCGATCACGGCGTGGTCGTAGCCGTGCCAGGACCAGCCCTCGGAGGCACCGGCCGGTGCCATGACGCGCTCGCGCAGCACGTCCGGCAGGGCCCGGCGGAACAGGGCCGTGAGCGCCAGCGCGGCCAGGTTGACGCGCACATCGTTGTAGGCCCAGCCGGCCCCGGGCGGTCCGCCTGCCGACTCGGTTCCCTCGCGGGTGCTCTGTGCGTCCACCCAGGTCGGCTTGGACCACAGCTCGCCCTCCCACTGGCTGGTCTGGTCCAGCAGGTGGCGCCAGGTGATCGCCCGCCCGTGAGGAGTGTCGAACTCGGGCAGGTCCACAGCCTTGGACACCGGCTCGTCCAGGCGCAGCGCCCCGTCGTCGTAGGCGATGCCCGCCACCAGCGACAGCACGCTCTTCGTGGCGCTGTAGGCCATCTCGGCGCGCGTGGGGTCGCCCCACGAGGCGAGGACCGTGCCGGCCCGGACCACGACACCGCTCGCCCCCTGGCCGTCGAGGAGCGGGCCGACGACCTCGCGGTGGGACGCGTCGGACACCTGGCCGGCGAGATACGACGCCATGTCGTCGATGCCCGCCACCGGCCGCCCCGCCTGCGCGCGCACGGCCCGCGCGAGTGCCGCCGCGTCCACTCCCTCCCAGGGGTCCCCGGCCGGGTCGCCGTTCTCCAGGACCTCTCCGTCATATCGCGATGTCACTGCGTCCATGCCCATCCTCCGCCCCCGTCTCCGGCCGCACCGATCTTCAACAGACCTCATTGTCGGTCAAGTTCGGGCACTAGGCCGGTCGTAGCCTTCGGCGGCGTGTCCGGGCGGCGGTGCGCCGGGAGGCCATCGGCGCTGCTCACACTGGCCGGATGTCCGACGCGTCCCCAGCCCCCACGACCGATGCCCGGCGGGTGGCCGTCATGACCGTCCTCACCCTGCTGGCCGGTGCCGTCGACGCCATCAGCTTTCTGACGATGGGGAAGGTGTTCTGCGCGCTGGCGACCGGCAACGTGCTCTTCCTCTCCTTCGCGCTCGCCGGTGAGGGCGATGTCCCGGTGGCGCGGCCCGCCACCGCGATCGGCGCGTTCATGGCCGGGGCCGCGATCGCGGCGGTCGTACTGAAGTGGCTTGCGGAGCGGGGCAGGGCCTGGTTCCAGGCCGGGCTCGTCAGCGAGGCCGCACTGCTGGTGTGCGCCGGCGCGATGGCCCTGTGGCGGCACGGCACCCAGGCGGCCGGTGCCGATCACGGCATCGTCGCCCTCGTCGCGCTGGCCATGGGGGTGCGTGCCTCCACCGTGCTGCGGGTGCACGTGCCGGGGATGCCGACCCTGCTGAGCCAGACGGCCATCGCCGAGCTGATCAACGACGTACTGAAGCGCCCTCGGGCGACACTGCGCGGGATGTCGGCCAGGCAACGGCTGGCCCGGACGCGGTGGACGGCGACCGTGGGCGGAATCTTCACCGGCGGGGTGCTGGGCACGCTGCTGCTGGTGCCGCTGGGCACCGGGCGTGCGCTGTTCGTCATCGCCGCCGCGGTGCTGCTCCTCGCGGCGGCCACGCCGGCCGTACCCCGGCCGGGTGAAGCGACGAGGCCGGACCACAAAGCTCCCTAGACACCGGGCGTCCCGCGTCCTCGACTCCCCCTTGCCGCAACCATTGACAAGCTTGCGCAACCTTGCCCAACATTGCAGCACCGTTAGGCATGGCCGTCGAGGAAACGGAGCACCGACGTGGCCCCCACGTTGACCGAGGTGGCGAAGCGCGCGAACGTCGCGCTCTCCACGGCGTCCCGGGCGTTCAGCGATCCGCAGCGACTGGGGCCGGCAACCTTGCGCAAGGTTCTGGATGCGGCTCGGGAGGTGGGGTACGAACCGCCTCCGCCGCGCCCGGTCGAGACGCCGGCCGACAATGCCACGGTGGCCGTGATCGTCCCCGACATCGCCAACCCGGTCTTCGGCACCTTCGTCAAGGCCGCGCAGGCCCAGGGATGGCACCGACGGCAGACCATCGTGCTCGCGGACACCGACTTCGACCCGGACCACGAGCGCGAGGTCATCGCCCACCTCAGCGCCAGGTCCGCGGGGCTCGTCGTGTGTTCCCCGCGCCTGGACGCCGAAGAGGTGCTCGACCTGTGCGGCGAGACTCCCGTCGTCCTCGTCAACCGCGAGACCACGACCGCCGACTGCGTCCTCGCCGACGCCACCGACGGCCTGCGCCAGGCCCTCGACTACCTGACCGCGCTCGGACACCGCCACATCGCCTACGTCCAGGGCTCGCAGCACTCCTGGTCCAACAGCCACCGCGTCGACCTGGCCCGGGAGCAGGCCGAGCGGTCGGAAGTGGAACTCGACGTCCTGGGCTGGCAGTCCGAGACGGTGGCCGGAGGTACCGCGGCCGCGGCCGGTGTGCGGGCCTCCGGTGCGTCCGCCGTCATCGCGCACAACGACCTCGTGGCGCTCGGCGTGATCGCCGGAGCGCGTCAGCTCGGGGTACGGGTACCGGACGACCTCAGCGTCATCGGCATCGACGACATGCCGCTCGCCGCGACCTCGTACCCGTCACTGACCAGCATCGCGGTCCCGATGGACCGTGCGGGCTCGCTCAGTCTGGAACTGCTCGCCCCCTCCCTGTCCGGCGAGCGCCAGGACCCGCGCACGCTGCGGCTGCCCACCCAGCTCGTCGTCCGCGGGTCGACCGGCCCGGTCGCCGGTCACGCCCGCCCCGTCGCAAGGGAGCAGCACGCATGACAGCACGCATGACAGATCGAAACCCAGCGATCGGGGCCGAGGGCGACAGCGGTCTGACCGTGGTCGTCAGCGATCCCCATCTCCCGGAGTTCCGCGAACAGTTCGAGGCCGCTCTGCCGAGCACGACCACGGTGCGCTGGTCCGCCGCCGGGGATCACGACGCTCTGCTGGCCGCCGTGGGCGACGCCGATGTCCTGGTGTCGGGGACCTGCCCCGCCGAAGTGGCCACTGCCGGGAAAGGCCTGCGGCTCGTGCACTCCGCCGGTGCGGGCACCGACGGAATCGATGTCGGCGCTCTGCCGCCGGGCGCGCTCGTCGCCAACACCTTCCACCACGAGGACGCGATCGCCGAGTACATCGTGGCCTCGGCGGTGCTGCTGCGCCGCGGCTTTCTGCGCCAGGACGCGGCGCTGCGCGAGGGTACATGGGAGCCGCCGGCGTACTCCGCTCTCCTCGGCGAGGCCGTGGTGGGCTTCGTGGGCTTCGGTCACATCGGCTCCCGTGCCTGGCAGCGGTTGCGGGCGTTCGGCGCGCGTGGCGTGGCCGTCACGCGCAGCGGCGGCGTGGACGCCGTGACCGAGCGGCTGCTCTGGGTTGGAACCCTCGACGACCTGGACACCCTGCTGGAAACGGCGGACGTGGTCGTGGTCTGCGTACCGCTCGCCGAGCGGACCACCGGACTGATCGCGGCGAAGGAACTGGCCCTGTTGGGGGAATCCGGCGTGCTGATCAACGTGGGCCGCGGCCCGGTCGTCGACGAGGACGCCCTGTACGCCGCGCTGCGCGACGGGATGATCGGGGGCGCGGCCCTCGATGTCTGGTACGACTATCCGTCGGGCGGCCGGACCGGGCAGCCCAGCCGGCACCCGTTCGGCTCGCTGCCCAACGTGCTGATGACGCCGCACTCGTCCGGGCTGTCCCGGCACACCTTCGCCCGGCGTTCGGACGACATCACCGCCAACATCCGCCGACTCGCCCGCGGCCACAGCCTCGACAACATCGTGGCGGTGGCCCGATGAGCAAGCCGGACAGCATCGTCGCCGCGGATGTCATCGTCACCAGCCCGGGCCGCAACTTCGTCGCTCTCAAGATCACGACGGAACAGGGGCTGACCGGCTGGGGTGACGCCACCCTCAACGGCCGTGAACTCGCCGTCGCCTCCTACCTGCGCGACCATGTCGCACCCCTGCTCCTGGGCCGTGACCCGGCACGCATCGAGGACACCTGGCAGTACCTGTACCGCGGGGTCTACTGGCGACGCGGCCCGGTCACGATGACCGCCGTCGGCGCGGTCGACCTGGCCCTGTGGGACATCAAGGGCAAGGTCGCCGGGCAGCCCGTGCACCAACTCCTCGGCGGTCCGGTCCGCGACCGTGTGCTGACGTACACGCATGCCACCGGCTGGGACGTACCGGAGCTGCTGGAGTCCGTGGAGGCGCAGCGCGAGCGTGGCTTCCTCGCGGTCAGGGCACAGATGGGCGTGCCCGGTCTGGACACGGTCTACGGGGTGAGCAGCACGGCTGCGGGGGCGAGCTACGAACCCGCCGGGCGGGGCTCCGCACCGAGCGTGGAGGTCTGGGACACGGCGGCCTATCTGCGGCACGCGCCCGGAGCGCTCGCCGCGGTCAGGCAGCATGTGGGCCCCGAGCTGCACCTGCTCCACGACTCCCACCACCGGCTCACGCCGAACGAGGCCGCGCGCCTCGGGAAGGCGCTGGAGGAGGTGGACCTGTTCTGGCTGGAGGACGTCACTCCGGCGGAGAACCAGGAGGTACTGCGGCACACCCGCCGGCACACCACGACCCCGCTCGCGATCGGCGAGGTGTTCAACACCGTCTGGGAATGCCAGTCGCTCATCACCGAGCAGTTGATCGACTACGTACGGACGTGTGTCACGCACGCCGGCGGGATCAGCCATCTGCGGCGCATCGCCGCGCTGGCCGAGGTCTGGCAGGTCAAGCTCGGCCCGCACGGGCCCTCCGACGTCTCCCCGGTGGCACTGGCCGCGTCCCTGCACGTCGGTCTCGCCACCCCGAACTTCGCCATCCAGGAGTACATGGGCTACGAACCGCTGGTCCACGAGGTGTTCCGGCACGACTGGAGGTACGCCGACGGATATCTGCACCCGGGCGACGCCCCCGGACTCGGCGTCGAGGTCGACGAGACGCTGGCGGCGCGCTTCCCGTACGAACCCGCCTACCTGCCGGTGGCCCGCCGCCGCGACGGCTCGATGACGGACTGGTGAGATGACGACCACGACCTCGCTGCCCCGCCTGGGCTCCGGCACCGTCCCGGAGCACGCGCTGCCGCACCGGCGCACCGTCGCCGAGACCGGCATCGTGCACCTCGGCCTCGGCAACTTCCACCGCGCCCATCAGGCCGTCCACACCGCCGCCGCGCTGGCACACACCGACGGCCCGTGGGGAATCCTCGGCGTCGCGAGCCGCTCCGCCGCCGTCGCCGACGCGCTGCGCGCACAGGACCACCGCTACACCGTCGTAGAGATATCCCCGGAAGGCGAGCGGCTCACCGTACCGGCGGTGCACACCGGCGCGCTCGTCGCGGCGCACGACCCGGACGCCGTCCTCACCGCCATCGCTGCCCCGCGCACCCGGATCGTCTCCCTCACGGTGACCGAGCACGGCTACACCTTCTCGCCGCGCACCGGACACCTCGATCTCGACCGCGACGACGTACGGGCCGATCTGCGCGGCGACACTCCCCCACGCACGACGATCGGCCAGGTGGTCCGCGGCCTGCAGCGCCGCCTGCGCTCGTCCGCGACCCCGGTGACCGTACTGAGCTGTGACAACCTGGCGGCCAATGGTTCCCAGACCGCGCGGCTGGTCGGGGAGTTCGTCCAGGCGCTGCCTCCGGCCGAGCGGGACGAACTGTCCGTGTGGCTGGACAAGAGCGTGGCGTTCCCGGACACCATGGTGGACCGGATCGTGCCCGCCACCACGGACGCCTACCGGGCCACCGTCGCCGAACGGTTCGGGGTGAGGGACGAGATCCCCGTCCCCGCCGAGCCGTTCAGCATGTGGGTCATGCAGGACCGTTTCCCCGCGGGGCGGCCCGGCTGGGAGCACGGCGGGGCGCTGTTCACCGACGATGTCACGCCGTACGAGTTGCTCAAGCTCCGGCTGCTGAACGGCACCCACTCGCTCATCGCCTACCTCGGCGCGCTGGACGGCAGGGCGACCATCCCCGAGGCGATCGCGCGACCTCATATCTCCGAGGCGGCGCACCGGGTGCTGCACGACGAGTACCTCCCCAGCCTGACCGTCCCCGACGACATCGACCTCGACGCCTATGTCGCACGGCTCTTCGGCCGCTGGGCCAATTCGGCACTGGGCCATCGCACCCGGCAGGTGGGCTCCGACGGTTCCGTCAAGCTCCGTCAGCGGGTCCCGGATCCGGCACTCCTCCGGTTGCGGGCCGGGCGGACGCCTCATCACCTCGCCCTCACCGTCGCCGCCTATCTGTGCTGCGTGGCACCGCCGCCGGGCCTGGACGCGGGGCCGCATTCCGCCGCCATGGCGGACCCGGCGCGCGGCCGTCTCCAGCGGATCGCCGAAAGCACCGCCTCCGTACCCGACTTCGTGACCGCCGTGATCGACACCGGTCTGCTCGGGAACGGTCTCGCCGAACACCCCGCCTTCGCCGAGCGGGTCGCCGAACTCATCGGTGTCCTCGTACGGCACGGCACGGCCGCGGCGGTGCGCGCCGCGGCCGAAGCCACGGACTCGGACCGGCCGCCGGGCGCCTGAGCCACCGCAAGGTCGTCGTCCGTCCCGGCGGCATGGCCGCCTGGCCCACGTCCCTTCTAGGAGCCCTTCTTCTCAGAGCCGCACCTCGACGTCCCCCAGCGTTCTGAGGCCATCCCCATCCAAGGAGGCATGGATGATGGACACTCCCACCGAATCCCTGACGCATGAGCCGACTCCGCCGTCGGCACCTGCCGAGCCCCCGGTCACGGACCCCGCCGCGGTCCGCCGGGCCGCCTGGGCGGGGCTCATCGGCACCGCCCTCGAACAGTACGACTTCGTCATCTACGGCACGGCGTCGGCCCTGGTCTTCGGCCAGCTGTTCTTCCCCGACGTCTCGCCGGCCGTCGCCCTGCTCGCCAGCTTCGCCACATACGCCGTGGGGTTCGCGGCCCGCCCGCTGGGCGGCCTGTTCTTCTCCCGCTACGGCGACCGGCTGGGCCGCAAGTGGGTCCTGGTCGCCACTCTGCTTCTCATGGGCGGCTCCACCCTGGCCATCGGACTGCTGCCGACGTACTCCCAAGTCGGCCTGCTGGCACCCGCGTTGCTCGTCGCCTGCCGCTTCTTCCAGGGGTTCGGGGCGGGCGCCGAACAGGCCGGCGGCGCCACGCTGCTCACCGAAACCGCGGCGCCCGGACGACGCGGACGCCTGGCCTCCCTGGTGATGACCGGTGCCGCCCTGGGCACGCTGCTCGGAGCGGTCGCGTGGGTACTCGCGCAGAGCCTGCCGGAGAACGCCCTCATGAGCTGGGGCTGGCGTCTGGTCTTCGGCAGCAGTCTGCTGGTCACCCTCGCCGCCCTGGTCATCCGCCGCCGGCTCACCGAGAGCCCGGTGTTCGAGGAGTTCAGGGAGCAGCACGAGAAGCCGAAGTCGCCGGTCGGCGAGGTCTTCCGGCACGGCCGCAGGCCCATGCTGCTCGTCCTGTTCATGAACGTCGGCATCAGCGCCCAGTCGTACACGTATCAGGTCTTCATGGCCTCGTACCTGGTCTCCAGCGTGGGTGTGGACGCCTCGCTCGTGCCGAAGGTCCTCATGATCGGCGCAGCCTGCGGCGGGATCGGCGCCATCGGGTTCGGCATCCTCTCGGACCGCGTCGGGCGCAAGCCCGTGTACTCCGCGATCCTCCTGGCACTGGTACTGCTCCCCGGACCGTCGTTCATCGCGCTCAACACCGGCGCACCGATCGCCATCACGGTCACGATGATCGTGGGCTTCGTCCTGGCGGGCCAGGGCGCGGTCGGCGTGCAGATGAGCTATTTCCCCGAGTTGTTCGGCAGCCGCTACCGGTACGCCGGAGTCACCCTGGGCCGTGAGTTCTCCTCGGTCCTCGGCGGCGGCGTCGCCCCGCTCGTCTGCGCGTCCCTCCTCACCGCGTTCTCCGGATCATGGATTCCCGTCGCGGCCTACATGACCCTGATGATGGTCATCAGCCTCGTCGCCGCCCGCATGGCTCCGGAGACCCGCGACCGCGACCTGACGGCTGTCACGGACGCCGAGGTCGGATCACCTGAACGTGTGGTTTGAGATTCCGTCGCGTCGATTGCATGGGTACGCCGAATGGCGGTCACTACGGTTCCCGCATGAAATCGACGCCTCTTTCCTCCGACCCACCGGCACAGGTGCCACAGCAGGCAGGAAGCTCCAATTCCACGTCGCCCACGAGCCGGTCGGCCTCGGCACTGGCCTCAGAACCTCCGGAGTGGAAGACATGGATCGAGAAGTCCGTGTTACCTGCCCTTGCCGTCGCGAGCGCCGTGCTGTTCGGACTGCTGACCGTGGAGTACGACCAGTTCTACCGTGAACTGGGAATGGCCCCCGGCGACGTGGGAATCGAATACTCGACGCAGTTGAGCGGCTCCGCAGGTCTCGCGGCACTGAGCATCGTCACATCGGCCGCTCTCTTCGCCGCCGTCGCGGCCGGACTGCTGATGGCGCGCCGATGGGGATGGGCCGGCCTTCGTCACCGCACTGATCGGGTGCGGGCTTTCCTGTGGCGCCGTGAGCACCGTGCTCGGGCCATGCTCGCCTGCTGCGCCCTGGGCATCCTCCTGGTGGGAGCCCTCGTCTCCTACGTGGCCGACGAAATGGCCGACAACGTCAAGGGCGGCAAATGGGTCGAGCCACTCCACATCGGCCCTGTCACCCTCCTGTCCGTCCGCGCATATCCCGCGGATATTCGGCTCACGGTCGACGACGGCAAGAAACGGCTCGACCTGACCAGCGTCGAGTCCGACCGGCTGCTCTACATCGGGCACGGCCCGAACACGGTGGTCCTCTACGACTACAAGAATCAGCGCCCCCTCTATCTGCCGGCCAGGGACGTCACCATCACCACCTACAACTGCGAGACCTGGCGCGCCGCACACCACGATCAGTGCCGCCACTGACCGGTGGTCAGTACCCCATCGGACCGCGGGTCAGTGGCAGCAGTCGTCGTCCGTCTGAGGGCCCGGTGCGGTGTCCAGGCGGCAGAAGCAGGACGCCTCGACGGGGACGTCGGCCAGCGCGGTCGCCATCTTCAGCTGCTGGGCGACGAGGGCGGCCTCGCCGGTCTTGCCCGTCCGGAGCAGGCATTCGTGGAAGCCGTGCAGGGACCAGACGTTGCCGGGGTGCTGTTGGGCGCGGGGCAGGGTGGCGTCGAGGCCGAGGTCCGCGCGGTAGACGGCCTCGGCCTCCGCCACGCGGCCCTGCTCCAGCAGCAGTGCGCCGTAGGCGTGGCGGGTGGGCTGCATCCAGCCCCACGGCTCGTCGTAGGGGAGGCTGTCGTCCAGTTCGATGGAGCGCTCCAGGGCGGCGAAGGCGAGGTCGTGGTTGCCCCTGCGGTATTCGAGCTCTCCGTCGAGCATGGCCGACGCGATGGCGAGGATGTCGTGGCAGGTGTTGTTGAACAGCATCCGCGTCTCGGGCACCCGGCTCACCGCCGCGCGGAAGAGCTCGCGCTCAGCCTCCGCGGATTCGGTTTCGCCGGTGGCAGAGAGGGCGACGCCGCGGGCGTAGTGCCGCATGGCGGTGGTCACCGCGTAGAGCCCGGGGTCGGCGGGGGCGGGCAGGGCGAGGATGTCGGTCCAGCGGCCGAAGCGGATCAGCACGTGGACGCGCATGGCCAGGAAGCCTTCGAGCCAGTCGGCCATCGGAGGGCTCGGCACCCGGAGCAGGTCTTCGGGGATGGCCGCTTCCAGCTGGGCTGCGGTGTCGAGGGCGACCTGGGCCTGGCCGAGGAACATCGCCCCGTAGATCTTGAAGTGGTAGTTGTGCGCCCGGTAGAGGGTGTAGAAGTTCATCGCGCCGGCGCGCCGGTGGTACTTCTCGTCGACGGCGATCGCCTCGCTGTTCGCCGCGACGACCCGGCGGTAGTCGCCGCACAGGACGTCGAGGTGCGAGGGCATGTGGTGCAGGTGCCCGGCGTCGGGCACGATGCCGCGCAGGCGGTCGGCGACGGTGAGGGCCTGCTCCGGAGTCGGGGACATCTCCATCAGGTGGATGTACAGGTGCAGCACCCCCGGATGGCCCACGCCGGCTTCGGTGGCGAGGGCGCCGTCCAGTACGGCCTTGGCCTCCACGGTCTTGGCGCCCTCGGCGGGCTGCCCGGTCCTCAGGTCCCACAGTTGCCACGGGGTGAGGTTCATCAGGGCATCGGCGTGGAGGGTGGCGATGTCCGGGTCGTGGGGTGCCAGTTCGTACACCGCACGCATCGCGTCCGCGTAGGGCTCGTTCCAGACCGAGCAGTCCTCGACGGCTTCCGCCTGCGGATAGCGGGCGCGCAGCGCGCCGATCAGGGCCTGTTCGACCGGGGTGGCCTTGACGGCCTTGTCGTGGGCCTGTTCGACGGCTGTGTGGGTGCGGTCGACCGTTCGCACCAACTCGTCGTCGTCGAAGAATTCCCAGGGCTTGTTGTAATTCGGACCGAGCGCGTAGGCGATGCCCCAATACGCCATCGCGCACTCCGGGTCGGCCTCGGCGGCCTTTTCGAAGCAGGCGACGGCTTCCTCGTGGTGGAAGGCGTACGTCCACAGCAGTCCGCGATCGAACCAGAGCTGGGCAGCGGAAGAGGACGTGGTAACGGGACGGCCGTAGGTGCCGAGGTCGTAGTAATCGTCCATGGTCATCTCCTGGAGAATCGGCCCGACCCGGTGAGAATAGCGGCCACGGACAGCCTCCCGGATCTTCGACCAATTCTGAGTATTAGCTCCCTGGTTCGAGAAGTCGAACGGGCATCGTTGTGCACATGACTGACTTCCCGAGTTTTCCGCCCGGATTCGTGTTCGGGGCGGCCACCGCCTCGTACCAGATCGAGGGCGCGGCGCAGGAGGACGGCCGCGGGCCGTCGATCTGGGACACCTACTGCCACACCCCCGGCCTGGTGGCGAACGGGGACAGCGGCGATGTCGCCTGTGATCACTACCACCGGTACCCGCAGGACGTGGCACTGCTGCGTGAGCTGGGCGTGGACTCCTACCGGTTCTCGATCGCCTGGCCGCGCATCGTCCCCGACGGGTCCGGGCCGGTGAATCCCAAAGGGCTGGACTTCTACTCGCGGCTGGTCGACGAACTGCTCGCGGCCGGCATCGAGCCCGCGGCCACGCTCTATCACTGGGATCTGCCGCAGGCCCTTGAGGACCGCGGTGGCTGGCGGGTACGGGACACCGCCGAGCGGTTCAGCGAGTACGCGGCCGTCGTCGCCGCGCATCTGGGCGACCGGGTGCCGCGCTGGATCACCCTCAACGAACCGTGGTGCAGTGCCTTCCTCGGCTACTCCGTCGGCCGGCACGCCCCGGGCGCCCGCGAGGGCCGGGGTGCGCTGGCCGCGGCCCATCACCTGCTGGTCGGGCACGGCCTGGCGGTACGGGCGTTGCGAGCGGCCGGAGTGCGCGAGGCGGGCATCACCCTCAACCTCGACCGCAACCTCCCCGCCACCGGCTCCCCCGCCGACCGGTCGGCCGTGACCCGCGCCGACACCCTGCACAACCTGGTGTGGACCGAGCCGATCCTGGCGGGCCGCTACCCGGCCGCCGAGGAGGAGACCTGGGGCGAGTTGATCACCGGCCAGGACTTCCGGCGGGACGGCGACCTGGAGCTGATCTCCCAGCCGCTGGACTTCATCGGCGTCAACTACTACCGGCCGATCGTCGTCGCCGGCGCCCCGTACCGCGAGAGCGACCCGGCGCTGCGCGTGGCGACCGACAACCGCTACGAAGAGGTACGGCTGCCCGGGGTGCGCCACACCGCCATGGGCTGGCCCGTCGCACCCGGCACCTTCACGGAACTGCTGATCGGGCTCAAGGAGCGCTACGGCGACACCCTGCCGCCCCTCCACATCACCGAGAACGGCTCGGCGGAGAACGACGAGGTGAGCGCCGACGGGGCCGTCCACGACAGCGACCGGGTCGCCTACCTGCGCGACCATCTCACCGCGCTGCGGGCCGCGATGGACGCAGGCGTGGATGTCCGCGGCTACTACGTGTGGTCCCTCCTCGACAACTTCGAGTGGGCCTTCGGCTACGACAAGCGCTTCGGCATCGTCCGCGTCGACTACGCCACGCAGCGGCGGACGCCGAAGGACAGCTACCACTGGTACCGGGCCATGATCGCCGCACAGCGGCGGTGACGGCCCGGGTCGGACGCTGGTCAGGGCCTGAGGGGCCGGCTGTCTGATCATGGTGTCGGTCCAGCGGAGCTGCCGGAGGGTCCGCGGACGGCAGCCGGTGACCAGCCCCAGGAACCGCTCGTCCCGGGTGGCCCGCGCCGCCTGGGCGAGCATCTCCCGGTGCAGGGAGTTCCGCGTGGCCGCCAGATGCGGGTCGCGCAGGTCGTTCATCCGCAGTGCGGTGAGGACGCGGAGTGAGGGTTTGGCGCGCGGGCCGGACAGGCCGTGGTCGTGGCCCGCGTCCGCGAGGCGGGCGGCGTGCTCGCGGGACCAGCGGGCGGCGTCGAGGGCGACGTGGTGGAACTCGTGGTCGGAACGGTGTCGCTCGCCCGGCGGGCAACGAGGGTGACGCGTGCCGCGCCGGTCTTGAACAGGGGCTGTCTACTGGTGACACAGAGTCCGCAAGGGTTACACAGCGGTCACGCGGTGGAATCGCGGGAAATCATCTTGTCGTTCGATCGGGGGCACCTGCGGCGAGAGGCTGGCACCGCCCAACTCCCGCTCCCTAGGATGTACTTCCTGTCCAGCCAGTCCGTTGGCGCGGCGCCTTGCAGGGGGGAACGATGCACTCCGAGAAGCAGTTGTCCACCGAGATCGACGCGACCGTGCCGACGGCAGCACGCATGTACGACCACTACCTGGGCGGCAAGGACAACTACGCGGCGGACCGCGCCGCGTGCGAGGAACTCGACAAGGTCGTGCCCAGCACACGCCGCCTCGCCCTCAACAACCGGCGTTTCCTCCAGCGCGTCGTGCGGACCCTGTCCGAGAAGTACGGCATCCGGCAGTACCTGGACCACGGCTCAGGCCTGCCGACGCAGGACAACGTGCACCAGGTCGCCCAGCGCATCGACCCCACGACCCACGTGGTGTACGTCGACAACGACCCGATGGTGCTGGTCCACGGCCGTGCGCTGCTGGAACAGGACGAGCGCACCACCGTGATCCACGCGGACATGCGCGAGACCGACCTGATCTTCGACCACCCCGACACCAAGCGGCTGATCGACCTCTCCGAGCCGGTGTGCGTGCTCTTCAACTCGGTGTTCCACTGCATCCCGGACAGCGACACCGACGGGCCGCTCGCGGTGGCCCGCCGCGTCCGGGAGCGGCTCGCGCCCGGCAGTTTCCTGGTGATGTGCCAGCTGGTCAGCGAGGATGCCGAAGTCCGCGACTTCGTCACGAACTTCATGGACCAGGCGACCCAGGGCCACTGGGGCCGGGTGCGTGAGCCGAAGGACGTCGAGGCGTACTTCGAGGAGCTGGAGATCCTCGAGCCGGGCCTCGTGGAGGTGTCCACGTGGCGTCCGGACACCGAGGTGGCGCCGCGTCAGCTGACCCACGAATGGATCGAGTTCGGCGGCGTGGGACGGATCCCCCTGGAGAAGTAGCGGGACCGAGGCACCCGCGCGTCAGGGGTAGCGCTGCTCCATGGTCTGACGCAGCAGTTCCAAAGAGTCACGGGGCTTGAGCGCCTCGTCCGCGAGCCGGTCCAGCGCGATCCGGTACTCCTCCGTCTCGTCGCGGTCCTCGAGGAAGTTCGCGCTCCTGATGTGCTCCAGGTAGACCACGTCGGGAAGGTCGAGGCCGCCGAAGCGCAGATACGTGACCGGGATGGCCGGCGCCGAGGCGTTCGTGACGCTCAGCGGCACGATCTGCAGGGTCACATTGGGGCACCCGGCCATCTCGACGAGGTGCGCGAGCTGTTCCCGCATCACATCGGTGCTGCCCAGGACGCGCAGCAGCACGGACTCGTCGATGATCGCCCAGAGCTGCGGGGCCTCGGGCCGCGACAGCAACCGGGCCCGCTGTTCGCGGAGTTCGACGCGCCGCCGCACCTCGCCGGCCGGGGCGTTGGGCAGGCCGCGCTCGACCACGGCCCTGGTGTAGGCGGGTGTCTGCAACAGGCCCGGCACATACTGGATCTCGAAGGTACGGATGGTGGCGGCGGCCTCCTGGAGTCCGACCAGCCGGTCGAACCACTCGGGCATCAGCCGCTTGTCGTACCGCTGCCACCAGCCCGGCTCTCCGGCCCGCTGCAGCAGCTTGAGCAGCACCGACACCTCGTAGTCGTCGGTGTTGTACAGCCCCAGCAGCGCACGGACGTCGTTCTCCGTCGGCGGGCGGCGGCCCTTGCCCGACTCGATGCGGGACAGCTTCGCGGGACTGAACCCGACAGCGCGCGCCGCCTGGTCCTGGGCGAGCCCGGCGTCCTCACGGAAGCCGGCCAGCTGCACACCGACCAGCATCTTCAGCAGAGTCGGCGCCGGCTCCGGCCTGTCCAGGTAGGGTTCCAGACGGGAGACGCGAGGCGACGCGGCGGACATCCTGACTCCCAGCAGACCGGACACAAGGGCGATTTAGCCTATCGCACCCGCCCCCTTCAGAGCAGGTGGTCGAACTCGCCGTCCTTGGCACCGGCCAGGAACGCAGCCACCTCCGCCGCCGTGTAGACGAGCGCGGGTCCGTCGGGATCACGGGAGTTGCGCATCGCGATCCCTCCGTCGACGAGGGGGGCGACTTCGACGCAGTTGCCCTCGGCGTTGCTGTGCCGGCTCTTGATCCAGCGGGCGTCCAGCATGCTCGCCCGCACTCCGTTCTGCACTGGTGGCACCGCGGTCTCCTTCTGGCTTGCGTACCCATAACGGCTTGATTTTCACGCAATTTCTCGTGCAATTGCACGCGAGCGCCGTCAGCGTGGATAATAGCCGCGGCGTCAACCCCTGTGCTGGCGCCGCGTCCTGACGTCGCATCGGGGAGATGCCGTGTCATCACCTGCGCAGCACGTGCTCCGGCCGCCGAGTGGCGCCGCGGCATACGCGAGCGCACCCGGCACGAGCCACGGTCTCCCGCCCGGCCCGCACACGCTGACGCCGTACGAGGCGACGCCGTACGGGACCATCCCGATGCCGGTGACGAGGCCGGTCCGGCTCGGACTCCGCCTGGATCCCACCCACCTGCCGGTCACCGTCTCCGACCCCGACGACCGTCCGCCCGTGCACACGCCCGCCGACGGCTCCGCTCCCGAGGAGCACGGCCGAGGCCTGTGCATCGTCGATGCCCTGTCCGAGGAACGGGGCTGGATCCCCTGTCCCCCGGCGGGCAAGACGGTCCGGGCCAGGTCGTCGACCTGTCCACCCATCTGACACGACTGCCGCGGAAAGGCCCCTCGCCATGCGCAGCGCTTCGACGGAACACCCGAGCAGCGAGCGCCCACAGCGCCCCGACATCCCGGCCGGGGTGGCCCGGGCCACCCCGCTCACGGCCATGGACCGCGTGCCGTGGGGCGACATCCAGGACTCCACCGGTTCGGCGGCCGCCATTCCCCTCCTGCTCAACGGCATCGCCTGGGGCGACCCCGACACCGCCCGCTCCGCACTCGACGACCTGCGGAAACGGATCTGCCAGTTCGGCTTCGTCGTGGAGCAGGCCACCGCCGCCACGGTTCCGTTCCTTTGGGAGCTGGCGAAGCTGCCGCAGGTGTCCTGCCGCGCCCAGATCATCCAGCTGCTCAAGAACATCGCCGACGCCCGGCAGTGGGAAAGCACCGCCGCCGTCTATCCCAAGCTGCTGAACCATCGGGAGAACCCGGTGGTGTGGGAGCGTGCGGCGCGCCAGGCGGTGCGTGCCCGGCGCGGCGAGCTGGGCCGGCTGATGGACGACGAGGACACCGAGATCGCCCGGGCCACGAACGAACTCGCGCGCTCCCTGGGAACCTGAGATCCGGGACCCTGGGGCCGCCGAGATTTTGCGGAAGGTTTCCGATCGGGCCAAAGTGAGTGTGCGTGCCCGGCCGGAGACGGCTCCCGGGTGCTCATGGCAGGCGCCGGGAGACGTGACGAAACCGTGAGGGCCCCCTGTCACCATGGGTGATGCCCCTCGCCTGACGGGGCCGGGCAGTGTAGACATGGCACATGGTCCGACTCTTGGGTCGATCCGGGACTCGATCGCCCCTGCGGCCCGGCGCTGCGCCGTCCGCACGGCAGCGGCGGGAGGCGGGTCCGTCGCGGTGGCATCCGATGGCGGGGCTGCGGTCGGTCGTGGGCGGACGCAGCGTCGCCGGACAGGTGTTCCTTCTCGTCGTGGTGATCGTGCTGCTGCTGGTGGTGGCCGCGGTGGTGGCGCTGGTGCTGCAGGTGCGGCACGACACGACTCAGGAGGCCCGTAACCGTTCGCTCGCCGTGGCGGAGACCTTCGCCAACGCGCCGGGCACGGTCGAGGCGCTGGAGAGCCCGGATCCCACCGCTGTGCTCCAGCCGCGTGCCGAGGCCGCCCGCGAGCAGTCGAAGGTCGACTTCGTCGTCGTCATGAACACCGACGGCATCCGCTACACCCATCCCAAGCCGGACCGCATCGGGAAGAAGTTCGTCGGCACGATCGCGCCCGCTCTGGCGGGGAAGTCGGTGACCGAGGAGGTCGAGGGCACGATCGGCCACCTCGTACAGGCCGTGGTGCCGGTGAAGTCCCCGGACGGGCGGGTCGTGGGCCTGGTGTCGGCCGGCATCACGACCGAGAACGTCGGCGGCACCGCCGACCGTCAGCTGCCGCTCGTGCTGGCCGCCGCCGCGGTCGCCCTGGCCCTGGCGACGGCGGGCGCCGCGCTGGTGAGCCGGCGGCTGCTGCGCCAGACCCACGGGCTCGGGCCGCACGAGATGACCCGGATGTACGAACACCACGACGCCGTGCTGCACGCCGTCCGCGAGGGCGTGCTGATCCTCGACGGCTCGGGCACCCTGCTGCTCGCCAACGACGAGGCGCACCGTCTGCTCGGACTGCCCGCCGACGCCGAGGGCCGGCACATCCTCGGCCTGGGGCTCGACCCCGGCACCGCCGACCTGCTGGCCTCCGGGCGCGTCGCCACGGACGAGGTGCACCTCGTCGGGGACCGGCTCCTGGCCGTCAACCAGCGCACGACGGAGAGTGCGGGCGGCCCGCCCGGCAGCGTCGCCACACTGCGCGACTCGACGGAGCTGCGTGCCCTGTCCGGCCGGGCCGAGACCGCGCGGGAACGGCTCAACATGCTGTACGACGCCGGGGTGGGCATCGGGACGAGCCTGGACGTGACCCGTACCGCCGAAGAGCTGACCGAGCTGGCCGTGCCCCGGTTCGCCGACTTCGTCACCGTGGACCTGTTCGACGCGGTGCTGGGCGGCGGGCAGCCGAACGCGGCCGCCGCGCTGAGCCGTACGGCGATGAGCGGGATCCGCAAGGACGCTCCGCTCTACCCCGTCGGCGAGCGGATCAGGTTCGTCGCGTCCTCTCCGCAGGGCCACAGCCTCGACACCGGGCGGGCCGTCCTGGAACCCCGGCTCGGTGAGGCCCCCGGCTGGCAGGCTCAGGACCTCGAGCGCTCCGCGCACATCGTGGAGTACGGCATCCACTCCCTGATCACCGTGCCGCTGCGGGCCGGCACCCTGGTGCTGGGCGTGGTGAGTTTCTGGCGCTTCGAGAAGCCCGAGCCCTTCGACGCGGACGAGCTGGTCCTGGCGGAGGAGCTGGTCGCGCGGGCCGCCGTCTCGATCGACAACGCGCGCCGCTACACCCGCGAGCACAGCATGGCCGTGACGCTCCAGCGGAGCCTGCTCCCCCGGAACCTGCCCGAGCAGGGGGCGCTGGAGATCGCCTACCGCTATCTGCCGGCGCAGGCCGGGGTGGGCGGCGACTGGTTCGACGTACTGCCGCTGTCGGGGGCCCGGGTCGCACTCGTGGTCGGGGACGTCGTCGGTCACGGGCTGTACGCCGCGGCCACGATGGGGCGACTGCGTACCGCCGTGCACAATTTCTCCGCCCTCGACCTCCCCCCGGACGAACTCATCGCCCTGCTGGACGAGTTGGTGGGCCGTATCGACCAGGACGAGACCGAGGAGGACGGCAGCGCCCCGGTCACCGGCGCGACCTGCCTGTACGCCGTCTACGACCCGGTCTCCCGGCGCTGCACCGTCGCGCGGGCCGGGCATCCCCCGCCGGCGCTGGTCCACCCCGACGGCAGTGTCGAGTTCCCGGAGGTGCCCGCCGGTCCCCCGCTCGGGCTCGGCGGTCTGCCGTTCGAGACGGCGGAGCTGGAGCTGGCCGAGGGCAGCCGGCTCGTGCTCTACACCGACGGGCTGGTCGAGGACCGGGAGCGGGACATAGACGTCGGCCTGGAGATGCTGCGCGAGGCACTGGGCCGGGCCGGTCAGTCCCCGGAGGACACCTGCCGGGTCGTGCTGGACTCGCAGCTCACGGCCCGGTCCAGCGACGACATCGCCCTGATCGTCGCGCGCACCCGGGCGCTCGCCGCCGACCAGGTCGCCGAGTGGCCGGTGCCGGCCGACCCGGCGGCCGTGGGCGAGGTGCGGGCCGCGGTCACCCGGCAGCTGACCGAGTGGGGGCTGGACGAGTTGTCGTTCACCACCGAGCTCATCCTGAGCGAGCTGGTCACCAACGCGCTCCGGTACGGCGACGGTCCCATCCATGTACGGGTGCTGCGCGACCGCAACCTGATCTGCGAGGTCTTCGACAGCAGCAGCACCTCGCCGCATCTGCGGTACGCGACGATGACGGACGAGGGCGGGCGGGGCCTGTTCCTCGTCGCCCAGCTCGCGGAACGCTGGGGGACGCGTTATCTGCCCGCCGGAAAGGTGATCTGGGCGGAGCAACCGCTGCCATAAGCAGCCATGGGGGGTGCTCATAAAATTGCCTTATGAGCTCATAGACCGGACCCGCGTACCGACTTAGGCTTGCCTTAGTTTAGGCTTCCCGACGAGATCGCTTGTCGCCGCTCGAAGGGAACCTGACCATGCCCCGCCCCCTGCGGGTAGCCATCGTCGGATCCGGCCCCGCCGGGATCTACGCCGCCGACGCCCTGCTCAAGTCCGAGGTGGCCGCCGACCCCGGTGTGTCCATCGACATCTTCGAGCGCATGCCGGCGCCGTTCGGACTGATCCGCTACGGCGTGGCGCCCGATCACCCGCGGATCAAAGGCATCATCACGGCCCTGCACCAGGTCCTCGACAAACCGCAGATCCGGCTCTTCGGCAACGTGGACTACCCCTCCGACATCAGCCTGGACGACCTGCGCGCGTTCTACGACGGTGTGATCTTCGCCACCGGCGCGACGGCCGACCGGGCGCTGCCCCTGCCCGGCATCGAGCTCGACGGCTCGTACGGCGCCGCGGACTTCGTGTCCTGGTACGACGGCCACCCCGACGTGCCGCGCACCTGGCCGCTGGAGGCGGAGAAGGTCGCCGTGCTCGGCGTCGGCAACGTCGCCCTCGACATCGCGCGCGTCCTGGCCAAGACGGCTGACGAGCTGCTGCCGACGGAGATCCCGGCCAACGTCTACGAGGGTCTGAAGGCCAACCGGGCCAAGGAGATCCACGTGTTCGGCCGCCGGGGCCCGGCGCAGGCGAAGTTCAGCCCGATGGAGCTGCGGGAGCTGGACCACTCCCCCAACATCGAGGTCATCGTCGACCCCGAGGACATCGACTACGACGAGGGCTCGATCGCCACCCGGCGCGGCAACAAGCAGGCCGACATGGTCGCCAAGACCCTGGAGAACTGGGCGATCCGCGACGCCGGCGACCGGCCGCACAAACTCTTCCTGCACTTCTTCGAGTCGCCGGTCGAGGTCCTCGGCGAGGACGGCAAGGTCGTCGGCCTGCGCACCGAGCGCACGGAGCTGGACGGCACGGGCAACGTCAAGGGCACCGGCACCTTCAACACCTGGGACATCGGCGCGGTCTACCGTGCCGTGGGCTACCTGTCCGACAAACTCCCCAAGCTGCCCTGGGACATCGACTCCGGCACCGTCCCCGACGAGGGCGGCCGGGTCATGCAGGAGTCCGGCGAGCACCTCCAGTCCGCATACGTCACCGGTTGGATCCGGCGCGGCCCCGTGGGCCTCATCGGACACACCAAGGGCGACGCCAACGAGACGGTGTCCAACCTGCTGGACGACTACGCGAACGGCCGGCTGCAGACGCCCGCCACTCCCGCTCCCGAGGCCGTGGACGCGTTCCTCGCCGAGCGGAACGTCCGCTTCACCACCTGGGAGGGCTGGTACAAGCTGGACGCCGCGGAGAAGGCGCTGGGCGAGCCGGAAGGCCGCGAGCGCGTGAAGCTCGTCGAGCGCGAGGACATGCTGCGGGCGAGCGGCGCCTGACGCCCGTCCTGTAGGCCTGTGGGGCGGGTCCGGTGGCAATGTCACCGGACCCGCCCTTATGCGTGCTTGAAGCGTGTACGATCCGGATGCTTCACCGAATCATCACGCGGCCTTCACAAGAAGGTCTTGCAAGGGGGGACGAACGTCCATGCACATACGCCTTGTCGCCACCACGGCTGCCGTCGCCGGAGCCCTGACCGCCCTGACGGCGGTTCCGGCCCAGGCCGCCGAGTACGACTCCGCACTGAAGATCCGCGGTATCCAGTACGACGCTCCGGGACGCGACTCGAACCGCTGCTCGACGGGAAACACCGACGAGGAGTACCTGACGATCGAGAACTACTCGCGGTCGACGACCGTGAATCTCAAGGGGTACGTCGTCAAGGACGCCGCGGGCAACAAGTTCACCTTCACCGCCAGTCACACGCTTCAGCCCGGTGACTACGTGAAGCTGCGCGGCGGCAACGGGTCCGACTCCGACACGAAGAACGTCGTCTACCGCGACAACTGCAACTTCATGTGGAACAACGACAAGGACACGATCTACGTGTACAAGCCGTCCGGCAGCCGCGCCGACGTGCACTCGTACACCAAGAGCGGCTACGACAAGGACGGCAACGGGTACATCACGTACCACGGCTGAGATGGCATGAACGTGAGGCCTGTTGCCGTTCCGGCAACAGGCCTCACGTCCTTCCCGCCGGGCGCAGCATGATCGGAGGGTCCGAGCATCCAGGGAGGATTCATGCCGCAGACGTCCGCCATCGGCCCGGCCCACCGTCTGGTGCCTTCACCGGCCGGTCGCACACACCTCGTGGAGCAGGGAGACGGACCTCTGGTTCTGCTGCTGCACGGGTTCCCCGAGTCCTGGTACACGTGGCGCCATCAGCTGCCGGCGCTGGCCGCCGCCGGCTATCGCGCGGTGGCCGTCGACGTCCGCGGCTACGGGCGCTCGTCCCGGCCCGCGACGGTGGAGTCGTACCGGATGCGGGAGCTGGTGGAGGACAACGTCGCCGTGGTGCGGGCACTGGGCGAGCGGTCCGCAGTGGTCATCGGACACGACTGGGGTGCGGGCATCGCCGCGACGTCCGCGCTGCTCCGGCCCGAGGTGTTCCGCGCCGTGGGACTCCTGAGCGTGCCCTACACCCCGCCCGGCGGCCCGAGGCCCGGCGAGATCTTCGCCCGGATGGGCGGCGACGAGGAGTTCTACGTCTCCTACTTCCAGGAAGCCGGCCGGGCCGAGGCCGAGATCGAGCCGGACGTACGCGGCTGGCTCGCCGGCTTCTACGCCGCCCTGTCCGCCGACACGATGCCCGGACCCGGCGCCCCCGACCCGCACTTCGTCGGCCGCGGCGGAAGGCTGCGCGACCGCTTCCCCGTCGGCCGGCTTCCGCACTGGCTGGACGAGGCCGACCTCGACGTGTACGCCGGGGAGTTCGAACGTACGGGGATGACCGGCGCCCTGAACCGCTACCGGAACATGGACCGGGACTGGGAGGACCTGGCCGGCCTCGCCGGCGCTCCGGTCACTCAGCCGTCCCTGTTCATCGGCGGCGGGCTGGACGCGTCCACGACCTGGCTGGCCGACGCGATCGAGGCGTACCCGACGACTCTGCCCGGCCTGACGGCTTCTCACATCCTGGACGGCTGCGGTCACTTCCTTCAGCAGGAACGGCCGGACGAGACCAATCGGCTCCTGATCGAGTGGCTCGCCGGTCTTCGCTGACCTAGAGGACCAGGCCCGGCAGCCAGCGCTCGAGGTAGGCGCGCAGACCGGTCAGGTCGTTGCCGCGCGCCACGTATCCCACATAGCCGTCCGGGCGTACGAGGGCGTGGGCGACGTCCGGCCAAGGGCTGTCCGAGCCGAGGTGGTGCACGCTGAGCAGGTCGTGGCGTCCGCGCTCCCGCACATCCGGTGGCCAGAGGTGGGCAGGGCCGGTGAGCAGGAGGTGATAGCCCCGCGCGGCGGTGCGCTCGTGGAGTCCGGGCGGGACATCGGGGAGCCGGTCTCCCGCCCGCGGGCCCTGTCGCGGTCGGTGCGGTCCGCTGGTGGAGACAGGTCCGCGGCGGTAGTGGATGCCGAGTTCGGAGACCGTGCGGAAGAGTCGTGCGCGGGGGCGGGTCGTGCGCAGCAACAGCGGGGCCAGGCGCGGGGCGAGCTGGGTGCGGGCGAACCGGAGGACCGGGCTGCCGCTCGTGCCGACGGTGAACGCGCGGTCGGTGAGCCGGCGCACGCCGTGGCCGACCGGGGCCCGCTCCGCCTCGTACGTCTCCAGCAGTTCCTCGGGCGCCGCGCCCCGGCAGACGTGAGCGAGCTTCCAGCCCAGGTTGAGCGCGTCCTGGATGCCGGTGTTCATGCCCTGTCCCCCGGCCGGGCTGTGGATGTGCGCCGCGTCCCCGGCGAGGAAGAACGGGCCGTTGCGGTAGCGGGTGGCGCCGCGGTTGTGGATGCGGAAGGCGGTCATCCAGACCGGATCGCGCAGGATCAGCCGTTGGTGGTTGTGCCCGGTGTGGTCGGTGCCGACGGTGGTCCAGTCGTCGGCGAGCCGCTGGAGGAGGTCCAGTGTCACCTCGCCCCCGCGGGAACCCGGCGGGCGCATCGCGATCATCCGCCAGGTGGCCGGCGTGCCGAGCGGGAAGAAGAACAGCATCCCGGCCGCGGTCAGGTACGTGTGCGCGGCACCCGGCTCCAGCCCTTCGACCTCGAGGTCGGCGAGGAAGAACGTCTGCGGATAGGCGTGCCCCTCGAAGGCGATGCCCGCCTGGGTGCGCACGGTGCTGTGGGCCCCGTCGCAGCCGACGACGTAGCGGGCCCGCACGGTCTCCTGGCTGCCGTCCGGGCACCGGAGTCGGCAGCTGACGTACCCGCCCTCCCGCTCGGTGCTCACCAGTTCCGTGCCTCGTTCGACGGTCACGTCCCGGGCGGCCAGCCGGGCCGTCAGGACGGCTTCGGTCTCCGACTGCGGGAGGAAGAGCAGGTAGGGGTACGGAGTGTCCTCGCAGCCGACGTCGAACACCGGCACCCGCAGCTCCCGTCGGGGCAGATGCAGGTGGAGCCGGACCGCCGTACTGCCCCGGTCGACCAAGTCGTCCGTCACCCCGAATCCGGCCAGCATTTCCAGGGTCCGGGGCTGGAGGGCCGGCGCGCGTGACTCCCGGGCACGGTCCAGTGAGCGGTCCACGAGCCGGAACGGGATGTCGTACGCGCGCAGTTGTGTCGCGAGCGCGAGTCCGGTCGGGCCCGCGCCCACCACCAGCACGTCCAGGGGTGCCGTCATGACCTCAACGGTAGTCGCGGCCGACCACGGGCCGGGGCCCTCCGACCCGTGTTGCGTCCGGAGGGCTCCCGTGGTGCCGGTTCAGGGTGGTGCTGGCTCAGACCTCCAGGTCGGCTTCGATACGGCGGAGCTGGTGGCGGGCCATCGCCAGGTTGGCCCGGCTCCCGTCGAGCACGAGGTAGAGGAACAGCCCGCTGCCTCCGCGCCCCTTGATCAGGCGGATGAGGTGGTACTGGGTGTTGAGGGTGATCAGGATGTCCTCGATGTCCTCCTTCAGTCCCAGGTGCTCCATGGTGCGCAGCTTGGCTCGTACGACGTCGGTGTTGCCGGCTGCGGCGATTTCCAGGTTGAAGTCCTTGGTACCGCCGAGGGTGCCGAGGGCCATGCCGCTGGTGTAGTCGACGAGGGCTGCGGCCGTGGCTCCCTCGATGGAGCTCAGACATTCCTTCAGCGCGGTCTCGGTGTTGGCCATGCGCTCGGTTCCTTTCGTTCCGTCTTGCTTCGGTGGGTCGTCGTGAGATTCAGCTGGTTCGGGTGGTTCGAACGGCTCAGATGCCGGTGTGCGGGCGTGGCTGGTGGGTGGGCCGCTGCGGTGTGCGGACCGGGAGGGTGCCAATGGGGCGGGCCGTGGCCGGGGGCGCTGCGGCGAGGTGTTCGGCGGGCGGGGGCCGGTCGGCGTGGCGGCCGGTGCCCGGCCCGACGCGCGTGGCCACCAGGTCCGCGATCCGGGCGCCGCTGCGTCGGCCTTCCAGGTGGAGGCGGCCGACGTTGACGCGGTCCTCGGCGAGGAGGGTGAGGACGGCGGTGGTTCCGGCCGCGTAGGTCGCGACGTAGCCACGGGAGCCGCGCACCAGCAGTTCGCGGAAGTCGCCGCGGCCGGCGGCGTCGGTCAGGCGGTATGCGACGCCCAGGGCGGCGGCGGTGAGCGCCGCGAGTCCCTCAGGCTCGGCCTCCGGCACGTCGTGGGCGAGGACGAGTCCGTCGACGGTGGCCGCGAGGGAGCCCGTAAGCCGGGGTATGCGGGTGCGGAGCCGACGCAGTTCGTCCAGGACGTCGGTCTCGACGGCCATGAGCATTCTCCTTTCGGCACGCTGTCTTCGCGCGCGGATCACAGTGCCTCCAAGGCGTGCAGAAGCCGTCGCAGCAGTGCGGTGTCGGGCTCGTCCTGTACCACGGAACGAGGGGCGGGGCCCGGCTCGGCGGACGCGGGGGCTGGGGCTTGGGCTGGGCTTGGAGCGGGGACGGGGGCCGTGGCTACGGGGACGACCATGCCGGCGGCGGCCAGGCGGCGGAGTTCGACGAGGGTGTGGAAGGTGCGGAAGGCGAGGGCCGTGGCTATCTGGACCGCGGTGCGGACGCCGTCGACCTGGGCGAGGGTGCGGCTGCGGCGGGCCGGCAGGTCCGAGGGATCCGCGTCGGGCACCCGGGCGAGCGGGGCGCGGTCGACACAGGGTTCGGGCCATATGCGGTGCAGCAGTTCGCGGCGGCGGCTCGACTCGCGCAGGACGGCGTCCACCGGTACGGAGCGGACCGCGCCGAGCCAGTGCGCGACTCCGGGGCGGAAGCGGAGTGCCGGTCCGTCGTGGGCGAGGACGAAGTACGCCGCGTCGAACAGGGCGCCCAGGTGACACAGTTCCAGCGCGCCGGCGGCGAGGTGGCCGCTGTCGACCAGTTGCCGGCCGACCCCGCAGCGGCGGCCGGCCTGGTCGATCGCGGCCCACCAGCCGTCCGGGGCGAGCGCACCGCTGTGGGTGAGCAGGTCGCCGAGGTCGGGTGTGACGGCGGATTCGACATGGACGACGTGTCCCGAGGCCAGGTAGACGATGCCCGACTCGGTGGACAGGGCGCCGCTCGCGCCCTGCGCGGCAAGGGTGCCGAGCAGGGCCGAGGCCGGTTGGTCCGTGCGTGAGGCGCGGGTCGGCGTGGTCATCCGAGCACCAGTCTGTCCGCCATCTCGGCCAGCCGGATGCGGGCCAGGGCCAGGTTGCCGTCACTGCGGTCGAGCCATAAGTGCACGAACACGGTGCTGTCGAACGTCGTGCTGACGAACCTGAGCAGGTGGTACGAGTCGGCGTTCGTGATGATCAAGTCCTGTACGGGTGGTTCTTTGTCGGACACCTCTCCCTCGTCGCCGGCCGGTGCGAGGAGGCCGCTCTCCGTGGCGAGCCGGGCGAGTTCGGCCGTCTCGGCCGCCGTCGCCTCCAGATCGCCGCCCGGTGCGTCACCCACCGCGCCCAGGGCGAGACCGCTGATCCAGTCGACCACCGATGCCCCTCGCGCGCCGGGCAACCTCATGGCCTCCAGCAGACTCTCGTCAATTCCGGGCACGCCGAATCCCCTCCCCTGCACGGCCGTTCCCGCGAACGTGAGCACGACACTACGGTGTGTGCTCGGTGCAGGTGAACGCTTTGGCATTTTCCAAAGGAATGTGCAGTGGAGTGGGCAAGGGGGCGCACGGGATCGATCCGAAGCGAGCAGGAGGCGCCCCGCCGCGCTCCGAGGCCCTCAATCGGTGTTTTGACCTGGGCTTCAGCGAGTCGGACTCATGTCGACGGGGCGCTTGAGCAGCCTCGTCGCTCGCCCAACCGCCCTGGTTGACCGCATCACTCGTCGTTCACCCAGCGCATGAGGCGTTGCAGTGGGTAGAAGCCGTCGTGGGAGAGGCCCGGCGGCATGCCGCCCGCTCTGCCGAGGGAGACCACGCGCTGGACTCCGGCGCAGGCGAGGGCGTCGCGCAGTTCGGCCTTGCGGGAGTCGGGGTACACGCCGACCGTCTGGGTGGCGACGCCGGCGTGTGCGACGGCGTCGGACAGATCGGCGACCGGGACGACGTCCACGATCTTTCCGTCGGGGTGGAAGTCCACCGGTTCGGGAGAGCGGATGACCAGGCCCCGGCCGTCGTAGCCGCCCCACACCCGGTACTCGGGCGCCAGGGAACGCAGCACGTCGATCTCCTCGCGGAGTTCCGTAGTGACCCGCGGACCGGCCGCCGAGCTGAACTCCCTTGACACGCCCAGGCGTTCGCACAGCAGAGCCGCGTAGCGGTCGGCGTCGTCCCGGGTGCCCTCGACGAACTGGAAGCGGCTGGCCACGCAGGCCTGCTGGTTGAAGAACGTGGCATCGGCTGCGCCCGCGTCGGCGGCCCGGGCCAGGGCCTCCGGCGAGGCGAAGGCCTCACGACCGATCACCGAGATGGAGGTCTTCGGGTCGAAGGAGACGAGCTCGAATCCCGGACCGACGTATCTCAGCGCCCCGCGGATGGTGGCCTCGCCGCCCCAGGCGACCAGCTTGTCGAAGAACTGCGGGCGGAAGAGGACGCCCTCCACAGATTCGTCGCCGCCGCGCCAGTACACCGCCGAGAACGAGCGGACCACCGGGTGGCCGGGGGCCACCGCGGCCATGGTGCGCAGGATCGCGGTCGTGGTGAACAGGTCGTTCGAGGGCAGCTTCAGCAGATTGACGCCCTTGGTGAGGGCGCCGCGCACGACGGACATCGCCGCGACGCCGGGTGCGTTGCCGGCGATGATGTGCACCAGCCTGGGCGGGAACGCGCGGATGGCCGCGGTCCGGTTCTCGGGCAGCCGCACCTCGCGCCAGCCGTCGAGCACGTCGGCACCGCCGAGTTCATGGTCGATCTGGGCGTACAGGCCGGGGCGCTGGAAGCTGCGCCAGAGTGCGGCGTAGGCGCGTTCGAGCACCTCCGCGGGCAGTGGGCTGACCCGGACCATCCGGTCCAGGGCCTCGGCGAGCAGGCCCTCGCGGTCGGCCTGGAGTGCCTCGCCGGTCTCCACCAGCAGGTCGACGATCTCCGCCACGGGCACATCGAAGGCGGGGCCGGGTTCGGTGCGGGGCCAGACGAGGCGGTCCAGGTCAAGGGCCGGTGCGGTGAAGGAGGCACCCGCGCGGCCGTGGGTGGTGTGCGGGCCCGCGTCGACCTCGCCGCGGATCACATGGGCGACGGCCACCGGGCCGGGTGCCGTGGTCGTGGGCGTCATTCGTGGATCATCCCCCGCACATAAGAGTCGAGCGTCGCGGCGCAGGTGATCTTGTCGTCGCCGCCGAGGTCGCCGTACCGCCGGATGTCGGGCAGGACGGTCGGTCCCGCTCTGCCGCAGTCACAGGGGGAGAAGTTCACGAGGACCCGGTCGCCGCTGATCAGCCCGCCCCAGCGGCCTTCCAGGGACACGTCCAGGAAGGCGAACCGGCCTTCCACGACGCCGTGTTCGGTGTTCAGCAGGGTCACGCCGGGCTCGTCCAGCACCAGCGGGAGCACCCACGGCGGCACATGGTAGTCGCCCTTCTCGCAGGCGAGGCAGGAGCCCTGAAGCTCTGTCATGCCATAGCTGCGGACCCGCCGTACCCCGTCGTAGAAGGCGGCGAACTGTGCCTGATAGTCGTCGGGCAGCACACGGCCCTTGTTTCCGCCGCCGCTGAGCACCAGGGTGTCCGGGTGGAGGCCGCCGTCCGGGACGCCGCGTGCGCGCAGGGCCTGGATCAGGGCGAACTGCTGGTTGTTCATCCCGGCGATCAGCAGCGGCTCGTCGCGGTGGGCCGCGATGTCGTCGACGATCCGGTCCACGGCCGCGCCCAGCTCCCGCTCGCGTGCCCCGGAGGCGGTTTCGAAGGAGCTGATCTCCTGCGGGGTCGCGGTGCCCTCCGCCATCCGTCGGCGCAGCAGCGCGCTGCTCATCAGCTCGGACACCCGCATCGGGTCCTCGGTGAGCAGCCGGGTCTCGCCGGGCCGGGCGAAGACCTCCGCGTGCCACCGGAAGCCGTCGATGGAGCGCATCGGGCCGCTCGCGGGTGCGAGCAGATAGGCGCGCCGGGTGGGCTTCGGCGGGAGCGGGTCGGGCCAGCAGGTGAGCTGTTCCAGGATGTCGTGCAGGAAACCCAGGTCGCTCGTGCCGCAGTTGAGGAAGGACACCTTCCCGGAGGTGCCGCTGGTGATGTACGGGCGGTGACCTGCGGCGGTGATGCGCTCGGTCCACTCGTCGATGTCGCGGACGCCGTCCATGTCGACATCGTCCGGTTCGACCGCCGAGACGGTGGTGTACCAGCGCAGGAGCCTGTCCCAGCGGCCGGCGTCGATGAGGGAGACCGGGTACGACTTGTAGCTGGTGTGCGAGAAGAGCAGCGGTACGAGGTCGTCGAGACCGGTGATCTCACGTACGCCGGTCTCCTCCGCCCTGGTGCGCAGCAGCGGGATGCGCTCGCGGTGGGCCGTGAACGCCTCCCGCGCGGCCTCCAGCTGCAACTCACGCAGTTCCGTGGCGGGCTGGTCGAAGGTGCCGGAGAAGACGAGGGATCGGAGCTGCTCACGTGCGCCGGGCACGGCGTTCACCTCAATCGGTTGCATAAGTTGTCTCTTGGGCGAGGTAGGACGACTCGATCGTGTCCAGGTGTCCTCGCAGTTCCTCCGGAGTGCCGGTGAGGGTGACGCGGCCGCGGTGCAGGACGTACACGCGGTCGGCGATGTCCAGCACCTTGCGGACGTGCTGTTCGACCAGCAGCGCCCCGAGGCCCCGGTCCGCCGCCTCGCGTACCGCGCGCAGGAGGCGGTCGACGACGAGCGGCGCGAGGCCGAGCGACAGCTCGTCCGCGAGGAGCAGCTTGGGGGCGCGGCACAGCGCGCGGGCCAGCGAGAGCATCTGCTGCTCGCCGCCCGACAGCATTCCGGCACCGGTCGTGAGGCGTTTTTCGAGCTCGGGGAAGAGTTCGAGTGCCTGCCGCGCCGCCACCCGGCCGACCCGCAGGTTGTCCGCGGTGTCGAGGCCGGTGAAGACCGCTCGTTCACCGACGTACGCCAGGCCTTGGCGGGCGCGGCGGTGCAGCGGTGCGCGTCCGGGCTCGCCCCGCCAGCGCACCTCGCCGTCGATCGGGGCCAGGGCGCCCGAGAGCGCCCTGAGTGTGGTGGTCTTGCCCGCGCCGTTGGGTCCGAGGAGGGCGACGACCTCGCCGGGGCGGACCTCGATGGCGAGGTCCCGTACGACGGGCCGGCCACCGTATCCGGCGGACAGGGCGCGGGTTTCGATCAGGGGTGGTCCGGTGTCGTGCACGGACGTTCTCCTTCGGTCAGCCGGCCGACTTCGCCGTCAGCACCTTGCGGACGTCCACGAAGGTCGCCCCCTCCTTCGCCCACTCGATCTTCCCGTCGCGGATGGTGAGTTCGGTGGCCGTCGTGTTGTGGATGCGGTTCATCCCCTCGATCGGCAGGGCCGTCGACTTGTTCCAGGTCAGGGGCGGGGTCAGTCCGCCGGTGTCGATGCCCGAGGTGGTGTTCAGCTCCTCGACCAGGGCCTTGGCCGTGATCGTCGGCAGCTTCTGGGCAGCCGCGGTGAAGACCTTGAAGGCCACCCAGGTCGTCCCGTTGGCGCCGTTGCTGGTGTCGATCTCCTTGTCGCCCTCGGCGGCCTCGACGAAGTTCTTCCAGGCGGCGTCGGAGGTCGGCGGGTAGTAGCCGGTGATCGAAGCTCCCTCCAGCGGGCTGCCACCGCCGCCGGTGGTCTCGGCCAGTTCCGGGGTGAGGTTGCCGACGACGCTGCCGAGTTCGGTCTTCGAGCCGGACTGCACGTACGCCTTGACGAAAAGGTCGGAGTGCGTGCCCAGGATGACACTCACGCAGTCGCTGCCCTTGGTCGCGGCGGCGACCTGCGGGGCGAGATCGGTGGCGGTGACCGGCACCTTGAGGTCCTTGGGCGCAGCCCCTCCGGCGGCGGTCACGCCGAGTGCGAGGAACTTCGAGACGATCGCGGCGGCGGCGACGTCGTACCGTACGCCGGAGATCTTCTTGCAGCCCTGCTCCACCAGTTGCTGCCCGTGTGCCGCGAACACCGTCGGGGTGCCGCCGTTGACGGGGAAGGACAGCGGGTTGGAGAACTCCGCTGCCGAAACGCCGGTCCCTCCGATGTACGGGATGCCGGCCTTCTGCAGGACGGGCATGTAGCGGTCACCGGCGAGGCTGTACGAGCCCACCACCGCGACCACCTTCTCGGCGACCGCCTGCTGGGCGCACTTCTCTGCCTCGTCGGGGTCGTTCTTCTCGTTGCAGGTGAGCACCTCCAGCGGGCCGCCCTTGATGCCGCCGTTGGCGTTGATCCACTTCTCGTAGGCCTGGGCTGTGTGCCGGACTCCGGGCTGGGCGCTGCCCTGGGTGTCCTCCGGTGCCCAGACCATCACCTTGACGGGCGTGCCCTTCAGGGAGGAGGTCTCCTTCGAGGTGCCGGCGGCCTCTCCCCCGCAGCCCGCGGCAAGCAGGGCTCCGGTCACCGCGAGACAGCTCGCTGCGGCAGTTCTGCGTCGGCGTGAGTCGTTCATGGTCCCTCCGCGGGGCTCGTCATCGAGTTGGCGAACAGCATGGGGTGCGTTTTTGGGTTAGTGAAGTACTCTCGGCACAATTATTTAAATAAATGCGCTGTCTGGCCCTGCCCCCTCGGAGGTTCCTCGATGGACGACATCCTGCGGTTCGCGCTGCTCGGCCTGGGGCTCGGCGCCCTCTACGCGCTCACCGCGCACGGCATCGTGCTGGTCTACCGGGGCTCCGGCGTCCTGAACTTCGCGCACGGCGCGATCGGGATGGCCGGCGCCTATGTGCAGTGGGAGCTCGCCGCCCACCACGGCGTCCCGTACTGGCCCGCCACCGCGTGCGGCGTGCTCGCCTCCGCGGTACTGGGCGTCCTCACCCATCTGCTGGTGCTGCGCCCGCTGCGCCGGGCGTCCACGCTGGCCCGGCTGGTCGGCACCCTGGCGGTGTTCATCGTGCTCACCGCGATCGCCGTCAAGCGCTACGGCGACAGCCTGCAGTTGGTACCGGGCCAGCTGCCCACCCGGCTGCTGACGATCGCCGGGGCGACGATCTCCGAGGACCGCGTCTGGCTGCTCGGCATCGCGGTCGTCGTGACCGCGCTCCTCCATCTCCTCTACAAGCGCACCCTGTTCGGCCTGGGCACCACGGCGGTCGCGGAGAACGAGGGCGCCGCAGCCGCGCTCGGCTGGTCCCCGGATCTGATCGCCACCGGCAACTGGGCGCTGGGCTCGGCCCTGGCCGGGCTGACGGGCATCCTGATCGTGCCGGTGATCGGACTGTCGGTGACCGGGCTGACCACCCTCCTGCTGAGCGCGCTGGCCGCCGCCCTGGTCGGCAGGTTCTCGTCGTTCCCCGTCACGCTGGCGGGCGGTCTGGTCATCGGGATCGTGCAGTCCGAACTGACCCGCTTCGGCTCCCACGTCACCGGACTCGCCTCGTCGGTGCCCTTCCTCTTCATCGCCCTGGTGCTGGTCGCCCGCGGCCGGGCGCTGCCGCTGCGCGGCACGTTCCTGGACCGGCTGCCGGCCCTGGGCACCGGCAGGGTCCGCCCCGTGCCGCTGGCTCTCGCCGTCGCCGTCGGACTGCTGCTGGTGGGCGTGTCGACGCCGTTGTGGGCCGACGCCATCACCACCACCCTGGTGCTGTCGCTGATCATCCTCTCGATCGTCGTGGTCACCGGTTACGCGGGGCAGGTCTCCCTCGCGGCGTACGCCCTCGCCGGGACGGGCGCCTTCATCGCGGGGCACGCGGCGGCCGACTGGGGATGGCCCTTCGAACTCGCCCTGCTGGCGGGTGTGTTGGGAACGATCCCGATCGGTCTGCTGTTCGCACTCCCGGCGGTCCGTACCCGTGGCGTCAACCTCGCGATCATCACGCTCGGGCTCGGCACCACACTCGAGGCGATGATCTTCCAGAACACCGATCTGTCGACGAGCCCGGGCAGCGACGGCATCGCGGTGGGCCGTCAGACGCTCTTCGGGATCAGCGTCTCCGGGGTGGATCACCCCCAGCGGTACGCCGCCGTGGTGCTCGTACTGTTCGTCGCCGCCGCCCTCGTGGTCGCCAACGTACGACGCAGCCGCACCGGCCGCCGGCTCATCGCCGTACGGGCGAACGAACGGGCCGCCGCCGCACTCGGCATCGACGTCCGCGCGGCCAAGCTCTACGCATTCGGCCTCTCGGCGGCCATCGCCGCGCTCGCCGGAGTGCTCACCGGCTTCCGTTCGACCTCGGTGGTCTTCGCCGATTTCGCCTCGTTCGACTCCATCACCGCGCTCGGACTCGCGGTCATCGGCGGTGTCGGCTTCCTCGTCGGCCCGCTGTTCGCCGCGACCTTCGCCGCCGGCACGGTGGGCGCCCGCTTCGGGGACCTGGTGCTCCCCGGGCTGAGCGCATGGATGCCGCTGATCGGCGGGATCATCCTGGTGCTGACCCTCGTGGGCAACCAGGACGGCATCGGCAGGAACATCGGACGGCAGGCGGAGGGCATCCGCCGCAGGCTGTCGCCGCGGCGCGGAGCCGTCACGGTCGCGGCCGCCATGACGGACGAGGCAGCCGTCCCCCGCGCCGCACCGCTCCCCCTCCAGGTCCGAGGCCTGACCGTGCGCTACGGCGGTGTCGTCGCCGTCGACGGACTCTCGCTCGACGTCGAGCCGGGCCGGGTCGTGGGTCTCATCGGCCCCAACGGCGCCGGCAAGACCTCCGCGATCGACGCCGTCACCGGCTTCACCCGGGCCGCGTCGGGCGGTGTCCGGCTCGGCGACCGGGAGGTCACCCGGCTGCCGGTGCACCGGCGGGCCGCGGCGGGGCTGAGCCGGTCCTTCCAGTCGCTGGAGCTGTTCGAGGACATGACCGTGCTGGACAACCTGTACGCGGCCTGCGACCGACCCGGCCGCTGGACGTACCTCACGGACCTGGTACGGCCAGGCACCCGCCCGCTGCCCTCCCATGTCCTCGTCGCCGTACGGGAGTTCGGGCTCCAGGACAGTCTGGACCGGCCGGTGGGCGATCTGTCGTACGGGGAGCGGCGGTTGCTGGCCATCGCCCGCGCGGTGGCGGCCTCGCCGTCCGTGCTGCTCCTGGACGAACCGGCCGCGGGGCTGTCCGACGACGAGACCCGGGAGCTGGCCCGTCTGGTGCGGCGGCTCGCCGAGGACTGGGGCATGGGGGTGCTGCTCGTCGAGCACGACGTCGACATGGTGATGGGCGTCTGCGACCAGGTGGTGGTGCTGGACTTCGGACGTCTGATCTGCGCCGGCACGCCGGAGGAGGTGCGCCGCGATCCGGCTGTCCGGGCGGCCTATCTGGGCGACCTGGAGCCGGAGACGCTGTCCTGAAACAGCTCGGAGGCGCTTCCCTGTACGGAAAGCGCCTCCGAAGCCCGCCGGGCAGCCCCCGAGTCCGCCCGGCAGACGTTCAGGCGTCCCGCAGATCCGCGACATACGGCTGGTGGGACAACAGCCCGCCGTCCACGCGCAGGGTGTGCCCGGTGATGAAGGCCGACTCGTCGGAGGCGAGAAAGACGACCGCCGAGGCGACGTCCTCGGGCCGGCCGAGGCGTGGCGTGAGGTGATGGCGCAGCATCGCCTCCCGGATCGCGCCGTGCGCCGAGCCGGAGCTCGCAGGAGTGACGATGAAGCCGGGCGCGATGGCGTTGCAGCGCACGCCCTGCTTGCCGTACTGGGTGGCGACGTACTGCGTGAGGTTGATGAGGGCGGCCTTGGACGCGCCGTACGCGGGGTTGCGCAGGTCGCCGGCGAGGCCGGACCCGGACGAGGTGTTGATGATCGAGCCGCCGCCCCGGGCGATCAGGTGCGGGACGGCGGTCTGGACGGCGACCATGGTGCCGCGGAGGTTGATCCGCATCGTGTCGTCCCAGACCGCCGGGTCGGCCTCCACCACGGCGAGGTCCAGGCGGGCGGCCAGGTGGGTGGCCGCAGCGTTGTTGTGCAGGACGTCGAGGCCGCCGTAGGTCTCGACCGCTGTGGTGACCATGGCCCGGACGCTGTCTGCGTCCCCCAGGTCGACGGTGACCGCCATTGCGGAGCCCCCGGCGGCACGGATCTCGTCCGTGACCGTCCCGGCGCCGTCGGGGTTCAGGTCGGCGACGACCGTATGCGCGCCCTCCGCCGCCACGCGTCGTGCGGTGGCGGCGCCGATGCCGGAGGCCGCTCCGGTCACGACGACGATCTTGTCCTGGAGTCGTCCCATGGCCGAACCGCCTTTACTGGTCGGTGAGTTCGCTGCCGACGACGGAGACGAAGGAGACGCATTCGCCGGGCCCGCCACCGAGGTTGTGGGTGAGGGCGAGCGAACGCCCCTCGGCCAGGGACTTCACCGTCCGCTCCGGCGGGGTCTCCCCCCGCAGTTGCAGCCACGCCTCGAACATCATGCGCAGGCCCGAGGCGCCGATGGGGTGGCCGAAGGCCTTCAGTCCGCCGTCCGGGTTCACCGGCAGCGAGCCGTCCAGGTCGAACGCTCCGCTGCTCACGTCCTTCCACGCCTGTCCGCGCTCGGCGAAACCCAGGTCCTCCATCAGCACCAGTTCGGTGGGGGTGAAGCAGTCGTGCACCTCGGCGAGGGCCAGTTCGGTGCGCGGGTCGGTGATGCCCGCCTGCCGGTATGCCTCCTGCGCGGAGGCGACGACCTCGGGAAAGGTGGTGAAGTCGTACTCCGGGTCGAGGAGCCCGTCCGCCGGACCGGCGACGAAGGACAGCGCCTTCACGAAGACCGGCTTGTCCGTGTACTTGTAGGCGTCCTCGGCGCGGACGACGATCGCGGCCGCCGAGCCGTCCGAGACTCCGGAGCAGTCGAAGACCCCGAGCATGCCCGCGATGATCGGCGCCGAGCGGATGCGCTCCAGCGGGACCTCCTTGCGGAACTGGGCGCGGGGGTTGCGGGCTCCGTTGACGTGGTTCTTCCAGGCGACACGGGTGATGACGTCCTTCATCTCCTCGTCGGAGAGCCCGTACTTGGCCGCGTAGGCGGGCGCGAGCAGGGAGAAGTTGGCCGGGGCGGTGATCTCGCCGCGGCTGTCGTCGCCCGCGCCCGGGATCGCCGTGCCGGACAGCCCGGACATGCCGGAGTCCTTGAGCTTCTCCACGCCGACGGCCATCGCCACGTCGTACGCTCCGGAGGCGACGGCGTAACAGGCGTTGCGCAGCGCCTCGGAGCCGGTGGCGCACATGTTCTCGACGCGGGTGACGGGCTTGTGGGGCAGGCGGAGCGCCCGGCTCAGGGTCAGCCCGGACACGCCGGAGGCCTGGGTGCCGAACCAGAACGCGTCGATGTCGTCGAGGGTGACGCCGGCCGAGGTCACCGCGTCGCCCACGGCCTCCACCAGCAGATCGTCGGCCGATCGGGTCCAGTGCTCGCCGAAGGGCGTGCATCCCATGCCGACGATCGCGACCCGGTCCCGGATTCCGTGCGAGCTCATACGGCCGTCTCCCCACCCTCGGCGTTCTCGCCCAGCCGCACGGGCCGGGCCTTCCAGAAGTAGTTGTGGACGCCGGCGGCCGTGACGGTCCGGCGGAACGTCATCTCCACCCGGGCGCCGATGACGGCGTCGGCCTCGGTCGCGTCGGTCAGCTGGCAGCGGAACCGGCCGCCGCCGTCGTAGTCGACGACCACGACGAGCATCGGCGGGCTCGGTGTGTGGGCCAGCCGGTCGACGGTGAACGTGGCGACCGTGCCGCGCACCTGCTGCATCGGCTCGTCGGTCATGGCGTCGACACTCCGGCAGGAGGCGCACACCCGGTCGGGCGGCAGCTGCCGGGTGCCGCACTTCCCGCAGCGGGCGGCGACGAAGCCGTACTTCCAGGCGGTGCGGCGGTGCGCGGGCGGCGCGTAGGGCGGCTCGGGGTCCGGCCGGCGGGGCGGTTCACGGTCGAGCAGGCCACGCCAGGAGAGGTAGGTGGCGTACGGCATCGGGGCACTGCCCGCGGCGATCTGGGCGGCGACCGGGCGGGCGGCGCGGTGGGCGGGGAGGGCGTCGGTGGTGCGCAGCAGGAGGACTCCGGCGCCGTCGCCGAGCACGACGAGCGCGATGATCTCGCCGGGCCCGGCCCGGTCGAGGACATCGGCGAGGAGCAGGCCTGGCTGGGCGGTGCCGGCGTTGCCGATCGTCGCGGTGAGGTCCGGGGCCGGCGTCTCGGGGCGTGTGCCCGCCGCGCGCCGGACCGCCGTGCACGCGCGCGCGTGCAGCCCGGAGACGACGAGGTGGTCGATCGCCCCGCGGTCCAGCCCCGCCTGGTCGAGGGCGGCGCTCAGCGCCCTGTCCGCGAGGGAGACGTAGATGCCCTCGGCGAAGCGCTCCTCCCAGACCCGGGAGGCCGGGGCGCCCGGCAGCCGCCAGCGTTCCAGGATCTCGTCGCTGACCGTGTCGTGGGCGAGCAGTTCGGCGATGACGGGCGCGCCGTTGCGGTGGCCGCCGAAGACGAAGGCCGCCGCGCCGTCCCCGCCCGCGATCTCGTCGCTGCCGCCGGGCAGCCCGGTGCGCAGGTCCGACAGCACGGCCAGGGTCGGCACCGCGGAGCGGGCGGCGGTGACCAGGGCGCCGAGGCCGGAACGTACGGCACCGGCCATGTCGACGGCGAGCACGTGCTCGCCGAGACCGAGCGCGGCGTGGACCGCGGTCGCGTTCGTCTTGTCGAGGTAGGCGGGTGCGGCCGTCGCGAGGAAGAGCTGGCCGACGCGGGCGCGCAGTCCGTCGCGGGTCAGGGCGCCGCGGGCCGCCTCGACGGCCATGGACGTGGTGTCCTCGTCGTAGCCCGCGACCGCGCGGGTGCCGCGTCCCGCCGGGGTGCCCAGCGTGGCCGCGACATCGGCGCGGGCGAGACGGTGGTACGGCACATGGGCGCCGTATGCGATCAGTCCGGCCATCAGCGTCCTCCATTGGCGTCGATTGCGTGCGTCGGCCGTTCGAAGACCGCGGCCAGGCCCTGTCCGCCGCCGAGGCACATGGTCTCCAGGCCGTAGCGAGCCTGACGGCGGTCCAGTTCGCGCAGCAGGGTGGCGAGGATGCGGCCGCCGGTGGCGCCGACGGGATGGCCCAGCGAGATGCCGGAGCCGTTGACGTTGAACCGCTCGAAGTCCGCCTCGGTCAGGTCCCATTCGCGGGTGCAGGCGAGCACCTGGGCGGCGAAGGCCTCGTTGAGCTCGATCAGGTCGATGTCGGCGAGCTTCAGCCCCGCGCGCTCCAGGGCCCTGGCCGTGGCGGGCACCGGGCCGATGCCCATCGTCTCGGGGGGCACCCCGACCACGGCCCAGGAGGCCAGGCGGCCCAGCGGGCGCAGTCCGAGTTCGGCGGCGCGCTCGGGGTGGGTGACGATGCAGAGCGAGGCGCCGTCGTTCTGCCCGCTGGCGTTGCCGGCCGTGACGGTGGCCTCCGGGTCCTGGCGGCCGAGGACAGGCCGTAGCTTCGCCAGTCCCTCCAACGAGGAGTTTGGGCGCGGGTGTTCGTCCGTGTCGACGACCGTCTCGCTCTTCCGGGTGCGCACGGTGACGGGCACGATCTCGTCGGCGAAGCGGCCTTCCCGCTGTGCCGCGACCGCCTTCTCGTGGGACCGCAGCGCCAGTCGGTCCTGCTCCTCGCGGGGGATGGCGTACTCGCGTCGCAGGTTCTCGGCGGTCTCCAGCATTCCCCCGGGGACCGGATGGTTGGCACCGCCTGACGTCACACGCCCACGGGCCAGCCGGTCGTGCAGCATGGTTCCGGCGCCGCGCACGCCCCAGCGTGCGTCGGTGGTGTAGAACTCGGCCTGGCTCATGGACTCGACGCCACCGGCCAGTACGAGATCACTCGCGCCGGTCTGCACCTGCATCGCGGCGGTGATGATCGCCTGGAGTCCGGAGCCGCAGCGACGGTCGATCTGGAGTCCGGGTACCTCGACGGGCAGTCCGGCGTCCAGGGCTGCGACGCGGCCGATGGCCGGGGCCTCGCCGTTGGGGTAGCACTGCCCGAGGATCACGTCGTCGACCGCCGTGGGCGGGACCCCGGTGCGGTCCAGGACAGCGCGGACGACGGTGGCCGCGAGCTGAGCCGCCGTGACGTCCCTGAAGACTCCCCCGTAACCCCCGACCGGGGTCCGTATCGGTTCGCAGATCACCGCGTCACGCATCCGTCATGCCTTTCATCAGCGGGTGCAGGGGGTCACATGTACCGGCCACCGGTCACCTCGACCACGGCTCCGGTGACGTAGCTCGCCAGACCGGAGGCGAGGAAGAGGACGACCTGGGCCACCTCGGCGGGTTCGCCGGCGCGGCCCATGGGGATCTCCGCGAGCTTCGCGTCCCAGGCGGCGGGGGGCATCGCCTCGGTCATGGCGGTACGGATCAGACCGGGCTGGACGGCGTTCACGCGGATGCCCGCTTTCGCGAGTTCTTTGGCGGACGCCTTGGTGAGGCCGACGAGGCCTGCCTTGGCGGCGCTGTAGTTGGTCTGGCCGAAGTTGCCGACCTTGCCGGCGATGGAGGAGATGTTGACGATGCTGCCGCCCTGTCCGTGGGCGCGCATCGCCTCGGCAGCGTGCCGGGTACCGTTCCAGGCGCCGGTCAGATGGACGTCGACGACAGCGCGGAAGTCGGCCAAGGGCATCTTGCGCAGGGTCGCGTCCCGGGTGATTCCGGCGTTGTTGACCATGACATCGACCGGTCCGAAGGCGGCGGTGCCATGGGCGACGAGGGCGGCGACCTCGTCCTCGTCGGTGACGTCGCAGCGCAGCGAGGTGGCGGCCACGCCGTTCTCGCTGAGGCGTACGGCGGCTTGTGCCGCTGCGTCCGCGTTGATGTCGCCGAGGACGACGGTCGCGCCCTCGGCACCGAGCACACCGGCGATCTCGAAGCCGATGCCCTGTGCGCCACCGGTGATCACCGCGTTCCGGCCGTCCAGCAGTCCCATGTCAGCCCGCCCCTGGCTCGGCGCTTCCCTCACTATTCCTTGTAAATAGATAACCTATTATGCTGAAACAATCAATACAGCGATCTGCTGTGCGAGCGGGGCCGGACGAGGAGAGTACGCAGGTGGACATCAGCTATCCCCCGGAGACCGAGACGTTCCGCACCGAGGTCGGAACGTTCCTCACCGAGGCGCTCCCGCCGGACTGGAAGGGCATCGGCGCCCTGGACGAGGAGGCGGCCCGCTCCTTCGCCCGTCACTGGCGCCGACGACTCGCCGAGCGCGGCTACCTCTCCCTCACCTGGCCCGAGCGCTACGGCGGCCGCGGGCTGTCCAAGCTCCACCAGGTCGTCCTGATGGAGGAACTCGCCCTGGTCGGCGTGCCGTTCGGGCTGCCGCAGGACACCTTCGGGGTGAAGATGCTGGCGAACACCCTGCTGCGCTGGGGCACGGAGGAGCAGAAGAGCCACTTCCTGCCCCGCATCCTCAGCGGCGAGGACACCTGGTGCCAGGGCTACTCGGAGCCGGACGCGGGCTCGGACCTGGCTTCCCTGAAGACCCGCGCCGAGCGGGACGGAGAGGATTGGGTGATCGACGGGCAGAAGGTGTGGACCTCCGGCGCCCACCACAGCGACTGGATCTTCGTCCTGGCCCGCACGAACCGGGACGCCTCCCAGCACCGCGGCATCTCCTTCCTCCTCGTTCCGCTCGACCAGCCCGGCGTCGAGGTGCGTCCGTTCCGCATGATGAGCGGGCAGCTGCACTTCAACGAGGTGTTCTTCGACGGCGCCCGCACCCGCGCCGATCTCGTCGTCGGCGGCGTCGACAACGGCTGGACGGTGGCCCAGAGCCTGCTGGGCGTGGAGCGCGGGGAGGAGGCGGCGACCAACCCGATCATGTTCAAGGCGGAGGTGGAGCGGCTGATCGAGCTGGCGCGCCTCCACGGCAAGGACCAGGACCCGGTCGTCCGGCAACGGATCGCCTGGTGCTGGTCCAAGGTGGAGATCATGCGCTATCTCGGCTACCGGACACTCACCGGCTGGCTGAAGGGCGCCGAGCCCGGCCCCGAGTCGTCGATCGCCAAGCTGTACTGGAGCGAGTACCACACCCAGGTCACCGACCTGGCGATGGACATCATGGGACTGCACGGCCAGGTACCGGTGGGCCGACCGCCGCTGCGCACCTACCGCGCCGACGATCCCGGCGCCGCCAACTCCTCGGCCTCCTGGTCGACGACGTACCTGATCGCCCGCTCCGGCACGATCTACGCGGGAACGTCCCAGGTGCAGCGGAACATCCTCGCGGAGAAGGTGCTGGGGCTGCCGCGCGAGCCCAGGTGACCCACTGGGTCGTTCTCGTCCGCGGCGCCGTCGTGGCCGGTCGCGCCCACGCGGCGGAGTCGCATATCCATAGCGCCCCGCGCCCCTCAGGGCGTCACCGAACCGCCGGCCGTATCGGTCGGGTCCGCTTCGGACATCTCGAAGATCCTCAGCGCGGGCACCGGACGCGGGCCGGTCCCCGGGCGCCAGCCCGCGTCGAGCTTGCGCAGTCCCACGCCGCCCGGTGCCCAGATGTGGCAGCTGTTCAGCACACCGGCGGTGGAGCGCGGGTCATGGGACGGCCGGCCGGCCATCCGGAGCCCCGCGTTGGCCGAGATGCCGGCCTGGACCACGGCCGGCCCGAGGACCCGCGCCAGCTCGTACAGGTGGGAGCACCCGGAGACACCGCGGAACCGGTCCTGGATGGCGCGGTTGTATCCGGCGGCGACACCGAGCCCGACCAGTCCGTCGAAGACGGGCGTGATCAGCGGGCACTCGGCGTGCGGGAAGCCGCGCATGTCGGCGTCGGCGGCCACGACGACCATGTCCGCGAGACGCACCCGCACCTGGAGCACCATGCTGTGGATGACGGCGGCCGACGGCTCGGCCCAGGGCCGCTCGTCGAGGAGCCGGGCCTCGACCGAGATCTCGTCGTCGCCCTCCCGGTACGCGGAGACGGTGATCGTCCGGCGGTGCAAAGGCAGTTCGCTCCGGGTCACGACGGCTCCTCCTCCCCCAGCGCCGCGAACACGGGCGTACGGTGCTCGATGAAACTGCGCACGCCCTCGCGGTAGTCCGGGGCGCGCTTGGCCACGGCGAGCAACGCGGCCGCGCTGTCGCGGCTCTCGGTGAAGGTCCGCGCCTGGTCGTCGGAGAGCTGCCGCTTGATGAGGGACATCGCGTACGGGCTGGCCGAGCGGGCCAGCTCGGTCGCGTACGCGAGCGCCGCCGGCAGGAGTTCCTCCGGCTCGGCCAGCCGGTTGACCAGGCCCATCGCATGGGCCTCCGTCCCGGTGATCCGGCGCGAGGACAGCAACAGATCGCTCGCGTTGCCGTGGCCGACCAGTCGGGGCAGCAGCCAGGACACTCCGTCCTCGGCCACCAGCCCGCGGGCGCTGAAGGCGGCGGCGAACTTGGCGTGCGGCACGGCGAACCGGACGTCGCACATCAGTGCCTGGTTGAAGCCGATGCCCGCGCAGGCGCCGTTGACGGCCGCCACGACGGGCTTCGGAAAGGACATCGGACGGGTGCGCGCGGGCAGCTGGCCGGTCGGCCAAGGGCGGGCGCCGGAGGACGCCCCGTCCAGCACGCTCATGTCCATCCCCGGGCAGAAGCTGCGCCCGGCGCCGGTGAGCACCACGGCCCGTACGCGTGGATCGGCCTCCGCCCGGTCGAACAGTTCGTTGTAGAGCAGCTCCATCTCCAGCGTCCAGGCGTTGTGCCGCCCGGGCCGATTCAGGGTGAGGAGCATGACCCCGTCGTCGGTGAGTTCGGTGAGGATCACCGGGGTCGGGTTCTCGGTCATCGGGGTCACTCCCACGGAAACCGTCGACTAATAGATAGATGAATCATCTATATCTTATGCACGACGATCATCCAACCCTTGACCTGGTATCCTCGATGCACTAAGACGATTCATTTGGCTATATGAGGAGAGCCCACCGTGGCCGAGGCAGCCCGCGCAGCAGAGACGGCGACCGTACCCGCCCCCTCCCGCAACAGCGTGGGACGCCAGGTACGGGTACCGAAGACCGCCGAACTGGTCGCCGCGCATCTGCGCCGCCAGATCGTCCGGGGCGAGCTCGAACCCGGTGACGCGCTGCCGCCCGAGTCGGGTCTCATGGAGCAGTTCGGCATCTCGCGGCCGACCCTGCGCGAGGCTTTCCGCGTCCTGGAGTCGGAATCCCTGATCACGGTCCGCCGCGGCGCCCACGGCGGCGCCCGGGTGAGCGCGCCCGACGCCGACGTCGCCGCCCGCTTCGCCGGTCTGATCCTCGAATACCGCGGGGCCACGCTGGGCGACATCTACCGCGCGGCCGCCCTCATCGAGCCGCCCTGCGCCCGCCAGCTCGCCGTCAAGCACACCGCGAACGACATCAAGCGGCTGCGCGACGCGGTGGCCGCCGAGAAGGCCGTCCTGGACGACCCGCTGGCCCTCGTCGAGGCCCAGGACGCCTTCCACGCCCTGCTGGTCGAACTCACCGGCAACCAGACCCTGATCCTGCTGTGCGGCATGCTGCGCAACATCATCGACCGGGCCAACGCCTCCTACACCGCGGCCGCCGCCGACGCCGAGACCCAGAAGGCGCAGGCCCTCAAGGGACACCGGGCCCATGTGCGAATGGTCGGCCTGATCGATTCCGGCAAGGCCGACGAGGCCGAGAAGCTGTGGCATCGGCACATCTCCAGCGCCGACGATGTCGTCAACGCCGCAGGCCCCAAGACGGTCCTCGAACTCCTCGACTGACCGACCGGACCGGCTCCCCCGCCCCGACCCCTTGCGCTCTATAAACAGTTAGATAATTATAGAAGGCGTACTGAATAGCTCCTGGGGTCCGGAGGCGACGGCCATGGCCGAACAGCGCAAGCGCATCTTCGACTGCGACCAGCACATGTACGAGGAGCGGGACTCCTTCACCCGCTACCTCCCGAAGGAGTTCCTCGGCGCGGCGGTCGCACCGGTGACCCTGCCGGACGGTCGGGAGGTGATTCTCGCCGGCGACCGGATCGTCGTCTGCCTGGAACCGGAGTTCGGGCAGGTGTACCGCCCCGGCTCACTGAAGGAGATGCTCAAGGCGATGGCGTCGGGCAATCCCGAGGAGACCTATCAGTTCGAGCCGATGCACGAGGCGTACCAGAACCGCGAGGCCCGGCTGCGGATCATGGACGAGCAGGGCCTGGATCAGACGATCATGTACCCGGGCGGCTGGGCACTGGTCGCCGAGGAGTACGTGAGCGGCGTCGAGCCGCTCTACGCCAACTACCACTCGTTCAACCGGTACATGAACGAGGTGTGGGGCTTCAACCACCAGAACCGCATCTACGCCCCGGCCCTGCTCTCGCTGCGCGACCTGGACCACGCGGTGCAGGAGCTGGAGTACGTCCTCAACGAGGGCGCCCGCTTCATCCTGCTGCCCACCGGGCCGATGTACGGCCGCTCCCCGGGCGACCCGTACTTCGACCCGTTCTGGAAACTGGTCAACGAGGCCAAGGCAAGCGTCTGCTACCACATCAGCGAGTTCTACTACAACTCGCAGGTGGCGCCCGCCTGGGGCTTCGACCCCAGTCCCATCCACTTCCGGATGTCTGCCTGGCAGTGGCAGAACACCTACGGTCAGCGGCCCGTCGAGGAGACGCTCTCCGCGCTGATCTTCGACAACCTCTTCGGCCGCTTCCCCGACATCAACATCCTGGTCTCCGAGTTCGGATCCGAGTGGGTGCCGCACTTCGTCCGCCACATGGACAAGAGCCGGGGCATGGGCCGCAACGGCCCCTGGATCGGCGGTCAGCTGGACGAGCGTCCCAGCCAGATCTTCCGCAAGCACGTGCGCGTGGTGCCCTATCCCGAGGACGACATCGTGAACGTGGTCAAGCGCCTCGGCTACCACGAGTCCATCGTGATGGGCTCCGACTTCCCGCATGCCGAGGGCCTGGCCAGCCCGGCCGACTTCCGCAAGCTCATCGCCGAGCTCGACGAGTCCGCCCAGGACGACATCATGTTCCACAACGCCCAGCAGCTGATCAGCCGCTGAGCCCCTGCGCACCATCCGCCTGGCGGCGGGCCCGGTCTAACGGACCAGGCCCGCCGCCAGGTTCGCGATTTCGGTGAGCAGAGCGGTACCGCGCGGGGAGTGGTCGTAGCCGGCGAGCGGGTAGCCGTTGCTCAGGCACGCGAAGGACAGGCCGGACTCCGGGTCCATGAAGCCCAGTTGGTAGGCCGCCCCGGCGCTGCCGAAGAGCGCCGGCGAGCCGGTCGACGGCAGGTTGCTGCCCGCGTCGGGGCCGGCCACGGTCACGAACAGCCCCATGCTCGTGCGGCGGCTGCCGCCGCCCCCGTAGATCTGCTCGCCGTACGGATGGGTGGTCAGCCGGATCCGGACGCCCTCCGCGACCGCCTCCGGCTTCCACAGGCCGGAGTGGACCAGCGCCTGGAAGTAGAGCGCGACATCGGCGGCGGTGGCCACCAGGGCGTGGCTGGGCTCACCGGCCGCCAGCACCCTCGGGTCGGACAGGTACCACGGCCCCCACGGGTCGGGGTCCTGGTCGTCGCCGGTGCGGTCGGTGGCGAGCATCGGAGCGACACTGCCCCGCTGCCTGTCCACCGGCACCCCGAGCTCGATCGACGACAGGCTCAGCGGCCCGGCGATCCGTTCACGCAGGTGGTCGGCGAAGGCCAGGCCCGTGCGCCGCTCGACGATCTCGGCGATCAGCCAGGTCGCCGATGTGAGGTGGAACTGGAAGCGGCTGCCCGGCGGGGAGTCCAGCCGCCAGCGCCCGAAGGCCGCCAGTCGCTGCTCGCGGTCGAGCATCTTCGGGTAGCCGAGCGGGGCGAAGGGGAAGCCGGCGGTGTGGGTGAGCACCTGCTCGACGGTCACCCCCTCCTTCCCGTTCGGCGCGAACTCCGGGATGATCGCGGCGACTGGCTCGCTCACGTCCAGCAACCCATCGCCGATCAGCTTCCACACCACGCCCGCGACGATCGACCGTCCGACGGACTGGAGGATGTAGCGGGTCCCTGGCTCGGCGTCGCCGTAGGTCTCAAAGGCCACCAGGCGGCCGTCGTGGGCGACGGCGACCTGAGCGGACGGCAGGGGGCCGTGGTCGACCTCCCGGCGGATCCGGCTCAGGAGGACGTCGAGTCGCTGCGGGTCGACATGGTCAGGCACGGATTCCTCCTCGGTACGGCTCCCGCAGGTCTCGGCGTAGGACCTTGCCGTTCGCGTTGCGCGGCAGAGCGTCCACGAACCACCAGCGGACGGGGACCTTGAACCCGGACAGACGGTCGCGGGCATGGCTTCTGAGCGCCGCCGGTTCCGGCGGGGCATCGGGGTCGGCCGGTACGACGAAGGCGACGACGGTCTGGCCGAGCCGCTCGTCCGGCACGCCGGTGACCGCCGCGTCCGCCACACCCGGGTGTGCGGCCAGAGCCGTCTCCACCTCCAGCGGATGGACGTTCTCACCACCCCTGATGATCATGTCGCTCTGCCGGCCGAGCAGGTAGAGATAGCCGTCCTCCGCCACCCGCCCCAGATCGCCGCTGTGCAGCCAGCCTTCGGCATCGGTCCGGAAGAGATGGCCGGCGCGGGCGTGGATCTCACCGACACCGTCCGGACCGGCGCCCTCGAGCCTGATCTCGACGCCGGGAGCGGGGCGTCCCACCGACCGCAGCAGCTCGGTGCGTCCCGCGACCGCCTCGCGGTGGTCCTCGGGGGTGAGCACGCTGATCGGCGAGCCCTCGGTCTGTCCGAACATGTTGAGCATGCGAACACCGGGCATCGCCTCGTACGTCCGTCGCAGCGTGCCGGGGCGGACGGGGGCGCCGCCGTACTGGAGGGTCCGCAGGGTCTCGTGGCGTGCCTCGCCGGCCGCCAGCAGGGTCTCCAGCATCGCCGGGACCATGCTGGTGTGGGTGATGCCGAGGTGCCGCAAAAGGGTCCAGCCCTCGACGGTGAAGCGGGGCAGCCCGGTGATCAGCGCGCCCGCGGCGAGGGCGACGGCGATGTTGCCGAGGCCGGCGATGTGATGAAAGGGGGCGCTGCCGCCGTAGAAGCTCTCGGGGTCGAGTCCGCACAGCCGCCCGTTGACGTGGGCTCGGGCGGCCAGGCGTCGCTGGGTGATGGAGACCGGCTTGGGCATGCCCGTGGTGCCGGACGTATGCAGGACGGCGGCGAGTTCGTTCGGCTCGGCGGTCAATTGCCTTGTACTGGCTGGCAGTTCGGGCGCGATGCAGAGCCGCTTGCCGGACAGCTCGGCGACCCGCTTGCCGAGGTCCGAGAACTCGGGTTGCGCCAGGAGAACTCCAGAGCCGGTCGCCTTGACGACTTCCGCGATCTCGTACGCGGTCATACGGACACCGAGCGGAGCGAGCGGGTGGCCCGATCCGGCGCCACCGATCACCAGGGCCAGGGCTTCGGCGGACGTGGCGACCAACGCCGGGACCGGCACGCCGGGTTCCGGGCCGAGGGTGTCCAGCCAGTCGGCGGCGCCGGCCGCACGGTCGAGGAGTTCGCGTCCGGTCCAGGTCAGGTCACCGAACCGGACCGCGGGGCGGGCGTGGTCGTAGGCGCGGCTCACCAGGGCGGTCCAGGTGGCTGCCGTCCCGGCCCGCTGCGCGGCGCCCACCGGCTCAGGGCTCCAGGCGGGCCGCCGCGGTGCCGGTGACCACCTCGACGCCGTCCTGGTTGACCGTGCGTACGGAGAAGTGGGCCACCGGGCCGGTCGGCGTGTCCTCGACCGACTCGACGGTGACCGTGGCCGCGAGGGTGTCGCCGGGCCGGACCTGGGCTTTGAATCGCACGCCGTAGCGCAGCAGTGCCTCGGTGCCGACCCAGTCGGTGAGGACCCGGCCGGTCATGCCCATCGTCAGCATGCCGTGGGCGAAGACACCGGGGTATCCCGCGGCCTCGACGGCGAACCGCTCGTCGGTGTGCAGCGGGTTGAAGTCACCGGAGGCGCCCGCGTACTGGACGATCCGGGTGCGCTTGAGGTCGTCGACGAGGACGCTCTCGCGGGTCTCGCCGGCCTTGATGCCGGCCACGCTCACGCTCATCGGGGGTCCTTCGGGGTCGCGGGGCCTTCGGGCACGACGGCCACGGTGACGGCGCTGACGACGCGTTCGCCGTCGGCGTCCCGGTATTCGGTGACGCGCTCGCTGAACAGCAGCCGGCCGCTGCGGCCCTGCTTCTCCCAGCTGCGTCCGGGGACGGTGCGCGCGTACAGCGTCTCGCCGGCGCGCACCGGACGGTGGTACTCGAAGTGCTGCTCGGCATGCAGCCCGCCGCCGCCCTCGGCCATCGTGCCGGGGCCGCCACCGGACCCGAACCACTCCTCGTCCGGCTTGGGCCGCAGATGGTAGTCCGGGTCGTAGTGGGCGCTCGCCATGGTGAAGGTGGGAGGCGCGAGGGCCGACTCGCCCTGATACGCCGGGTTCTCGTCGCCGATGGCCCGGGCGAACATCATGATGTGCCCGGCCTCGACGGGGAACGGTTGCCCTGTCATCGTCGTGCTCCTCGGTCGCAACAGCAGGTCAGTAGGGCAGGAACGCGTCGCGGGTGGCGTCGTCCGGATCGAAGTCCGGGGGCACTCCCTCGAACTTCGGCTCCCGCTTCTCCATGAAGCTCGCGACGCCTTCCCGGAAGTCCGGTGAGCCCGCGAAGAACTCCATGGCGGAGTAGGAGCGGGCGAGAGCGTCGGTGAAGGTGCGGTCGAGGTCGCCGTACACCTGATGACGTACGACGGCCATGGCGCGCGGTGAGCAGTTGCGGGCGATGTCCCGGGCGTAGGCGCGGGCGGCGTCGAGCAGGTCCTCCGGTGCGACGACCCGGCTGACGAGGCCGAGGTCCTTCGCCTCGTCGGCGTCGAAGACCCGGCCGGACAGCAGCAGGTCGAGCGCGTTCTCCAGACCGATGACGCGCGGCAGCACGTACGGCAGGTTGTACTCGCCTGCCAGGCCGCGGCGGGTGAAGGCAGTGGTGAACCGGGCGCCCCGGGCGGCGAAGCGTACGTCGCAGATGAGCGCCTGGACCATGCCGATGCCGGCGCAGGCGCCGTTGATCGCGGCGATCAGCGGCTTCGGCAGGGTGCGCCTGCTGTACATGGGCACGCGCGCGTGGAGGTCGAGGGACTGGCCGGGTCTGGCGTTCTGCTCCAGGCGCTGGACGTCCATGCCGGGGCAGAAGGCCCGGCCCGCGCCGGTGACGACGACCACGCGTACGGCGGGGTCCTGTGCGGCCTCGTCGAGAAGCGCGAAGAAGCGGTTCTCCATGGGGATGCTCCAGGCGTTCTTCCGCTCGGGTCGGTTGAGGGTGACGGTGGCGACTCCGTCCTCGTCGACTTCGTAAAGCACCAGGTCCTCGGCCATCACGTCACTCCTCGGTCAGCGGTTCGATGGGGTCGCCGACGCCCGGTCGCTCCCCGGAGATGGTCACCACCACCTGCCCCCGCGCGCAGATACGTCCGTCGGTGATCACGTCGACGTCGGCGAAGTGCACCCTGCGGCCGCGCTTGACGCAGCGCGCGTAGGCGACGGCCTCAGGGCCCCGGGCGGGCGCGAGATACTGCACCGATATCGACACCGTGCTGAGCCGGCTCCCCTTGCTGAAGTCGTGCCCGGCGATCACGGCTCCGGAGCCGGCGGTGTCGATGAGCGCCGAGATCACCCCGCCGTGGAAGACGCCCTCGTGGGCGGAGAGGGACTCGGCGAAGGGAAGCGCGATCTCCACCGCTTCCGGGTCCCAGCGGGTCACCCGGATGCGGCAGCGGCGGTTGAAGGCGACCCCGTGCTCCCAGCGGGCCCGGAACCACGCGCGGCGTTCGCGCTGCTCCTGTTCGGTGAGGGTCCTCGCCGCGACGGTCATCAGCACGCCCTCCGGTCTCGGCCTGTCGGCCAGGTCCATATAGTTACATGATTTGGATAGTTAAATCAATGAAGCGGGACTTGATCTCGATGCTAGATGTATTATTTATATAACTCATTAGCTGTCTGTGAACAGAGGGAGACCCCGATGCCGTCGACCGCCCTGGCCGGGATCCGCGTCCTCGATCTGTCCCGCATCCTCGCCGCGCCGCTGGCCACCCAGATGCTGGCCGACCTGGGCGCGGAGGTGATCAAGGTGGAACGGCCCGGTACGGGCGACGACTCACGGACCTACGGACCGCCGTTCGCGCGCGGGACGGACACCGCCGCCTTCTATCTCTCCTGCAACCGCAACAAGCGGTCGGTCACCGTCAACCACGCCACCGCCGAGGGTCAGGAGCTGATCCGCGCGCTCGCCGCCCGGTCGGACGTGCTGGTCGAGAACTTCCGCGCCGGGACTCTGGCGAAGTACGGTCTCGACCAGCAGAGTCTGCGGGAGCTCAACCCGCGGCTGGTCTACCTCTCCGTGACGGGCTTCGGCCAGACCGGGCCGTATGCCTCGCGGCCCGGCTACGACGGCATCTTCCAGGCCATGTCCGGAATGATGAGCGCCTCCGGACACCCCGAGGAACCGATGAAGGTCGGCGTCAGCATGGTCGACATCCTCACGGGCCTGTATGCCTCGACGGCCGTGCTGGCGGCACTGCGGCACCGGGACGCCACCGGCGAGGGCCAGTTCATCGACCTGTCCCTGCTTGACTGCGGACTGGCCTCGCTCTCCCACTTCGCGATGAACTACCTGGTCTCCGGCGAGGTGCCGCGGCGGCGCGGCAACGGCGGGTATGGCGGAATCCCCTCCCAGGCCTTCCTCTGCGAGGACAAGCCGATCTTTCTGGTCGCGGGCAACGACAAGCAGTTCGCCGGGTTCTGCGCGGCGGCCGACCGCACCGATCTGCTCCAGGATCCCCGGTTCGCCACGACGTCCGCCCGGATCGCTCACCGGGAGGAGATCCTGCCGGTGCTCGAGGCGATCCTGCGGACCCGGACGCGGGACGAATGGCTGGCCGTGCTCGACGAACACGACGTTCCGGCGGGGCCGTTCAACGAGCTGCCCGAGGTCTTCGCCGATCCGCAGATACGGCACCGGGAGATGCTGGTCGACATCGCGGACCCCCTGTCGGGGCGACTGCCGCTGCTTGCCAATCCGATCCGGTTCTCGGCCACGCCGGTCGAGGGGTACGGGGCGCCGCCGGCGCTCGGGGAGCACACGGCGGAAGTCCTCGCGGAGCTGGCCGAAGTGACGGACAGTCAGCTTGCGGGGTTGCGGGCGCGGGGTGTCGTGTGACGGCGTTTATCGCCCCCGCCGCCCCTACCCGTCCCATCCCTGGGGCTCCGCCCCAGACCCCGCTCCTCAAGCGCCGGAGGGGGCGACCAGCCACAAAGCCCTGCCCAGCGCCACCCGGTTCACCCGATCAGCGTCCGCCCGCCCTCGAGCATCAGCGTCGCCCCCGTCAGATACGCCATGTCGTCGCTGACCAACGCCGCCACCGCCCGGCCGATGTCCGTCTCCGGGTCGCCCATCCGCCCCAGGGGGATGCCGGCGAGCACGCGTTCGGCCTTCTCGGGGTGGGCCTTGAAGTAGGCCTCCGCCGCAGGGCTCAGTGCGGCCGGGCAGACGACGTTCACGCGGATCCCGTACGGCCCCCACTCCCGCGCGGCGACCCGCGTCAGGCCCCGGATCGCCTCTTTGGCCATGGCGTACGCCGCGAAGTTCACCTCTCCCTGCACCGCGGCCGACGAGCCGAGGTTGACGACGCTGCCCCGCGTGGCCTTCAGATGGGGCAAGGCCGCCCGCATGGCCTGAAAGGTGGCCAACGGGCCGCTGCGGTAGGCAAGTTCGACGTCCTCGTGCGACGTCTCCTCCAGCCGGCGCTGGACGGAGGTCTGCGCGTTGTTGACGAGGACGTCGAGGCCGCCGAACTCCCGTACCGTCTCGGAGACCATGCGGTCGACGTCCGCCCGCTCGCCGACATCCCCCACGACCGCGTGGGCCCGCCCACCGCGCTCCACGATCTCGGCGACCGCGTCCTTGAGTCTGCTCTCCGTACGGCCGGTGATCACCACGGCCGCCCCGTCGGCCGCCAAGGCGAGCGCGATACCCCGGCCCACGCCCTGCCCGCCCCCGGTGACCAGGGCCGTTCTACCCGACAGCCGCTGCATCACGTCTCCTTCCAGAAGGCCGCCCAGGAGGGGAAGGCGCCGGGCAGCGCCGGTTCCCCGGCCCCCTCCCAGCCCTTGAAGCCCACGTCTTGGGGGCGCTCGGTCGTGTCGGCCGCGTACCAGTGCTGCTCACGGCGCCGGGAGAAGTACCACTCGCCGTCCACGCGCGCGTACTCGTCGAGATAGCGGATGGCCATGACGATCCACCGCTCCCCCACCTCGTGCTCGGCCCGGCAGTAGACGGAGCCGGTGGCGGTGTCGCGGCCGGTGAACTCGATCCGGTGGCCGCAGATCTGGTGGACCGACCGGTGGAAGCCGCGGACGAGGGGTTCGATGTGCGCCCGTAGTACGTCTCTCCCGCGACCGTGGCGACCCATGTCGACGTCGGGCCGGAAGCAGCCCGCCCAGGCGTCGAGATCGCGGGCGTCCACGGCCAGGGCGTAGCGAACGGGCAGCTGCTGGACTGCCAGATGGGACTCGATCCGGTCGATGCGCTCCTCGATCGCCGTCACGGCCGTGGCTCCTTCGGCAGCCCGAGGAGCTGTTCCCCGATGATGTTGCGCTGGATCTCGCTCGACCCGCCGTAGATCGTCTCCGCCAGGGAGAGCAGGAAGGACCGCTGCCGGGTGTCCAGGCCGTAGTCCTCGCCCACGATCTGTCCGGCCGGACCGGCCAGCTCCATGGCGAGATGACCGAGTTGCTGGTGACGCGTGGAGGCGTACAGCTTGGCCGTGGTGGCCTGGGCGCCGGGTGCGCGGCCCCCGGTCAGTTCGGCCAGGGTGCGCAGGTTGGTGGTGCGCGTGATCCGTACGGAGATCCAGGCGTCGACGATCCGGCGGCGCAGCATCGGGTCGTCGAGTGCTCCCCGTTCGCGGGCCAGCTCGATCAGTGCCTCGGCCTCCCGTTCGAAGGTGAGCTGCTGGGGCAGGAGCGTGGTGCCGCGCTCGATCCCGAGGGTGGCCATCGCCGTGCGCCAGCCCTCCCCGGCCTCGCCGACGGCCATGTCCGCGCCGGTGCGCGCGTCGGAGAGGAACACCTCGGCGAACTCGTCCTGGCCGGCGAGGTTGCGGATCGGGCGGATCTCCACGCCCGGCTGGTCCGTCGGAAGGAGCAGCAGGGTGAGGCCCTTGTGACGTAGGGAGTCCGGGTCGGTGCGGGTGAGGACGTAGAGCCAGTCGGCGTGGACGCCGAAGGAGGTCCACAGCTTCTGGCCGTTGACCACCCACTCCTCGCCGTCGCGTTCGGCCCGGGTGCGGACCGACGCGAGGTCGGAGCCGGCGCCGGGTTCGCTGAAGCCCTGGCCCCACAGTTCCTCGACGGCGAGGATCGGTGGCAGGAAGCGCTTCTGCTGCTCCCCGGTTCCCATCCTGAGGAGCATCGGCCCCAGCAGGTCGAGGGCGTTGACCGTGGCCCGGTAGGGAGCGTTCACGCGGGCGTACTCGTACTCGAAGACGATCTCCTCGAGGAGTCCGAGTCCTCTGCCCCCGTACTCCTCGGGCCAGCCGACGCCCAGCCAGTGCCCGGCGGACAGCTCGCGGTCCCAGGCGAGGCGAACCTCCCAGGCCGCGCCGTCGGTGGGGCCGCCCACGCCCCGGTGCTCGGCGAACTCACCCACCAGGTGATCGGCGAGCCAGTCCCTCAGCTCGTCGCGGAAGTCGCGTACCGCGGGCCCGAAGTCCACTTCCATGTCTGCGTTCTCCCTGGGGTCTCAGAGGGGTCTCGGAGAGGGCTCAGATGCCGAGCCGGGCAGCGAGCAGTTCCCGGTGGTGCGACGGCGTGCCGAGCAGCACCTCGGAGCTCTTGGCCCGCTTGAGGTAGAGGTGGGCGGGGTGTTCCCAGGTGAAGCCGATCCCGCCATGGACCTGGATGTTGTCGCCGGCGACCCTGGTGAACGCCTCCGAGCAGAAGGCCTGGGCCAGGGCCGCCGCGATCGCGATCTCGGTCTCGTCGTCCGCGTCCAGGGCCCAGAGGCCGCCGTACGCGGCCGAGCGGGCGGACTCGATGTCCACCAGCATGTCGGCGCACTTGTGTTTGATCCCTTGGAAGGAGCCGATGGGCCGGCCGTACTGCACGCGGATCTTGGCGTACTCCACGGCGGCGTCCAGGGCGGCGGCCGCTCCCCCGGCCTGTTCGGCGGCGAGCAGGACGGAGGCGGTGGCGAGGGTGCGTTCGAGGGCGGGCCATGCCGTGCCCTCGGTTCCCAGCAGGCGGGCGGGGGTGTCCGTGAACTCCAGCCGTGCCTGTTTGCGGGTCTGGTCCAGGGTGGGGAGGGGCGTACGGACGAGGCCTGGCGCGTCGGCGCCGACCGCGAGGAGGCTGATGCCGGAAGGGGTCCGTGCGGCGACCAGGAGCAGGTCGGCGAGATGGCCGTCGGGGACGTAGGTCTTCGCGCCGGTCAGCCGCCATCCGGTGGCGGTCTCGCGGGCGGTGAGCCCGATGCCCGGCGCGTCCCAGCGGCCGCCGTCCTCGGTGAGCGCCAGGGTGGCCACCGTCGCGCCCGAGGCGATGCCCGGCAGGAGGTCGCGTCGTGCCTGTTCGTCGTCGCAGCGCAGCAGGGCCTCGGCGGCCAGGGCGACGGTGGCGAAGTACGGCCCGCACAGCAGGGCGCGGCCCGCCTCCTCGAAGACGATGCCGAGGTCGACGTAGCCGAAGCCCGAGCCGCCGTACTCCTCCGGCACGACGAGTCCCTGCAGGCCGAGTTCGCCGGCCATCCGCCGCCAGACGAAGGGGTCGTGGCCGCGCGGATCGGCGGCCAGCCGGCGTACGGCCGCCTCGTCGGAGTACTTGGCGAGGAACGACCGTACGACCTTGCGCAGTTCGTCCTGTTCCTCGCTGAAGCCGAGATCCATGCCGGGCTTCCCCTCCTCGCTTGCCGACCGCTTGCTCACTCACTCCACGATACAGTTAGATAATTATAGTATCCGCACTGATTGCACCAGGAGGGCGACGTGACCGATCCGTACGCAGCGTTCAGGAGCCTGACCTTCGAGCGGCCCACGCCGGGCGTGCTGCGCGTGGTGCTCGACGGACCGCACCTCAATGCGGTGGATCCGAAGATGCACGGCGAGCTGGCCGACATCTGGCGGGTGATCGACCGGGACGAGCAGACGCGTGCCGTGCTGATCCAGGGGGCCGGCCGCGCCTTCTCGGCCGGCGGGACGTTCGACTCCATAGAGGCGCTGACCGAGGACCACGCGGTGCGGGCCCGGGTCATGCGCGAGGCGCGGGACATGGTGTACGGAGTGATGAACTGCTCCAAACCCGTGGTGTCCGCCCTCCACGGTCCAGCGGTCGGCGCCGGGCTGGTCATCGGGATGCTCGCGGACATCTCGATCGCCGGGCGCACCGCGAAGATCGTCGACGGGCACACCCGCCTCGGGGTCGCGGCCGGTGACCACGCCGCGATCTGCTGGCCGCTGCTGTGCGGCATGGCCAAGGCCAAGTACTACCTGCTGACCTGCGAGACCCTCACCGGCGAGGAGGCCGAGCGGATCGGGCTGGTGTCGAAGTGCGTGGACGACGAAGACGTCCACGCGGAGGGCCTGCGTGTGGCGACCGCCCTGGCCGCCGGTCCCGCCAGCGCCCTCAGCTGGACCAAGCGGTCCCTCAACCACTGGTACCGCACCGCCCAGCCGATCTTCGAGGCCTCGCTGGGGCTGGAGTTCTTCGGGTTCGGCGGACACGAGGTCGTCGAGGGACTGGCGGCTCACCGTGAGAAGCGCGCCCCGGACTTCGAGGCGGTGGCGAGCAAGCACCCGCTCGATCTCTGACCATCTCCGAAAGGAACCGATCATGACGTCGGACCAGACCACCGAAGTTCCCCCACTGGTCCGGGGGCTGACCTACGAGGAGATGCCGGTGGGACAGGTCTTCAGGACCGCCCGCCGGACCGTCACCGAGACCGATCTCGTCAACTTCGTCACCTGGGGCGGCTTCACCGAGCCGCTGTTCTGGGATGCCACGCACGCGGCGGAGGGCGGGTACACCGGCCGGCTGGTCCCGGGCGGCCTGACGTACTGCCTCGCCGAAGGACTCGTCCTCCAGACGAACGTCCTGCACGGCACGGGCCTCGCCTTCCTGCACATGGAGCTGACCGTGCGCGGGCCGGTCTACGTCGGGGACACCCTCCACGCGATCGTCGAGACAACGGGTTGCCGGCCGTCCAGCAAGCCCGGACGGGGCGTGGTGACCAGCCGGATCACCGTACGCAATCAGCGGGACGAGGACGTCCTGGTCTACTGCCCGGTACGGCTGATCCGCGGCCGGGACTACGAGGCTCCGACGCCCTGAGCACGGGGCACGAGGGTCAGCCCGGCCCCGGGAGCCGCGGCGGGGGCGGTGGCGAACGCTCCCTGGTGCACCCAGTCGGAGGGCATGGTGGGCCGCGGCGTGAGCTCCTGGTCCGGGACCGCCATGGCGTAGAGGCGGGTGTAGCGGAACTTGGCCTCCAGGTTGTCGAGGACCGACCAGTACTCGTAGCCGCACACGTCCACTCCGGCCGCGATGAGCCGGGCCAGCCAGGAGAGCCGGGCCCGGAGCAGGGCCCGGCGCCGGGTGTCGTCGCTCTGTCCCGTGTCGTCGACCAGGTCCAGGTCGCCCATTCCGTTGTCGACGATCGACAGCGGCGGCAGCAGGCCCCCGTACAGGTCGCACAGACCTGCGACGGCGTCGGCGAGGCCTTCGGGGACGAGGGGCCAGCCGTAGGCGGTCGTCTCCACGTCGTCGAAGGGGACGATCGCGAAGCCCAGGCCCATGAGCAGGCGGTTCACCTCGTTGAGGGCGCTTCGGCACCTCGCGGTCGGCAGCACACGGGGCAGGTTCTCGGGCGCGGTGACACGGAACGGCGTGTGCCAGGACAGGCCCAGCAGGTCCTGATCGGTGGCGATGACCTCCAGGTCACCGGGGCGCACGCAGCCGGTGGCGGCCACCGGTGACACGTCCTCCTCGGTCACCATGTGTTCGCCGAGCAGCAGGGGATCCAGGAAGATGCGGTTGGTCCAGCTCTCCAGTCGCTCCAGGGCGAGGCGGTCGTAGGGGTCGTCGGTGGCCGCGTAGCCGCCGACGAGGGTGACCGTCGTGCCGATCCGGCCCCGGACGCCCACGGACCTGAGGGCATGGGTGGCGAGCCCGTTGGCGAGCAGGATGTGGTGGACCGCGGGCAGGCCCGCCCGGCCGACGCCCCGGCCCGGTGAGTACATTCCGGCCACGTGGTCCGCGAGCGTGGGGCCGGCCAGGTCGGTGGAGGTGATCCAGCGCTCCACCCGGTCGCCGAAGCGGCGGCCCAGCTCGGCGGCGTACGCGGCGAAGTGCTCGGCGGTGTCGCGCGCCAGCCAGCCGCCGGCCGTGTCGAGCCAGGGCGGCAGCGTGCGGTCGAGCAGGGTGAGAGCGGGCCGTGTCCCGTGTGCGAGCAGGGCATCGAGCGCGCGCTCGCAGCGGTCCAGGGCCTTCCGGTCCCAGCTGCCCGGCCCGTCGGGCTGGAGCTGTGGCCAGCCGGCGACCATGCGGTGCGTGTCCGCGGTGACACCGAGCAGCTGCCGGATGTCGTCGGTCCACTGCCGGAAGTGTCCGCCGCGCTCCGGCCGGGGTGCGGGCGGGGCCGCGATGGTGTCCGCCGTGGCGACCCCCCAGTCGACACCGCGAAGGGATGCATGCAGGAAACCATCGCTCATGGTTACCGTCCAGGCGGTCAATGGTTTAGCGCATTCAACTGAATGTCCGCCGACGGGACGCTAACACTTCGAGCAAACTACGACAATGTTTCGGCCAGGTTCATCGGAGCGCAAGCTCGCGGCGCTGGAGATCGCAGCGCAGGATAGGAGGGTGGCGGCGGCACGGGCGGCGCCTATTCTCCGAAGGGCCGGAACTCCTCCTCCCGCCACCAGGGGTAGACGGGTGGCATGTCCGTGCTGACGCGGCCGGGGAACTCGGGCGGTCGCTTGGCGAGGAAGGACTCGACGCCCTCGACGGGGTCCGGGCCGCCGCCGATCTGGCCCATGATGCGGGAGTCGAGGCGGTGTGCGGTCATCGGGTGAGGCTCGCCGAGCATGCGCCACATCATCTGGCGCGACAGGGCGACGGAGATCGCCGAGGTGTTCTCGGCGATCTCGCGGGCGAGTGCGTACGCCGCCGGAAGCAGTTCCTCCGGCGGATGGACGGAGCGGACGAGTCCGGCCGCCAATGCCTCCTCGGGGCCGAAGACGCGGCCGGTCGCCACCCATTCCATGGCCCGCTGGATACCCACGGCCCGCGGCAGGAACCAGCTCGCCGCCGATTCCGGCACGATGCCGCGGCGCGCGAAGACGAACCCGAACCTGGCCGAGGTCGACGCCAGCCGGATGTCCATGGGCAGGGTCATGCTGGCCCCGACTCCCGCCGCCGGGCCGTTGACCGCACCGATGACCGGTTTGGCACTCGAGAAGATCCGCAGCGCGACCCGGCCGCCGGTGTCCCGGTGCCATGCTCCCGCTTTGCGGTGGTCGAAGGACGAGCCGCCGGAGCTGACGTCGGCACCGGCGCAAAAGCCGCGCCCGGCACCGGTCACCACGATCACCCGCACCTCGTCGTCGCCGTCGGCCGCGTCCAGGACGTCCAGCAGATCCCGCATCATCTGCGGATTGAAGGCGTTCAGCTTCTCGGGCCGGTTCAGCGTGACGGTGAGGATCCGGTCCGCCACCTCGGCCCGCACGCTCTCGTACTCCTGCTCCGGCATACGCGTCGTCCTCCGTCAGCCTCGTCACCCGGCGAGCCGTTCCCAGTAAGCTGAATTAGTTATACCATTGAACTCTACTGACTCATTCATGGACTGCGGCGGTGGATGTGGAATGGCGGATCTGGTGGTGACCTGCCACGGGCCGGTGCGACTCATCGAGCTCAACCGGCCCGACGAGCTCAACTCGATGAGCGAGGAGCTGCACTCCGGGCTCGCCTCGGTCTGGGACACGCTCGCCGACGACCCGGAGGCACGGGTCGTCGTGCTCACCGGGCGCGGCCGGGCGTTCAGCGCAGGGGGCAACTTCGACATCATGATCCGCGTCCAGCGCGACCGCGCCTTCCGGGAGCGGAACGTCGACGAGGCCCGGCGGATCATCACCGGCATGGTCCGCTGCCCGTTGCCGGTGATCGCGGCGGTCAACGGCCCCGCCGTCGGCCTCGGTTGCAGCCTGGCCCTGCTGAGCGACCTCGTGCTGATCGCCGACGACGCGTACGTGGCCGACCCGCACGTCCAGGTCGGGCTGGTCGCGGGCGACGGCGGCGCGCTGGTCCTGCCGCTGCTCGTCGGTCTGACCCGCGCGAAGGAACTGCTGTTCCTGGGCGACCGGGTGAGCGCCGAGGAGGCGGTCCGGCTGGGTGTCGCCAACCGTGCCGTACCGAAGGAGACGCTCCTGGACGAGGCCATGGACCTGGCCGGACGGCTGGCCGCCCTGCCCGCGCAGGCGCTGCGCGAGACCAAACGGGCGGTGAACCTGCATCTGGAGCAGGCGCTCGCCACCGTGCTGGAACCCGCCCTGCTCGCCGAGCGGGACAGTATGCGTTCCCCGGACCACATCGCCCTCGTCGAGCGGATCATCGCGTCGCGCGCCCGCCGCCGGGCCGGCGGGGAGGGCTGAGACATGGACTTCGCCTTCAGTGACGAGCAGGAGGAACTACGGCGCACGGTGAGGACGTTCCTCGCGGACACCTCGCCCGAGACCGAGGTCCGGCGGCTGATGGAGACCCCGGAGGGCTTCGACCGGGCGCTGTGGCGCCGGATGGGCACGGAGCTGGGCCTCCAGGGGCTGGCCGTTCCGGAGGAGTACGGCGGCGCCGGGTGCGGACCGGTGGAGGTGGGCGTGGTCATGGAGGAGATGGGGCGGGCGCTGTTGTGCGCGCCCTTCCTGTCCTCGGCCGTACTGGCGACGACCACACTGCTGCGCAGCGCCGACGAGGACGCCCGCAAGGCCCTGCTTCCGGGCCTCGCCTCGGGCGAACGTGTCGGGACACTGGCCCTGACCGAGGACTCGGCACGCTGGGACGCGGCGGGTGTGCGGCTCACCGCCCGTGAGAACAAGGGCAGTTGGCTGCTGACCGGGCACAAGATGTTCGTCCTCGACGGAGCCGCGGCCGAGGTGGTCCTCACCGTGGCCCGTGCCGACGACGGCATCGGCGTCTTCCTGGTGGACGGCGACGCGGCCGGGCTGACCCGTGAGCCCTTGCCCACGATGGACCCGACCCGCCGCCAGGCACGCCTCGGCTATCAGGGCGTCAGGGCGACCCGGCTGCGGACGCACGGCGACGGCTGGGACCTGGTCGCCGAGGTGCTGGACCGGGCCGCGGTGGCGCTGGCCGCCGAGCAGGTGGGGGTGGCCCACCGGGTCCTCGACATGGCGGTGGAGTATGCCAAGACGCGACACCAGTTCGGGCGGCCCATCGGTTCGTTCCAGGCCGTGAAGCACCTTCTCGCCGACGTGCTCCTGGAGGTGGAGTCGGCACGCGCCGCTGCCCACTTCGCGCTGCTCGCCGCCGAGGGCGAAAGCTCGGAGCTGCCCGCCGTGGCGAGTCTGGCCAAGGCGTTCTGCTCGGACGCCTGTCTGCGGGCGACGGCGGAGAACATCCAGGTGCACGGTGGCATCGGCTTCACCTGGGAGCACCCGGCCCATCTGTATCTGAAGCGGGCCAAGACGTCACAACTGCTGTTCGGCGACCCGGCATACCACCGGGAACTGCTCGCGCGGCGCATCGGACTGACCCCGGTCACAGAAGAAGGAGCGGCATGAAGGTCGACGGCAAGCTCAATGTGTGGGGCACCGCGGAGGTCGTCGAGGAGGCGAGACACCACGAGAAGGCCGGCTACGACGGCCTGTGGGCGTCGGAGTCCAAGCACGACCCGTTCCTGCCCCTGGTGCTGGCGGCCGAGCACACCGACCGCCTCGAGGTCGGCACGGCCATCGCGGTGGCCTTCGCCCGCTCCCCCATGCAACTCGCGTACACCGCACACGACGTGCAGACCTATGCCGGCGGGCGCTTCTCGCTGGGCCTCGGCAGCCAGATCAAGCCCCACATCGAGCGGCGCTTCGACATGCCGTGGAGCCGGCCTGCGGCCCGCATGCGGGAGTACGTGAGTGCGCTGCGCGCCATCTGGGCCGCCTGGAACGAAGGCGAGCGGCTGGACTTTCGCGGCGACTTCTACTCGCACACCCTGATGTCGCCCTTCTTCTCTCCCCCGCCCGCGCCCGGCGGCGCGCCCGACGTGTTCGTGGCCGCCGTCGGTGAGGCGATGACGCGGGTGGCCGGCGAGGTCGCCGACGGGCTGCTCGCCCACGGCTTCACTACCGAGCGGTATCTGCGGGAGGTCACCCTGCCGACCGTCGAGGCCGGGCTGGCGCGGTCCGGCCGTACCCGGGCCGGCTTCTCCGTCTCCCATCTGCTGCTGACCGCAACCGGCCGTACGGAGGAGGAGATGGCCCGCGCGATCGACGGCACCCGTGGCCAGATCGCCTTCTACGGCAGCACTCCCGCCTACCGCGGAGTGCTGGAGCTGCACGGGTGGGGCGAACTCGGCGACGAGCTGCACGGGTTGTCGACGTCCCGGCGCGAGGACAAGTGGGAGGCGATGAGCCGGCTGGTCGACGACGAGGTGCTGCACACCTTCGCGGTGGTGGCGGAGCCGGACCGGGTCGCGGGCGAGATCCGGCGCCGGTACGGGGCGCTCGTCGACCGGGTGTCCTTCTACACCGCGTACGAGATCGACGCCGAGGTGTGGGAGCCGATCGTGCGGGAGCTGCGCGAGAGCTGACGGGTCAGCCGAGCAGGTCCAGGACGGTCGTCATGGACCTGTTCTGCAGCAGGTAGTCCTCGGCCTCCTGAAGATGCACGCGCCACAGCTCCTCGGCGGCCTCGGCCCTTCGCGCGGCCACCAGCTCGACCAGCGCGCCGTGGGCACGGAAGCCCCGGCGGTTGGCCCGGATGTTCTCGGGGCTGCCGGCGTCGAGGTCGACGTGGGACCAGTTGGCCTGGTCGATGATGTGCCGGACCATGCCGTTGAGGACGCCGAGCGTCTCGTTGCCCGCCAGTTCGACGACGAGGGCGTGGAACTCCATGTGGGCGCGGATGAAGGCCGACGGGTCGCCCATCAGGGCCTCCGCCTCGGCGACGGCGGCCCGCAGCCGCCGAAGGTCCTCGTCCGTGCGCCGCCCGGCCAGCAGTCCGGCACACGGCGCCTCGATCACCGTACGGGCGTCGTACACGTCCTTGAGGGTCGTGCCGCGGTACTCCAGGACGACCCCCGCGTAGCGGGCGGCCACCGTGCCCTCCGGGACCTGTACACGCGCCCCGCCCCGGGCGCCCCGGCGCACGCTGATCAGCGACTCCGACTCGAGCACCCGGAACGCCTCGCGCAGCGTCGGCCGGGAGACGGCGAACTCCGCCATCAGCGCCGTCTCGGCGGGCAGCGCCTCCCCCTCCGCCAGTTCGCCGCGCACGATCTTGCGGCGCAGCTGTGCCGCCACCAGCTCGGCCATCTTGGGTACCCGTACCGGCGTGTTCGCCACGGCGTCCATCTCCTTCAGTCACCTGCGTCCGGTACGAAATACGGCAGTGCGATCTCGTCGGTGAGCGGGCGGAAGTCCACCCGGACGCGCAGGCCGATGACCACATCGTCCGGATCACCCGCGTCTACATGGGACAGCAGGGTGCCGCCGTCGTCCAGATCGATCACGGCGAGCGCGAACGGCGTGTCGAAGCCGGGACCGGGCGCGCGGTGCACCGCGGTCACGGAGTAGACGGTGCCCCGGCCCGCGCTGGGCACATACCTCCAGTCCCGTGCCAGGCAGCCCGGGCAGGCGGGCTCGGGGACGAAGAAGCGCAGGCCACAGGCCGGGCAGTCCGGGACGACCAGTTCGCCGCGCCGGGCCGCGTCCCAGAAGGGCCGGGTCAGCGGGGTGGGGGCGGGTACGGGTCTGCTCATCATGTCCTCCCCAGGACGCTCATCTCGTAGTGCTGCGCCCCGGATCCGGCGTTGCCGACGACCGCCAGGTCCGCGCCTTCGACCTGGTGCACGGCGGTACCGCGCAACTGCCGTACGGCTTCGACGACTTTGAGCGTCATCTGCTGCGTCCCGTTCCAGGCGTACGACAGACAGCCGCCGTCCGGATTGACGGGGTGCTTGCCGCCGACGGCGATGGCTCCGCTCGCGGCCAGCGGCCCGCCCTCGCCCTCTGAGCACAGCCCGAGGATCTCCAACTGGCGGATGATCTCGAAGGAGTTGGGATCGTAGAGGGAGAAGACGTCCACGTCGTGCGGGCTCACGCCGGCCATGGCGTACGCGCGCACGGCGGCGTCCCTGCCGAGCTGCCCGACCTCCCGGTGCAGGGCCGGGTTGGCGTACGCGGCCTGGTGGTACTCCATGCCGCCGCCGAGTACGGCGACGGGCGGGTGCGGCAGGTCGCGGGCTCGTTCGGCGGTGGTCACCACGAGTGCGGCGCCGCCCTCGCCGACGATGCAGCAGTCGAGCAGATGGAACGGCGTGGCCACCATACGGGAGGCGAGCACGTCGTCGGCGGTGTACGGGCCGCGCCCGTACATCATCGCCTCCGGGTTGGTGGTGCCGTTGTTGCGGATGGTGGCGGCGGCCTCCGCGAGCTGGCGGGAGGTCGTCCCGTACTCGTGCATGTGCCGGGCCGCCACCAGCGCGAACTGGGCGACCACATAGCTGCCCCAGACATCGGCGAACTCCAGCTGCACCCCGGCCCCGACCGGGCCGGCCCCGCGCGACACCAGCTTGCAGCCGCCGACCACGACGGTGTCGGCGAATCCGGCGCGGATCGCCGCCGCCGCCTTCAGCAGGCCCCGCGAGCCCGCGTTGTCGAGCATGGAATCGCTGGTCCAGCGCAGGTCCCGGCCGAGCATACGGGCCCAGGAGCTGCCCTCGCCGGGGACGCCGCCCGGGCCGGGCCAGTCGACCTGAGCGCCGTCCACGTCCGCCGGGGTGAGCCCGGCGTCCGAGATCGCTCCACGCACCGCTTCGAGGGCGAGGCCCATCGCGTCACGGTCCGGGAGGGACAGCGCCTGCTCGGTGGCGTACACCCCTGCGACCACGGGCAGGCGGCCGTCCTTCACCGCGTCACCGACCCGCGCCGAGCTGGTCGCCGCCGGGGTAGCCGCCCCCGCCGAAGCGCTCGTCCAGTGCCGCGTAGTCCTTAACGAAGTCCTTGGTGCGCGGCAGGGCTTCGACGAACTCCACCGTCTTCGGCTTCTTGTACGAGGCGATCCGTGCCCGGCAGTGCTCGATGACGTCCTCGGCCGTGACCGCGTCGGCGTCCGGGTGGAGCACCACGACGGCCTTGACGTCCTGTGCCCAGCGCTCGTTGGGCACACCGATCACGGCGGACTCCTTGACCGCGGGGTGCGACTCGACGCAGTTCTCCACCTCGGCCGGGAAGATGTTCTCGGCCGCCGACTTCAGCATGCGGGTCGTCGTCCCGAGGAAGCTGATCGTGCCGTCGCCTTCGCGCCGTCCGAGGTCGGTGGTGTGCCACCAGCCGAAGCGGAAGCGGGCCTCGTTGATCTCCGGCCGGTTCCAGTAGCCGAGGTGCACGAGATCGCCGCGGACGCAGATCTCGCCGGCCTCGCCGACCGCGCACTCCTCGCCGGTGTTGTCGAGGACGCGTACGGCGGTGAAGGGGCCCGGGCGTCCCGCGTTGCCGGTGCCGGTGCCGCCGTAGGCACCGGTCACGGCGAAGCCGGTCACCTCCGTCTGCCCGTAGCCACGGCCCTCGCCGCCCCCGTTGCGGGTGAAGCGGCTCTGGTCGGTGGGTACCGTGCCCTGCCACAGGGGTGCGGCGACGCTCGCCCTCAGGTGGGACAGGTCGTGCCCGGCCTCGCGGTTCAGTGCGACGAGCTGGGCGATGGTGGGCGGCATCAGATAGGCGTGGGTGCACCGCTCGGCCGCCAGCAGCGGGAGCAGTTCCTCGGCGACCACACGACGGACGATCACGTTCTTGCCGCCGTGGACGAAGGCCGGGACGCCCCAGAACTGGTAGTTGCCGATGTGGAACATCGGTCCGGCGCCGAGGAAGGCGGTCTCCGTGCCGATGTCCCCCATCCACGCGGCACTTGCGCCCATCGCGATGAGGTTGCGGTGCGAGAGCATCGAGCCGGACTGCCGTCCGGAGATGGCCGCGGTGTAGATGACCAGGAGCGCGGAGTCGGGGTCGACCTCTCCGGCCGCCGGGTCGTCGGGCGCGCCGGAGGCCAGGAACGCCTCGTACGAGTCCGGGCCCTCGGCATCGTGGCGCAGCCACAACGCGTTGTTCTCGGTGCCGAGTTCGGCCCGCGCCTTGGCGACCGTGTCGCCGATCTCCTCGTCCTGCCAGACGACGACCTTGGGGTCGAAGTCCTCCACCGCGAACGCCATTTCGGGGGCGGCCCAGCGCCAGTAGCCGGGGCACACCATGGCGCCGATCTTCGCTGCGGCGCCGAGCAGCTCCCAGATACGGAAGGAGTTCTGGCCCAGCCACAGGACGCGGTCGCCGGGTCCGACGCCCGCAGCGGTGAGGGCGTTCGCGAGCCGGTCGGTGCGCTCGTCCAGTTGCGGCCAGGTCAGGCGGGCGTCACCGTCGACGAGGGCGATGCCTTCGGGATACGACCTCCGGTGCTCACGGATGATGTCGCCGAACGTCAGGCGGCGGATGCGGGGGTCCGGGGAGGTACCCCCGGGAGGATTCAGCACGTCGTTGCTCCCCATGATCGGTCAGACGCGGCCGATGCCGACGCCCTTGACGTTGATGAACTCGTCCAGGCCGGCCTTGCCGCCCTCCCTGCCGAACCCGCTGATGCCGACGCCGCCGAAGGGTGTGGCGGGCGAAGTGATCGGATTGGGGCCGGGATTGACGTAGACCGTCCCGGCCTTCAGGCGTGGCACCAGGCGGTTGACGCGCCCGATGTCGCGGGACTGGATGTAGGCGGACAGGCCGTACGCGGTGTCGTTGGCCAGGGCGACGGCCTCGTCCTCCGTGTCGAACGGGGTGATGGCCAGCACCGGCCCGAAGATCTCCTGCTGGGCGAGGTCGCTGCGGTTGTCGACGTCGGCGAAGACGGTCGGGGCGACGAAGTAGCCTTCGGCGTCGATGCGTTCGCCTCCGTAGACCAGTCGGCCCGCTCGTGTCTCGACCGCCTTGTCGATCACTGCCTGGACGCGGTCGCGGGCGGCTGCGTCGACGAGGGGGCCGATGAACGCCGCCGGGTCGAGCGGGTCGCCGACGGGCAGGTGGGCCACGACGCCGGTGACCCGGGCGACGACCTCGTCGTAGGCGGACCGCTCCACCAGCAGCCGGGTCGGCAGCGCGCAGCCCTGGCCGGTGTTGCTCATGGCGAAGGCCGCGCAATAGGGCACGACGGTGTCGAGGTCGGTGTCGGCGAAGAGCAGGTTGGCGGACTTGCCGCCCAGTTCGAACAGGACGGGCTTGAGGCTCCTGGCGGCGGTCGCCATGATGCGGCGCGCGGTGGCGGGTCCGCCGGTGAAGGAGATCTTGTCGACGCCGGGGTGTGCCACCAGGGCCTCGCCTGCGTCACCGAGTCCCGTGACGACGTTGACGACGCCGTCGGGGATGCCCGCCTCCCGGGCCAGATCGGCGAAGAGCAGCGCGGAGAACGGCGTGGACTCGGCCGGTTTGATGACCACGGTGTTGCCGGCGGCGAGCGACGGCGGCACCTTCATGGCCAGCGACAGCGCGGGCGAGTTCCAGGTGATGATGTGGCCGATGACGCCGTACGGCTCCGCGAGGGTGTACTCGAAGTTCTCGTGCGGGCTGCAGGCCGCGCCGACCATGCCCTCGATCTTGTCGGCCCAGCCGGCGTAGTACTCGGTCCACTCGGCGACGTGCGGTCCGACGTTCTCGGCCCAGCCGCCTACGCAGACGCCGTTCTCCAGCGGGCAGACGGCGGCGAAGTCGGGGATGTGGTCGCGCAGGAGCCCGGCGAAGCGGGTGAGCAGGCGACGGCGCTCTGCGGGCCGCATGGTTCCCCACACCTCGAAGGCGCGACGCGCGGCGGCCACCGCCCGGTCCACCTCGGCAGGCCCCGCGAGCGGGATACGGGCCTGGACGAGTCCGGTCGCGGGGTTGCGGTGCTCGTGCAGGCCGCCGCTCGCCTCGTGGAGATCCTTGCCGCCGATGACGAGCCGGGGGCGCGGCAGGTCCCGCTCGGCCCGTTCCTGGTGCAGCTTCACGTCGACCGTGACCACGGTGCCTCCCGGAGCCCGCTGCCCTCACATCCGTACAGCTTAAATAGATAACCTATTTAGCCAAGCCAATCAATGGCCCTCACAATCCGAGCGAGCGCCCGATGATCTCCTGCATGATCTCCGAGGTCCCGCCGAACACCCGCTGCACCCGGCTGTCACGCCAGATCCGGGCGATCTCGTACTCATTGACATAGCCGTAGCCGCCGAAGAGCTGCATACAGCGGTCGATGACCCCCCAGCCGGTCTCCGAGGTCCAGTACTTGGCCGCGGCGGCCTCCTCGGGCGTCAGATCGCCTTCGACCAGGGCCATGATGCAGCCGTCCACATAGACCCGGGCGGCGCCCAGCTTGGCCTTGATGTCGGCGAGGGCGAACCGGTTGGCCTGGAACTCGCCGATCGGCTGCCCGAAGGCCGTACGGGTCCTGGCGTACTCCAGCGCCAGCCCGTACGCCCGCTCGGCGGAAGCCAGGGAGGAGACGGCGATGGCGAGGCGCTCGGTGGGGAGGTTGCCCATCATGTGGTAGAAACCCCGCCCCTCCTGCCCGAGCAGGTTCGCGGCCGGCACGCGGACCTCGCGGAAGAAGAGCTCGGCGGTGTCCTGGGCCTTCATCCCGACCTTGTCGAGCTTGCGACCGCGCTCGAAGCCCTCGGTGCCGCGCTCGACGGCGATCAGGCTGATGCCCTTGTGCCCGGCGGCCGGGTCGGTCTTGCAGGCGACGATGACCAGGTCGGCCAGGATGCCGTTGGTGATGAAGGTCTTCGACCCGTCGATCACCCACTCGTCGCCCTCCCGGCGGGCGGTGGTGCGGATGGCCTTGAGGTCGGACCCGGCGGCCGGCTCGGACAGCGCGAGCGCGCAGATCGTCTCGCCGCTGATCACTCCGGGCAGCCAACGGGCCTTCTGCTCCGGGGTGGTGAGGTTCATCAGGTAGGGCGGCAGGACGTCGTTCTGCAGCCCGAGCCCGATGCCGACCGAGCCGGTGGCGGCCATCTCCTCCGCCATGATCGCGTTGTAGCGGAAGTCCCAGATCCCCTGACCGCCGTACTCCTCCGGGAACTGCCAGCCGATGAGCCCGGCCTTGCCCGCGGCCGCCCACGCGGCCCGGCTCACCTGCCCGTCCTGCTCCCACTGCTCGGCGTACGGGGCGCATTCGCGCAGGTAGTAGGTGCGGGCGGTCTCGCGGAACAGCTCGTGCTCCTCGGTGAAGATCGTACGGCGCATGCTCGACTCCACTCAGGCATCTCGCTTATTTAGCTGAAGTAGTTATACGATAGCGCTGTATCGAGAGTCGGGCGAGGGAGGGCGCGTGAGCGTACGGGACAAGGTGGCGCTCGTCACCGGGGCGGGCCGTGGCATCGGTGAGGCGATCGCCGACGCGCTGGCCGCCGCCGGCGCCTCGGTCGCCGTCTGCGACGTGGACGCGGAGGCCGCCGCGAAGGTGGCGGCCGGTCTCACCGAGCGCTACGGCGTGCGTGCCACGGGAGTCGGCGCGGACATCTCCGACAGCGCGGCCGTACGCGCCGCTGTGGCACGCGTGAGCGCCGATCTCGGCCCGGTGGACGTCCTGGTCAACAACGCGGCCGTCGACGTCATCGGCCGGTTCGTCGACAGCACCGAGGAGACCTGGGACCGGATCATCGCCGTCAATCTGCGCGGCACGATCACGGTGACCAGGGCGGTGCTCGACTCCATGATCGAGCGCGGCGGCGGCCGGATCGTCCACATCGCCTCGGACGCCGGCCGGGTCGGCTCGTCCGGCGAGGTCGTGTACTCCGCGACGAAGGGCGGCGTCATCGCCTTCGGCAAGGCCCTCGCCCGCGAGGTCGCCCGGCACGACATCACGGTGAACAGCGTCTGCCCCGGACCGACCGAGACCGCGCTGCTCGGGCAGGTCGCCGAGTACAGCCAGAAGATGTACGACGCGACCGTGCGGGCGATCCCGCTGCGCCGCGTCGCCCGGCCCGCCGAGATCGCCGGTGTGGTGGCCTTCCTCGCGTCCGACGACGCCGCCTATCTGACCGGGCAGACGCTCTCGGTCAGCGGCGGCCTCACGATGGTGTGAGGTGATCTCCATGAGCAGCGTGCTGCGCGTCGAACTTCGCGACGGGATCGCCGTGTTGACGCTGAACCGGCCGGAGCGGCTCAACGCCGTCGGCTCCGAGACCGTGGACCGGCTGACGCAGGCGCTGCACAAGGTCCGCCACAACGACGACGTCCGCGCCCTGGTCGTGGCCGGAGCCGGCCGGGCCTTCTCGGCCGGTGCGGACCTGGGTGAGATCGAGTCGTTCACGACCCCCGGCCAGTTCCGTGCCTTCGTGGGGCGTCTGACCGAGGCGTACGCGCTCCTCGAGGACTTCCCGAAGCCTTCGGTCGCGGCCGTCCACGGGTTCGCCTTCGGGGGCGGGCTGGAGCTGGCCCTCGCCTGCGACCTGCGAGTGGCGGAGCGTGGCGCCCGGCTCGGTCTGCCCGAGATGAAGCTCGGCGTCCTGCCGGGCGCCGGCGGCACCCAGCGGCTGCCGCGCCTCGTGCCGCCCGCGATCGCCAAGCAGATGATCCTCACCGGCGAACCGATCGGCGCGGAGCGGGCTCATGCCCTTGGACTGGTCAATGAACTGGCCGCGCCGGGTGAGGCGTTGAGCGCCGCCGAGGCTCTCGCCGGCACGCTGGCGGCCGGGGCGCCACTGGCCCTCGCCGCAGGCAAACGGCTGATCGACCACGGGCTCGGCATGGGTCTGGAGACGGCGATCGCATACGAGCGCGAGACCGTCTCGGTGCTGTTCTCGACCGAGGACCGGGCCGAGGGACTCAAGGCCTTCCGGGAGCGCCGTCCCGGCGACTTCCGCGGCGTGTAGCGGGCGTACCGACGAACCGTGCGCCGGGACCGGGCGTACCGACGAACTGGGAGGTGGGCCGTGCGGCCACTGGAGGGCATCGCCGTCGTCGAGCTGGGCATGTGGGTGGCGGCACCGGCCGCGGCCACCATGCTCGCCGACTGGGGCGCGGACGTGGTGAAGGTGGAGGCGCCGACCGGGGACCCCAACCGGTACACCCTGCGGCATGTCGGCCAGGACATCGACAGCGCTCCCCCGTTCGAGACCGACAACCGCGGCAAGCGCGGGATCGTCCTCGATCTGCGCTCGCAGGAGGGCAAGGACGTACTGACGCGGCTGCTGGAGCGCGCCGACGTGTTCGTCACCAACCTGCGCCCCGGCGCCCTGGAGCGGCTGGGCCTGCGGCCGGACGAGCTGCGGGCCCGCCATCCCCGCCTGGTCGTCGGCACGTTGACCGGCTACGGCTGGTCCGGTGCCGAGCGGGACCGGGCCGGGTACGACGTGTCCGCCTTCTGGGCGCGGCCCGGCATCGCCGCCATGCTCAACCCGGCCGGGGAGCCGCCGCCCGGCATCCGGCCCGGGCTCGGCGACCGTACGGCCGCGTCGAACCTGGTCGCCGGTGTGCTGGCCGCGCTGCTGCGCCGCGAACGCACGGGCGAGGGAGGGGTGGTCGACGTATCGCTGTTGCGCTCGGGAACGTACGCCAACGGCAACGACCTCGCCCTGCAGAACTTCTTCGGCAAGCGCGGTCGCACCCGCCACCGCGCCGAGCACGAGTCCCCGCTCTACAACTGCTACCGGGCCGCCGACCACCGCTGGTTCTGGCTGGTGGGTCTGGAGGGCAACCGGCACTGGCCCGGTGTGGTGAAGGCACTCGGCCGCGAGGACCTCGCGCAGGACGAGCGGTTCGCGACGGGCAAGGCCCGGCGCGGGCACGTACGCGAGCTGATCGCCGCCTTCGACGAGGAGTTCGCCAAACGGCGACTGGACGAGTGGGCGGCACGCTTCGACGCGGAGGGCGTGTGGTGGGCGCCCGTTCAGACCCTCGCCGAGGTGGCGGCCGATCCGCAGGCGGAGGCGGTGGGGGCGTTCGTCGAGCAGCCCGGCATGGGCGACGCGTCGCCGCTGCGGACCGTGGCGACGCCGGTGAGCTTCTGGGGCGTGGACGACAAGCCTCGTACCGGCGCGCCGACACTCGGCGAGCACACCGACGACGTACTCGACGAGCTCGACCGAACTGGGAGGTAGGGGCATGGGCATCCTCGACGACAAGGTCGCCATCGTGACCGGCGGCGGACGAGGCCTGGGCCGGGCACACTGCCTGGCACTCGCCGAGGCCGGCGCGACCGTGGTGGTGAACGATCTCGGCTCGGGCGTGCACGGCGAACGCACCGGCGACTCCCCCGCCGACGACGTCGTCACCGAGATCACCAAGCTGGGGGGACGGGCGGTCGCCGACCACGCCTCGGTGACGGACTGGGCGGCGACCGAGCGCATGGTCGCGGACACCGTCGCGGAGTTCGGACGCCTCGACATCGTCGTGAACAACGCCGGCATCGTGCGCGACCGGATGCTGTTCTCGATGACCGAGGCCGAGTTCGACGCCGTGATCGCCGTCCATCTGAAGGGCACTTTCGCACTCACCCGGCACGCCTGCGCGTACTGGCGCGAGGCTTCGAAGCGGGGCGAGCGCGTGGCCGGCCGCGTGATCAACACGACGTCCGGGACCGGTCTGTTCGGCAACCAGGGCCAGTCCAACTACGGCGCGGCGAAGGCCGGGATAGCCGGACTCACCGTTCTCACCGCCCTGGAGATGCGCAAGTACGGTGTCACAGCGAACGCCGTCTCACCGATCGCGGCCACCCGGATGACGGACGGCCTGTCTGTCGGCGCGTCCCTCGGGGCCACCGACGGTTTCGACCCGCGCGATCCCGCCAACGCCTCCGGTGTCGTCGTGTACCTGGCCTCGGACAGCTCGGCATGGCTGACCGGCCAGGTCCTGCGCATCGAGGGCAACCGGCTGAACCGGCTCCAAGGCTGGACCGTCGCCGGCGTCCACCCCAGCGAGTCGGGCAAAGCCCTCTCCTACGACGAACTCGTCGACGCAGTACCGCGGTTGTACGGGGTCGCCCCCGCCGGCCGCGCCACCGGAGTCGGGCAGTGAGGGCTCACGGCCAGGACGTCGCAGCTCTCGTGCTGCGCGCGACGCTGGGCCCGATGCTCTTCGCACACGGCTGGAACAAGGTCGCCGGGCCGGGTGGGCTCAAGGGCACGACGGGCTGGTTCGACGCGCTCGGCCTGAAGCCGCCCGAGGTGCACGCCCGGATGGCCGCGGGGACCGAGATGGCGGCGGGTGTGGGTATCACCCTGGGCGCGGCCAGCCCCCTCCCCGCGGCGGCAGCCGTCGGCCTGATGGCCGTGGCGGCCCGGACCGATCACCGGGGCAAGGGCTTCTTCGTCTTCAAGGGCGGCTGGGAGTACGTGGGCGTCGTGGGCGGCGCGGCCGTAGCGCTGGCGGCGCTGGGCAACGGCAGGTACTCGCTCGACGGGCTGCTACGACGCGGGCGTGGGGGCGCTGGTCCCGCGTTGCTGGCCGCGGGAATCGGCACGGCGAGCGCGGCGGCGCTGCTGGCCGTGTGTTACCGGCCGGAGCGGCAGCCGGACAAGGCAGAAACGGATCACTAAGTGCGACCAGGGGTATCAGAACTATCAGGGAGTCGACATGGACGCGGCTGACTTCAGCGCGGTGCTGTCCGAGGTCCGGCGCTTCGTCCGCGAACGCGTCGTGCCCCTCGAAGGGGAGATCGACGAGAAGGACGAGATGCCCGCGGACATCCGCGAGGCGGCCAAGAAGATGGGGCTGTTCGGCTTCGCCCTGCCCGAGGAGCACGGCGGGCTGGGGCTGTCGATGTACGAGGAGGCCCGGCTGATGTTCGAGCTGGGCTACACGACGCCGTCCCTGCGCTCGATGTTCGGTACCAACAACGGTATCGCCGGACACGTTCTGATGGTCGGCGGCACCGAGGAGCAGCGGGCCGAGTGGCTGCCCAGGATCGCCTCGGGCGAGGCACTGGCATCGTTCGCGCTCACGGAGCCCGAGGCCGGGTCCGACCCGTCGACGCTCACCACACGCGCCCACCGAGACGGCGACGACTGGGTGATCAACGGCGCCAAGCGGTACATCACCAACGCCCCGCTCGCCGACGTCTTCATGGTTTTCGCCCGCACCGACCCCGACGCCCCGCGCACCCGCGGCATCTCCACCTTCCTGGTCCCGGCCGGCACCCGGGGCCTCACCGTGGCCCCCAAGGACCACAAGATGGGCCAGTTCGGCGCCTGGACCGCCGATGTGTACTTCGACGACGTACGCGTACCGGCCGTGGCGCTGGTCGGCGGCGACGACGGCCTCAACCGCGGTTTCGGCACCGCGATGGGCTGCATAGCGCACGGACGGGTGCACATCTCGGCTCTGATGGTCGGTATGGCCGAGCGCCTGGTCGACGAGTCGGTGGCGTACGCGAGCACCCGCAGGCAGTCCGGGAAGCTCATCGGCTCCTTCCAACTGGTCCAGGGCCTGATCGCCGATTCCATGACCGACTACTACGCCGGACGCGCCACCGTCCTGGAGGCCGCCCGGCGCTTCGACTCGGGCGAGGACACGAAGATCGGCCCGTCCTGTACGAAGTACTTCGCCAGCGAGATGGTGTGGCGGGTGGCGGACCGCGCGGTACAGGTCCACGGCGGCGCGGGGTACATGCGCGGCGTCGCCGTCGAGCGCTTCTACCGCGACGCCCGGCTGTTCCGCATCTACGAGGGCACCAGCCAGGTCCAGCAGGTGATCATCGCCAAGGCGTTGCTGGGCGAGGCCGCACGCGGCTGACCGGCGGCAGGCCGGCGGACCGGCAGCATACGAGAAAGCCCCGGAGCGATCCGGGGCCTTCGTCGTACGGCGCTCAGATGCCGAGCCGGTCCAGCAGCCGCTCGTGGTACACCGCCGGCCCTCCGAAGAGCAGTTGCGAGGACTTGGCCCGCCGGAAGTACAGATGTGCCGGATGCTCCCAGGTGAAGCCGATGCCGCCGTGGACCTGGATGTTCTCCATGGCCACGGCCAGATAGGCCCGTGAGCAGCACGCGTGGGCCACGGCGGCGGCGACCGGGAAGTCCGGCGAGTCCTCGGCGGCAAGCCGGCTCGCCTCCCGGGAGGAGGCCTCGGCCAGTTCCACCTGGACGAGCATGTCCGCGCACTTGTGCTTGACCGCCTGGAAGGCACCGATCGGCCGGCCGAACTGGTGACGGACCCGGGCGTAGTCCGCGCTCATCTCCAGGCACCGGCGCGCCCCGCCTGCCTGCTCGGCGGCGAGCGCGACCGAGGCGAGGTCCAGGACCTTCGTCATGATCCGCCCGCCTGCCCCTTCCGGACCGACGAGCGTCGCGGGCACGGCGTCGAACGCCAGCCTGGCCATCGCCCGCGTGGCGTCGAGGGTCTCCATCGACTCGGCGGCCACCCCCGCCGCCCGGCGGTCGACGGCGAAGAGCGTGGGGCCGGCGACGGTACGTGCCATCACGAGGAGCAGATCGGCCGTCGTGCCGTCGATGACGAAGCACTTGCGGCCGCTCAGGGTCCAAGCGCCGTCCCCGTCCGGCACGGCACGCGCGGTGATCAGGGCAGGGTCCCAGAAGCCCTCGTCCTCGGCGACGGCGAGAGTGGCCGTGGTCCGGCCGGCCGCGATACCCGGCAGGTGGCGCGCGCAGGCCTCCTCGTCGCCGGACGCCAGCAGCGCCTGGGCGGCCAGCACGACCGTCGCGAAGAACGGCGCGCACAGCAGGGCACGGCCCATCTCCTCCAGGACGACGCCGAGCTCGACCATGCCGAAGCCGTCGCCGCCGTACTCCTCGGGGAGCGCCAGGCCCGGCAGCCGCAGCTGGTCGGCCGCTTGAGCCCAGACGGCCGTATCGAAGCGTGGCTCGCTCTCCATGTGCTTGCGCACGGCCTCCTCGGGCGACTTGGCCGCCATGAAATCCCGCACGGAAGCCCGCAGTTCCCGCAGCTCGCTCTCGTCGGCGGTCATGGCCGCACCTCCTTGACAGCGGCGGTCACCGGTTCCTTGGGCAGGCCGAGGACGCGTTCCGCGAGGATGTTCTTCATGATCTCCTCGGTCCCGCCGAGGATCCTGAGCGCCGGGGTGGCCAGGAGCAGTTCGGACCAGGCGTACGTGCCCCACTGGCCGGTGTCGGCGATGATCCGGGGTCCCAGCACGTCCGACACGAAGTGCGCGGCGCGGGTGAGGTTCTGTCCGTACATCAGCTTCGAGACGGACATCTCGGGTCCGGGCGCCACCCCGCCGCGCAGCTTGCGCAGGGCGCGGGTGTTGAGGTGTTCGGTGGCCATGGCGTCCACGAGGAGCTCCGCCAGGCGGCCGCGCAGGGCGCGGTCGTCCCAGGTCCAGGTGGCGCGCATCAGCGCCGAGAGACGGTCCGGTGAGAGGGCGGCGGCGACCGGGCCCGCGCCCTCGCTGCCGACGGTGGCGCGCTCGTTCATCAGGGTGGTCAGGGCGACGGTCCAGCCGCCGTCGATCTCGCCGAGGCGGTGGTCGTCGGGGAGACGTACGTCGGTGAGGAAGACCTCGTTGAAATCCGCGCCGCCGGTCATCTGGCGCAGTGGCCTGACCTCGACGCCGGGAGCGTCCATGGGGACCAGGAAGGCCGTGATGCCGCGGTGCTTGGGCGCGTCGGGGTCGGTGCGGGTCAGCGCCAGGCCGAGCCGGCTGTGCTGGGCGACCGAGGTCCACACCTTCTGCCCGTTCAGCACCCAGTCCTCGCCCTCGCGGACGGCCCTGGTCGACACGCTCGCCAGGTCGGACCCGGCACCGGGCTCGCTGAACAGCTGGCAGGCGATGGCGTCCCCGCGGTACATCGCGGGCAGCCAGCGGTCCTTCATGTGCGGCTGGGCGTGGGCGAGGATCGTCGGCCCGATCATGCCGAGGCCCACCACGCCGAGGACGCCGGTGTCGGGCACGTCGTACTCGGACTCGACGGCGTCGTAGAGCAGGTCGTGAACGGGGGTCAGGCCCCGGCCGCCGTACTCGGGCGGGCCCGTGATCCAGCCGAAGCCGTTCTCGTGGCGGATGCGTTGCCACTCTCGCGCCCGCTGTACGTGCTCGTACTCCTCCTCGGGCGGGAGGGAGCTGAAGTATGCCATCGAGTCGTCGCCCTCGCCCCAGATGAAGGCGGTGCGGTCGGGGGCCTTCGCCGCGTGCGCGTCGAGGAAACGGCGGGCCTCGGCGGCGAAGTCCTGCAGGTCGTCGGTTTCCATCGCGTTCGCTCCGCTGTCGGGTCGGTCAGGTCGAGAGGATCGTCACCGCCGACGCGCCCGGCGCGCCGTACAGGTGGGTGTACCCGACGCGGGGTGTGCCGGGGATCTGCCGGCCCCCGGCCGTGCCGCGCAGTTGGAGCACGATCTCGTGGATCTGGCGCAGTCCGGAGGCGCCGATGGGTTCGCCGTTGCCGAGCAGTCCGCCATCGGTGTTGACCGGGAGCCGGCCGCCGATCTCGGTGGTGCCCTCGGCGATGAGACGTTCCTGTTCGCCGTCCTTGCAGAGGCCGTTCTCGGCCATGTGGATGATCTCCGACCCGGCGTCGGTGTCCTGGAGCTGGGCGACGTCGACGTCCTCCGGGCCGATGCCCGCGCTCTCGTAGGCCGCCAGGGCGGCGTCCACGGTCGGGCTCGCCACCGGCTCCCCGGCCGGGAAGGACGGGCTCTGCACCTCGAAGGCGCCGAGCCTGCGGCTGCGCAGGGCGGTGGATCGGATCCGCACGGGCTTTCCGAGGTACTTGTGTGCCTGGTCGGCGCGGCACAGGACCAGAGCGGCGGCACCCTCGTCCGGGCCGCAGTACATGTACTGCCGGAGGGGGTAGTTGAGCACCGGGGACGCGAGGATCTCCTCCGGCGTGAGGGGCGTGCGGCGCCAGGCCTTGTCGTTCCCGGCCGCGTTGCGGAAGTTCTTCGATGCCACGCGGGCGAGCGTCTCGTGGGTGATGCCGTGGTCGTGCATGTAACGGTTGATCTTCATGCCGAAGAAATGGGTGGTGAGAAAGAGCCCGGTCTGCCCGTACCAGGAGGGGATGCCCGCCACTGACGGGTCGGCGGCGAACGCGCCGCGCGGGTGTTTGTCGAGCCCGATCGCGATCGTCAGGTCGTGCTCGCCGGTCTCGATGGCGCGGGCGGCCAGCGCGACGGCCGTGCCGGCCGTGGCACAGCCGTTGAACACCCCGCGCAGCGGCACCCCGGTCAGTCCGAGGCGCCCGACGATCGCGTCCGGGTTGGCGACCTCGTAGCTGCCGATGTAACCACCCTGGATCTGCGGCCAGTTCACGCCCGCGTCCGCGAGGGCCAGCCGGACCGCGTCCGCGCCCATGTCCAGCGCGGGCTTCCCGGGGAACCGGCCGAAGGGGTGGAGCCCCGCACCGATGATGACGGCCTCGGTCATGACCCCTCCTTCTCCATGGGCGTGAACGCGAACGTGACGACCTCGGTGCCGTCGTCCCGCACGGCGTAGGGCACCAGCGTCAGCCGCATGTCCTGCCCGATCCTGAGTTTCTCCGGGTCGGGTTCGGTGAGGCGGGCCTCGACCAGCAGTTCGCCCGGCAACTCGATGTAGCCGACCGTGTAGGGCTCGAACGTGTCGGGACCGTCGTACGGCGGGGACGGCGGGCGGAAGTTCTGGGTCGTGTACGTCCACAGCCTCCCGTGGTCGGCGAGCAGCCGCTCCCGGGACTCCGTGCTCGCGCACCGCACACAGTCCGCGGCGGCGGGGAAGGCGACCAGGCCGCAGGCCGTGCACTCGGAGCCGATCAGCCGGAGGGGTGCGGACGGGTCGGGGGGCCAGGTGAACAGGCCTTCGGCGACCGGCTTCCGGGTGGTCGTCATCTCACGCACCCTTCCGCTCGCCCAGCGCGTCGGCGTTCGGAGCCGCTTTGGCCACCAGGTTGGGGACGACCGAGGACAGCTCCTCCGGTGCCCACCGGGACTCCGCGTTCGCGCCGGGGCCGTTGACCCAGCCCTCCAGGACGGTGATCCGGTTGCCCATGACGCCGAAGACACGGCCGGTGACCTCGCGTGAGGCGGCCGAACCGAGCCAGACCACGAGGGGCGAGATGGCCTCGGGGGTGAGGTCCTGGGCCTCGGCGGCCCGCTTCATCATCTCGATGTCCTCGGTCAGCCGGGTGAGCGCGGTCGGCGCGATGGCGTTCACCGTCACGCCGTAGCGGGCGAGTTCGGCGGCGGCGATGACGGTGAGGCTCGCGATGCCGGCCTTGGCCGAGCCGTAGTTCGACTGGCCGGGGTTGCCGAAGATGCCGGAGGGTGAGGTCGTGTTGATCACCCGGGCGTCGTTGTCGTGACCGGCCTTGGCGCGCTCACGCCAGTACGCTGCGGCGTGGTGGAGGGTGGCGAAGCTGCCCTTGAGGTGGACGGCGAGGACGCTGTCCCAGTCCTGTTCGGTCATCGACACGATCATCCGGTCGCGCAGGATGCCGGCGTTGTTGACCAGGACGTCCAGGCTGCCGTAGGTCTCCACGGCCTGGCGGACGAGGCGGGCGGCGCCGTCCCAGGCGGAGATGTCGTCCGTGCTGGCCACGGCCTGGCCACCGGCCGCGACGATCTCGTCCACCACGGCCTGGGCGGGTCCGGCCGAGGCACCCGCCCCGTCGCGCGCACCGCCCAGGTCGTTGACCACGACCCTCGCCCCGTGCGCGGCGAACGCCAGGGCGTGGGCCCGGCCTATGCCGTTGCCGGCGCCCGTGACGACCACGACCCGGCCGTCGACAACTGCTTCGGACATTCTCAACTCCTCTGTCATGACGATGAATTGACGATCAGTTGGCTTCGGCGAACAGAACCCTCGGGTCCTCGCTTCCACAGGCGCACAGGCCGGTGACGACGGCCCCCGTGATGCCGAGCGGGGTCTCGGCCAGTGGCGAGGTGCGCCCCTCGCCCGCCGCCAGGGTCAGCTGTCCGCCCCGCTCGCCGATCCGCCATTCGGCGGCGTTGATGTGCGCGCCGGTCCGCTCGGGGCACTCCAGCGCGAGGGCCGGTCCCACGGCCGAGATCAGGCAGGCGGAGACGCCCACCGCACGCAGCACCGGGACGGCGGAGGGGCGGGCCAGCACGACCGGTGTCGGCCGGAACATCTCGCCGATGTCGGTCGTACCGGCGAGACCCTCCAGGGTCTGTTCCGACAGTCCGATCACCGCGTGCGGGGTGAGTTCACGGTGGAAGACCGAGGTGCGGCGGTGGTCCCAGCCCATCGCCTCGGCGATGCCGTACGTCACCTTCAGCGTGCGCAGGCCGCCGATCACCGCGTGTCCCCAGAAGCCCTCGAAGCCGGAGGCGGTCAGCAACGCCCGTTGCCCGGCGCCGAGTCCGTGCCGGCGCAGGCGCTCGCTGACCCAATCGGTGTCGCGGGCGAGTTCCGCCAGGGTCAGTTCCATGTCCCGGGTGCCGTCGGCGGTGGGGAAGCGTACGAGGTAGGCGACTTCGGGCCGGTCGAGGGTCCTGGCCCGGGCGAGGCTGTCGGCGCGGGCCATCAGCTCTTCACCACCCGGGGGAACTTGGCGACGCTGGTCATGGTCTTCAACAGGTCCTCCTCGGTACGCAGGTCGAGCACCGGCCGCACCCCGGTCCGCTCGCGCACGGCCTCGCCGAGCCGCCCGGCCAGGGCGTCGAGGTCGTCGGTGAGACGGGGGTCGTAGCCGACCCGCAGCCGCAGTTCGTCCACCTCGCGGCGGTCCCGGACGATCTGGAAGACTCCGGCCACCGTCTCGGGCTGGTCCTCCACGGCCTGCCAGATGTCCCGCAGGACGACCGAACGCCCGTCGACCAGCGTCTCGTCGCCCCGTCGTCCTGCCACCCACATCCGGGCGTGGGTGCGGCCGCAGCCACAGCGGTCGCGGGACATGCGGACGAGGTCCTCGCTGCGGTAGCGGATCAGCGGGGCTGCTCGGTTGTCCAGGTCGGTTGCGACCAGTTCGCCGAGGTCGCTCTCCGGGACGTCGCGCCAGGCGCCCGGTTCGTCGATCTCGACGCACTCGGCGAAGACGGTGTCCTCCCAGAGGTGGAAGCCGTCGTGCTCACCGCACTCCCAGGCGGTGCCGGTGTCGGCGGCGCTGGTGTACTCGTAGATGTCGATGCCCCAGTCGTCCCGGATCCGCTCGCGCATTCTCCGGCTGAGGGGCTGCCCGGCGCAGGAGGCGCCCTTGAGGGAGGAGAAGGCCTCCTTCAGGTCCACCTTCTCGGCGAGGTGCTCCAGCTCCACCATCTGCGGATACATCATCTGCAGGTAGGCCGGCCGGTAGGTGCGCAGGGCTTCGACCACCTCGTGCATCTTCCCGAGCCAGGTGTCCACCTCGATGACCACCGCGCCGAGCGCCTGATAGCCGGGGTCCATGAGGTTGCGGAAGGTGCCGGGCGGGCTGAGGACCCGGTCCCCGGGCCTGAGGCCCAGCTCCCACAGGTCCCGCACCTGCGCCGTGACCAGGGGCGGCGCGTCCTGCCAGATCTCGGCGAAGAACTCCGGGTCGCCGGTGGTGCCCGAACTGGAGGAGACCGAGGTCAGCTCCTCGACCGGGACACAGAGCAGACCTCCGAAGGGATCACCGGTGCGGGCCCGGTAGGCGCGCACCATGTCCTTGGTGATGAACGGCACCCGTGCCCGGAAGTCCTCCAGCGAGCGGATGTCCCGCGGATGGACGCCGTGCTCGTCCCAGAGTTCACGGTAGAAGGCGGAGCCGGTGTAGGCGTATCCCACCAGTTCCAGGATCTTCTCCTCCTGCTGCGCCCGCAGTCGCTCGCGGGGCATGGTCTCCACCTGTGGCTCGAAGTACCTGTCACCGGTGTGCCTGTCACCCACCATGGCGCCTCCTCGCGGCTCAGTGCCCAGATCTTCCAGCTATCAGCGCAATCAGTCAACTAATTCGACGGAATCAGGGCGAGGGCTCGCACTCGCGCCGTGTATATAGTTAACTATTAACACTCATTACACCTTCGGAAGCGCCTGGAGCGTGCACTGTGAAGATCGTTGTCTGCGTGAAGCACGTGCCCGACGCCACTGCGGACCGCACCTTCACCGAGGACGGCACCACGGACCGGGAGTCGGTCGACTCCCTGCTGTCCGAGCTCGACGAGTACGCGGTCGAGCAGGCCCTGCGGATCGCGGAGTCGGGCGTCGACACCGAGATCAGTTACCTCACGGTCGGCCCCGACGACGCCAAGGACGCGCTGCGCAAGGCGCTGGCCATGGGCGGGGACTCGGCGGTCCATGTGAGTGACGACGACATCGAGGGCAGCGACGCCTTCGGCACCTCACTCGCCCTGGCCAGGGCGATCGAACGGCACGGCTTCGATCTCGTCCTGTGCGGGATGGCCTCGACGGACGGCACCATGGGCGTCGTACCGGCGCTGCTGGCCGAGCGGCTCGGCGTCCCCGCCGTCACCCATCTCGATGACCTGGCGGTCGAGGGCGGCACGGTGACCGGCCGCCGCGAGGGCGACGGCGCGACCGTACGGATCACGGGCGCCCTGCCGGCCGTCGTGTCGGTGACCGACCGCTCCGGGGACGCCCGTTACCCCTCCTTCAAGGGGATCATGGCCGCGAAGAAGAAGCCGCTGGAGACCCTGGACCTGGCCGACCTCGGGATCGAGGCCGCGCAGGTGGGTCCGGCCGGCGCGCGGTCGGCGGTGGACACCGCGACCAGGCGCCCGCCGCGCACCAAGGGGGAGATCGTCGCCGACGACGGCAGCGGCGGCACCGTACTGGCCGCGTTCCTCACCACGAAGAAGTTCGTCTGACCTCACCCCCGTCCCGAAGGAGTTGCATCACCGTGGCCGAGATCCTCGTCCTCGTCGACCACACGCACGGCGCCGTACGCAAGCCGACCCTCGAACTGCTCACCCTGGCACGCCGGCTGGGCGAACCCTCGGCCGTGTTCATGGGGCGGGGTGCCGACTCCGCGACCGACGCACTCGGCCGGTACGGCGCACACAAGGTGTACGTCGTGGACGCCCCCGAGGTGGACGAGTACCTCGTCACCCCGGCCGTCGACGCCCTCACCCAGATCGCCGAGCGCACCGGTCCGGCGGCGATTCTGCTGCCTTCCGGGCCGGACGGCAAGGAGACCGCCGCCCGAGTCGCGCTCCGGCTCGGCTCCGGGCTCATCACCGACGCCGTCGACGTCACCGCCGGGGCGGACGGCCCCGTAACCGAGCAGTCGGCGTTCGCGGCGACCTACCAGGTCACCGCGCACATCACCCAGGGCGTGCCCGTCATCACGGTCAAGCCGAACGCCGCCGCCCCCGAGCCCGCCCCCACCGACCCCGTCGTCGAGAAGCAGGACATCGTCTTCGGCCCGGCCTCCGCCGCCGTCAAGGTCCTGTCCCGTGCCCCGCGGGAGCGCGGCGACCGTCCCGAGCTGACCGAGGCCGACATCGTGGTCTCCGGCGGCCGGGGGGTGAACGGCGCCGAGAACTTCGCCGTCATCGAGCGGGTCGCCGACCTTCTGGGCGCGGCCGTCGGGGCGTCCCGTGCCGCCGTGGACGCGGGCTGGTACCCGCACAGTCACCAGGTCGGCCAGACCGGCACCCAGGTCTCCCCGCAGCTCTACCTCGCCGCCGGCATCTCCGGCGCGATCCAGCACCGGGCGGGCATGCAGACGTCCAAGACCATCGTCGCCGTCAACAAGGACGCCGACGCCCCCATCTTCGAGCTCGCCGACCACGGTGTCGTCGGGGACCTCTTCGAGGTGCTGCCGCAGCTGGCGGACGAGATCGAGCGGCGGCGGAGCTGACCTCCCGCACCCGATCTTTCACCCCCGGCCCTTCCCTTCGATCACCCATACAACTAAAATCGCTAACTGATTACATCCATTGACCCGAAGGAGCGTCATGTCGAAGATCTGGGTCAACTCGGGGGACTCGCACGTGATGGAGCCCGCCGACGTGTGGACGGAGCGGCTGTCGGCGCGGCTCGGCGCCCGGGCACCCCGCAGCGAGCGCGGCGAGAAGTACGAGATGCTCTATATCGACGGCGAACGCATCGACCGCCAGCTCGGCGACTTCATGGACGCGATGCGTCCGCCCGGCGCCTGGGATCTGAAGGTCCGGCTCAAGGACCTCGACCAGGAGGGCGTGTGGGGCCAACTGGCCTTTCCCTCCATGGGGTTCTGGCTGGTGTCGATCACCGACCGGGAGCTCGCCCGGGAAACCGTGCGGGCCTGGAACGACTGGGCGCACGAGGAGATCCTCAGCAGGAACAAGCGTGTCATCACCACCGCCTGCGTCTCCACGGCCGACATCGACGACGCGGTCGCCGAGCTGGAGCGGGCGGCCGAGCTGGGTTTCCAGGCGGTCTTCCTGCCGTGCTCGACACGGGAGGGCGAGGAGTACGCCCTCGACCGCTGGGAGCCGCTGTGGACCGCGGCCGAGCGAGCGGGCATGGTGCTCGGCTTCCACATCGGCACGGGCGGACAGAACGTCGTCTTCCGCGGACCCGGCGGCGCGGTAGTCAACTACATGGAGACGACCTACCCGGGCATGCGGGTGGTGTCCCACATGGTCGCGGGCGGCGCCCTCGACCGTCATCCCGACCTGAAGATCCTCATCGCGGAGGGCGGCGCCGGCTGGGTGCCCGCCATCGGCGACCGGATGGACGAGGCGTACCGGCAGCACGGGATGTTCGTCCGGCCCAAGCTGAGCCGGCTGCCCAGCGAGATCATCAGACAGCAGGTGTACGCCTCCTTCCAGCACGACAAGAGCTCCGTGGAGATCGTGGAGTCGACGGGCTACCGCAATGTGATGTGGGGTGACGACTACCCCCATCTGGAAGGCACGTACGGGCACACCCAGTCCACCCTGCACGACCTGTTCGACGCCGTGCCGGACGACATCCGCGAGCGCGTCACCCGCGGCACCTTCAACGAACTCTTCCGCCTGCCCGAGCAGACTCCCCAGGAGGCGGCCGTCTGAGCGGCAGCAGGGCACAACCGACGGTGACCACTCCCCCGTACCCCGAGGACCTGGAACGGCCCGGCCTCGTCAGGACCGGGCGGTCGACGTTCCTCAGGCCCGTCCGGCCCGAGGACGCCGACCGCCTGGTCGACTTCGTCGGCAGCCTGTCCCGCGCCACCCTGGCCTACCGCTCCCTCGGCCCGGTGGTCCGCGCCCGCGACGACGTCATCCGGCGCGGCGCGCACGTGGACTACCTCAACGAGCTGGCCCTCGTCGCCCTGTCCGGCGACGAGATCGCGGGTCTGGTCCGCTACGTCCGCGACCCCGAGGAACCGGAACACGCCGAGGTCACCTTCACCATCCGGGACGACCACCAGAGCGAGGGATTCGGCAGGCTGCTCCTGGAGCACATCGCCGCGGCCGCGCGCGCCCGCGGCATCCGGGTGCTGGAGGCCGATGTCCTCGCCGACAACACCCGGATGATCAACGTGTTCCTCGGCTCCGGCTACCGGATCGAGACCGGCCCGCCCGGCCAGATCATCCACTTCGAGATCGCCATCGACCCGCAGGCGCTGGCCGTGGCGCGGGCCGAGCGCCGCGAGCACACGGCCGTACGACGTTCCCTGCGGCCTCTCCTCGAACCGCGGTCGGTCGCCGTGATCGGCGCCAACCGCGACCCGCTGACGATCGGCCACGAGATCGTGGCCAACCTGCTGCGGGGCGGTTTCGAGGGCAGCGTGTTCCCGGTCAACCCACGGGCCGAGGAGATCGCCGGGGTACGGGCGTACGCCGGGGTGCGCGATCTTCCCGAGGCGCCGGACCTGGCATTGATCGCCGTACGGGCCGAAGCGGTGCCCGAGGTCGTACGGGAGTGCGCGGAGGCCGGGGTCAAGGCGGTGGTCGTCGTCTCGACGGGCTTCGGGGAGACGGGAGCCGACGGACGGGCGACGGAACTCGAACTGGCCCGATTCGCCCGCGCCTCCGGAATGCGCCTGGTGGGCCCGAACTGCATGGGCGTCGTCAACACGACAGCCGCGGCGCGGCTGGCCGCGACCTTCTCGCCCGCCCTGCCGACGCCGGGCCGGGTGGCGATGTCGAGCCAGTCCGGGCCTCTGGGGCTCGCGGTGCTCGACTTCGCCAAGCGGCTACGGCTCGGTTTCTCCGGGTTCGTGTCGGTGGGTCACGCGGTGGACGTGTCCACCAACGACCTGTTGCAGTGGTGGGAAGAGGACCCCGCGACCTCGGTGATCCTGCTGCACGTCGAGACCTTCGGCAATCCCCGCCGGTTCGCCCGCATCGCCCGCCGGATCGCGCCGCGCAAGCCGATCGTCGCCGTGCATCCGGGCCACGCGGACTCGGCGGTGAGTTCGCTGTTCGCCCAGTCCGGCGTGATCCGCACCCGCAGCCTGCAGGAGCTGTTCGACGTCGCCCTGCTGCTCGCCCACCAGCCGCCCCCGCCCGGCGACCGGGTCGCCGTGATCACCAACGCGGGCGGGCCGGCGGCGCTGACGGTCGGCGCGTGCGCGGCGAGCGGGCTGCGCGTACCCGCGCTCGGTGAGCACACGCGGCAGCGGCTCCGTTCGGCACTCGCCCCCCATGCCGACGTCGCCAACCCGATCGATCTGACCCCCACGGCCACGGCCGCCCAGTACCGGCAGGCACTGGACGCTGTCCTGGCCGACGACGGCATCGACGCGGCCGTCGTCCTGTTCATGCCCCCGCTCGCGGACAAGCCCGACGAGGTGGCGTCGGCGATCCTCGACGCCGCGGCGATCCGGCGCGAGAAGCCGGTGGTGGCCAGCTTCCTGGGCGGTGCCGGCGTCGCCGATCTTCTGCACCGGGGTGACCTGGTGGTACCGACGTACACGTTCCCCGAGGCGGCGGCCGCCTCACTCGGGCACGCGGCGGCCTACCAGGCCTGGCGCAGCACCCCCGCGGGCGTCGTCCCGGATCTCGCCGGCGTCGACACCGAGCGTGCCCGCTCGCTGATCGCCGGCCACGCCCCCGGTCCGGTCCCCGGGACAGTCGCCGCCGAACTGCTGGATTCGTACGGAATCACCGTGCGGGCCATCGAACCGGGCCCCGGCCCGGACGCGTTCCTCTCCGTCGACGCCGACCCGGTCTTCGGTCCGGTGATCTCCTTCGGCCTCACCGGGGACTACGCCGACCTCATGGCGGACGTCGCCCACCGCGTCACCCCGCTCAGCGACCGCGATGCCCGCGAGATGGTCCGCTCGCTGCGGGCGGCGCCGCTGCTGGACGGCCGGGCGGGCGGGCCGGGGGCGGATCTGGCGGCCCTGGAGGAGACCGTCCTGCGGATCTCGGCGATGGTCGAGGACCACCCCGAGATCGAGGCGCTGGAACTGCGCCCCGTACGACTGCTGCCGCCCGGGGACGGAGTCGCCGTCGCACACGCGACGATCCGGCTGGCGGACAACACAACAGGAGGCGGTCCGGCATGAAGGTGGGCATCTACTTCGATCTGCGCAACCCCCCGCCGTGGCAGCGGAGTTGGTCGCGTGTGTACGGCTTCGCCCTGGAGATGTGCGAGGAGGCGGACCGGCTGGGCATCGACTCCGTCTGGTTCTCCGAACACCATGGTTTCGAGGACGGATACCTCCCCCAGCCGCTCACCATGGCGGCGGCGGCCGCCGCCCGCACCCGCCGGGCGCGCTTGGGCACGGCCGTGGTTCCGGCGCCGCTGCACGCGGCCCCGGAGATCGCCGAACAGGCCGCGATCGTCGACATCATCAGCGACGGCCGCCTGGACCTCGGGCTCGGCACCGGCTACCGGGTGCCCGAGTACCGGCTGTACGGAGCCGACCTCACCAAGCGTTACTCCACCACTGACCAGCGGGTACGGGACATCCGATCCCTGTGGGCCGAGTCCCTGGTCACCCCCGGACCGGTCCAGGACCCGCTGCCGATCTGGCTCGGCTACCAGGGCCCGCAGGGCGCCAGACGGGCGGGCCGACTCGGTACCGGGCTGTTGTCGCTCAACCCGGCGCTCCTGACGCCGTACCGGGAAGGCCTCGCCGAGAGCGGGCACGACGTGTCGGCGGCCCGGATGCAGGGCTCGTTCACCACGTTCGTCACCGAGGACCCGGAGGGCGACTGGCCGGTGGTCCGCACACATCTCTCGTACCAGTGGGACAGCTACCGCCGTTACATGGTCGAGGGGACCGGCCAGCCGGTCCCCCGCCCCATCGACCCCGAGAAGTGGCGGGAGACGGGGCTGAGCGCGACCGGCGTCGGTCAGTTCCTGTACGGCACCCCGCAGGAGACGGCCGACGCCATCCGGGCGTATGTGGCGGGGTTGCCGGTGGAAGGGGTGTTCCTGTGGGCCTCGCTGGCCGGGATGCCCGAGGACATGGTGGCCCGCCAGGTCCAGCTCATCGCCGGGAAGCTGCGCCCGCTGCTTGCCGATGTCTGACCCTTCGATGCCCGATGCCCGATGCCCGACCAGAGGAGTCACACCATGTCCGCGACGACACCGACGGGGCCTTGGGCCGGGGCGGACTTCCAGGAGCCGCCCCGGACCCCGGGCGGGGTGGCCCTGTGCGGGGCGTGCCGTGCCGCCGGCTCCTGCCGGCTGGGGGTGAAGCGCGAGCGGCTCGACGAGGACGGCGCGGCGCGGTTCGAGCTGACCTGTCCTCGTGATCAGGAGGGCGGGCCCGATGTCGCGCACGGCGGCTGGACCGCTGCCGTACTGGACGACTGTCTCGGCCATCTCCCGCTGCTGCACCGAGTGTTGAGCGTGACCGCGGAACTGACCGTGAGCTTCGTGAAGCCGGTGCCGGTGCAGCGGCCGCTTCAGGTCCGGGCCTGGGTGGAGAAGCGCGAGGGCAGGCGCTGGTACATCGCGGGCGAGATGGTGCTCCTGCCGACGCGTGCCGTCCTGGCCCGGGCCTCCGGGATCTGGGTGACCCGGGACCAGGGCCACTTCGCCCGGCACAAGGAGTGGCTGGCGGGACAGGACGCGGACGGCGGGTCTCAGTAGGATCGGAGGCCCATGCTGCGGGCGATCCCGTTGCGCTGGATCTGGCTGGTCCCTCCGGAGATCGTGGCGACGATCGACTCCCGGTACCTGAAGCTCATGACACTCTCCGTCGAGAAACCGTGCCCCGCGCAGACCTGCATCCCGAGCCGGGCCGCCGCCACGTACGTCTCCGACCCCTTCAGCTTCGCCATCGAGCCCTCCCGCGTGCAGGGCTTCCCCTGCGCCAGCAGCCACGCGGCGCGGTAGGCGAGCAACCGAGCCGAGTCGATCTCGGTCTGCAGGTCGGCCATGGCGTGGGCAAGCGCCTGGAAGTTGCCGATCGGGCGGCCGAAGGCGTGCCGGGTACGGGCGTACTCCAGCATCTCGTCGAGCGTGGCCTGTGCCGCGCCCAGATAGCCGCCGCTGATGATCACCTTCTCCAGCTCGATGTTGGAGAGCATCACCTTCCAGCCCTCGTCGCGCGGGCCGACGAGGTTCTCCTTCGCCACCAGGGCACCGTTGAAGAAGACCTCGTTGGTGCCCAGGATGTGCCGGGCGAGCGTCGGCGTCCGGCGCACCTCGACCCCCTCCGTCGACGGATCGACGAGCAGCAGGCTGATGCCGCCGTGCTTGGGCTCGCGCGGCCCCGTGCGCACATAGGTCGCGATGGTCGTGTCGGGCAGCCCGCCGCCCGTGCACCAGGCCTTCTGGCCGCGTACGAGGAAGTGGGCGCCGTGATCCTCGGCGGTGGTGCGCAGCGCCGCGGCGTCCGATCCGCTGTCGGGCTCACTGAGGCCGACGGCGAGCCGGTGGCGTCCCGTCATCACCTGCTCACGGATGAACGCGCGCTGCGCCTCGTCACCCCATCGGAACACCGTGATCCCGGGGATGAGCACCCCGATGTAGCACATGGCCACATCGAAACTGGCCCGCCCCAACTCCTCAGCGATCAGGACGAGTTCGATCGGCCCGCCGCCGTCACCGCCCTCCTCCTCGCTGAACGGAAGAGAGAACCACCCCAGATCAGCCATGCCACGGAACAGCTCCGGCGGCACGACACCCTCCTCGTCCCACTCCTTGGCCTTTTCGGCCGGGCACACATCGGCGACGAACTGCCGTGCCGTCGCGCGCAACAGATCCTGCTCGTCGGTAAGCCCGAAGTCCACGGCCACTCCTCGCCACGAGTCGGCTATTCATCTAGCTAATTATTCTATGTTAGCTGATAACTGGAGGGGTGGCAGGGGTCAGCCGGCGGCGCAACGGGCCGACCCGGTCGGGCGCACGACGAGCCTCGACCGCCTGCCGCGACCTTCCGCGGAAGCGGAAGCGGGCGATCCTGCTCGCCTCGCCAGTCCGCACGGCACAGCGGACGTCCGCCTCAGCACAGGCCCTTCTCACTGCGGATGCGGGGAGTTCCCTGCGCCGGGCACACGCGTCCCTCAGCGGCTGTTGCGCCGCCGCTCGCTGCCGGCCGCGGCCCCGATGAGCAGCGAGTCGAAGAAGCCGTGTCCGTGGGACAAGTTCTCGACGATCTCCGGCCTCCCCTCGTTCACGCCCTCGGCCACCTCGTTGGCGGCTTCGGCATCTCCTTGCGATCCTCGATCGTCCGGCTCACCGCCTCCCCAGCGAGCCAGCGAGCGGGGCTGGAACGGGCCGCTGGTGCTGTCGGCCGCTGTTGCTGTGTGGCCCCAGTTCGGGAGGCCGCTACACAGGCGAGGCCCCGTGGCTTGGCCAGCCGCTCGGTCCGACAATGCGCGGATCGTTTGGGTGAGGCGCTCGGTACAGGTATCACCCGGCCCTGCGGGAACTGCGCGCCCACATGCCCCCTCCCCTCAGGCGCGTTCACCCCACCGAGGCTGTCGCCGCCCGCCTGGCCCGTGCCGTCGAGCAGCGGCGCACCGCCGTCTGCATCCCCGCACCGCCGTCTACATCCCCTTGGAAGCCGACGACACATTGCACGCCACCGGCCTACTGGGGGCCGGCGGCCGCGCCGACCGCTCCGCTGCGGCGGACCGCCGTGAGCGTCGGTAGTCGTCGCGTGCGGAGCAGCAGACGCCGCAGATCGCAGGAAGTGGCAGGCGTGCCTCTGGCCGTCGGTGCACGGCGGCTCAGGAGGCGGCAGCGTCGTCGACCGTTTCCCGAACCTCCAGGATGCTGTCGACTCCGGTGATCTCACAGAGCCGCTGAAGCTGCGGTGACGGCGCGACCACGCGCAGGGTGCCCGCCCGGTGGGTGAGGATCAGAAGGTTGAGAAGCGTCGAGTCCGCGAAGGTGACGCCGGAAGCGTCCAGGATCACCTTCGGATACTTCCTGGCCGCGGTCTTCAACGCGTCTGCCAAGGGCGTGATCGAGTGCATGTCGTAGGCACCGAGGACGGTGACGACCCAGGCCCCGTGCCATTCGTACTGCCGCACCGCGGGCTCTTGCGAGGCACGCTCGGGGACCTGTTCCGGCAACGGATTCCCGCCGGTGTTGCTCATGAGCGGGGGCATGACGGCCTCGTCCGAGGGCACCGTAGGGCTCCTTCCGTGGCACTCCCTTGCGGGAGCATGTCACTCGTCACCTGAAAAGTATGTCATGTATCTGCGTTCCCGCAATGCTCCCCCTAAGATGCCGAGCATGGTTGGAGTGCCCGAATCACACACCGGATGGACGTTCATCACCAGCCACGCACGCGTGCTGGCAGCCATCGCCGACAATCCGAGCGTCCGAGTCCGTGACATCGCTGCTCACTGCCGGCTCACCGAGCGCGCCGTCGCGCGGATCATCGCCGACCTCGAGCAGGGCGGCTACCTCTCCCACACCCGCGACGGGCGCACGAACACCTACCGCATCGAACCCGACAAGGTACTGCGCCACCCCGCCGAGGCCGGCCTTCCCGTGGCTTCCCTGCTTTCCCTGCTCGTGCAGGACGAGACCGAACGCATCGGCAAGCCGGTCGCTCAGCAGTAGCACGTGGTTGTGTGCACACCGGCAGCGGCGCCGCTGCCCGGGGCCGTCTCCCTGAGCCGGGATCACCGCGTGTCGACGATGCCGCCCGTCACGGCTCCGGCCGCGCGGCGCGTTCCAGGGGAGCCTCGCTGCCGATGTGGGCGAGCCCGTCCGGCGGCATGTGCGGGTCCGCCTTGTTGAGCGGCGTCCAGGTCGGGCCCGGCACGACCACGTTGGCGCGGACGCCTCGCCTGGCCGGGTGTACGGCGGCGGACTTGGTCAGGGTGATCAGCGCGGCCTTGGGCGCCGCGTAGTCGATCATCGACGTACTGCCCTGAGGGCCTCCTCGGTCGCGGTGGCGATGACGGCGTCGCCGGGCAGCAGCAGACAGCGCCGCCGTGCTCTCCACCTCGCTTCGGACCTGTTCCGCGTCGACCTGTTCCTCGGGCAGATGGACGATGGCCACGTCAGCGCCCTCGCGCGCGTACAGCAGCGCCATGACTCGGCCGATTCCGGAGTGGGCTGCTGCTGTTTGTCCGAGTCGTCCACGACGGAGCCGTGCTTCATGGGCCACGCCGTTCTTTCCCGCACCGCGTGCCCGTATCAGCGGCAGAAATGTTCCCCGTTGCCGGGAGCAGGCTCAGCGTGTCCGCCGACCGGGCCGTCGACCTGAACCTCAATCCAGGCGTGGAGACCGACATGGGTGAGGGAGACGACGGGCCGCTTGCACACGACAAGCTGATGGCATCGCAGATCCTGCTCATCGCCCCACCCACCTGGCTCGGCCGCCCTTCCTCGGTCGCCCAGCGTCCTGGAACGCATGGATGCCATGCTGAGCGAGACCGGCGAGGGGAATCGGCCCGTGGCCTACAAGCGCGTTGCCGGGGTCCTGGTCACCGGCAACGAGGACGGCGCCCATCACGTCATCAGCGAGATCAGCGGCGCACCGGGCGACATCGGCTATACGATCCCCGGCCAGGCATGGACCTACTGGCGCTTCGGCCCCGGGCCCGACTACCTCGACGACGACCGCGGCCATGACTGGTCGGCCTCCACCGCCCGCGCGATGGCCTCCAACCTCGTCCACACCGCCCACGCCCTCTCCGACCGGCCCCTGCCCGCGCCGCCCTCTTGAACTGGCCGGGCAACCGATCGACGTCGCGGTGCTCGACGTCTCTCCACCGGGCACCACGAGGAAGCGTGCCGCCGCACGCGAGCCGGCCCGGGAGAGCCGGCGCGCAGAGCGTCTTCCCCAGGGGGTCGGCGCTGCCCGTCGAGCGGACAGCCCGACCCGTGCGCTGCGAAGGATCAGTCAGGCAGCCGGTCCAGCAGCCACTCGCCGAGTTCCTGGGTGATGGCGGTGTGCGCCGTCGTGGCGGAGGAGCAGATGAACTCGTCGAACTCGCTCTCCTCCGGAGGCAGGTCGCCGATGTTCGCGTAGAGGTCCTTCTGCTGGTCGATGTCGCGGATGGCGACCGCGCTGACCGAGGGGACGAAGCAGACGCTCTCGTGCCGCAGATCGACCTCTGCGCCGGCCTTCTTCAGTGTGTCGGCGAGGATGCCGTACGAGCGGAGGGTGCCGCCGGGGGCGCCGTCCAGTTCGGGGAAGTCGTTCGTCGTGATCGTCTTCTCGGCCGGGGGGAACCTCCGCTTCAGCTCGGCGACGATGACGTCCTTGCCCTGTGCCTGGGTGTAGAACGTCGTGCCCGGGTAGATCCGCTCGACCTTCAGCGCGGTCTCGCCGGGCGGGATCGCCAGGCCCGTGCCGTCGCCACGGCCGTTGGCGAGGGCCAGTTTGAGGGGGATGGCCGGCCAGCTGCCGATCCGCGCCAGTTCCTCCAGGAACTGTTCGCGCTCGGGGGCGATGCCGATCTCCCCGGTCTCCGGGTCGTAGTGCCGCCAGAGCATCTGGCGGGCGGCCGGGCTGTTCATCTGCCGGGCGAAGGGGTTCTGGACCGGGATGAAGTGTGCGAACGCCTGGAGGCCGACGGGCACGACGGCGCCGCGGTGCGGGCTGTCGTAGGAGAAGTACAGACGGGTGCGGTGGTCCATCCGCCGCATCTCCATCTTGGCGAGGGCGTAGCGGGTGACCAGGCCGCCCATGCTGAAGCCGCCCACGGTCAGCGGCGCGTCGCCCAGTTGCTCGGCGGAGGTTCGCAGGATGGCGGCCATCGCGGCATCGGCGTTGTCCAGGACCGAGGCGGAGCGCTCGTCGAATCCGAGCAGGATGACGTCGCGGCCCCGGCGGCGCATTTGGCTCAGGAGGGGGTAGTCGCGGTCGAGACCGGCGTACAGCAATTTCAGGTCGCTCTTGCCGAGGTTGAAGCCGTCGGCCATGATCACCGGCCGGGTGATGCCTCGGTTGCCTTCGCCGTAGAAGACATGTGCGAAACCGTTGGGCAGTTCCCACTGTTCGTCGGGTTCCGGCACCGGATACGGCAGCGGGACCGACGGCTCGGCACTCACGGGGGTGGCGAGCGTGAACTCCCCGACGGTCCGCTCGGCCTGCTCCTGCTCGGACAAGGTCGTCTCCTTCCATGCGCGCGCATGGCACAGCAGCCCGCTCCGGAAGCGGACTGAAGGACTGTGAGCGGCGCGAAGACAGACCCATCGTCAGAGGTGCGGTCGCCGACCGGACATGAAATGCCCGGTCCTTCATCCGTACGAAGGGATCGGGGGTGCGTGGCGAATATGCTCGGTGCGCCGCCCGTTCGGCCTACTGGAGAGCGGCGAACGCAGGGTCGGTCTGTCCCGTGCGCGAGAGCGCGGCGTCGTCGAAGAGCGCCGACTGGTGTCGCGTGCGTGGCGGCCGGTGCGCTCATCGTCTGGTGGTGTTCGGGCGCGTCGCGGAGGTCTGTCATGCCCGGAACGTCTGGAGCGGCCGCGATCAGCTGCCAGAGGCATCAGAGCGAGATGTTCCGGACGGCGAGAGCCGTTCCGCCTGCCGCCTCAGTACTGTGACTTCGCCTGACCGCCACCGAGATCGAGATCACCGCAGATCTGGTTCGCGACCTGCTGCGGGAGCAACATCCAGCTCGTCAGGGGTACACATGGCACGGTCGCTGACGATCCGTGGCATCCATGGTGTACGGCCGGGCCCAGATCGAGCAGGCCGTCCGTCGAGTGATGCGGCATCAAGCCAAAGTCACGTCGGCCGTCTTCCGGGATTGGCACCCCGCCCATATCCTCGGGCGCCGATGTTACCGACGGTAAGGGGTGGCGATGAGCGGCACCACGCGAAGAAACTTCCTGGGCACGGCCGCGGCCGCCGGCGGTGGGGTCGCTCTTGCAACCCCCCAGCGGGCTTCGGCCGAGAGCGGTGCGGCAGTGCGGACCGTGGCCGTGCTGGGCGGGGGTGTCGCCGGGCTCACTGCCGCTCACGAACTCGCCGAGCGCGGCTTCCGGGTCACGGTCTACGAACGCAAGGCACTGGGCGGCAAGGCCCGCAGCATGGACGTACCGGACAGCGGCACGGGCGGCCGCAGACCCCTGCCGGGAGAGCACGGCTTCCGCTTCATCCCCGGCATTTATCACAACCTGCCCCACACGATGCGGCGCATCCCGTTCCCCGGCAACCCCAACGGTGTCCACGACAACCTCGTCGCCCCCAAGGAGATGCTGTTCGCCCGGTCGGGCGGCCGTGAGGACATCCGGCTCCCGCTGCCCGGGCATGGCGACGCCCCGGCCGAACTCACCCCCGACGAGATCCGGCGCTCCCTCACCGCGGTGCTGGACACGGCCTTCAATCTCCCCCTCCACGAGGCCCTCTACTTCGCCAACCGCTTCCTGGTCTTCCTCACCAGCTGCGACGAGCGCCGCGACGACGTATGGGAGCGGACGCCGTGGTGGGAGTTCGTACGGGCCGGACAGATGTCCGACGACTACCAGCGGATCCTCGCCGTCGGCATCACCCGCAACATCGTGGCCACCAAGGCGGAGGAGGCCAGCACCCGTACGGTCGGCACCCTGATGGAGGCCTTCGTCTTCAACCTCCTCGGGCGGGGCGCGGACGGACCGCTGGACCGGATCCTCAACGCGCCCACCAACGAGGCCTGGATCGACCCGTGGGTGACGTATCTGAGGTCACTCGGCGTCGAGTTCCGCGTCGGCTGGACCGTACGGGACCTGACCCTGGGCTCGGGTGTGATCACCGGAGCTGTCGTGGAGGACCCGGAAGGCGCGCGCCGGACCGTCACCGCCGACCACTACATTTCGGCGATGCCGGTCGAGCACGCCCGCCGTACCTGGAACTCCGCCGTACGCTCTGCCGACCCCCAACTGGCCGAGTGCGACCGGCTGGAGACGGACTGGATGACGGGCATTCAGTTCTATCTGACCGAACGTACGCCGATCCTGCACGGCCACCTCAACCTCATCGACTCCCCGTGGTCGCTGACCGCGATCGCCCAGGCCCAGCACTGGCCGGGCCACGACTTCCCCGCCGACTTCGGCGACGGCACGGTCGCGGACTGCCTGTCCGTGGACGTCTCCGAGTGGGACCGCCCGGGCATCCTGTACGGCAAGACGGCCAAGCAGTGCACCCGTGCCGAAGTCGCCCGCGAGGTCTGGGCGCAGTTGAAGGCCGCGCTCAACGACAGCGGCCGTACGGTACTGAAGGACTCCGTGCTGCACTCCTGGTTCCTCGATCCGGCCGTGGACGGACTGGGCACCCCGAACCCGGTCAACGAGGAGCAGCTGCTCATCCATCCGGTGGGGACCTTCCATCACCGCCCGCGGTCGGCCACGAAGATCCCCAACCTCTTCCTGGCCGGCGACTTCGTGGCCGTGCCCATCGATCTCGCCACCATGGAGGGCGCCAACTCCTCGGCCCGGCAGGCCGTCAACGCCCTGCTGGAACAGATCGGGTCGACCGCAGAGCGGTGCACCGTGACCCCCTTGTACCGGGCCCCGGAGCTGGAGGGACTCAAGCGGCACGACCGCACTCGCTACCGCCTCCGGCTGCCGAATCTCTTCGACGTCGGCTGAATTCCCTCCGCGTCCCACCGAGGACGTGTCGGAGAGAGTCGTTTCAGAGCCAGCGCTTCTTGCGGAAGACCAGGTAGACGAGGGTGACCAGGGCCGCGGTGGTGATCAGGATCGTCGGGTAGCCGAACAGCCGTCGCAGCTCGGGCATGTGGTCGAAGTTCATGCCGTAGACGGCCGCTATGGCGACGGGGATGGCGATCAGGGCGGCGGCCGCGCTGATGCGGCGCACGTCGTGGTTCTGCTGGACGCTCGTCTGCGCGAGGGCCATGGTCAGGGCGTTGTCGACGAGTTCGGTGAGCACGGTGACCCGTTCCGCGGCCTGGGCTAGGTGGTCGGCGACGTCACGGAAGTACGCGGCCAGCTCCCGGTCGACGCCCGGGACGCGGCGCTCGGCGAGATCGGCCAAGGGCTGGGCGAGCGGCGCGACGGTGCGACGCAGTTCGAGGAGCTCGCGTTTGAGCTGGTAGACGCGGCCGACGTCGTGTCTGGCGTCCGGGGAGAAGGCGTCGAACTCGACCTGGTCGACGTCCCCCTCCAGGGCGGCGACGACGTCGAGGTACTGGTCGACGACCGTGTCCGCGATCGCGTGCAGCACCGCGACCGGGCCGTGGGCCAGACGCCCGGGGTCGGCTTCCAGGCCGGTGCGGACACCGCTCAGATGCCGGGCGGGGTCGTGGCGTACGACGACGATGAAGTCGCGGCCGACGAAGGCCATGATCTCGCCGGTGCCGACGATGTCGGTGGTGGGCGTCAGCTCCTCGTGTTCGAGGTAGACCGCGGTGCGCAGGACGAGGAAGAGGGTGTCGTCGTAGCGCTCCAGCTTGGGTCGCTGGTGGGCGTTGAGGGCGTCCTCGACGGCGAGCGGGTGCAGGCCGAAGGCCCGGGCGACGATCTGGAGCTGGTCGGCGGTCGGGGCGTGCAGGCCGATCCAGACGAATCCGCCGGGGGTGGTGCGGGTGACGTCCATGGCCTCGTCCAAGGGCAGGCGTCCGGGCCTGCGGCGCCCGTACTCGTACAGGGCACAGTCGACGACGGGGATCTCTTGCCGAGGCGTGTCGTGGGCCGTCATGGCTCACCTCCTTGCGGGACGCGGGTGTCGCGCGTGCCGCGATTACCACCTTTGCACGGAAGCGTGAGCAGCGTCCTGCGAAGAGGAGCGGGCGGCGGGGCAGGGCGGTCGCCGGCCCCTCGCGCTGCCGGCTGCTGTGGGCGCTGAATGAGAGCGAGCTGCCGGTCAGCGGGCTGGTCACCTCCGGGCAGGCCCGGGGACACACTCCCGCGCCCGCCGATCAGCCGGGGCGCGTACCGCACCCCGTACTGCGCCGGCCGGGGGTTGTCGATCATGCCACCGTCGACGGCCACGAAGGTGTGGCCGCCGGTGCGCTTGACGGACGGGACGTGGTAAGGCGCGATGCCCGCCGGGGAGGCGATGGCCCGGCCCGGCTCGATGGTGGTGCGGGGATGTGTACCGGGGATCTCCGGTGACGCTATGCCCGGCTCGCGGGGTGCTCCGACCCTTCATGACGGGACGCTGACGGCGACGGCGATGGCGATGGCGATGGCGATCGGGCCGATGCTGACGGATCCCTGACGCCAGGTGCCGGGGCCTGGGAGCACGCCGTTCCGGGCGGGCCGACGGCAAGCGGCTGGGCCGCGTACGTGATGCGGACGACGCCGTCTTCGTGTCGCTCCGTCCTGCCCAGTACGCCGAAGACGCCGCGCAGGACGTCCGGGGTCAGGATCTCCAGTACGGGTCCGGCCGCCACCACCTCGCCCTCGTGGAGGACGACGAGGTGGTCGCAGAGCCGGGCGGCGAGGTCGAGGTCGTGCAGAACCGCCAGGGTGGTGATCCCGGTGCTGCGGATCAGGTCAAGGAGTTCGAAACGGGCGCGGATGTCGAGGTGGTTGGTGAGTTCGTCCAGGACCAGGAGCTGCGGGCGCTGGGCGAGAGCGCGGGCCAGGAGGACGCGTTGGCGTTCGCCGCCGGAGAGGGTGGCGTAGTCGCGGTCCGCGAAGGGGGCGACGCCGCAGCGGTCGACCGCCTCCGCCACGGCCCGGCGGTCCTCGGTGCCGTCCCGGCCCATGAGGCCGTGGTGGGGTGTGCGGCCCAGGGCGACGATCTCGGTCACGGTCAGGCCGGTGGTGGTGCCGGCGTCCTGGAGCACGGCTGCCGTGCGGCGGGCGGCGGTGCGCGCGGACAGCCCCCAGACGTCGTCGTCCCCCACCCTGACCACGCCGTCGGCCGGGCGCAGTGAGCGGTAGACCGTGCGGAGCAGGGTGGACTTGCCGCTGCCGTTGGGCCCCACGAGCCCGACGATGTCGCCCTTGGCTGCCTCCAGGTTCACCTCACGGAGGATCGGTTTGCGGTCCAGGGTGATGTGGAGGTTGTCCACGGTCAGTTTCATACGGTGTCCAAGCCCTTGTCGCGGCGCAGCAGCCAGAGGAAGAACGGGGCTCCGAGCAGGGCGGTGAGGATGCCCAGCGGCAGTTCGTTGGGGCGGTTGACGGTCCGGGAGAGCAGGTCCACGACCACCAGGTAGACGGCTCCGAGGAGTGCGGTCAGGGGCAGCAGCCTGCGGTGGTCGGCGCCCACGGTGAGGCGGACCAGGTGGGGGATCATCAGGCCGACGAAGCCGATGCCGCCGGCGACGGCGATGACGGTTCCGGTGAGCAGCGCGCTGATGACCAGCAGGACGGCGCGCAGCCGGTTGACGTCCACACCGAGCGCGGTGGCGGACTCGTCGCCGGCCAGCAGGGCGTTGAGCCGCCGTCCGAACAGGGTCAGTACGACGGTGCTCGACAGGACCACGACCGTGACGGTGGGCAGTTGGTCCCACTGGGCGCCCGCGACGCTGCCCAGCATCCAGAACATCACCGTCCGCAACTCGGTGGGTGTGGCCAGCAGTTGGACGAAGCTGGTCATCGACAGCAGGACGTAGCCGACCGCGACTCCGGCCAGGACCAGGCGGGTGGGGGCCAGGCGTCCCCGCCGTTGTCCGAGCGCGAAGACCAGGGCCCCGGCCGCCAGGGCTCCGACGAACGCGGCACCCGACACCCCGAGGCCGGCCAGCCCGCCGAGTGCGACGCCGCCGAGGGTGATGACCAGTACGGCCCCGAGCGAGGCGCCGTAGGAGAAGCCCAGGACGATCGGGTCGGCGAGCGGGTTGGCGACCAGGGTCTGGAGGACCGCCCCGGCGATGGCGAGGCCCGCGCCGACCAGGGCGGCCAGGGCGACGCGGGGGGCCCGGAAGCTCCAGACGATCTGGTCCGTCGCCGGGTCGGCGGTGGCTCCCTGCCCGGTGACGTGGTGCAGGAGGATCCGCCACACGTCGGCCACCGGGATGTTGACCGCCCCGATGCTCACCGCCACCACCATGACGGCGACGAGGACGACCAGCAGGACGCCCACGGCGAGGGACAGCCGCAGGCCGTTCAGACCTTGTCGGGGTGCAGCATCCCGGCGATCTTCTCCACGGCCAGGTCGTTGCTCGGGCCGAGGTACATCGAGTCCGACAGCGCCACGTACTTCTTGTTCTTCGCGGCCGGCCACTGGGGGAACTCCTTCAGCAGTTTCTCGGCGTAGGCCGCCGGGTCCGGGTCGTTGTAGCCGATGACGACGAGGGCGTCGACGTCGGTGGCGGCCACCTTCTCCTTGCTCAGATCGGCGAAGGAGGTCTTGGAGGCGTCCTCGAAGGCGTTGGAGCCGCCGGCTCGGGCGAGGATGTCGTTGTAGATGCCCTTGGCGACGACCGAGCTGAAGTCGTTGCCGCCCATCGCCATGTTGGAGAACAGGACCATGACCCTGGGCTTCTTTTCCCCCTTCACCTTGGCGGAGACGGCGGCGATGCTCTTCTCCGAGGCGGCGATCAGCTTCTCGGCCCGGTCGCTCTTGCCGAAGATCTTGCCCATGTCGCGCAGCAGCGTGTAGCTGTCGGCGATGGTCATCTTGGAGGTGTCCTGGTCGCAGCCCTGCGGGGAGACATAGGTGTTGGCTCCGACCTGCCCCAGCTGCTCGCGGGTGGCGAAGCCGTTCTTCTCGTCGAAGCCGTAGGAGGTCGTGGAGAGCACCAGGTCGGGGCGCAGACCGATCATCGCCTCACGCGGAATGTCGTAGGCGTCGTTGAGCTTGACGTCGCCGTTGGGCAGTGCCTTGATCGCCTTGGCGCGGCCGGGGACCTCGGACATGCCGTAGCTCTGCTGATTGGCGACGATCTTGTCGCCGAGGCCCAGGGCGAGCAGGGTGGAGACCTCGGCGACCGAGGCTCCGTTCATGACGACGACGCGGCCGGGCGCCTTGGTGAACTTCTGAGACACCCCGCAGCTGTCGAGGGTCACGGGGTAGCCGGACCGCACGGCGGCCGCATCGCCGTCTGTGGCGCCGTCCTTGTCCGTCGAGGCGTCGGCGCATGCCGTGGTGATGAGGCAGAGGGCACCGGCCAGGGCGACGGCGACCGGCCGTTTCGTCGACATGCTTGCTCCTTGTTGCGGGCTGTTCGTGAGCTGTGGTGGGTTCCGGTGCAGTAGTCGGGGGGCTGAGCCTCGGAGTTCCCGACGAGGTCAACTACTTTGTTGAGAAACGGAGTTGGCCTTGCTTACGGACAGGCGTGGGCAGCGCTCCGGTGTCGACGCAGTGGTCGAGGTAGCGGAAGACGAGGTCCCGGTCGACGGACGCGCAGGTGATGCCGCTGCCGTGCAAACCGTTCACGACGTTGTCCGCGCGGACACGCCCCAGGCGCAGGTCGGGCTCGGTGTCCCAGGAGTCGAAGAAGGCGAGCGTCGTCGCCGCCGCGCCGGACGTACGGGGGAGCTCGGCCCGCCACTGGTCCAGCGGCATGCGCCGCAGGGAGTAGCCGTATTCCTCCAGCCAGTCGTAGACATCGCTCATCCGCACGGGGGCGCTGTGGGCATGGTTGAACACCCTTGCCACCGAATGGGGTTGACCGAGGCAGAGGTGGATCAGGGCCTTCGCGACGTGGTCGACCGGTGTCCAGACCTCCTCCTCGAACAGGTCGGGCACCATGCCCGCCGGAACCCCCGCGCGCAACACGCTCCACAGAAAGTCCCGCTCGTTCACGTAGCCGGTGGCGGACGGGCCGACGACGCGGCCCAGCCGGTGCACGGTGACCGGCAGACCCCGCTCGGCGGCCTGTTCGAGCAAGCGCTCGGCCGCCCACTTGGACTGCTGGTAGCCGTAGCGCAGTCCCGGGTGGGGCGGCAGGAACTCCTCCGGTACTTCGGGGCTGAGGGCGAGGGGCGGGGCGACGGAGAGGGTGGAGATGAAGTGCAGGGGGGCCGACCGTACGGCCGCCATGCGCAACAGGTCCTTCGTGGACTGAGTGTTGGCGGCGCGGAGGGTGGCGTACTCGCGCATGATGCTGACGGTCGCCGCGTTGTGGAGGATCGCCCCGCAGGTGCGGGCGAGTTCGCTGAACGTCTCTTCGTCCACGCCGAGTCGGGGGCGGGCCAGGTCCGCGCACACCGCCGTGATGCGCTTCTTCGCTGTGTCGGGGAGGTGGATTCGGTGGGTCTCCAGGGCCTGGTGAAGGCGGGCGGTGGCCTCGGCGGCGCTCGGGGCGCGGACCGTGCAGACGACCTCCGCGTCGGTGCCGGTGAGGAGTTCGGCCAGCAGATGTACGCCGACGAAGCCGGTGGCGCCGGTGAGCAGGACCCTGTCCGGTGTGCCGTCCGTCCGAGGGCCGTCGCCGGGCCGGATGTCCGGATCGAGGACGGTGTCGGTGAGCAAGGCCGACGGAAGACCTGCGGCGGTTGACCGCCCCTCCTGCCCCTCCAGGTACCGGGCCAGCCCGGCCGGGGTCGGATGCTGGAACAGCCAGGCCACCTTCACCTCCCGGCGCAGTGCGACGCCGAGCCGGTTGGCGACCTGGATGGCTTGGAGCGACTGGGCGCCGAGGTCGAAGACGTCGTCCTGCGCGGACACGGCGGCCACGCCGAGCATGTGCTGCCAGACGGCGGCGATGGTGCGCTCCAGCGAGCTGTGGGCCACCGCCACCGCCACCTTTACCGCCGGCTGCTCGCCGGGCGTGGCAAGCGCCTTCCTGTCGATCTTCCCCGAACTCGTCCGGGGCAGGCGGTCCAGGAACTCGACGGCCGACGGGATCATCGCGGCGGGCAGCACCGCCCGGAGCCGGTCCCGGATCAAGGCCACGGCCGGTGCGGGCCCGTCCGGGACGACGTACGCGCTCAGCCGCCGAGTTCCGTCGCCCAGCACCTGCCCGACGACAACGGCGTCGCGGACTCCCGGATGGGTCACCAGGACACGCTCGACCTCGGCCGGGTGCACCCGGTGTCCGCTGATCTTGAACTCGGCGTCCGCGCGGCCCAGATGGCGCAGCTGCCCGTCGTCGCCGATCCGCACCAGGTCACCGGTGCGGTAGGCGCGGGGTGCCCCGGGGAGTCGGTCGAGCGGGGCGAAATGGGAGGCGTCCGGGGCCGGTTCTCCTCGGTAGCCGAGGGCCAGGTTGTCGCCCAGGAGGTGCAGTTCGCCGTCGACGACCGCGGCCCGAGTGCCGGGCAGCGGCAGCCCGATGGGAACGTCCCCCGGGACGAGCGAGGGGTCGTGCAGGTCGGCGACGGTGGCGACCACCGTGGCCTCCGTCGGGCCGTAGCTGTTCAGCAGCCGGATCGACGTCCCCACGGCCTCGCGCCAGCCGTCGACCCGTGCGGGCAGGGCCGGCTCCCCGCCGATGACGACGGTGCGTACCTCGGCCGGCAGGGTCGCGGCGCCGGTCGAGACGGCGTAGGCCAGTTCGTGCCAGTACGCCGTCGGCAGGTCGAGGAAGCTGATCCGCAGCCGGGCGCAGGCGTCCAGGAACCCGGGGACCGACTCGGTCATGTCGCCGGTGCGGACCACGAGGGTGGCGCCCGCGCAGAGGGTGAGGAAGAGCTCCTCGACGCTGGTGTCGAAGTGGAGCGGGGCGAACTGCAGGACACGGTCTCCGCGGTGGAGGCCGTAGCGGTGGGTGGCGCCGGACACGAAGTGTGCCAGGGCACGGTGGCCGATCTCCACGCCCTTGGGGCGGCCGGTGGAGCCCGAGGTGTGGATGACGTAGGCGAGGCCGTCCAGCGTCGGTGTCGGTGTCGTCGGCGAGGCGGCCGGGGACTCGGGTTCCGGCTGGTCGAGTCGCAGAACCGTCCGGTCCGTGAAATCGCCGGCGTGGGCGCCGGATGTCACCACGAGCGCGGGACGGGCATCGTCCAGCAGCTCGGCCCGTCGCTCCGGGGGTGCCGTCGGATCGAGCGGGCAGTAGGCCGCTCCGGACAGCAGGACACCCAGGACGGCGGTGACGGCCTCGATGCCGCGCGGCAGGGCGACGGCCACCAGGTCACCGCGGCCGACCCCGCGAGCGGACAGGCGGCCGGCGAGCGCGTGTGCCGAGTCGAGGAGTTGCGCGTAGGTGATGCCGCGCCCGTCATGCTCCACGGCGACGGAACCACCGCTCCGGGCCGCGTGGTCGGCGATCAAGGCGAGGACCGGACGCGCCGGGCCGGGCAGCGGTCCTCCGTCCAGGACCTGGACCGCTTCGCGCGCACGCGGCTCCGCGAGCGGCCGGTCGGGGGCGGCGACGGCTTCTTCGAGCAGGGAGAGCAGCCCCTCCTGGAACGTGGTGACGTCCGCCTCGTCGTAGAGGCCGGGGTTGGCGTCCACGGCGATGCGCAGGCATCCGCCCTCGGAGCGGTCGTAGACGTTGACGGACAGGTCGTCGACGGGGCCGGCGGAGACGTTGTGGACCGTGCTGCGGTGTCCGGCGAACCGCAGGTCGTATGCGAAGGGCATGATGTTGACGCCCGGCCCGGACAGCCGGCGCTGTCCGCCGACGAGTCCGAGGTCGCGTCGCAGGTGTTCGTAGCGGTAGCGCTGGTGGGGCAGTCCGGAGCGGAGTCCGGCGGAGACCCGGGCTGCGAGGTCGCGCAGGCTGTCCGAGGGGGTGACGGTGACGCGCAGGGGCAGGATGTTGCGCACCATGCAGGGGACGCGCAGCGAGACGGAGCCGAGCCGTCCCATCGCCGGCAGGCTGAGGACGATCTCCGGGGCTCCGGTCGTGTGGTGCAGGTGGGCCGCGGTGACGGCCAGCAGGATTTCGGACCAGGTGACCTCGAGGTCGCGGGCGACGGCACGCAGGGACCCGGCGTCGAGGTCGGTCACCCGGCGGTGGAAGGTGCGCGCGGGCAGGGCCGTGCGGCCGGCGGGTGTGGCCACGGGCGGCTTGTCCGCGTAGCGGTCCGTCCAGTAGGCGCGGTCCTGGGCGAATCGGGGTGACTCGCGGTACGTCCGCTCCTCGTCCCGTACCGAGGCCAGGGTGCCGAAGCCGCTGTCCTCGACCGGCTCGCCCGCCGCCAGGGCCGTGTAGACCTGTGCGACCCGGCGGGCGACCAGTGACAGGCCGAAGCCGTCGAGGGCGATGTGGTGGACGCGGTGGTACCAGAGGTACTCCTCCTGGTCGATGCGGAGCAGGGCGTGGCCGAAGAGGGGGCCGCGCGTCAGGTCGACGGGACGGGCCATGTCCTGGTCCATCCAGGCCAGCGCCGCCGCGTGCGGGTCGGGTTCGGTGGTGAGGTCCGCCATGTGCGGGCGCCAGCCGGTGGCCGGGGCGTCGATCTGCCAGGGGCGGCCCTGGTCGTCGGCGACGAAGGCGACGTTCAGGGCCTCCGTCTCCGCGACCACGTGGTGCAGCGCCGCGTCGAAGGCGGACGTGTCCATTGGTCCGTGGATGTGCGCGTACTCGGCGGTGTTGTAGGCGGGACTGTCCGCGTCGAGCTGCTGGCCCGTCCAGATGCCTTCCTGGGCGGGCAGCAACGGGTGGTGCACCGCTGTCACGTGGTTCCTCCCCGGGGTACGGAGAGCAGCTGCCACCACTGGGCGAAGGAGGTGCACTCGGCGAGGTCGACGAAGGTCACGTCCACGCCGGTCTCCCGCCACCGTTCGAGGAGGGTGACGACGCGCAGGGAGTCCAGTCCCGCGTGGAAGGGGTTCTCGTCGAGGTCGACTTCGTCGGGCCGCTGGTGCAGGAACTCCGCAAGGTCGGCGCGGAAGCCCTCCAGCGTGAGGGGAGCGGGCATGTCGTTCTCTCTCGATGGGCCGTGGTGGCCGGTCAGTTGACCTTGCGTACGGAGTCGCCCCAGAAGCGGTCGCGCAGTTCCCGGCGCAGGATCTTGCCGCTGGGGTTGCGCGGGACGCTGTCGATGAACTCGTAGCGGGCGGGCAGCTTGAAGCTCGCCAGCCGCGGGACGAGGAGGGCGTGCAGGTCCCGGGGCCTGGGCTGTTGCCCGGTCGTGGGGACGACGAAGGCGTGCACATACTCGCCCCAGCGTTCGTCGGGAGCGCCGACGACGACCGCCTCGGCGACTGAGGGGTGGCTTTCCAGGACGTTCTCGATCTCGGCGGGGTAGACGTTCTCTCCGGCGACGAGGACGGCGTCCTTGATCCGGTCGCGGATGAAGAGGCAGCCGTCCTCGTCGACGTATCCGGCGTCCCCGGTGTGGATCCAGCCGTCGACGAGGGTCTCGGCGGTCTTGTCGGGCAGTCCCCAGTACTCGACCATGTGCGCGGGCGTGGCCAGGCAGACCTCCCCGAGGGCGCCCGGCGGCAGTTCGCGGCCCTCCCCGTCGATCACCTTGGTGCGGACTCCCGGGTAGGGGCGGCCCGCGGCCTGCATGAGGGGGCTGCCGGGGACGTGGGCGGCCGGGGGCAGGCAGACGGCGGTGTTGCCGGTCTCGGTCAGGCCGTAGATCTGGGCGAACTCGCAGTCGAGGACGGCGAGGCTCTCCTCCAGCAGGGCCTCGGAGATCGGGGAGCCGCCGTAGACCGTCTTGCGCAGGGTGGTGAAGTCCTCGGCGCCGACGCCGGGTTCCGTCAGCATCATGCGGAGCATGGCGGGCACGACGCAGGCGGTGGTGATGCGGAGGTCGCGGATCAGGTCGACGGCTTGGCGGGCGGCGAAGGCACGCATCGCGACGACCGTGGTGCCCGCGTTGAAGTTCTGTGTGGCCCACCACAGTCCGCCGATGTGGAATCCGGGGATGCCGATCAGGGCGATGTCGCCGGGCCGCCAGTCGATCCAGTCAAGCCCCTCGCTCGCCAGGGCGTCTCGGATCGCGAAGAAGCTGCGGTGGGCGAGGACGACGCCCTTGGGCAGTCCGGTGGTGCCGCTGGTGTAGAGCTGGGCGACGGGGGTGTCGGGGGTGGCCTCGAACTCCGTGTCATGGTGCGGGTGCGGTGCGCGCCATTCTTCCAAGGAGCCCAGGTGTACGACGGTTTCGGGCTCCGTCCCGACGGCCGCCGCGAACTCCTCCTCCACGAACAGCAGCCGGGTGCCGGAGTCCCGGAGGATGTGGCTGACCTCGGGTGCGGTGAGCCGCCAGTTGACCGGGACGAGGACGGTGCCGCTCTTGGCGCAGCCGAAGAGGATCTCGTAGTAGTGCTCGGACTCCTTGCCGAGGTAGGCGACCCGGTCACCGGGGGTGAGCCCGGCGGCGCGCAGGGCATGGGCGACGCGGTTGCTCTCGCGGTGGAGGCCGGCGTAGGTCAGGCTGCGGCCCTCGCAGAGCACCGCCGGGTGGTCCGGTTGGCGCTCGGCGTGGTGCCGGGTGGTATGGACGAGCGTCATCATGGGCGAATCCTTCGGCTTTCAGGGGACGTTGACGAACGCGAGGGTCGCCTCGCCGTCGCAGCGGCCCGCTGCGGCGTCCCGGTAGCGGAAGGCGGTCTCGGCGTGCAGGAACGGGGTGTCGTCGGCCCGGGTGCGCCGGGTGACGGACCGGAACTCCATCTCCCCGGAGAAGGCACGGGGATCGACCGGGCGCCGGAAACGCGTCGAGAAACGGGCGATGAGAATGTCCGGCAGCTGATGCTTCCAGAAATCGTCCAGCGTCCAGGATTCGAACCCCGTACCGATCCCGTCTTTCACGGACTTGGCGACGAGGTAATACATCATCTGGTTGTAGCAGATGTTCACCTCGACGGAATTCAGGTGTCCGGTGTCGTCGATGTAGCACGACTCGGGTATCTCGAACTCGCAATGGGCAAAAGCCCGGCCGTCCGTTTCCGTCACGACAGCCGAACGCAGGTACTTGCAATGCTCCTTGTACGGCGTCAGCACCTGGGCCAGCAGAGCCTTGTCCGTCATGCCGCCCCCGTCCCGTCGTGGAGCCCGCGCTCGTCGTGCACCGTGACGCGGTGGGAGACGGTCGGCTCGGGTGTGGTCGTGTGCCGGGCGCGGTGGACGAGGCTGCGGTTGTCCCAGACCAGCAGGTCGCCCTTCTCGAAGCCCTGAAGGTGGATGTTCTCGTGCTCGAAGGCCTCGTCGAGCTGACCGGTGGCGTCGAACAGCCGCTTCAGCAGCTCCTCGTCGAGCGGACGGCCGTTCTCGTCCTCGATGGCGACCGTGAAGCCCTCACTGATGTAGAGGACCGTCTCGCCGGTCATGGGGTGGATGAAGGTGGTCGGCTGCCGGACGGCCGGGGTCTTCCGTTCGACCTCGTCGATGATCTCGGAGAGAGGCCGGTAGACGTCATGGGGCCGGATCTTGAAGTACTTGCGCACGGAGTGTCTGCAATATGTTCCGGTGATCTCCTTCTTGAGGTCATCGGGTAGTTTCTCGTACGCCCGGCCCATGTCGATGAAGTACGTGCCGCGGTTCTGCCGCGGAATGACCTGGGGGTGGATGAGGGTGATTCCGAAGGGGGCCGGCATGAACTGATAGTCGGCGTGCCAGAACTTGCCCGTTTTCGGCACGCCGATCTGTTTTCCGTTCTCCGGCACGTTGGAGGAAACGAATATCTCCGGGACCTCCGGATGCCGGTACATCGGCTCGTAGTACGTCTCGGGGCGGCCGAGTCGCTTGCCGAGTTCCAGGAACTCCTCGGGGGTGAGGGCCTGGCCCTTCAGGATCGCGATCTTCTGCGTGTAGACGGCGTTCTTGAGCGCGGCGATGTCGGCGTCCGAGGCGATGGTGTGGTCGAAGCCCTCGACCGTCGCGCCCATCGCGTCGACGGGCTGTTCCTTGATCTCCATGACGGGGGTGTCCTTCCGTGGTTTCAGACGGCTGCGGTGGTGCCGGTGGGCCTGCGGAGAAGCAGCAGCGCGAGCGCACCGCAGCCGATACCGCCCGCGATCACGAAGACAGCGGTGCGGATGCCGTCGAGGAGCCCGGGGCCGGATCCGTTCTGCCCGACTCCCCCGGCGACGGCGACCAGTAAGGCGAGGCCGACCGCGCCGCCCACCTGGAGGGTGGTCGACGCCAGCCCCGAGGCGATGCCCTGGTCTTCGGGGGCCACTCCGGCGGACGCGGTGATCCACATCCCCGTCCACGCGGCCCCCTGACCGAGGCCCAGCAGCACGATCCCCGGCAGCAGCGCGGCATACGAGCCGTCCGAGGCGAGCGCCAGGCCGAGTGCCGCGGCCCCGGCGGCACCCAGCGCCAGGCCGCCCACCAGCATGCGGCGCGTCCCGAAGGCGGACACGGCCCGTTCGCCCGCCTGCGTACCCAGGGCCACCACCACGGCGGGCACGAGGAACGCGAGCCCCGTCGCGATCGCGCTGTAGCCGTGGACGGTCTGGAAGTACAGGGTCAGGAAGTACGGCACCGAGCTGAACGTGGCGCTGAACAGGGCGGTCACCCCCATGGCCGTGAGCAGGCCGGGGTGGGCGAACAGCCTCGCCGGCACGAGCGGGTCACGGGACCTTGTCTCGATGACGGCGAACAGCGTCAGCAGCCCGGCCGAGAGGGCCGCGCTGGTGAGGGCCGTGGGAGTGCCCCAGCCGTCCACGGGGGCCCGCACCAGCAGGAACACCAGGAGTGTGACCCCGCCCGTCGCGGTCAGCGCGCCCGCCGCGTCGAAGTGCCGCGAGCGGTCGAGCGGGCCGTCCCCGGGGAAGAGCGACCACGCGGCGACCGCGAGGACTCCGGCCACGGGCACATTGACGAGGAACACGGCCGGCCAGCCGAACGCCTCCACCAGGAAGCCGCCGAGGAGAGAGCCGAAGCAGAGCCCGCCGGCGCCGGCGGCACTCCACACCGCCAGGGCGCGGTTCCGGTCCGGTCCTTCGTCGTACAGGGTGTTGATCAGGGACAGCGTCGCCGGGAACAGCAGCGAGCCGCCGATCCCCTGGACCGCCCTGACGGCGATCAGGACGCCGGGTGACTCCGAGACTCCGCCCACGAGGGAGGACCCCGCGTACAGCAGAGCCGCCAGGACGAACATCCGGCGTCGGCCGAGCAGATCCGCGGCCCGGCCGCCCAGCAGCAGGAAGCCCCCGGTGGACACGACGTAGGCGCTCACCACCCACTGCAGGTCGTGGCCGGAGAAGCCCAGCCCGGTGCCGATGCGGGGCAGCGCGACGTACACGATGTTGTAGTCGAGCGAGATGACGAGCTGCCCCGACGCCAGCACGAGCAGAGGAAGCCCGAGCGGCTTTCGCGGCGCGGTCCTTCCCGGTTCTGTCGCGGCCGTCATCGGTCACCCCCGCTCTCCCCCATGAGCCTGCGGATCTCGGTGACGAGGGCGACCAGCGCCCGACGCTCCGGAACGGTCGTCTCCGGGTGCCAGAGGTCGATGAGCAGACAGGTCCGGGGCCTGGTGCCGTCGTTACGTGCCGCGTGCTCGAAGGAGTAGTCGAAGAGCAGGCATTTCCCCTCCTCCCAGGAGCGGGTCTCCCCCGCGACCGTGATGCCGCACCCTTCGGGGATGTCCACGGCGAAATGCAGATTGATGCTGAAGTTCCATAGATCGCAGTGGGGTTCGATGGCGGCGCCTGGCAACAGGGTGGAGAAATGGCATTCCAGGAGAGGGCAGATCCTGCCCGTGTCGACAGCGACGTCCTTCAGTACCTGATATGCGGTCGGAACTGTGCCGGCCGATTCTTCGACCAGTCCGCCCTCGCGGTAGAGGTACAGGGCCTGCCAGCTCTCCTGGCGTGTCAGATAGTGCTCGTAGTCGGCGAACGCCTCCCGGCGGGTCTCCCAGGCGCTGAGCAGCTCCTTCTTGATGGTCCGGTGACGGGCCTCCAACTCCCTTACCACGGGCGCTAGTTCGGCGTAGGCGTACGGATCGTGCCAGGGCGTGGGCGAGAGGCCCGGCATGATCCACTTCGCTGCCTTCTGCAGCGGATGCCGTTCGCCCCCGCCCGGCTCCAGCATCTGCTCGACCCGGGTGATCGATTCCGCGCCGAACTCGGCTCTGACGGCGGCGAAGGCATTCTCTATCTCTGGTGTCACGGGGTTCTCCGCGCCCTCGAGCTGTTCTGTCGGGCTGGTAGTCGGTCGGGGGCGGGCTTGCGTTCCACGCTTCTTCGGATCACGTTCCCTCGTCCAGGAGCGCGACGAGGGTCGCCCGGGCCCGTGCCACCCGCGAGCGGATCGTGCCGACGGGGCAGCCGCCGGCTTGCGCGGCGTCTTCGTAGGGCAGCCCTGCGAGTTGGGTGAGGACGAACGCCTCACGGCGCTCGGTCGGCAGCGCGTCCAGCAGGTCGAGCAGGGCCACGCCATCGTCGAAGCCGGGCAGACCGGTCGGCTGGGCGCGTTCGGCCCATGCCGTCCAGTCGTCGACATCGGCCGACTTCGGCCGCGTGGCGGCGTACCGCAGGCTGTCGACGAACGTGCGGCGCGCGATGGACAGCAGCCAGGTGCGCGCCGACGAGCGCCCCTCGAACCGGTGCAGGCTGCCGAGCGCCCGCAGGAACGTGTCCTGCGTCAGGTCGTCGGCCAGCTGGCGGTCGGCGGAGAGGTAGGTGACGTAGCGGACGACGTCCGGATGCAGTGCGCGTACGAAGCGGTCGACGGCGTCGGGGTCGCCGGTCCGGGCGGCGAGAGCCCAGGCCGTGGCACGGTCGTCGCGGACAGGAGTGATCACCTGATGTCCTTCTCAGGGTGATCCGGGACCGGTTCGGCAAGGCGGCACGGGTGAACGTGCCACGGCCGAAGGGCCCCGGGACGGTAGTGGGATGGATCCGGCTGTCTCAGAGGACAGCGGTCCCGGCCGGAGGCCCCCGAGAGGTGATCGTGTACGCGAAGGTGGGACGCGGGAGCCGCTCCGCGCGCTCGCGCGTCGGCCGCAGTCGGGGCCTGCGGGGCGGGACGGGCGGCGACAGCGGCAGCCGCAGCGGGGCGGCCAGCCGGCCCGCGACGGCCCGCAGAAGACGGAACGCGGCCTGCTCGCCGAACGCCAGCCACACACCGGTCAGCAGAGCGGCCAGCAGATGGGCGGCGAGCATGCCGAGCGACGACGTGTCGCCCGTGCCGTGGGCCATGTTGGCCATGTGGGCCATGTGGGCCATATGGCCCAGGTGCTCGGCGTGCGCCGCGTGGCCCATGTCCGTCGAGCCCATGTGCATTGAGCCCATGTGCATCGAGCCCATGTGTGGCGGTGCCCCGGCACCCGTGTGGGAGCCCGCCGCCGACTGGCCCCACGAGAAAGCCGAGTGCAGCGCACCTTGGGCGACGACGACCACGAACACGACCAGCGGGAAGCCCCGTTCACGGCCCGCCAGCGCCCAGCCGACGCCGCTCGTGACGGCGAACCCGGCGGCCAGTGTCCACCACTGCACGGTGGCGCCCGACATCAGCACATGCCCCAGGGCGGCGAGCAGCACGCAGACGGCCGCGAACACCACTGCCCGCACCGTGCGCGCACACCACCCGGCGGTCATGACGGCTGCTCAGCCCCTGTCCTGTCCCGGACGGACCACCACCGCGAGGGTCTTCACAGGCCCGCTGCGTTCGAAGTGCAGCGTGAAGGCGACGAGGTCACCGGTCTGCCGGCCGCCCTTCTTCACCGGCACGATCACGTCGAAGCCCGCCGGTGACATCACGAGGCTCCTCCCGGCCGGGATTCCGACCGAGGACACGGTCCGGTCGGAAGCCGTGTTGGAGCTGGTCATGACGTGGCGGCTCAGGATGGGCCCGCGGCCTGCGGCCCCGGCGGTCGTCACCTTCAGCAGCCGGTCCGGCGCGCCTCCGCTGTTGGTGATGCGGAAGAAGGCCGCCGTGTCCGGGGTGGTACCGGTGGGCGCGAACATCTTGCCGTCGGTGACCGTGATCGAGGCCGGGGTGCCGGCGTTGCCGTAGGCGGTCCAGAGACTCAGCCCGCCGAGGGCGAGCCCGCACGCGGCGACGGGTGGGACCGCGGCGAGCAGGGTGTCGGCGAGCCGGCGGCGGGTCGGGCGCCAGGGGCGCTGTCCGGTCATCGGGTACTCCGGGCGGCGAGGGAGGTTGAGCGCGGGGGCTGCCAGGCGCGCAGCCGCAGGCTGTTGGCGACGACCAGCACCGAGCTGGCCGACATCGCCGCGGCGGCGAGCATCGGATTGAGCAGGCCCGCCATGGCGAGCGGCACGGTGACGACGTTGTAGCCGAAGGCCCACACCAGGTTGGCGCGGATCGTCGCCAGCGTGCGCCGGGCGAGCCGGACCGCGTCCGCCAGGGCCTCGATGTCGCCGCGCACGAGCGTGACGTCGGCGGCGCCGACCGCCACGTCCGTGCCGCCGCCCATGGCGATGCCCAGATCGGCACCCGCCAGCGCGGCCGCGTCGTTCACACCGTCACCGACGACCGCGACCCGGTACCCCTGCTCCTTCAAGTCCCTTACGAGGGCGGCCTTGTCCTCGGGGGTGCGGCGGGCGTGCGCCTCCTCGATGCCGAGTGCCTCTGCGACGGCCCGGGCGGGCGCCTCACGGTCGCCGGTGGCCAGGACGGGCCGTACTCCGAGGCGCCGCAGCCGGTCCACGGCCCGGTAGCTGCCGGGCCGCAGGACGTCCCCGACCTCGATCAGGGCCTCGGCCCTGCCGTCCACGCGGACCACCACGGGCGTACGAGCGGCGGTCTCGGCCCCGGCCAGGGCATCCGCCAGCCCGCGGGGCAAGTCGTCGTCGGGGGCTAGGACTTCGACCAGCCGTCCCTCGACGCGCCCCCGCACTCCGCGCCCGGGCAGCGCGTTGAACTCGCTCACGTCCGGCAGCCTCTGCTCGCCCTGTTCCTTCCGCGCGCAGGCGCGGACGGCACGTCCCAGCGGATGCTCCGAGCCCTGTTCCACCGCCCCCGCCAGCCGCAGTACCGCCGCCCTCCCGAGCCCGTCGGGTACGGCCGTGACCCGGGCGACGGTCATGTGTCCGGTGGTGAGGGTGCCGGTCTTGTCGAGCACGACGGCGTCGAGATGCCGAAGCCCCTCCAGGGCCTGCGGGCCGGTGACCAGAACGCCCAGCTGAGCGCCCCGGCCGGTCGCGGCCATCAGCGCGGTCGGGGTCGCGAGGCCCAGCGCGCACGGACAGGCGACGACCAGGACCGCGACGCACGCGGTGAGCGCGGCCTGCGGATCGGCACCGGCGCCCAGCCAGAATCCGAGCGCGGTGACGGCCAGAGCGAGCACGACCGGCACGAACACCCCGGCCACCGAGTCGGCCAGCCGCTGGGCGCGCGCCTTCCCGGCCTGTGCCTCGGTCACCAGCCGGGTGATCCGGGCGAGCTGTGTGTCGGCTCCGACGGCCGTGGCGCGGACGAGCAGCAGGCCGCCGGCGTTGACGGCTCCGCCCACCACCGCTGATCCCGGTCCGACCTCCACGGGTTCGCTCTCGCCGGTGACCATGGACAGATCCACGGCCGAACTGCCCTCCGTCACCTGCCCGTCGGTGGCGATCCGCTCGCCCGGCCGTACGAGGAAGACCTGCCCGGCCCTCAGCTCCTCGATCGGGACGAGCCGTTCCGAGCCGTCGTCCGTCCGGACGGAGACCTCCTTGGCCGCGAGCCTGGCCAGCGACCGCAGCGCCTCCCCCGTCCCGTGCCGCGCCCGCGCCTCCAGGAACCGCCCGGCGAGCACGAACAGCGGTACGCCCACGGCCGCTTCGAGGTAGATGTGCGCGACGCCGTCCGAGGCGGTGGGCACCAGGGTGAACGGCATCCGCATCCCGGGGTCCCCCGCACCCCCGAGGAACAGCGCGTACGCCGACCAGGCGAAGGACGCCACCACGCCCAGCGACACGAGCGTGTCCATGGTCGCCGCCGAGTGGCGCAGCCCCCGGGCCGCCCGTGCGTGGAAGGGCCAGGCACCCCACACGGCCACGGGCGCGGCGAGTACGAAGCACAGCCACTGCCAGTTGCGGAACTGCAGCACGGGCGCCATGGACAGGACCAGCACGGGCAGCGCGAGCAGGGCGGTGACGACCAGCCGGTGCCGTTCCCGCAGGGTGCCCTCGGCATCCTCGCCGTCATCGTCCGCCCGCTCCTCCGCCTCGGGCGGCTCGGGCAGGGCGGCGGTGTAGCCCGCTTTCTCGACGGTCGCGACGAGTTCCTCCGGACCGATGTCCGCCGGATGGCTCACGCGAGCCGTGCCGGTGGCCAGGTTGACGGTCGCCGTGACCCCGTCCAGCCTGCCGAGCTTCTTCTCGACCCGGGCCACACAGGCCGCGCAGGTCATGCCGCCGACGGTCAGGTCGGTCGTCACCAGAACGGCCCCCGGTTCGGCCCCCATCAGCCGTGTCCCCCCTGCATGCCGTCCATGTCTCCCATCCCCCCGCCACCGCCCGGGTCGCCGCCGTCGCCACTCGTGCTGTCGCCCTGCATCCCGGGTGCGACAGGGCCGGCGGCGACGCCCACGGCGTAGGACACCGCGAAGATCAGCACCAGCAGCAGGAGGAAGCCACAGAGCGCGGGCGGGGGCGCCGCTCTCCGCGAGCCGGTGCCCGCACTGCTCGAAGGGGACTGCCGGGCCTCGTCCATCAACCGCGTCTCCAGGTCATGTCGTACGACGTCGCCGGGATCGCGGCGCACCGGTTCAGTGGTCGGACGGGCCGTCAGCCGAGTTCCGGAGGGCGTATATGGCGCCTGTCACACGCGGCCGGAGCGCTACTCCGAACGAGCGACTTAGGCATATTTTCTCCGGTCTTGTTCCACCTATGAGCAGGGGACGAACGCCGAATCAGCCAGACCAGCGGGAGAACGCGCCCATGACCGGGACAGCCGACGAGCACCAGAACTCCTCTCAGCCCCTGGCCGACTGCGCCGCCGAGCCGGTCGCCGGCATCCTGGCCGAATTCGTGGACAAGCGCATGGGGCAGCGGATCGCCCAGGGCCAGGACCCGGTGCTGCGGCCGGTCTTCGTCAAGTACCACGGCACCGCCCGGGGAGTGCTCACGGTCGCCCCCGATCTGCCGCCGGACCTCTGTATCGGGTTTCTCAAGGCCGCCCGGGAGCAGGAAGGCGGTCTGACCGCCTGGGTCCGTTTCTCCAGCGACATCCTGCCGGACCGTCCGGACTTCCGCCGGACCCTCGGCATGGGCATCAAGCTGTTCGGCGTTCCCGGCCCGAAGCTGCTGGAGGACGAGGGGCAGACGGACACCCAGGATCTCGTCCTGCAGAACCATGACGTGTTCTTCGTCGACACCGCCCGGGACATGTGCGAGTTCCAGCAGGACCCGGTCGCGTACCAGAACGCGCATCCGGAGACCCGCAGCATTCTGCAGGCCATGCGCAAGCCGGAGGAGAGCACGCTGACGGCCAGGTACTGGGGCGTGCTGCCGTACGAGTTCGGGGCCGACCGCCATGTGAAGTACGTGCTCGCGCCGGTCTCCTGCCCGCCCGGTGATCCGCAGGCGGCGCCGCCTGACGAGGACCCCTCCTTCATGCGGGGGGATCTGCGGCACCGGCTGGCCGCGGGCGAGGCCGCCTTCGACCTGCTGGTGCAGTTCCGCACGCACCCGGACTTGATGCCCCTGGACCGCGCCACCGTGCGCTGGGAGGAGTCGCTGAGCGCACCGGTCCGCGTGGCGCGGCTGACCCTGCGTCAGCAGGATGTCCGGGCGCGCGGCCAGGACGCCTACGGCGAGAACCTGGCCTACAACCCCTGGCACTGCCCGGCCGAGCACCGGCCGGTCGGCAGCATGGCCGAGGCCCGCAAGGTCGTGTACCGGGCGTCGGCCGCACGGCGCCGCGACGCCAACGGCATTCCGGTCGCGGAACCGGGCCCCGCACGGCCCCCGTCCGCCGAACCCCAGGGGCGTGACACCCGGATCGTGCGGGCCGCGATCCATCCCGCCATCGGGGTGGCGCGGGTCGGTGACAGCGCGGACGAGTTCTTCCTCGCACCGGAGGTGGACGCCCCTCCCCCGCTGCCCTCCGGCTCGTACAAGGACGCGACCGGCGCCCTGAAGCGGCAGGCGGCGCGCTTCCGTCTCTACGGCTACAACGCCGCCGGGGAGCCGGTCGCCGAGCTGACCGCGGACAACGCGGACATCCGGTGGACCGTGCATGTGGCCAACAAGAAGGCCGCCTGGTACCAGTTCCAGCTGGCCCTGGACATCCCCGAGGCCACGGCCGCGCCCGCCACCACGCCCCGCAACCCCAAGGTGCCGCCCGCCGAGCGCGGCCGGCTGGTGATCGACCCCGGTCCGCGCTCGGTCAGCGGCCGGGACCGCGCGGGCCGGCCCGAGTACCGGTTCGACACGGGCTGCTTCCTCGGCAGGCCCGTCCAGCTGGGCGAGGTCCGCACCGACGGCGCCGGCCGGCTGCTGTTCCTCGGCGGGCACGGCAAGTCGGCCTCGGTGGACCACGCGCAGGCCACGCACTTCGCCAACAACGACGGCTGGCACGACGACGTCTGCGACGGCCCGGTGAGCGCGCGGGTGCGCGTCGACGGCCGTTCCGTTCCCGTCGAACCGGCCTGGGTGGTGGTGGCGCCGCCGAACTTCGCGCCGGAGCTGACGTCCGTGCGCACGATGTACGACCTGCTGCGTGACGTCTTCGTGTCGGCCGGCACCCTGCCACCGCCGGACAAGGTCTCCTTCACCCGTGACGTCCTGCCGGTCCTGCGGCGCCTGTGCGACCTCCAGTGGGTCAATCGGGGCATCGCCACGCTGTTCGGGCACGGCGGGCGGGAGCACTTCCTGGCGCCCGGGCGGCTCGCGCGGCTGGCGGACCCCGGGCCGCGCAACGCGGAGCTGCGGCAGCAGATCTGGGCCACGATGCGGGACCTCGACCGCGACGGGCTCTCGCCCGTGCCCTGGCCGCCGCTCTACGGGGACACGATGAGCGTGCGGCCGGTCTACCCGCGGCAGCATCTGACGCTGACCCCGTTGCAGTACCGTTCGCTGGCCCGGTGGGCCGCGGGGGACTTCGTCGCCGACCACGACCCCGCGGCGGTGCCGCCCGGGAACATCGACGCGGTGCCGCTGAGAGAGCGGCCGGCCATGCTCGACCGCGCGGCCCTGTCGTTCTGTCTGGCCGACGCGTTCCACCCGGGATGCGAACTGTCCTGGCCGATGCGCCACAGCACCCTGTACATGGCACCGTTCCGGGTGCGGCACCGCGATCCCGGCACGCCCGAGTCCGATTACGGCGCGGTGCTGACGCCGCAGACGGCGGTCGGCGCCGGCGGTCCCCTGTACGGGCAGGGCCCGGGTGATCTCACGCGCTGGATGGCGGTGCCCTGGCAGACCGACACCGCCCGCTGCCGCTCCGGCTACTACCTCGGGTACGGCCCGCGCTACGACCCCTATCTGCCCACCTTCTGGCCCGCCCGGGTGCCCAACCACGTCCTCACGGAGCAGGACTACGAGAAAGCGGTCGACCCCGGCAGCCCGGCGGAGGAGCGCCGGACGGCCTTCGAGCGCCGGGCAGTCTGGGACAGATGGCTGCCCCCGGACCGCATCGAGCAGATGAACGCCATGGTCAAGGACTTCGGCAAGCTCGGCCTCGTGGAACGGCGCGCGGGCGCCACGGACGACCCTGAGCTGCCCGCGACGATGTTCGTGGAGTCCGCGGTGAGCTTCCAGCCGGAGCAGCCTCCGCCCGCTCTGCGGAATCTGCGGTGCCTGCATGTGCCGGAGGCGGCGGACTCGGGCGACGGCGTCGTGGCCGCGGCCCTCGCCCAGACGGACGTACCCCAGGAGCAGGTGATGGCGGGCTACTTCGAGAAGGTCGAGCGCTTCCCGGACGAGCGGTGACCTTCGAGGTGGTCGTGGCCGGAGGCGGTCCGGCGGGCGCCGTCGCCGCGCTCGTCCTGGCGCGGGCCGGACGTCGCGTGCTGCTCGTCGACCACAGCGGGGACGGCCCTCGGTCCTCCTTGTCCCGGATCGGCGAGACCCTCCTGCCGGCGGCCAGGCCGCTGCTGCACGATCTGGGACTGTGGGACGAGTTCGCCGCGGGGCCTCATCTGCGATGCGTGGGGACCTACGCCTCCTGGGGTTCGGAGACCCTCCACGGCCGCAGCCACCTCCACGATCCGCACGGGCACGGCTGGCACCTGGACCGGAGCGGGTTCGACGCCTTTCTGCGCGGCGCCGCCGAGTCCTCCGGCGCCGAACTGCGCCGGGCCGAGGTCGTGCCACCGCCCCGTCCCCCGCACGCCGGCGGCCGGGGCGTGCTGCTCCGCGAAGGCGGCGGGCTCGAAGAGGTGCGCTGCGACTGGGTCGTGGACGCCACCGGTCGCCGCGCCGTGATCGGCCGCCGGCGGGGCCGGCGCCGCAAGCAGGACCGGCTCGTCGCCGTGTACGCGCTGTTCGGACGAAGGCTCCCCGCCCGGCGCGCCGAGGACACCGAGCTGCGCACGCTCGTCGAGGCGGTCCCCGGCGGCTGGTGGTACACGGCCAGGGTTCCGGCCGGACGACTGGTCGCGCACCTCACCGACACCGACCTGGCCCACTCCGCCCTGCGCACCGCCGAGGGCTTCCTCGCCTCGATCGGGAACACCCGCCACGTCCGTACCCGCCTGGACGGCTACGACCCGGCCCATGCCCCGGCGCCGCGCTGGACCGCGGCCCACGGGCTGCGTCTGCGCCCGGCGGCGGGCCCCGGATGGATCGCCGCCGGAGACGCCGCCCTCGCCTTCGACCCGCTCTCCTCCCAGGGCATCCTCACCGCGCTGCACACCGGGGCCCGGGCCGGCCGAACCGTCGATCTGTGCCTGTCCGGCGAGACGGGCGCACTCGACGGCTACTCCCGGTTCCTCGACCGGATCACGGACGCCTACGAGCAACATCACGCCGAGACCTACGCCCAGGAGCGACGCTGGCCGGGGCATACGTTCTGGGATCGCCGCGCTCCCGCGACGGCCTGACGCCGCCCGCATGGCTTCGATCTCATGACTTCGATCTACATGACTTCGATGCTGATGATGCAGGTGTCGTCGTCCGTGTCGGATCTGCTGTAGGTGAGCAGATGGTCGAGGCGCTGGTCGAGGGTGGTCTTCTTGGCGCTGGCGGTCACCAGGAGGTGCTTCAGGGACTCCTCCATGGAGCGGTCCCTGCGTTCCACCAGTCCGTCGGTGTACATCAGCAGCGTGTCGCCGATCTCAAGCCGCATCTCGGCTTCCTGGTAGGTGATGTCCGACGCCGCTCCGAGCAGCAGCCCCTTGAGCAGGGGCAGGGTCGTCGCCTCTCCGTCCCGTACGAGAACCGGCGGCAGATGTCCGGCGCGGGCCCAGCGCAGCACCCGGCGGACGGGGTCGTACAGCGCGCAGACGGCGGTCGCCGTCACCGAGTCGGAGAGGTGGTGGGCGACGCTGTTCAGCCAGGACAGCAGCTGGGCCGGGCCCGCTCCGGTGACGGCCAGGCCGCGCAGGGCGTTGCGGAGCACGACCATGCTGGTGGCCGCCTCGATGCCGTGCCCGGCGACGTCCCCGACGCTCAGCAGGATGTGCTTCGAGGGCAGGACCACGGCGTCGTACCAGTCGCCGCCCACGAGGTGATCGGTCTCGGCGGGCCGGTAGCGCACGGCCGTGCGCAGCCCCGGCGCGACCAGGGGTGCCGCCGTGGAGGGCATGATGGCCTGTTGCAGTTGCAGGGCCAGTCGGTTCCGCTCCGCGGACTGCTGTTCGGAGTGGGCGAGTTGGTCGCGGGTGGCCGCGAGGGCGACCTCCGTCCAGTGCTGTGCCGAGACGTCCTGGTAGGCGCCGCGCACGGCGAGCAGGCTGTCGTCGATGTCCATGACGGGTTCGGCGACCACCCTGATGTGGCGGGTCACCCCGTCCGGGCGCAGCAGGCGGAAGGCCTCCGACGCCGGCTTGCGGTGGTGCAGCACGGTCCGCAGGAAGCGGCCGATGGCGACGGCGTCGTCGGGGTGGGCGTGGGCTCGCAGGTCCTCGACGGGTGCGGGCCCGTCGGACTCCGCCCTGCCGTAGAGGGCGAACAGCTGACTGTTCCAGGTGATCTCGCCCGTGACGAAGCTCTCCTCGAAACCGCCGATGCGGCCCAGGCGTTGGGCGTGCTCGAGCAGGTTGGCCAGACGTGCCACCTCGTCCTCGATCCGCCAGATCAGCAGCACGCTGTCGCCGTGCCGGGTCATGCTGACCTCGGCGACGGAGGACAGCGGCACCTGGTCCACGAGCGCGGTGAGTGTCATGTGCCCGGCCCGGAACGGCTCGCCTGTGGCGTAGACCCGTTCCAGGTGGCTGAAGAGGCCGTTCTCGTCGGCCGCCAGGGGATACGCCTCCAGCAGCAGTGCGCCGTCGACGGTGCTGCGGGGGCGCCCCGCGGGGTCGCGGAAGCGGTGGTTGACGTGGTGGATACGGAAGTCGCTGAGATGTCCGGTGTCGTCCACCTGGGGGATGAGCACCAGCGCGGGGTCGTACAGCGAGTCGGCCAGGTCCGTCAGTTCCGACAGGCCGGTCCTGAGCGGGGGGCCGTCGGGGGGCAGGGAAGAGGAGGGAGAGTGGATCTCCAGAGTGTGGGCGCACAGTTCCGCGAGTGCGTCGAACTGCCGGACGACGGCGGGCGGTTGCGCGACCAGCGGGGTGGGCCAGCAGATCTCGAGCACACCGTGGATCCGTCCGCCCACGCCGGTGGGGACGGCGACCCTTCCGCCGTCGGGCTGGTGGGTACGGCCGATGGACGGGGGTCCGGCCGCCAGGGACCGGATCCACTCGGGCCTGCGCTCGGTCAGCGCGGTGCGGGCGACGGTCGCCACGCCCGGCGGCACATAGCGCCAGCGCTCCGCCTCACCCTCGGGAAACCCTGAGCTGCCCGCGAGCGTCAGGGAGCCGTCGGCGCCGGCCGCCCAGATCGCCACACCGGTCGCCCCGAGCGGTTCCAGGGCGTGCTGCAGCAGGGAGTCGGCGACGGCCTGGGTGTCCTCGGCGGCCAGGGCACTGCTCTCCGCCGTGCGCAGCCGTACGGCGGCGGACGGCATGGCGGGCGGGGTGCCACGGACCGCCGTCGCGAAGTCGACCGCGACCTCGGTCAGGCGGTCGCGTGCCGCCTGGTTGATGATGTCGACGGCCAGCTCGAGGGGCGTCATCGCCGACTGTTCGGCGAGTTCGGCCAGTTGCCGGGCCGCTTCGGCGGGACCGCAGTGCAGGCGCTCGACGAGGACGCCCTTGGCGAGATCCATGAGGGCGCGGCCATCGGCCGCGGCGTGCGCCGCCTGTACCTCGTGGCGCAGCCGTTCCACCGTGACGGCCAGCCGGCCGACGGGAGAGGTCAGCGGCCCTCCGGACGGCTCGGCGACCGGTATGGCGTCGCCCTCGGCGGGCTCGGCGGCCGGCGGGCCCGCCGCGGCGCCCTGGCGTCGCGGCTCATCGTCCCGGGAGGGGTCCCCGGACAGATCGGTGTTGCTCACGTGGACGCTTGCTCCTTCTGACCCGCACACCGTGCGGGAGGCGTCGTGATGTCGGTGGGTTTCGGCGTCACGACGACAGCCAGTGCCGCACGCAGGCGATGAGGTGGTTCGCGTCGACGGGCTTCGTCACGTAGTCGCTGGCGCCGGCCGCCAGGCTCTTCTCCCGGTCGCCCGGCATGGCCTTGGCGGTGACGGCGACGATCGGCAGGCCCCGGTACTCGGGCATCTTCCTGATCTCGGCGGTCGCGGCGTACCCGTCCATCTCCGGCATCATCACGTCCATCAGCACGAGCCGGATCTCGGGGTGCGCGGTGAGGATGTCGATGCTCTTGCGGCCGTTCTCCGCGTGCAGCACACGCAGGCCGTGCAGTTCGAGGATCCCGCTGAGGGCGAACAGGTTGCGGGCGTCGTCGTCGACGACGAGCACCGTGTGTCCCGCCAGGGTGACATCGACCTCCGGCGCCGTGCCCAGGCTCTCCTCCATCCGCACCAGCGGCACCACGTCCCCGGGCTGCTCGGCCGACAGGTGCAGGGTGATCCGTTCCTTCAGCTCGTCCAGGCTCGACAGCACCTCCAGGGGGCGGTTGTCCGCCCGGGCCTGCAGGGCGGCCTCCTGAGCCGCGTTCGGACGGTGGTTGTTGTGGACGAGGACCGGAACGGTGGCCAGCGCGGCGTCGCCGTCCACGGCCTCGAGCAGCCGCGGTCCCTCGCCGTCGGGCAGATCCATGCTGAGGACGACACAGTGGCACGGCCCTGCGGCCAGGGCGGAGGCCGCCTCCTGGGCGTCCATGGCGGTGACGATCTCCACGGCGTCGTGCTGGTCCCGTGCGGCACGGCTGTGGTCCAGGTCGGCGACGGCGCTCTCGGCGACCACGGAGAGCAGTCCGCGCACGCGCTCCTCGACGATCAGCAGCCGCCGTGTGTGCGGTACCGGGAGTGCGGGGGCCGTGCCCGGACGCTGCCCCTCGGCCGGCCCGTCGGCGCTGTCCTCGTCCTGCGTGCCGTCCAGCCGGGGTACGGCGGAGAGTTCCTCGAAGTCGGCGCGCGCCACCGGAAGATAGAGCGTGAAGGTGCTGCCCTGTCCCGGATTGCTGTCCACGGTCACCGCGCCGCCCAGCAGATGGGCGATCTCCCGGGTGATGGACAGGCCCAGACCGGTGCCCCCGTATTTGCGGCTCATGGTGCCGTCCGCCTGCTGGAAGGCGCCGAAGATGGTCTCCAGCTGCTGCTCGGGAATGCCGATGCCCGTGTCCTCGACGCGGAAGGCCACCACTGGCCCGCCACGGTGCACGTTCCCGGGTACGTCGTCGTCGGCCGCCGGCTCGATGTGCAGCTCGACGCCGCCTCGCTCGGTGAACTTCACCGCGTTGGACAGCAGATTGCGCAGCACCTGGCGCAACCGCGCGTCGTCGGTGACCAGGTCGGCGGGAGCGCCCGGAGCCCTGGTGAGGGCGAAGGTCAGGCCCTTCTGGGTGGTCATGGGCCGGAACGTGGCCTCGACGTAGTCCAGGAGGCGGCGCAGCGGCACGAGTTCGGGGGCGATGTCCATCTTCCCCGCCTCGACCTTCGACAGGTCGAGGATGTCGTTGATGAGCTGCAGCAGGTCGGAGCCGGCGGAGTGGATGATGCCCGCGTACTCCACCTGCTTCGGCGTCAGGTTCCGGGAGGGGTTCTGGGCCAGCAGCTGGGCGAGGATGAGCAGGCTGTTCAGCGGGGTGCGCAGTTCGTGGCTCATGTTGGCCAGGAACTCCGACTTGTACTTCGAGGCCAGCGACAGTTGCTTGGCCCGGTCCTCCAGCTCCTGGCGGGCCTGCTCGATCTGCAGGTTCTTCGCCTCGATGTCCCGGTTCTGCGTGGCCAGCAGGGTGGCCTTCTCCTCCAGCTCCGCGTTGGACCGCTGCAGCTCGCCCTGGCGGACCTGCAACTCGTCGGAGCGGACGCGCAGTTCCTCGGCCAGCCGCTGGGACTCGCCGAGCAGTTCGTCGGTGCGGGCGTTGGCGAGGATGGTGTTGACGTTGACGCCGATGGTCTCCCGCAGCTGCCCCAGGAAGTCCTGGTGGATCTGGGTGAAACGGGTGACCGAAGCCAGCTCGATGACGCCGAGCACCTGTTCCTCGACGGTGATGGGCAGCACCGTCAGCGAGGTCGGAGTCGTCCTGCCGAGCCCGGACGAGATGGTCACGTAGTCGGCCGGGAGCTCGTCCACGGTGATGGTGCGGCGGCTGCGTGCCGCCTGGCCGATCAGGGTGTGCCCGAGGGGAATGCGCTCGAGGCGGTCGCCGTCGGCCGGATAGCCGTAGGAGCCGATGAGCCGCAGCTCCACGCCCGTACCGGTCTCCTCGGCCAGGTAGAACGCCCCGTACTGCGCGGAGACCAGCGGTGTCAGCTCGTCCATGATGAGCTCGGCGACGACGTCCAGGTCACGGTGGCCCTGCATGAGGGAGGACACCCGGGCCAGGTTGGACTTCAGCCAGTCCTGTTCCTGGTTCGCCTGCGTCGTGTCCCGCAGGGACTCCACCATCGCGTTGATGTTGTCCTTGAGTTCGGCCACCTCGCCTGAGGCGTCCACCGTGATCGACCGGGTGAGGTCGCCCTCGGCGACGGCACTGGCCACCTCGGCGATCGCCCGCACCTGGCGGGTCAGGTTGCCGGCCAGCTCGTTCACGTTCTCGGTGAGCCGCTTCCAGGTGCCCGAGACGCCCTCGACCTCGGCCTGCCCGCCGAGCCTGCCCTCGCTGCCGACCTCCCGCGCCACGCGGGTGACCTCGGCGGCGAACGAAGAGAGCTGGTCGACCATCGTGTTGATCGTGGTCTTGAGTTCCAGGATCTCGCCGCGTGCGTCGACGTCGATCTTCTTGGACAGGTCGCCGTTGGCGACGGCCGTGGTCACCAGCGCGATGTTGCGGACCTGCCCGGTCAGGTTGTTCGCCATCGAGTTGACGTTGTCGGTGAGGTCCTTCCACGTCCCGGCGACGTTGGGGACCTGGGCCTGGCCGCCGAGGCGGCCCTCGGTGCCGACCTCCCGGGCCACGCGGGTCACCTCGTCGGCGAAGGCGGACAGGGTGTCGACCATGGTGTTGATCGTCCCCGCCAGTGCGGCGACCTCGCCCTTGGCCTCCACCGTGATCTTCTGGGACAGGTCGCCGCGGGCCACGGCCGTGGCCACCTGGGCGATGGAGCGGACCTGCCCGGTCAGGTTGGAGGCCATCACGTTGACATTGTCGGTGAGGTCCTTCCAGGTGCCCGACACCCCGCGCACGGTGGCCTGGCCGCCGAGGTTGCCCTCGGTGCCCACCTCACGGGAGACCCTGGTGACCTCGTCGGCGAAGGACGAGAGCTGGTCGACCATCGTGTTGATGGTCTCCTTCAGCTTCAGGATCTCGCCCCGCGCGTCCACACGGATCTTCTGCGACAGATCGCCCTGCGCCACGGCGGTGGTCACCTCGGCGATGGAGCGGACCTGGGCGGTGAGGTTGTCCGCCATGAAGTTCACCGAGTCGGTCAGGTCCCGCCAGGTACCCCGCACACCCTTGACGTCCGCCTGCCCGCCGAGCCGGCCCTCGGTACCCACCTCCCGCGCCACCCGCGTGACCTCGTCCGCGAACGCCGAAAGCTGATCGACCATCGTGTTGATGGTGTTCTTCAACTCCAGGATCTCGCCCCGGGCATCCACGGTGATCTTCTGGGACAGGTCACCCTTGGCGACCGCGGTGGCCACCTGGGCAATGGAACGCACCTGACCGGTCAGGTTCCCGGCCATGAAGTTCACCGAGTCGGTCAGGTCCCGCCAGGTACCCCGCACACCCTTGACGTCCGCCTGCCCGCCGAGCCGGCCCTCGGTACCCACCTCCCGCGCCACCCGCGTGACCTCGTCCGCGAACGCCGAAAGCTGATCGACCATCGTGTTGATGGTGTTCTTCAACTCCAGGATCTCGCCGCGCGCGTCGACGTCGATCTTCTGGGACAGGTCGCCCTTGGCGACGGCGGTGGCCACTTGGGCGATGTCACGCACCTGGGTGGTCAGGTTGCCGGCCATGGCGTTGACCGAGTCGGTCAGGTCGGCCCACGTTCCGGAAACCCCGGGTACCTGGGCCTGACCGCCCAGTGTGCCCTCGGTACCGACCTCGCGTGCCACACGGGTCACCTCGGAGGTGAACAGCGACAACTGGTCGACCATGCCGTTGAACACGGACGCGATCTCGCCGAGCAGGCCGCCGGCCTCCTCCGGCAGCCGGGTGCCGAAGTCGCCGTCGCGCACCGCCGTCAGCCCGGCCAGCAACCGCCGCAGCTCCGGCTCCCCCGGCACTACGCCCGGATCCTGGATCGCGGTCCCCGCCTTGTCCATGCTCTCCCTCTCCCCGAACGCCCCACGGCATTCGCTCCGACATTCAGACCTGCCGTCAACTGTCGGAATTCTCGCCCCCACCGGCTGCTACGAACGCTCTTATCGTATGGCCCGGTCGGCCCCCGGCTTGATTCCGGCAAGTATTGTCACGCGACAACGGCCGAAGGTCGACCGGCAATCCTCTCGGTAATCGACCGAGTTGCAATCACCCGTTCGCATGAGCAACGGAAAGAATCAAATATGGTGTCGACTCGGCGTCTTCGCCGATTCGATTGAGATCGGTATCGTCCGCCCCGACGCCCCGGGTCCAGCCTCAGCGGCCCGCACAAGGAGGAGCACCATGGCCGAGCGCCGGCAGGGACACGCGTCGGACGACGGGTCCGCGTCGCCGGCACCCGAGGCCCGTCGGACGAACGCACACGACACAGTGCGGCTCGCGGTGGTCATCGGTGCTCTCGGCGTGGTCTTCGGCGACATCGGGACCAGCCCGATCTACACCCTCCAGACGGTGTTCAACCCGAGCGACCCGCACCCGGTTCCGGTCAGCACGGACAATGTGTACGGGGTGGTGTCCCTGGTGTTCTGGTCGGTGATGATCATCGTCACGGTCACCTATGTGCTGCTGGCGATGCGCGCCGACAACGACGGCGAGGGCGGCATCATGGCGCTGATCACCCTGCTGCGACGGTGGAGTTCACAGCGTGGGCGCCGGGCCGCCGCGGCACTCGCCGCCCTGGGCATCTTCGGTGCGTCGCTGTTCTTCGGCGACAGCATGATCACACCGGCGATCTCGGTGCTGTCCGCGGTCGAGGGACTCAAGGTCGTCCAGCCGTCGCTGGAGGACGCGGTCGTGCCCATCACCGCGGTGATCATCGTGCTTCTGTTCCTGGTGCAGCGCAGGGGAACCGCGGCGGTGGGCCGGGTGTTCGGCCCGGTCATGATCGCCTGGTTCGTGGCCATCGGCGCGTGCGGTGTCGTCGGCATCGCCGACCACCCGGACATCCTCAGGGCGCTGTCACCGACGTACGCGCTGGGCTTCCTGTTCGGCCACTGGGGCACCGCCTTCTTCGCCCTGGCCGCGATCGTCCTCGCGGTCACCGGCGCCGAGGCGCTCTACGCCGACATGGGGCACTTCGGCCGCCGGGCGATCACCCGGGGCTGGCTGTTCCTCGTCCTGCCCGCCTGTGTTCTGAGCTACCTGGGCCAGGGCGCGCTGATCCTCGACGATCCGGACAACATCAGGAGCCCGTTCTTCCTGCTGGTGCCCGGCTGGGGACGCTGGCCGATGGTCCTGCTCGCCACGGCGGCGACCGTGATCGCCTCCCAGGCGGTGATCACCGGGGCGTACTCGGTCGCCTCCCAGGCGGCCCAACTGGGCTATCTGCCGAGGCTGCGCATCGCACACACCTCCGAATCCACCATCGGCCAGATCTACGTCCCGTGGATCAACTGGCTTCTGATGGTCTCGGTCCTCACCCTGGTCTTCGCCTTCCGCGCCTCCGAGGCGCTGGCCTACGCGTTCGGCATGGCGGTCACGGGCACCATCACCATCACCACCCTGCTGTTCTTCTATGTCGCCCGTGCCAAGTGGGGTACACCCCGGTGGCTGCTCGCCACCGGCGCGGGTGTGCTCCTCTTCGTGGACCTGCTGTTCGTGGCGGCCAACATGACCAAGCTCGTCCACGGCGCGTGGCTGCCGCTGCTGATCGGCCTCACCGCGTTCACCGTCATGACGACCTGGCAACGCGGCCGGGCCCTCGTCACGGCGGAGCGGGCGCGCGAGGAAGGCCCGCTGCCCGAGTTCGTCGAACGCCTCCGCGCGGGGGACGAGCCGACGGTCCGGACGCCGGGCACGGCCGTCTTCCTGAACCGGGGGAAGGAGACCGCGCCCCTGGCGATGGTGGCCAACGTCGAGCACAACCATGTGCGGCACGACCATGTCGTGATCCTGTCCATCAGGACCGAGCCCGTGCCCCGAGTCCAGCCCGACCAGCGGATCGCCGTCGACGACCTCGGGTACGCCGACGACGGGATCATCCACGTCACGGCCCGGTTCGGCTACATGGAGACACCGGACGTGCCCGGCACCCTGGCCCTGCTCGACCCGGCCGACACCGAAGGGCCGCTGGAGCTCGACCAGGCGTCCTACTTCCTGTCGAAGATCGAGCTCCGGCGCGGGAAGGCCTCGACGATGGCGCCCTGGCGCAAGCGGCTGTTCATCGCCACCTCCTACATCACGGCCGACGCCGCCGAATACTTCGGCCTGCCCCGCGAGCGCACGGTCATCATGGGCTCGCAGATCGAGGTGTAGGGCGCCTGCCGCTACAAGGCCGCCTCCGCCACCCGTCGGGTGCGGGACGTCGTCCCGCACCCGATACGCGACCGGCGCAAGCCGGAGCAGGGGCGGTCAGTCGTCGCCCTCGAGGTTCCCTTCCGTCTCCAGGTACACCTGGCGCAGCCCCTCCAGCACCGCCGGGTCGGGCTTCTCCCACATCCCGCGCGACTCGGCCTCCAGCAGCCGCTCGGCGATGCCGTGCAGGGCCCAGGGGTTGGCCTGCTGGAGGAACTCGCGGTTGGTCTCGTCCAGGACGTAGGTCTCGGTGAGCTTGTCGTACATCCAGTCGGCGATCACGCCGGTGGTGGCGTCGTAGCCGAACAGGTAGTCCACCGTGGCGGCGAGTTCGAAGGCGCCCTTGTAGCCGTGGCGGCGCATCGCCTCGATCCACTTGGGGTTGACCACGCGGGCGCGGAAGACGCGCGAGGTCTCCTCCACGAGGGTGCGGGTGCGGACCGTCTCGGGGCGGGTGGAGTCGCCGATGTACGCCTCGGGCGCCGTGCCGCGCAGGGCACGGACCGTGGCGACCATGCCGCCGTGGTACTGGAAGTAGTCGTCGGAGTCGGCGATGTCGTGCTCGCGCGTGTCCGTGTTCTTCGCGGCGACCTCGATGCGCTTGTAGGCCGTCTCCATCTCCTCGCGGGCCGGGCGGCCGTCGAGTTCACGGCCGTAGGCGTAGCCGCCCCAGACCGTGTAGACCTCGGCCAGATCGGCGTCGGTGCGCCAGTCGCGGGAGTCGATGAGCTGGAGCAGACCGGCGCCGTAGGTGCCGGGGCGGGAGCCGAAGATGCGGGTGGTGGCGCGGCGTTCGTCGCCGTGCTCGGCCAAGTCGGCCTCGACGTGGGCCCGTACGTGGTTCATCGAGGCCGGCTCGTCCAGCGACGCCGCCAGGCGTACGGCGTCGTCCAGCAGTCCGATCGTGTGCGGGAAGGCGTCCCGGAAGAAGCCCGAGATCCGCAGGGTGACGTCGATGCGGGGGCGGCCCAGCTCCTCGGCGGGGACGGGCTCCAGCCCGGTCACACGGCGGGAGGCGTCGTCCCAGACCGGGCGGATGCCGAGCAGGGCGAGGGCCTCGGCCACGTCGTCGCCGGCCGTGCGCATGGCGCTCGTGCCCCACAGAGACAGGCCGACGGACGTGGGCCATTCGCCGTTGTCGGTGCGGTAGCGCTCGAGCAGGGAGTCCGCGAGTGCCTGGCCGGTCTCCCAGGCGAGGCGGGAGGGGACTGCCTTGGGGTCGACCGAGTAGAAGTTGCGGCCGGTCGGCAGGACGTTGACCAGTCCGCGCAGCGGGGAGCCCGAGGGGCCCGCCGGGACGAAGCCGCCGGCCAGCGCGTGGACCATGTGGTCGATCTCGGCGGTGGTTCCGGCGAGGCGGGGCACGACCTCGCGGGCCGCGAACTTCAGGATCGCGGCGACCTGTTCGCCGTGCTCGGTGGGGACGGCGGCCGGTTCCCAGCCCGCGTCCTCCATCGCCTGGACCAGCGCGCGGGCCTTCTCCTCCGCGGCGTCGGCGGTCGTCCGGGTGGCGGCGGACTCGTCGAGGCCGAGCGCCTCGCGCAGGCCGGGCAGGGCCGTGGTGCCGCCCCAGATCTGGCGGGCGCGGAGCACGGCGAGGACCAGGTTGACGTGGTCGTCACCGGTGGGCGGGTTGCCGAGGACGTGCAGACCGTCGCGGATCTGGGCGTCCTTGACCTCACAGAGCCAGCCGTCGACGTGGAGCAGGAAGTCGTCGAAGCCGTCGTCGTCGGGGCGGTCGTCCATGCCGAGGTCGTGGTCGAGCTTGGCGGCCTGGATGAGGGTCCAGATCTGGGCACGGATCGCCGGGAGCTTGGCGGGGTCCATGGAGGAGATCTGGGCGTACTCGTCGAGGAGTTGCTCCAGGCGCGCGATGTCGCCGTAGGAGTCGGCGCGGGCCATGGGCGGCACGAGGTGGTCGACGAGGGTGGCGTGGACGCGGCGCTTGGCCTGGGTGCCCTCGCCGGGGTCGTTGACCAGGAACGGGTAGATCAGCGGAAGGTCGCCGAGGGCGGCGTCGGGGCCGCAGGCGGCGGACAGACCGGCGTTCTTGCCGGGCAGCCACTCCAGGTTGCCGTGCTTGCCGAGGTGGATCATCGCGTCGGCGCCGAAACCGCCGTCCTCGGCCCGGGCGGCGATCCAGCGGTAGGCGGCCAGGTAGTGGTGGGACGGCGGGAGGTCCGGGTCGTGGTAGATGGCGATGGGGTTCTCGCCGAAGCCGCGCGGGGGCTGGATGATGATCAGCAGATTGCCGAAGCGGAGGGCCGCGAGGACGATGTCGCCCTCCGGGTTGCGGCTGCGGTCGACGAACATCTCGCCCGGCGCCGGACCCCAGTGCTCCTCCACCGACGTGCGCAGCTCCTCGGGGAGCGTGGCGTACCAGCGGCGGTAGTCGGCCGCCGGGATGCGCACCGGGTTGCGGGCCAGCTGCTCCTCGGTGAGCCACTCCTGGTCGTGGCCGCCCGCCTCGATCAGCGCGCGGATCAGCTCGTCGCCGTCGCCGGAAGCCAGGCCCGGCACCTCGGCGTCCGTGCCGAAGTCGTAGCCCTCCTCGCGCAGGCGCCGCAGCAGGGCCACCGCGCTGGCGGGGGTGTCGAGGCCGACCGCGTTGCCGATGCGGGAGTGCTTGGTCGGGTAGGCGGAGAGGACCAGCGCGAGGCGCTTGTCGGCGGGCCGGATGTGGCGGAGCCGGGCGTGGCGTACGGCGATTCCGGCGACGCGGGCCGCGCGCTCGGGGTCGGCGATGTAGGCCGGGAGGCCGTCCTCGTCGATCTCCTTGAAGGAGAACGGGACGGTGATGAGGCGGCCGTCGAACTCGGGGACGGCGATCTGGCTGGCCGCGTCGAGCGGGGAGACGCCCTCGTCGTTCTCCTCCCAGGCGGCACGGGAACCCGTGAGGCACAGGGCCTGGAGGATCGGGACGTCCAGCTCGGTGAGCGCACCGGCGTCCCAGGACTCGTCGTCACCGCCGGCCGATGCCTGGGCGGGCTTGGTGCCGCCCGCGGCGAGGACCGTGGTGATGATCACGTCGGCGGAACGGAGTTCCTCGATCAGCTCGGGCTCGGGGGCGCGCAGGGAAGCGACGTACAGGGGCAGGGCCCGGCCGCCCCCGTCCTCGATCGCGTCGCACAGGGCGGCGACGAAAGCGGTGTTGCCGCTCATGTGGTGGGCCCGGTAGTAGAGCACGGCGACGGTCGGACCGTCGGCACCGTCGCGGGGCGTGCGCTCCAGCGGTCCCCAGGTGGGTGCCGCCGCCGGTGCCTCGAAGCCGTGGCCGGTCAGCAGGACCGTGTCGGAGAGGAAGCGGGCGAGCTGCTCCAGGTTGGCCGGGCCGCCGTGGGCGAGGTAGGCGTGTGCCTCGGCGGCGATGCCGACGGGGACGGTGGAGGCTTCCATCAGCTGGGCGTCCGGAGCCTGTTCGCCGGTGAGGACGACCACCGGGCGGCCGTCGGCCAGCAGCAGGTCGAGGCCGTCCTGCCAGGCCCGGATGCCGCCGAGGAGGCGTACGACGACCATGTCGGCCCCGTCGAGGAGGCCGGGAAGGTCGTCGAGGGCGAGACGGGAGGGGTTCGCGAAACGGTAGGACACCGGGCCGGCGGCCGCGCGGGCGCTCAGCAGGTCAGTGTCGGACGTCGACAGGAGCAGGATCATGCGGCGTCGGGCCTTCCTCGGGGTGTCCGCGCCCCGGGTGGTGTCGAAATGGGGTCTCCCCTGCTCGGGCGAAGCCGAGAGCCTGGGGAAGGGAGTTCCTGACTCGCCCGGCCGCATGGGCCGGACTCACAGTGGCGGGACCGCGCCGGACTCGCACCGGGCTTCCTCCCCTGTCGCCGTCGTGGCGATGGCGGACCGGATGATCCGCCGCGATCATAGTAAGTGCCAGGGGAAGAGGGCACGGCATACACCAGGTGTGACGGTAGGTATGCTCGCCGCCATGTCCACGGCTGCCCAGCGCTCATCGACCCAGGCCACAGCGGTCCCACGCGACCGCGGTGACGCCTGTCCGGGGACGCTGCGGCTGCACGCGGCGGACGACGGAGCGCTCGCTCGCGTCCGGATTCCCGGTGGTGTGCTGACCGTTGCGCAGGCGCGGACGCTCGTCGACGTGGCCGAACGGCTGGGCGACGGAGACCTGCATCTGACCTCGCGCGGCAACGCGCAACTGCGCGGTCTGCCCGAGGGATGCGCCGGGGAGCTGGCCGAGTTGCTGGACGCGGCCGGGCTGCTGCCCTCGCGTGGGCACGAGCGGGTGCGCAACATCGTGGCCTCGCCGCTGTCCGGTCTCGACGGGCGGGGCGTGCTGGACGTACGCCCCTGGTTGACGGCCCTGGACGCGGCGTTGTGCGCGAGCGAGGCGGCGCGGGCCCTGTCGGGGCGCTTCCTGTTCGCGCTCGACGACGGACGCGGGGACGTGGCCGGACTCGGTGCCGATGTGACGGTACGGGCGACGGCGGACGGCGGCGCGGAACTCGCGCTCGGAGCGGCCGGGGAAGCGCTGCACGTCGGTACCGAGGAAGCGGCCCGGGCCGCGTTGACGGCCGCGGAGGCCTTCCTGGAGGCGGCGCGGACGAGCGGGGACCGCGTCTGGCGCGTGGACGAACTGTCCCTCTCCGGCGACGAGTTGCTCGCCGCGGTCGCTGAGCGGCTGCGGGCCGAGGGTGTCCGGCACGAGCGGCGGAGCCGGGAGACCGGCCGCACGGCCGGTCCGCCCCCGGGAACCCTCGGTACCGGCCTCTCCGTGCACGTTCCCCTGGGACGGCTCTCGGCACGCCAGTGGCGGGAACTGACGTACGTCGCCGCCGGTGAGCTGCGTCTCACCCCCTGGCGCGGTGTGGTTCTTCCCACACACGGAACGGACCCGGACGAATCCCTCGCCCGCCTCACCGCCACCGGCCTGGTCACCGGCCCCGGCTCTCCCTGGCTGCGCGTCGGTGCCTGTATCGGCAGGCCCGGCTGCGCCAAGTCGCGGGCGGACGTACGGACCGACGCGGCCGAGGCCCTCGACGCGATCGAGCCGGGCGGCCTCCCCCTGTACTGGTCCGGGTGCGAACGCCGCTGCGGACACCCCCGGGGCGACCACGTCGACGTGGTCGCCGCTCCGGAGGGCGGCTACCTGCTCTCCACCGCCGTGAGCGGTCAGGAACCCCGGACCGCCTCCGTGGACGACCCCGCCCGACTCCCCGCCGCCCTGGCGGCGATCACCTGATGCCCCCTACGACGACATGACCCTTACGACGACCGAAGGCAGCGAGAAGAACACCGTGACCACGTACGACTACGAGAAGGACGGCCCGGCCATCTACCGCCAGTCCTTCGCCACCATCCGCGCGGAGGCGGACCTCACGGCCCTGCCCGCCGACGTCAGCCAGGTCGCGGTCCGGATGATCCACGCCTGCGGGATGGTCGACCTCGTACGGGACCTGGCCTACTCCCCGGCCGTCGTGGCCCGCGCCCGTGAGGCCCTGCGCGCCGGCGCGCCCATCTTCACCGACGTGCAGATGGTGGCCAGCGGCGTGACGCGCAAGCGGCTGCCCGCGGACAACGACGTGCTGTGCACGCTCTCCGACCCGTCCGTGCCGGAGCTGGCGGCGAAGCTGGGCACCACGCGCAGCGCCGCCGCGATGGAGCTGTGGCGGGACCGGCTGGGCGGCTCGGTGGTCGCCGTCGGCAACGCGCCCACCGCCCTGTTCCGGCTGCTGGAGATGATCGACGAGGGGGCGCCCCGGCCGGCCGCGGTCATCGGTGTCCCGGTCGGTTTCGTCGGGGCCGCCGAGTCCAAGGACGCTCTGGCCGCGCATCCGTCGGGACTGGAGCACTTGGTGGTGCGCGGCCGTCGCGGGGGCAGTGCCATCGCGGCCGCCGCGCTCAACGCGATCGCGAGTGAGGAAGAGTGAGCGGCAAGCTGTACGGGGTGGGGCTCGGCCCCGGTGACCCGTCCCTGATGACCGTACGGGCCGTGGAGGCCATCGCCGAGGCGGACGTGATCGCGTACCACAGTGCGCGGCACGGTCGTTCGATCGCCCGCTCGATCGCGGCGAAGCACATCCGCCCCGCCCACATCGAGGAGCGGCTGGTCTACCCGGTCACGACCGAGACCACCGACCACCCCGGCGGCTACAAGGGCGCGATGGAGGAGTTCTACGCCGAGGCGTCGGCCCGGCTCGCCGCGCACCTGGACGCGGGACGGACGGTCGCGGTCCTCGCCGAGGGCGATCCGCTCTTCTACGGCTCCTACATGCACATGCACAAGCGGCTGGTCGACCGCTACGACACCGAGGTCATCCCCGGCGTCACGTCCGTGTCCGCCGCCGCCGCCCGGCTGGGCACCCCGCTCGCGGAGGGCGAGGAGGTGCTGACCATCCTGCCGGGCACGCTGCCCGAGGAGGAGCTGACCGCACGGCTCGCCGCGACGGACGTCGCCGTGGTGATGAAGCTGGGGCGGACCTTCACCAAGGTGCGCGGCGCGCTGGAGAGTTCGGGGCGGCTCGGCGAGGCCCGCTATGTCGAGCGGGCCACCATGGCCGGGGAGCGGCTCGCCGAACTGGCGGACGTGGACCCGGAGTCGGTGCCGTACTTCTCGGTGGCCGTGCTGCCCAGCCAGGTCGACGCCGAGCGGCCCGAGGCCCGGGAGCGGGGCGAGGTCGTGGTGGTCGGGACCGGCCCGGCCGGTCCGCTGTGGCTGACGCCCGAGACCCGGGGCGCGCTGGCCGCCGCCGACGACCTGGTCGGCTACACGACCTACCTCGACCGGGTGCCGCGGCGCCCCGGGCAGGTCCGGCACGGATCGGACAACCGGGTCGAGTCGGAGCGTGCCGAGTTCGCCCTCGATCTGGCCCGGCGCGGGCGGCGGGTCGCGGTCGTCTCGGGCGGCGACCCGGGCGTCTTCGCCATGGCGACGGCCGTTCTGGAGGTCGCCTCGCAGAAGGAGTACGCGGACGTCGCGGTCCGGGTGCTGCCGGGTGTGACGGCCGCCAACGCGGCGGCGGCCCGCGCGGGCGCCCCGCTCGGGCACGACTACGCCGTCCTCTCGCTGTCCGACCGGCTCAAGCCGTGGGAGGTCATCGCCGAGCGGCTGGGCGCGGCCGCCTCGGCGGACTTGGTGCTGGCGCTGTACAACCCCGGTTCCCGCAGCCGTACCTGGCAGGTGGGCAAGGCCCGTGAGCTGCTGCTGGAGCACCGGGCACCGGACACCCCGGTGGTGGTGGCACGGGACGTGGGCGGGCCCGGTGAGCGGGTCCGTATCGTGCGGCTGGCCGACCTGGACCCGGCCGAGGTCGACATGCGCACGATCCTGCTGGTCGGCTCCTCGCAGACGCAGGCGGTACGGCGCGGGAACGGCGAGGAGATCGTCTGGACCCCTCGGCGGTATCCGGAGGAGTGAGCGTGGGCGGCGGCGCAGCGGGTCAGCCCTCCTCGGCCGGAACAGCGGCCGAGGCAGGGGCCGGGATGGAGCCCGAGGCGGGGGCCGGGGTGGTCTGCGCCAGGCCCGCCGTCCACTTCTCCTCGATGCGGGCGACCTTCCACACCACCAGGGCCACGGCCCAGGTGGCGAAGAACAGCCCGACGATGACGTAGCCGATGACGTTCAGGTCCAGGCCGGACACCCAGTCCCAGAACGGGCCGTGCAGATCCGCCTTCTCCGCGATCAGGCCGAGCAGTTCGACCGTGCCGATGAGGAGGGCGACGGCGACCGACAGGCCGGTGACGGTGAGGTTGTAGTAGACCTTGCGGACCGGCTTGGAGAACGCCCAGCCGTAGGCGAAGTTCATGAACGAGCCGTCGATGGTGTCGAGCAGCGACATGCCGGCGGCGAAGAGGACGGGCAGGCAGAGGATCGCGTACCAGGGCAGCCCGGAGGCCGCGCCGGAGCCGGCGAGCACCAGCAGGGCGATCTCGGTCGCCGTGTCGAATCCCAGGCCGAAGAGCAGGCCCAGGGGGTACATCTGCCACGGCTCGGTGATCGACTTCATCAGCCGGCCGAGGACGCGGTTCATGAAGCCCCGGTTGTCGAGCTGCTCCTCCAGTGCCGCCTCGTCGAAGTGGCCCGAGCGCATCTGCCGGAAGACCTTCCAGATTCCCGCCATGATCACCAGGTTGATGATCGCGATGACGTACAGGAACGTCCCGGATACGGTGGTGCCGATCCAGCCGGCGAGTCCGTGCAGGGTGGAGTCGTCGTTCGCGACCGGTCCGGCCAGTGCCTTCACGCCGAGGGAGAGCAGGAAGGCGAGCACGAAGACGATCGAGGAGTGCCCGAGCGAGAACCAGAAGCCGACCGACAGCGGGCGTTGGCCCTCGCTCATCAGCTTGCGGGTCGTGTTGTCGATGGCGGCGATGTGATCGGCGTCGAAGGCGTGCCGCATGCCCAGGGTGTAGGCCGTGACGCCGATCCCGATGCCGAAGGTCCGCTCGCCCAGGCTGTAGTGCTCCGGGGCGACGATCACCACGAGCGTGAACCAGCCGATGACGTGCAGCGCGAGGATGAACGCGGCCATTCCGCCGAGGCTCGTCCACTCCTTGCGGGTCATCGTGGTGCGGGCGGGTGCGTGAGCGGTGGTCATGGAGGCGTGGGCCTTACGTGTCGGCGATCGACTGTTCTCAGTCGCGCCCTCCAGATTTCTGCGAACTCATTGCAGGTACAAGCCCAGGGCGGCAAAGCCCTCGTCAGGTTTCAGCCAGCAGCCGGGAAAGCGCGCCGGCTTTTGATCCACCGGACCGCTTCTTCCGGCTCCCCCACCACCTCCACCTCTTCGGGAACCGGCGGCCGGCGGACCACGACCACCGGCAGCCCGGCCTCCCGCGCGGCCGTGAGCTTCGGTGCCGTGGCGGCTCCCCCGCTGTCCTTCGTCACGACGACGTCGACGCGATGGCGACGCAGCAGTTCGCGCTCGCCGTCGAGGGTGAAGGGGCCACGGTCGAGCAGCACCTCCATGCGGGGCGGGTGGGGGGCCTCGGGCGCGTCGACGGAACGGACGAGGAACCACAGGTCGTCCAGGGCGGCGAAGGCGGCCAGACCCATGCGTCCGGTGGTGAGGAACACCCGGCGGCCGAGCGCGGGCAACAGCGTCGCGGCCTCCTCCAGGGAGCCGGCCTCGCGCCAGTCGTCACCGGCTACCGGGACCCAGCCGGGGCGCCGCACCGCGAGCAGGGGAACATGGGCGGTGGCGGCGGCACGTGCCGCGTGGAAACTGATCGTCCCGGCGAAAGGGTGGGTGGCGTCGATGAGTGCGTCCACCCGGTGCTCGGCGAGCCACGCGGTCAGCCCCTCCGTGCCGCCGAAGCCGCCGATCCGGACCTCGCCCGGGGGCAGCCGGGGGCCGGCCACCCGCCCGGCGAGGGAGCTGGTCACGGTCAGGCCGGGTGTGTCGTGGAGCAGTTCGGCAAGACGGCGGGCTTCCGTGGTGCCGCCGAGTATCAGTACGCGCATGGGAGTCCAGGTCCGTTCATGAGCAGCGAAGTGAAGGGTGGCCGCAGGGCCCAGCTGGAGCACACCGGCCTGCGGCACGGGTGGACCACCGGCGCCTGTGCGACGGCGGCCACGACGGCCGCGTACACGGCGCTGCTGACCGGGGAGTACCCCGACCCGGTGACGATCACCCTGCCCAAGGGGCAGACCCCGTCGTTCGCGCTGGCGGCCGAGGAGCTGGGCGACGGATACGCGATGGCGGGCGTCGTGAAAGACGCGGGCGACGACCCGGATGTCACGCACGGCGCGCTGGTCCGGGCCACGGTACGGCGGCTGCCCGCCGGGGCCGGCGTGGTCTTCAGGGCGGGGCCCGGGGTCGGGACGATCACCCGCCCCGGCCTGCCGCTGCCCGTCGGCGAGCCTGCCGTGAACCCCGTCCCCCGCCGGATGATGCGCGAGCACGTGGCCGAGGTCGCCGCCCGGCACGGTGGCAGCGGCGACGTCGAGATCACCGTCTCCGTCGACCACGGCGAGGAGATCGCCCGCTCCACCTGGAACCCGCGGCTGGGCATCCTGGGCGGCCTGTCCATCCTCGGCACCACCGGGATCGTGGTGCCGTACTCCTGCTCGGCGTGGATCGACTCCATCCGCCGGGGTGTGGACGTGGCACGGGCCGCGGGCCGTACGCATGTGGCCGGGTGCACCGGTTCGACGTCGGAGAAGACGGTCGTCGCCGAGTACGGGCTGCCCGAGGACGCCCTGCTCGACATGGGCGACTTCGCGGGTGCCGTGCTGAAGTACATCCGCCGCCACCCCGTGGACCGTCTGACGATCTGCGGTGGCTTCGCCAAGCTGTCCAAGTTGGCCGCCGGCCATCTCGACCTGCACTCCGGGCGTTCCCAGGTCGACAAGGCCTTCCTCGCCGAACTGGCCCGGCAGGGCGGCGCGGACGAGGCACTGCGGGCCGAGGTGGCCGAGGCCAACACCGGTCTTGCCGCCCTGCAGTCGTGCATGGCCGCCGGTGTGCCGCTCGGTGACCTGGTCGCCAGGACCGCTCGGGACGAGGCGCTGGCCGTGCTGCGCGGTGCGCCGGTGGCGGTCGACGTGATCTGCGTCGACCGGGCGGGCACGGTGGTGGGGCGCAGCTCGGTGGCCTGAGGGCCCTTGCGCCGCCGGTGCGTTGCCGAGCCGCTCAGCACACGTGACGCTCCCGCTCCGCCGAGTAGAGGTGGCTGTCCCGGAACTCCCGCGCCGCCAACGTCCGCCCGACCATGATCACGGCCGTGCGCAGCACCCCGGCCTCCTTCGTCTTCCCGGCGATCTCGTCGAGGGTGCCGCGGATGATCACCTCGTCCGGGCGGGAGGCGTAGGCGACGACGGCTGCCGGGCAGTCGGCGCCGTAGTGCGGGAGGAGTTCGTCGACCACGCGGTCCACGTAGCCGGCGGCCAGGTGCAGCACGATCAGCGCGCCGCTGCGGCCGAGGGTGGCCAGGTCCTCCCCGTCGGGCATGGCGGTGGCACGCTGGGCGACACGGGTGAGGATCACGGTCTGGCCGACGGTCGGCACGGTCAGCTCCCGTTTCAGGGCCGCCGCCGCGGCGGCGAAGGCCGGGACGCCCGGGACCACCTCGTAGGGCACCCCGGCGGCGTCCAGCCGTCGCATCTGCTCGGCGACCGCGCTGAACACGGACGGGTCCCCGGAGTGCAGCCGCGCGACGTCGTGCCCCTCCTCGTGGGCGCGGACCAGTTCGGCGGTGATCTCGTCCAGGGTGAGCTGCGCGGTGTCCACCAGCCGCGCGTCCGGCGGGCATTCGGCCAGCAGCTCGCGCGGGACCAGGCTGCCCGCGTAGAGGCAGACCCGGCAGGCCCCGAGGGTACGGGCGCCGCGCACGGTGATCAGATCGGCGGCACCGGGTCCGGCGCCGATGAAGTACACGGTCATCTGTTGGCTCCCGAAGGGGTGTCGAGGGTCTTCTGTGCGGCCCACTGGGTCACCGGCATCGCCTGGCGCCACCCGGTGAAGCCGCCCACGGGCACGGCGTGCGCCACCGCGAGCCGCACCAGCTCGCCACCGTGACGGCGGTGGGCGCCGGCGAGGAGCGCCTCCGACTCCAGGGTCACGGTGTTGGCGACCAGCCGTCCACCGGCCGGCAGGGCCTCCCAGCAGGCGTCGAGGAGGCCGGCTGCGGTGAGGCCGCCGCCGACGAACACGGCGTCGGGCGGGGGCAGTTCGGCCAGGGCGGCGGGCGCGGTGCCCGTGACGACCCGCAGGCCGGGCACGCCGAGGCGGTCGGCGTTGCGGGTGATGCGCGCGGCGCGTACCGGGTCCCGCTCGACGGTGATCGCGCGGCACGAGGGGTGGGTGCGCATCCACTCGATGGCGATCGAGCCCGAGCCGCCGCCGATGTCCCACAGCAGTTCCCCCGGGGCGGGGGCGAGGGTGCTGAGCGTGACGGCGCGGACGTGCCGTTTGGTGAGTTGCCCGTCGTGCTCGTACGCCTCGTCCGGGAGGCCGGGCGCCGCGCCGAGGCGCGGGGTGTCCGGGGCGCGGTGGCAGGTGACGGCGACGATGTTGAGGGGGTCGCCGGGTGGCCGAGCGTCCGGCCAGTCGTCCGCGGTGGACTCGGCGGTCGTGCGCTCCCGCGCGCCGCCGAGTTGCTCCAGGACCCGCATACGGCTCGCTCCGAATCCCCGGTCCCGCAGCAGGGCGGCGACCTCGCCGGGCGTGCCGGCGCCCGCGCTGAGGACGAGGATCCGCCGGCCGTCGTGCAGGGCGGCGGCGAGACGGGCGGCGGGCCGGCCGACGAGCGTGACGACCTCGACGTCCTCCAGCGGCCAGCCGAGGCGGGCGGCGGCGTAGGAGACGGAGGAGGGGTGGGGCAGGACGCGCAGGGCGCCCGCTTCCCCCACTTCCTCCGCGAGGGCGCGTCCGATGCCGTAGAACATGGGGTCCCCGCTGGCCAGTACGGCGATCCGGAGGCCGGCGTGTGCCGCGAGCAGGCCGGGGACCGCGGGGCGCAGGGGCGAGGGCCAGGCGATCCGCTCCCCGGCGCAGCGCGCGGGCAGCAGGTCCAGCTGACGCGGGCCGCCGATCAGGACCTCGGCCTCGCTCAGCGCGGCACGAGAGGCGTCGGGCAGGCCCTCCCAGCCGTCGGCCCCGATCCCGACGACGGTCACGGCGGCGGTCGGTGCGGGACGTGCGGGGTTCACTGCGCGGTACCTCGGGATTCGGGGGCAGCTGTCGTGGGGCGACAGAGGGGCACTCTACTGGGCGCCCACCAGCACACCTTTGCTCGGGTACGCGTTTCTCAGGCCCTTATCGCACGCCACTTGCAACAGCCTGCGGCCCGTGTCCGGCCTTCACCCGGATCCGGCGAGGCCGAGTTCGCGCTCGCCGAGGGGTGCGAAGAAGCGCTCCACGTCGGCGTCGCCGACCTCGCCGAGAGTCGCCGGTGACCAGCGGGGGTCGCGGTCCTTGTCGATGACCTGGGCGCGGATCCCCTCGACCAGGTCGGGCGTGCTCAGGGCCGCGCAGGAGACCCGGTACTCCTGTTCCAGCACCCGCTCCAGCGGGCCGAGCCGACGGGCGCGGCGCAGGGCGGTCAGGGTGACCTTGAGCGAGGTGGGCGACTTGGCCAGCAGGGTCTCGGCGGTCTCCTTGGCCGCCGGGTCGCCGTGGGCGAGCAGCCGCTCGACGATCTCCTCGACCGTGCCGGCGGCGAAGCAGGAGTCGATCCACTCCCGCCGCCCGGCCAGTTCCCCTTCCGGGGCCGGCTCCACATGCCGGTCCAGGGCGTCCCGTACGGGCGTGTCGGCGAGGTCGTCGACGAAGCGCCCCAGCGCCTCGGACGGTACGTAGTGGTCGGCGAGGCCGCACAGCAGTGCGTCGCCGGCGCCGATCTGAGCGCCCGTCAGCGCGAGATGGGTGCCGAGTTCGCCCGGGGCGAGGCCGAGCCGGTAGGTGCCGCCGACGTCGGGGACGAAGCCGATGCCGGTCTCGGGCATGGCGATCCTCGACCGCTCGGTGACGATCCGGACGCTGCCGTGCGCGGAGACGCCGACGCCGCCGCCCATGACGATGCCGTCCATGACGGCCACGTAGGGCTTGGGGTAGTGGGCGATGCGGGCGTTGAGGTGGTACTCGTCGCGCCAGAACGCGGCCGAGGCGGTGCCGTCCCCGTCGCGGGCGTCGTCGTGGATGCCGCGGATGTCGCCGCCCGCGCACAGGCCGCGCTCCCCCGCACCGGTGATGACGACGGTCTCGACGGCCGGGTCCCGCTCCCAGTCGGTCAGGGCCTCGTCGATGCGGCGCACCATGGCGTGGGTGAGGGCGTTGAGAGCCTTGGGCCGGTTGAGGACGATGTGGGCGGCCCGGCCCTTCGTACGGAACTGGACGTCGGTCATCCGAGTACCTCCGTCAGGCCTCGGGCCACGATGACGCGCATGATCTCGTTGGTTCCTTCCAGAAGCTGGTGGACTCGCACGTCGATCTTCTCCATGCCCTGCGCGCTGAGGTGAGGCGCCCCCTGCGAAGGGGGTGCGTGACGGACATCACACCGCGCATTTCGTCGTCCTCAGGTCATCATATGACCTGATCTCACGGAGGCCGTTGATGCGACCGGCCTCCGGACGGCACAGCAAGGCGAGGATGGGCATGAGCGACCAGAACAAGCCCGAACGACCGCGCGTGGGCGTGGTGGGTCTAGGAGCCATGGGCCTCGGGATGGCCCGGAGCCTGCGGGCGGCGGGGTACGACGTCGGCGTTCACGATCTGCGTCCGGAGACGGCCGCGGACTTCGCCCGCGACGGCGGGACGGCGTTCGGGACCTGTGGCGAGCTGGCGGCCGCGGTGGACGTCCTGGTCGGAGTGGTGGTGAACGCCGCGCAGGTCGAGACCGTGCTGTTCAGTGCCGGGGGCGCGGCCGGCCGGCTCCGCCCGGGCTCCGTCTTCGTCATGTGCTCCACGGTCGATCCGGGCTGGTCCGCCGCGCTCGAGGGCCGCCTGGCCGAGAAGGGCGTGCTGTACCTGGACGCCCCCATCTCCGGCGGCGCCGCCCGCGCGGCGGCCGGCGAACTCACCATGATGACCTCGGGCTCCACCGAGGCGTACGCCCTCGCCGACCCGGTGCTCGAGGCCATGAGCAGCACCGTCTACCGCCTGGGCGAGCACGCCGGGCTCGGCTCGAAGGTCAAGGTCGTCAACCAGCTGCTCGCGGGCGTGCACATCGCCGCCGCGGCCGAGGCGATGGCACTCGGCATCAAGGCGGGTGTTCCCGCCGAGGCGCTCTACGAGGTCATCACGCACAGCGCCGGCAACTCCTGGATGTTCGAGAACCGCATGGCCCATGTGCTCGACGGTGACTACACACCCCTCTCGGCCGTCGACATCTTCGTCAAGGACCTCGGGCTCGTACTGGACGCCGCCCGGCCGGAACGGTTCCCGCTCCCCCTCGCCGCCACCGCCCACCAGATGTTCCTCCAGGCGTCGGCGTCCGGACTGGGGGCCGAGGACGACAGCGCGGTCATCAAGATCTTCCCGGGCGTCGACCTGCCGAAGCCGGTGGAGGCCTGACATGGGAATCCGTCTCGGATGCATCGCCGACGACTTCACCGGCGCCACGGACCTCGCCAACAACCTGGTGCGCGCCGGCATGCGCGTGGTTCAGCTGATCGACACACCACCGGCCGGCGTCGAGGAGGCGGTGGACGCGGACGCCGTGGTCATCGCCCTCAAGTCGCGGACCGTCCCGGCGGCCGACGCCGTCGAGGCGTCGCTGCGGGCACTGGCCTGGTTGCGGTCCATGGGCGCCGAGCAGATCTACTTCAAGTACTGCTCCACCTTCGACTCGACTCCGGCCGGCAACATCGGGCCGGTGACCGAGGCCCTGATGGACGCCCTGGGCACCGGCTTCACGGTCGCGACGCCGGCGTTCCCCGACAACGGGCGCACGATCTTCAAGGGGCATCTCTTCGTCGGCGACGTGCTGCTCAGCGACAGCGGCATGCGCCACCACCCGCTCACCCCGATGACCGACTCCAATCTGGTCTCCGTCCTCGGCGCGCAGACCGGGCGGGAGGTCGGCCTCGTCGACCACACGGTCGTCGCCGACGGCGTCGAGGCGATCCGGGCCCGCGTCGACGCCCTGCGCACGGACGGTGTCGGGATCGCCATCGTCGACGCCGTCTCGAACGACGACCTGGTGCGCCTGGGCGCGGCGGTCCAGGGGTTCCCGCTGGTGACCGCGGGCTCGGGGCTGGCGATCGGCCTGCCCGCGAACTGGGGGTTCAAGCCGTCCCGCGCCGCCGCGGAACTGCCGCCTCCCGCCGGTCACCGGGCCGTCGTCTCGGGCTCGGTCTCCACGGCCACCAATGGTCAGGTTCTCGAGTACCTGCGCACCGGCCGGCCCGCCTTCAGCGTGGACCCGCTGCGCGTGGCCGCCGGCGAGGACGTGGTCGGGCAGGCTCTGGCCTTCGCCGAGTCGCACCTGGACGACGGCCCTGTGCTCGTCTACTCCACCGAGTCCGCCGACACGGTCCGTACCGTCCAGGGCCGGCTCGGCGCCGCCGAGGCCGGTGAACTCGTGGAGCGGACGCTGGCCCGTATCGCACAGGGGCTCGTGGAACGCGGCGTGCGCCGGCTGGTCGTCGCGGGAGGTGAGACCTCCGGGGCGGTCGTCCAGGCGCTCGGTGTCACCGGACTCCGGATCGGGCCGCAGATCGACCCCGGTGTGCCATGGTGCGCGGCGGCTCTTCCGGGCGGAGACACGCTCCACATCACGCTCAAGTCGGGCAACTTCGGCGGGCCCGACTTCTTCACCCGCTCCTTCGCGCTCCTGGACGAGGAGGCCGTATGAACCCGCAGCCGAGCACCACGGCCGAGACCGCACACGACGAGGCGGTCGACCAGGCCCGCGGCGAGATCGTCCGCGTGGGTACCAGCCTGTTCGCCCGGGGCTACGTCCACGCCAGCGCGGGCAACATCAGCGCCAAGGTCGGCGACCACCATCTGATCACGCCCACCGATGCCGCCCTGGGGTTCCTCGAACCCGGCCGCCTGGCGCTGGTCGACGCCCGGGGCGAGCAGATGGCGGGCGACCGTGCCAGCAAGACCCTGACGCTCCACCGGCGCATCTGTGCCGCCGACCCCACGGCCCGGTTCGTCGTCCACACCCACTCCACGCACCTGGTCGCGCTCACGCTGGCCGGTGTGTGGAGCGCCGAGGACGTGCTTCCGCCCATCACGCCGTACTACGTGATGAAGGTCGGGCATGTCCCGCTCATCCCCTACCACCGGCCCGGCGACCCCCGCGTGGCCGACCTGGTGACCGCCCTCATCGCCGATCGCGCAGCGAGCCGAACGCCCATCAGGGCGGTGCTGCTGGACCGGCTGGGCCCCGTGGTCTGGGGCCCCGACGCGGCCACCGCTCTCGCCGTCCTCGAAGAACTCGAGGAGACGGCACGTCTCTGGCTCCTGACCGACCGTCGCCCCGAGCCGCTCCCCGATCACGCGCTCGATGAACTGAGGTCCACGTTCAACGCCGCGTGGTGACCCGCCTCTCCTCTGCCGGAGAATTCCCCTGAGCCGCTCAAGGATCGCCATGTCCATGCCCATATCGGCGTCCACAGTCCCCGACGCCGCCCGTGAGAACGCCGTCTTCCGCAAGGTCGTACGGCGTATCGTCCCCTTCCTCGTCCTCTGTTACGTCGTCTCCTACCTCGACCGGGTCAACGTCGGCTTCGCGAAGCTCCAGATGTCCGACGACCTCGGGTTCAGCGAGGCGGCGTACGGCCTCGGCGCCGGTCTGTTCTTCATCGGCTACTTCCTCTTCGAGGTGCCGTCGAACCTGATGCTGCAGCGCGTCGGCGCCCGTACCTGGATCGCCCGGATCATGATCAGCTGGGGTCTCGTCTCGGCGTCGTTCGTGTTCGTCAGCAACGAGACGATGTTCTACGTCCTCCGGTTTCTCCTCGGCGCCGCGGAGGCCGGGTTCTACCCGGGGGTGATCCTGTACTGCACGTACTGGTTCCCGTCGCAGCGTCGTGCCCGGGTGATCGCGATGTTCATGTCCGCCATCCCGGTGGCCGGCATCTTCGGCAACCCGCTCTCCGGCTGGATCATGGACCGGTTCCAGGGGGTGAAGGGCTGGCAGGGCTGGCAGTGGATGTTCCTGCTGGAGGCGATACCCGCCGTCCTGATCGGCGTGGCCACCCTGTTCTACCTCGACAACAGCGTGCGCGCCGCGAAGTGGCTCACCGACGAGGAGAAGGACATCGTCGAGCGGGCGATCGCCGAGGACGCCGCACACCAGACCGTGCACGGCCGGGTCTGGGACGCCTTCCGCGAGCCGAGGGTGTGGCTGATGTGCCTCATCTACTTCTGCTTCGTGATGGGTCAGTACGCCCTGACGTTCTGGATGCCGACGTTCATCGAGTCCACCGGCATCGAGGGGAACCTCGCGATCGGGGTGCTCAGCGCCGTGCCGTTCCTGGCCGCACTCGTCACCATGAACGTGCTGGGACGTTCGGCGGACAAGCACCGCGAGCGCCGCTGGCACCTGGTCGTCCCGAGCCTCATGGGCGCCGTCGGCTTCTCGCTGGCGGCCGGCTGGGCCGGGTCCACCGTGCTGTCCCTGGCCGCGCTGTCCTTCGCCGCGGCGGGGGTGCTGACCTGCGCGCCGCTGTTCTGGTCGCTCCCCACCGCGTTCCTCGGGGGCACCGCAGCCGCGGTCGGCCTCGCCGCGATCAACTCGGTGGGCAACCTCGCCGGCTTCGTCAGCCCGTACATGATCGGCGCGCTGAAGGACGCCACCGGCTCGACATCGCTGCCGATGTACGTCCTGGCACTCAGCCTCGTCGTGGGCGCCGCCGCGGTGCTCACCACCGACAAGAAGACCGTCAACCGCTGACCGGCCCCTCCGGTCCCCTCACAGGAGCCAGCATGCCGAGGTTCGCAGCGAACCTGTCCATGATGTATCCCGAGTACGACTTCCTCGACCGCTTCGCCGCGGCCTCGGCGGACGGCTTCACCGCCGTCGAATACCTCTTCCCCTACGCCTACGACAGCACGGAGTTGCGGCGCAGGCTCGACGACCACGGCCTCGGGCAGGTGCTGTTCAACGCGCCTCCCGGGGCGTGGGAGTCCGGAGAACGCGGGATCGCGGCACTGCCCGGCCGCGAGTCGGAGGTCCGCTCCGGTATCGCCCGGGCTCTCGAGTACGCCGCCGCACTCGACTGCCCCCGGCTGCACGTGATGGCCGGTCTCGTACCGCCGGACCTGACTCCGAAGGAGCTGGCCGAGCACCGCGCCACCTACCTGGCCAACCTGGGGTGGGCGGCGGAGCGAGCCGCCGAGTCGGAGGTCGACATCCTGATCGAGCCGATCAACGGCCGCGACATGCCGGGCTACTTCCTGTCGAGGCAGGCGGAGGCCCACGCGGTGGTACGGGAGGTGGGCGCCCCGAATCTCAAGGTGCAACTCGACCTGTACCACTGCCAGATCGTCGAAGGCGATCTCACGACGACGCTGCGGCGCGACCTGCCGACCGGCCGGGTCGGTCATCTGCAGATCGCCGGCGTGCCGGACCGCCATGAGCCGGACAGCGGTGAGCTCGACGTCCGGCATCTGTTCGGCGTCGTCGACGACCTGGGCTTCGACGGGTGGATCGGCTGCGAGTACATCCCCCGGGCCGGCACGAGCGAGGGCCTCGGCTGGCGACACGACTACCGAGGAGACAGCGCATGAGGATCGTCATCACGGGCGGCTTCGGCTTTCTGGGACGCGAGATCGCCGACACCCTGCTGAGGACCCGGACATTCGGTGGTTCGCCGATCGATCAACTGGTGCTCACCGACCGCTTCGTCCCGCCCGGGGCGCCGCAGGCGGCCGATCCCCTGGTGGAGATCGTGCGGGGTGACCTGGTCGAGTGTCTCGACGAGGTGTTCGCTGAGCCGGTGGACGTGCTGATCCACCTCGCCGCGGCCGTCTCCGCCGAGTGCGAGGCCGACTTCGACCTCGGGATGAGCGCCAACCTGGACACCACCCGCGCCCTCCTCGAAGCGGCCCGGGCCCAGTCGGCCTCCGGCGGGCCGACACCGCGACTGGTGTTCTCCAGCAGCGTCGCCGTCTACGGTTCCGACCCGGCACTGCCGCTCCCGCCTGTGGTCAGCGAGTCGACGCTGCCCACTCCCCGGTCGAGCTACGGGATCCAGAAGCTCGTGTGCGAGCAGCTGGTCGCGGACTGCACACGCCGGGGCTTCATCGACGGGCGCGTCGCCCGGCTGATGACCGTGTCCGTACGTCCCGGCAAGCCGAACGCCGCCGCCTCCGGCTTCCTGTCGGGCATCGTCCGCGAGCCACTCGCCGGCCTCCCCGCGATCTGCCCCGTACGCCCCGAGCTGCGGGTGGCCCTGGCGTCACCACGGCGCACGGTCGAGGGGATCCTCCGCATCGCGGAAGCCGAGCGCGGCAGCGGGAGGGGCCGGCTCGACGGCGGACTGCCCGTCAACCTCCCCGCACTCACGGTCTCGGTCGCCGAGATGCTGGCCACGCTGCGACGCGTGGCGGGCGACGCCGCGGCCGATCTGGTGACCATCGCGCCCGACCCCGACGTGGAGGCCGTCGTGGGATCGTGGCCCTCCGTCTTCGACAACACACGCGCCGCCGCGCTCGGGCTGGAGCCCGACCCGAGCTTCGAATCGGTGGTGCGGGACTACCTCGCCGACCACCCCGACGCGGTCCTGGTCAAGGCATAGCGGGAAGCGGAACGACGAGACCCGGACCTATAGACTGAAAACCATGTTTTCTAAGGTGAGCGGTCCCGTCCGGCTCGCGGATCAGGTCGCCGCGACCCTCTCGGAGGAGATCGAGTCGGGGCGGCTGGCCGAGGGCGACCGACTGCCGACAGAGGTCGAGCTGGTCAGGCAGTTGGGCGTCAGCCGCACGGTGGTGCGCGAGGCACTGTCGCGGCTCCGCAACGCGGGCCTGATCGAACCGCGCCAGGGCATCGGCGTGTTCGTCCTGCCGCGGCGCACCCGCCCGCTCGATCTGGAGGCCGCCGACACCAAGGCGAAGGTGCTGCAGATCGTGGAGGTGCGCCGTGCCATGGAGGGTGAGGCGGCCCATCTAGCGGCCACCCGGGCCACGCCCCTGGACCTCGCCCGGATGCGTCAGGCCCTGGACGCGATCGACTCGGCGGTCGCGGCCGGCGGTGACGGCGTGGACGAGGATCTCGCCTTCCACCGGTCCATCGCCGAGTCGACCGGGAACACGGTGCTGGTCTCGACCCTGCGGTACCTGGGCGATGTGTCGCGCAGCGGTATCCGCGTCACGCGTGCGAACGAGGCACGCCGGAACGACTTCATCGAAGCGGTCCGGGCGGAGCACCACGCCATCCTCGCCGCCATCGAGGCGCGTGACGCCGAGGCGGCGCGAACGGCCGCCCGCCTCCACATGAATCACGCCGCCGCCCGCCTCCAGGACGCGGACGACGGATTCTGGACCGACGCCGAGGACATCGAAGTGGATCTCGACGCCGCTCCCTGACGCACCGGTACGGCCGCCGACCGGTCCGTCTCGGTCCGTCTCGGTCCGTCTCGGTCCGTCAGTCGTCGTGTTCCGCACCGATGAGGACGAAGGCCATGGTTGCCGCCAGTCCACTGCGGTTGCGCCAGGCGTGACGGGTGCCGTTCTGGATCACGATGTCCCCGGGCGAGAGCGGCGTGCACCGGCCGTCGTCGAGTTCGAGGACGATCTCGCCCGTCAGCACGATGCCGTAGTCCACGGTCGGAGTGGCGTGCATGCCGTCGGGTTCGATGAGTTCGGCGATGCCGGGCGAGTCGGCCCGCTGCTCCTGGTCGAAGGCCGCCGGGTCGAACGCCGGGTCGGCCAGCGCCGATTCCGGCGGGAAGGTCAGCACGATGAACCGCGTGCCGCCGGGCGCCGGAAGCAGGCTGGTGACCTTGGGAGTGGGGTCCTCCCCGGTCCTGCTGAGCCGCTGACCGGGTTCGGTCGCCCAGGGCAGCCGGGACACCCAGCCCGGCAGACTGGTGAACTCCCGGCTGCGCGGTATCGGGCCGTCGCTGACGACGACCGACCTGCCGTTCTCGTCGTGGCCGGTGACGACTCTGCGCATACGTCTCTCCTTGCTCACGTCCGACGGACCGTCGAGCCCGTCGCCGGACCGTCGCATCCGTTGTCAGTGGGGCCGCGCGCCCGGTTCGGCCTGAGCCGCGAGGGCCGTTTCCCAGGCGGCCACGACGTCCGCGACCGTGGACACGGGCGCCCGCAGAAGCGTCGACGCGACTGTGCGCACGTGCGTCCGATGCCCCTCGTGGGTGAGGTACTCCACGGGGGACTTGCCGTCCACGCGCGCGAGCAGCAGCGCCGGCAGCAGGGTCGCGGCCCGCTGCTGAAGGGCGGCGCGGGGCTCCCAGTCGACGCGCTCGGCGTACTCAGCGGCCAGCGCGCGAGCCGACCGCAGGAGGTCGTCGCGGCGCCCCGGCACCACCAGGCTCTTGAGGAGCAGGTGGTTGACGCAGAAGGCGAGGTCGAAGGCGGGGTCCCCGTACCAGGCGCACTCGGCGTCCAGCAGCACGGGCCCCGACGGGCCGACGAGGATGTTCTTGGGGCTGACGTCTCCGTGCACCAGGACCAGGTGGATGCCGGCGGTACGGTCGGCGAGGCCCCGGAGGACGTCGCCGAGGCCGGGGTGTGCGGCGGCGGTGGCCAGCAGGTACGGCTCGATGCGCAGGGCGTGGAAGTTGTCGTCGGTCGCGAACTCCTCGGCGAGGGCGGCATCGCCCGCGCTCGCCGCGTGCAGGCTGCCGAGCAGTTTCCCGACCGCCGCGGCGGTCGCCACCCGCACCTCGCCGTACAGCAACTGCGCCTTCCACATCGGATACCGCTCGGGGGGCAGGTAGGCCATGGCGAAGAGGCCGGCTCCGGGGTCGTGGGCCAGCAGCTCCGGCACGCTGTCCGGGCGGTGCCGGGACGCGAACCGCATCCACGCCCATTCGCAGGCGTTGCGCGACACCGGTGCCTCCCAGTCGGCCGCGACCTTCAGCCTCGCCAGAGCGCGTTTGACGCAGAGGGAACGTCCCGGCAGGTCCACGCGCCACAGGTCGGACGAGACGCCGCCGGCCATGGGCGTCCAGGTCGCGGTCTCACCGGGCGCGGCGAGGCCCTCGGCTCTCAGGAAGTCCGTCAGCACGGTGTCGGGCACGGGGCCCGGCCCGACCTGTGCGGAAGCCGCGCTCACCGCCGTTCACCCGGACCGGTGGGCAGGCCTTGAGGGGTGTTGCAGGGATGGGCCGGCGCTCGGTCCGCCAGGATCCGCACGACTTCCTCGGCGGCGCGGCGGCGCAGTTCCGTCACCGACGCGTCGGAGGAGAAGGCGACGTGCGGGGTGAGCAGCGCCCCGGGCTGTGCCGACAGTCCCGCTGGGACGTGCGGCTCGGTCTCCAGGACGTCGAACGCGGCACCGTCCAGGTGTCCGCTGTCGAGTGCCTTGATCACCGCGTCCGTGTCGACCAGGCCGCCACGGCTGACGTTGACCAGCAGACCGCCCGGCCGCATCAGGTCCAGCTGTTCGGCTCCGATGACATGGAACGTCTCCGGCGTGAGCGGCAGGTGGAGGATGACCACGTCACTGCGGCGCAGCAGCTCGTCCAGGGCTGCCGTCTCCACACCGGGGACGTCCTTCGGCGGGTGCGGGTCGTGGGCCAGTATCCGGCAGCCGAAGGCGCCGAGCTTGCGTGCCGTGGCGCGTCCGATCCTCCCGTAGCCGACGATTCCGCAGGTCAGCGTGGACAACCGGCGCAGCCGGGCACTCGCGGGGTGCCAGCGGCCCGCGCGGACCTCCCGGTCGAACGCGGCCAGTCCGCGGGTCCAGGCGAGCACCATGCCGACGGCGTGGTCGGAGACCTCCTCCACGCAGTAGTCGGGCACGTTGGTGACCCACACCCCGCGTTCGGTGGCCGTGGACACGGCGATGTTGTCCAGCCCCACGCCGAGCCTGGCGACGACCCGCAGTTCCGGCGCGGTGCCGATCGCGGTGGCGGAGACGGGCGCCCAGCAGGTCAGGATCGCCGCGGGGCGGTGCTCGGCGACCAGCTCCTCGATCACCTCGGCGGAGGCGGGTTCGGCGGGGCCGGTCACCAGGGTGTGGCCCGCCCCCTCGACGACGGACCGCTCGACGGAGTCATCGGGCCAGGCGTGGTCGGTGAGCAGCACGGTGCCGGGGCGGCTCGGTGGGTTCATGGAAGGTCGTCCTCGCAGAGTCGTGCGCGGGTGAGGTGGTGGTCGAGAGGTTCACCGGGCTGGGGTGGGGTGCCGGCGCCCCACGACTTTTGGTCGGTCTCGGGCGCCGCACTTGGGGTCGCGAGATGCCGGGGCACGTCGCATCACTCTGTCATAGCCACGTGATGCTAACGATAGCACTGACCCACTTCCACACGTCAAGAGCGCGAAGAGCGCAGAAAACCGAAGAATTACTGCGTCGACATCTTGACGCACAACGGCCTTGCCTTCATGGTTCTGCCAATGCCGACCGTGTGACCCCATAAGAGTCCGCACGAAGTCCGGCTGTCGAAGACGCCATAGCCACGGATGTCCCGACGGGCGAAATACGGCTGAATTCCGCATGCGGTATCCGACCCGCGCGGCAGCCCATCGCCCCCCCCTTTGCCGCCGGTCGGCAGCGCTCGCCGACGCCGGCCCGACGCAGTCCGTGTCCAGCTCACCGCTTCCCGCCTCACCGCATCCCGTTGTCGCCGCCCGTACGGATCCGTACCGGCGATGCGTCCGCCGCGCCCTGCCGCGGCCCATTCCTCCTCAGGAGCCGCTATGACTCACGCAGCGCAAGCCGACCTCGACGCAGTCCCCGCCGGCAGAACACCGGAAGACAGCCGTCCGCCCCTTTCCCGGACCATGATCGGGGTCGGCTTTCTGCTGATCGTCCTCTCCTACATGGTCAACGCGATGGACCGCCAGGTCTTTCCTCCCCTGCTGCCCGACATCCGTGCGGAGTACGGGTTCTCCCTGGAGCAGGGCGGGCTGCTGGCAACGAACTTCACCCTCGGCATGGCCCTGGCCGGCCTGCCGGCGGGCTACCTCCTGGACCGCTTCCGGCGCAGGACGGTCCTGCTGGCCAGCATCGTGATCTACTCCCTGGGCACGATGGCCACACCGCTGGCGACCGGGTTCGCCGACATGACCCTGTACCGGGTCGTCTCGGGCTTCGGTGAGGGCATGCAGTCCGCTGCCATCTTCGCGGCGATGGGCGCCTTCTTCGCCCACCGGCGCGGCCTCGCCTTCGGCGTCATCGGCGTCGGCTACTCGGTCGGCGTGTTCATCGCCCCGTTGATCGGCGTCGAACTCATGAGCCTGCACGGCACTTGGCACGCACCCTTCTACCTGTTCGGCACGGCCGGGCTGCTGATCGCCGCCGCCTCCCTGTTCCTCGTCAGGACCGGCCTGACCGAGCACTCCGTCGAGCGGGTCGCCTCGACCGGGACCTACGAGTACATGCCGGCCTCCCCCTACAACCGCAACACGATCGCCCTGACCGTCCACTCCGTCGTCAGCGGCGTGGCCGTCTACGGGTTCCTCGGCCTGTATCCGACGTACCTCATCAGCTCGCTGCACTACTCCGCCGAGCAGGCCGCGCTGGCCATGAGCTTCCTCGGCTTCGGGGGCATGACGGCCGTGCTCGGCGGCTGGCTCGGCGACCGCGTGAACCAGCGCAACCTGCTGATCCTCAGCCTGCTGGCCGTCTCGGTCATCAGCATGTCCATCTACGAGTCGCGGGCCGCCGTGGGGCCACAGTGCGCGCTCGCCTTCCTCATGGGCGCCTTCGGACTGGGCTTCGTCTATCCCAACACCAACAGCGCGATGCAGCGGGCCGTGCGCCCGTCGCAGATCGGACGCGCCTCGGGACTCTTCGTCAGCAGCTACTACGGCCCGGCGGCGTTCTCGGGCCTGCTCTTCGCCGCCCTGGTGGAGACCTTCGGGTGGAGCCGGGCGGGGTTGCTCCAGGTCACGCTCCTCCCGTTGGCGGGCGTCGCCGCCCTGGCCTTCGTCCGTCCCGCGCGGTTCAACAACGCGACCCGCTAGCGGCACACCCGCCGGCACCACGAGGGCCTGCCCACCGCCGAGCGGTGGGCAGGCCCTGTCGCGGCCGACGCCGGCGGCCTGCCGTCCGTCAACGGCCCTCGGCCACAACCGGATTGCGCAGGACGCCGATGCCCTCGATCTCGACCTCGACCTCGTCCCCCGGGCGTATCGGACCGACACCGGAAGGTGTGCCGGTCATGATCACGTCTCCTGGCAGCAACGTCAGATAGCGGCTGAGGTAGCTGACGATTCCCGGAACCGGCAGCAGCAGGTCGGCCGTGCTCGCGGACTGTGTGACGGCGCCGTTCACCCGGGTGGTCAGGGAGAGTGCCGAAGGGTCCAGTCCGGTCGCGATGACGGGCCCGAGCGGAGCGAAGGTGTCCTGGCCCTTGCCGATCAGAAGCGTTCCGAACGCGCTCTCCTTGCGCTGGACGACGCGGTCGCTGACGTCATTGCCGCAGGTATAGCCGAGGATGTACTCGTGAGCCTCGGAAGATTTCACATGGCGTGCCTCCTTTCCGATGACGACGACCAACTCGCCTTCGAAATGGATCAGTTCACCATCGGCCGGATACACGATCGCCTCCCCCGGCCCCACCACCGCCGTGCTCGGCTTCATGAAGCACACCGGAACCTCGGGTATCTCGCGGTCGGTCTCGTCGACATGTGAGGCGTAGTTGTAGGCGAACCCGAAAATCCGGGGTCGCTCGACCGGCGGGAGAATGACGGCCTCGGCGGCCTGGTCGATGTCTCCCGTGAGGGAAAGACCGGTGAAGGGATCACCCTCGCATCTGGCGATGGTGACGTCACCGGATTCGAGTTCTCCGTAGTAATGCACGCCGTCGATGGCATACCTGACGATCCGCACGGACACCTCCGCAACTAGGCAGCCGCGGGCGACTGCACGGCCCATCCAGTGATGCTAACGTTAGCACGAGGGCACCACTGCTATCGTTGGCACACGCACAGTGACGACAGCGGGACCAGTCAGCCGAGGGGACTCCTTACGTGATCACGACCAGGGACATCGCCGAGCGCCTCGGAGTCTCCGTGTCGACGGTGGGGCGGGCGCTCGCCGACGATCCGCGCATCAGTGAGGAGACCAAGTTCCGCGTCAGGCAGGCCGCTTCCGACATGGGCTACGTCGGCAACCGCGCGGCCCGGATGATGCGCGGAGCGTCCAGCAACGTGGTGGCGCTGGTGATCCCGGACATCCGCAACAGCTTCTACTCGACCATCGCGCACGAGCTGTCCAAGAACATGGAGGCCGAGGGCTTCCAGCTGATGCTCTCGGAGACCGACGACGACCGGACGGCGGAGCTGCGCCATCTGCGGGAGCTGTCCGCGAACCGTGTGGCCGGCGTCATCATCGTGCCCACCGCCCGCCCGCACAGCGAGTCCGTCAAACTCTTGCGCGCCCTGCCGCACTTGCAGCTCCTGCGCCGCCACCCGTCCCTCGGTTCACAGTGGTTCGGCGTGGACGACCACGAGGCGCTGCGCCGGGCGACGGCCCACCTGGTGGTACAGGGCCATACCCGCATCGCCTACCTGGGCGGTCCGGAAGAGCTGCCCACGGGCGCGGAGCGTCTGCGCGGCTTCCGCAGCGCCCTGCGCGAAGGAGACCTGCCGGACGATGCGGGCCGCGCGGAGCTGGGACCGCCGTCATCGATCGAACACGGCCGCGAGACGGTACGCCGGCTGCTCGGAGGCCCGGACGCGCCCACCGCGCTCGTCCTGGGGTCCATCCAGCTCACCCTCGGCGTCCTCGAGGAACTGTCCCGGCAGGGCGTGAAGGTGCCCGGGGAGCTGTCCGTGGTCGGATTCGGAGACGAGCCCGGATTCTCCTGGTGGGGCCCCGGACTCACCACCACCGGCCTGCCCATCCAGGAGATGGCCACTGGCTGCGCACTGTGGATGATGCGTCGCCTGAAGACCAAGCCGAGCAACGACGGCCCGTACACCTCGGTCTCCCCCGGCTCGCTCGTACTGCGCGGCAGCACGGCACCACCCCCTGGCGGGAAGGCTCCGTCCGGGGCCGCCTGAGTTCGGAGACGGCTCTTCGCCGTCACGCCGCGTCGCGGGCGGGGCCTCGTGACGAAAGACGCCCGGAGCGATCGACTCCGGGCGCCTTCGACGCGCTGGGTGACGGCTCGTTGTGCGAACGATAGCAATTTGGAGCTGCCACCCCAAGGGGAAGGGTAGAGCACCCCCTGCACGTAATTCGGGGCGCCACCCCCTCTTGACAGAACCCTCGACACTGCGCACGATTGCGCTATCGTTAGCACGATCAGAGCCGCAGCGGATGAGCATCCCTCGTCCCCCTGGTCACTCGCGGCCGGGGAGCACCTCTTCGGAGACCGGCCCCTGGCCTCGGACCGCGCCCGTTCTCCTTCGCGTGGACATTCCGTAAGCCTCCGGATGCGGCGCGCCCCTCCCCCGACGGCAGTCACGGGCACCGCTCGGTGCCCCGATCGTCCGATCTTCGAAAGGTTGCACCGCCATGACAGACGCGCGGATCGCCAAGCTCCAGGGCCGCAGGGTGTGGGATTCCCGCGGGCGCCCCACCGTGGAGGTCGAAGCGCGTCTGGCGGACGGCGCGACCGGCCGTGCCATCGCACCGGCAGGCGCCTCGACGGGCCGGGGCGAGGCGCTCGACCTGCGGGACGGCGGCAGCCGCTTCGGCGGCCTCGACGTGCACCGCGCGGTCGGTTCGGTGAACGGCGAGATCGCGCCCGCCCTTCTGGACCACGACGCGGCCGATCAGGAAGCCGTCGACCGGCTGCTGGTGGACCTCGACGGAACCCCCGACCGCGGTCGCCTGGGCGGCAACGCGATCGTCGCCACATCCATGGCGGTGCTGCACGCCGCAGCCGCCTCGGCGGGCCTACCGCTGTGGCGGCACCTGGCGGGCGAACGGCCGGTCCGCATCCCGCTGCCCGAGATCCAGATCTTCGGCGGCGGCGCCCATGCCGACCGCCGCGTCGACGTCCAGGACTTCATGGTGATGTGCCCCGCGGCACGGAGCTTCTCGGAGGCCCTGGACTGGACCGCGGAGATCTACCGGGCGGCCGGAAGCCTCATGCGCGGGGCCGGGAAAGCCCAGGGTGTCGCCGACGAAGGCGGTTACTGGCCCGCCTTCGACTCCAACGAGGAAGCACTCGAGACGCTCACCCGGGCGATCGAGACGGCGGGGTTCGAACCCCTGGCGCAGGTCGGCATCTCGCTGGACGTCGCGGCCTCGCAGTTCGGCAGTGGCGGGCGGTACACGCTGGCTCTGGACGACCGCACGCTGGACACCGCGGCGCTGATCGACATGCTGGGCGACTGGATCGAGCAGTATCCGATCCTGTCCGTCGAGGACCCGGTGGGCGAGGACGACACCGACGGCATGGTGGAGTTCACCCGGCGCCACGGCCACCGCTGCCAGGTGATCGGTGACGACTACCTGGTCACGAACGCCAAGCGGGTGGAGGCGGCGGCCACCAACGGGGCGGCCAACGCCGTCCTCGTCAAGCCGAACCAGGCCGGCACGGTCACGGAGGCGTTCCAGGCGCTGCGCGCCGGAAAGGACGCCGGGTTCGGCACCATCGTCTCGGCCCGGTCCGGTGAGACCGAGGACGTCACCATCGCGCATCTGAGCGTCGGATGGAACGCGGGCCAGCTGAAGGTCGGCTCGTTCACCCGCTCCGAGCGCATGGCCAAGTGGAACGAGGTTCTGCGCATCGAGGAGTCCCTCGGTGAATCCGCGGAATTCAGCGGTTGGTCCGCGTTCACATTCTCCGATTCCGGGCCTTCCACGACCAAGCCGTAAAACCGTCCTGAAGTATTACAGTCATCGAAATGTAGAGCTGATCGGAGCACGGAGACCAGCATGCTGCCACCCGTCAATCTGCGCCCGAGTTTCAACATCACCCGCGCCTCCCATGTGCGTCTCACCGTGGCCGACCTCGCCGAGAGCCGGAGTTTCTACGCGAAGGCCCTCGGGCTCGTCGTCAGCGACGAGGACGAGCGCACCTGCTACCTCCGCGGTCTCGCCGAGGCATGCCACCACAGCCTCGTACTGGAGCTGGACGAGGAGGGGGCCGGCACCTGCCGGAGGATCGGCTTCCGCGTCTTCTTCGACGAGGATCTCGACATCGCCTACGCGTGGTTCCGCGACCGGGGTCTGCCCGCGGAGTGGGTCGACCTCCCCTACCAGGGCCGCACACTGCATGTCGCCGACCCAGTCGGCACGCCGCTCGAACTCTGCGCGCACATGGAGACCCGGCCGAGGCTGCACATCGACTTCGAGCATTACAGGGGAGCCCACGCGCAGCGGCTGGACCACTTCCAGACCTTCGCGCCGAACACCTACGAGCTGACCGCGTTCTACGGCGAGCTCGGATTCCGGAACTCCGAGTACCTGGCACACGGCGACAAGCTGCTCAGCTCGTTCATGTACCGCAAGGGGACCACCCTGGACCTGGCGCTCGTGGAGAACACCGGCCCCGCGCTCCATCACTTCGCCTACACCGTCTCCGAGAGCCGCGACATCTTCACCGCCTGCGACTGGGCGGGCATCCTCGGCTACGGCGAGGGCGTCGAGCGGGGCCCGGGGCGGCACGGTCCGGGCGGGATGCTCTTCACCTACCTCCGTGACCCCGACGGACACCGGGTGGAGGTCTTCAACGCCCACTACCAGACGATCGACACCGAGATCGAGCCCGTGCGCTGGGACGCGGGATCGCTCAGCACGAACGTCCGCTGGGGGTTCCCGGCGCTGGAGAAGTGGTACTTCGAGGCGTCGCCCTTCGCTGGGGTGCGGCAGACGCCGCCCGCCGAGCCCCCGAACCCGATGACGCTCGAGCGGTTCCTGCTCGACCAGTCCCCGCACTGACCTTCCCGTCCCCCGAGGAGACGACATGGCACGAGTCCCCTATCTGCGCCGCGAGGACGCGGACGAGTCGCGGAAGCCCCTGTACGACCGGCTGGAAGCCGAACGCAAGGTACCGACGGCGAACATCTTCCTCGCCCTGACCCATGCGCCGACTCAGCTGGACGCCTTCCTGACCTACGCCAACTCGCTGCGCGCCGCCGGCCTCAGCCCTCGGCTGCGCGAGCTGGCCATTCTGACCGTGGGCCACGCGACCCGGTCCGCGTACGAGGTGGCCCACCACCAGTCGCACGGGCTCAAGGCGGGGCTGTCCGGTGAACAGCTCGCGGCGGTGGCCGACTTCGAGTCGTCCGGCCTGTTCGACGAGACGGAGCGGGCGGTGATGCGGCTCGCCAGGGAGTCCACGCTCCAGGTCGACGTCTCGGAGGAGACCTGGCGCGCCGCGGCCGCTCATCTGACCGACCAGCAGATGGTCGAACTCTCGCTGTCCATCGCCTGGTACAACTCCGGCGTCCGCATCATGGGTCTGCTGGACATCGACCTTGAGGACAATTACCCGAATCCGTTCCCCAGTTCCCAGTAATTCGGCACCGTACGGCCCGTCTTCTCAGGAGTATTTCAATGGCGAAAATGCTCGCCGCACGACTGCACCGGCTCGGTGAGCCGATGAGAGTGGACACGCTCGACGTGCCCACCCCGAGGCCGACCGATGTGCTGGTGCGGGTCAGGGCATGCGGAATCGTGCCGAACATGGCCAACGTGATCAACAATTGGCCCACCTGGTATCCGCACCAGCCGCTGCCCCAGCTGCCCGCGATCTTCGGCCTGGATCCCGCGGGTGTGGTCGAGGCGGTCGGTGAGGCCGTCCTCAACACCAAGCCCGGGGACCGGGTCTATGTGAGTCCGCTGCGGTCCTGCGGCAGCTGTCAGGTGTGCCGCGGCGGCGAGCTCAGCCGGTGCCGCTACTTCACTCTGAACGGCTACTTCAGCACGTCCCGCGACGGCCAGCGGATCTTCGACCTCTACCCGTACGGTGGCTTCGCCGAATACATGACGGCTCCGCAGTACTCGATCGTCAACATCCCCGACACCATGACGTTCGAGCAGGCCGGCAAGCTCGGCTACATCGGCACCTCCTACGGCGCGCTGCGGCACGCCGCGGCAGGTCCCGGGCAGGTCGCGCTGATCGACGGGATCACCGGCACGCTCGGCGTCGCGTCCACCCTGCTCGCGCTGGCCTCGGGTGTCTCCCGGGTCCTCGGCACCGGCCGCAACGAGGAACTCCTCAAGCGGGTCGTGGAGTTGGCTCCGGACCGGATCGAGGTCATGCGGCTGGGCGAGGGCTCCACCGGCGAGTGGGCCAGGTCCCGCACCGGCGGCGAGGGGGCCGACTTTGTCATCAGCGCGCTCGGTGCCAAGGCCCCTGTGGAGACGATGCTCGACTCCATGCAGGGCGTCCGCCGCGGCGGCAGGGTGGTCAACGTCGGCGGTGTGGCCGACCGGCTGCCCGTGGACGTGAAGTGGCTGATGGACGAGCAGGTGCAGCTGATCGGCTCCAACTGGTTCACCACCGCCCAGGGCCAGGAGGTCGCCGACATGGTGGCGACCGGAGCGCTCGACCTGTCGTACCTGATCACCAAGCCCTTCCCGCTGTCCGAGGTCAACGAGGCGATCTCGGGGCGCGCCACGGACTTCGACGGCGGATTCAGCAACTACGTGGTGATCCCCTGAGGCGCCGATCCCCCATACTCACCCCGCGGCGGACCTGTTCTGCCCTGACGCCGCCGCGGGGTGTCCATGCGGGGCGGAGGAGGTACCGGTGGAACTGCGCTGGCTGGAATCGTTCGTCGTCGTCGCGGAGGAACTGCACTTCGCGCGGGCCTCGGACCGGCTGCACCTCGCGCCGTCGGCGCTCAGCGCCCAGATCAGAGCGCTGGAGTCACACCTGGGCGTGCGGCTCATCGACCGCGGACGGCGCACCCGCCCGGCCCTGACCAGCGCCGGGCGGCTCTTCCTCGAGGAAGCCCGGTCGACCCTCGCCCAGGCGGCCCGGGCCAAGGCGGTGGGCCGGCGCGCAGGGCGTGGGGAGCTGGGGCACGCGCAGATCGCCTACGTCGCCTCGGCCGCGTTCTCCGGGGTGCTGACCGACGTACTCACCCGCTGCGCGGCTCCCGGAGCCGAACTTACGCTACAGGTACGCGAGTTGGAGACGCCTGCCCAGCTGGAGGCGCTGGCCTGCGGGGACATCGACGTCGGCTTTCTGCGCTGGCGGCCGGAGTACCCACCCGACGTCACGGCCACCTGCCTCCTCACGGAGCAGGTGGTCCTGGCGCTGCCGGCCGCCGCGCCGTTGGCGGCGTACGACGCGGTACCGGCGGCGAAGCTGCGCGACGAGTGCTTCGTGGCCCCGCACTTCGACGAGGAGTACGGCTGCCGTGACCAGATCCTCGAGGTGGCGGAGCAGGGCGGGTTCGGTCCGCGGTGCGCTCCCCCGGTGCGGGACTACATCGCGGCTCTGACCCTCGTGGGCGGCGGTCTCGCGGTGGCCCTGGTCCCCGATTCGCTGCGCCGTGTGCGGATTCCGGGAGTGGCGTACCGGCCCCTGGCGGACGTGGCGCTGACCACCCGGCTGGTCGGGGCCTACCGCAAGAGGGAGACCTCGCCCGCGGTGCGCGGCGTGATCCGCCGGCTGCGGGAGGCGGCTGCCTCGACGGCCGCGGCCTGAAACGCAGTCCCCCACCCTCGAACCGGCGCACGTTTGTACGTGGATGACGCACTGTTCGAGCAGGTCAGAGGGGGTCTACCCGGCCTACGCTCGACACCGCGGCACACACCGCGGCGGCGTCGAGCGACCGCCCAACGACGGAGGACAGGCGGAGAATGAGATGACAGCGATCAAGCACGTGGGCGTCGTGGGCGCGGGCCAGATGGGCCAGGGCATCACCGAGGTGTGTGCCCGGGCCGGGCTGCACGTCACGTTGTGCGACCTGACCGAGGACAGAGCCCGCGCCGGCCTGGCGGGCGTGGCGGACTCCCTGCTGAAGGCGGAGCAGCGCGGTGCCCTCGCGCCGGAGGACCGCGCACACGCCCTGGCCGGGATCTCGGTCACCGACGACCTCTCCCTCCTGGGCGGTGCGGACCTGGTCATCGAGGCCGCCGTCGAGGACGAGCGGGCGAAGACGGAACTGTTCCGGAGGCTGGGCGAGGTGGTCAGGGACCCGGCGGCCGTCCTGGCCAGCAACACCTCCTCGATCCCCATCGCCCGGCTCGCGGCGGCGGCCGGACGTCCTGGGACGGTGGTCGGCCTGCACTTCTTCAACCCGGTCCCGGTCATGCCCCTGGTCGAGGTCGTCCCCTCACTGCACACCTCGAAGGACACCGAGCTGCGTGTACGTGCCTTCGCGAGCGAGGTGCTGGGCAAGAGGACGATCGTCGCGCAGGACCGCGCCGGTTTCGTGGTCAACTCGCTGCTGGTTCCCTACCTGCTGGCCGCCGTGCGGATGGTCGGCTCCGGTACGGCGACGGCGGAGGACATCGACACCGGGATGACCGCCGGCTGCGCCCACCCGATGGGCCCGCTGCGCCTGGCGGACCTCATCGGACTGGACACGGTGGCGGCGATAGGCGAGGCCCTGTACGAGGAGTACCGGGAACCGCTGTACGCCCCTCCCCCGCTGCTGCGCCGCATGGTCGAGTCGGGTCTGCTGGGCCGCAAGTCGGGGCAGGGTTTCTTCAGCTACCGAGCCGCGTGACAAAGCATCGAAGCATCAGGGGCCGCCTGACGGTCCGGAGTCCGACACGCGAGAAGCTCCCGGCCCCCTCCGTTCATGTGACGGAGGGGGCCGGGAGCTTCCGCCTTCGAGTTCCGGGGGCCTCAACGGCCCGCGTGGCGGGCGGTCATCTCCTGGGCCGGCACGGCCTTGAAGCCGTCCGCTCCTCCGACCCCGCGTCCGCCGGAGACGACGACGTTCGCCTCGGTGAGGGCCGGGCGGTCGCCCCCGGGCGCGGCGCGACGCGTGGTGACACGGGCGGACGCCGCCGGGTCGATCGGTGGCAGAGCGAGCTCACGTTCCCCCGCCCGTACGGGATGCTCCCGCGGTTCGCTCGCGGTCGTCTTCCTTCGTTCCGCGGTGGTCAGCGGAACGCCGGGTAGCCGGTGATCGCCTGACCCACGACGAGCGTGTGCATCTCGCTGGTGCCTTCGTAGGTGAGGACGGACTCGAGGTTGTTGGCGTGGCGCAGCGGCGAGTACTCCAGGGAGATGCCGTTGGCGCCGAGGACGGTGCGGCACTCCCGCGCGATGGCGATGGCTTCCCGGACGTTGTTGAGCTTGCCCACGCTGATCTGCTCCGGCCGGATGCGGCCCTGGTCCTTGAGCCGGCCCAGATGCAGGGCGAGCAGCGCGGCGTTGCCCACGGACACGCTCATGTCGGCGAGCTTCCTCTGGGTGAGCTGGAAGGCGCTGATCGGCTTGTCGAACTGCACCCGGGAGTCGGCGTAGTCGATGGCCGCCTGGATCGAGTCGCGGGCCGCGCCGACCGCGCCGAAGAGGATGCCGAAGCGGGCCTCGTTCAGGCAGGACAGCGGTCCGCGCAGGCCCTCCGCGAGCGGCAGCCGCGCGGAGTCGGGCAGTCGTACGTGGTCGAAGTACAGCTCCGAGGTGATCGAGGCGCGCAGCGACATCTTCTGCTTGATGTCCTGCGTGGTGAAGCCGGGAGTGCCACGCGGTACGAGAAAGCCGCGGACGCCGTCCTCGGTCTGGGCCCAGACGGTGGCCACATCGGCGATGCCGCCGTTGGTGATCCACATCTTGGAGCCGCTCAGGACCCAGTCGTCGCCGTCGCGGACGGCCCGGGTGCGCATGCCGGCCGGGTTGCTGCCGAAGTCGGGCTCGGTGAGGCCGAAGCAGCCGATCGCCTCACCTGCGGCCAGCCGGGGCAGCCACTCCTGCTTCTGCTCCTCCGAACCCCACTTCCAGATGGAGAACATCGACAGCGAGCCCTGCACGGAGACGAAGCTGCGAAAGCCGGAGTCGGCCGCCTCCAGTTCCAGACAGGCCAGGCCGTAGCTGACGGCGTTCGTCCCGGCGCAGCCGTACCCTTCGAGATGCATGCCTAGCACCCCCAACTTGCCCATTTCAGGGGCGAGTTCGCGGGCGAAGTGCGCGTTCTCGAACCACTCGCCGATGTGCGGGCGCACCCGGTCGGCGAGGAACCTGGCGACGGTGGACTGGATCTCCCGTTCCTCGTCGGAGAGGACGGAGGCGATGTCGAGCAGGTCGAGGGGGTCCTTCATCGGCTTGGCGCCGCTCATCGTGTGCTCCTGGTGGTAGCGGTGGTGGGTTAGGGGGTGAGGGGTGGAAGGGATGGTCAGGACGGAGGGAGAAGCTCCGTTGTGTGCTGACCCAGGCTCGGTGGCGGCAGGCGGTACCGAGCGGGTGTGGCGCTCAGCGCGATAGGGCTCGCGACCTGCCGGAAGGGGCCGCCCGCTTCATCGGCGAGTGCGGCCGGAAGGTCGACGATGCCTGGGAGGCCGAGCTCCCGGGCGAAGCCGAATGCCTCGTCGACGGTGTTGACAGGTCCGGCCGGCACCCCTGCGGCCAGCAGGACCGCCGACCAGTGGTCCGCTCCGTCGGCGCCCAGTCGTTCCGTCAGGACGCCCCGCAGTTCGCCGCGGTGGGCGACGCGGTCGCCGTTGGAGCGGAAGCGTTCGTCGAGCGCGAGACCGGGATCTCCTACGACGTCGGCGAGGGCCGCGAACTGTTTGTCGTTGCCCACCGCGATTGCGATCGGGCGATCGGCGGTCGGGAAGGTCTCGTACGGGGCGATGCTCGGGTGCGCGTTGCCCATACGGCCCGGAACCACACCGGCGACCGCGAAAGCCGATGCCTGGTTGACCATGGCCGACAGCAGCGAACTGAGGAGGTTCACCTCCACGTGCTGGCCCTGCCCGGTGGCGTCCCGGTGCCGGAGAGCCGCGAGGATGCCGAGCGAGGCGTGCAGTCCGGTGATCACGTCGACCAGGGCCACGCCCGCCTTCACCGGCTCCCCCGACGCGTCCCCTGTCACGCTCATCAGCCCGCCGACGGCCTGCGCGAGCAGGTCGTAACCGGGGATCGCCGCGCCCGCTCCGCTGCCGAAGCCGCTGATCGAGCAGTAGACCAACCCCGGGTGCCGGGCGAGGAGTTCGCGATGGCCCAGCCCGAGCCGCTCCATCGTGCCGGGCCGGAAGTTCTCCACGACCACGTCGCACTCGGCGACCAGGGACCGCGCCTGTTCGCGGCCGGTCTCCGTGGCCAGGTCCAGAACGACCGATCTCTTGTTCCGGTTCACGCTCAGGAAATAGGTCGACGTACCGTCGTGGTCCGTCGGCGGCTGCCAGGCCCGGGTGTCGTCCCCGATGCCCGGCCGCTCGATCTTGACCACGTCGGCGCCCAGGTCGGCGAGGAGCATGGTGGCGTAGGGCCCCGCGAGAACCCGGGAGAAGTCGGCGACGCGTACCCCGCCCAGTGCGCCCCGTCCGTCCGGCATGTTGTCCTGGGTGCTCACGCACCCTCCTCTCTGATCGTCCCGCTCGCCCGTGGCTCCGCGGGAGTGGTGTACCTGTCACCACCCAGGGCGCACAGGCGATTCCGGGTGGATGAGTGCGACCACGGGCAGGCCCTGGTCGTGAGGAGCGACGGCCCGTACGACCGTCACCCGGGCGCCCACCGCCACGACGACCGGTGCCGTTCCGGTCACCTGGCAGAGCAGCTTGAAGCCCTCGTCCATCGCGACGAACCACGTGTTCTGCTGGACCTGGCCGTTACGGCGGACCACGACTCCGGCACCCGCGCTGCGTTCCCGGCCGAAGGCCATGGCGCCGCACGCACGGCAGTACGAGCGCCGGTAGGCGGGAGTGCCGCACCAGAGGCAGCGCTGGAAGAAGAGACTTTTCCCGAGCCCGGTGTCCTCCCGGGTTTCCGTCTGGAGCATCGCGGCCTCCCGCACGCAATTCGGTGACCGGAAAAAGGTGACCGGAATCCGATGTCCCTTTCACCCTGGCCCTGAGCCGGAGCGCAGGTCAACGACGACCTGGCGCATCTTTGTGCGTGTAAAGCGTTCCGTCCGCGCACCCGGTGTATCCACCAATGACTACGATCGGACTCCCGGCATGTCCCTGGTCGGCCGCTGGACGATGACGACGTGAACCTGCGGAGGATGAGATCACCATGACGAATCGGGACGGCGCGATCGGCGCCCTCTTGCCCCGTGACATTCCGGCGCGGGACATCATCACCTTCGCCCGGCGGGCGGAGGAGCACGGCTTCGACGAGCTGTGGGTGGTGGAGGACCTCGGCTACCGGGGCGGGCTGGTGCAGGCGGCCACCGTCCTCGCCGCCACGACGCGGATCCGCGTCGGCGTCGGGCTGCTGCCGGCCGCCGCCCGCAATGTCGCCTTCGCCGCGATGGAGATCGCGAGTCTCGTCCAACTCCATCCCGATCGCGTGGACATCGCCGTCGGCCACGGCATGCCCTCGTGGATGCGCAGCGTCGGGGCATGGCCCAAGAGCCCCCTCACGCTCCTGAGCGAGTACATCACCGTCCTGAGAGCGGTACTGAGCGGCCGGCCCGTGCACCACGACGGGCAGTACGTCCGCGTCGAAGGCACGCATCTGCACGAGACCGCGACACCGGCCACGGCCCCCGCCGTCCTGGCCGGCGTGCGCGGCCCCAAGTCCCTGGCCGTCTCCGGTGACGTGGCCGACGGCACTCTCCTCGCGGAGCCGGTCACCCCCGCCTATGTGCGCGAGGCCCTCAAGCACATCGCCCCGACCCGCCCGCACCGTCTGGTCGCCTACAACATCGCGGCGGTCGACGAGGACCCCGCCGTCGCGCTGTCAGCGGTCCGCCCCGCACTCGAAGTGGTGGGAGAACCGGACTGGCGGCCCCACATCGCCCCGCTCCCCTTCTACGACGAACTCGTCGCCCTGCGCTCCCGCTGCGACAACCCTCAGGACTTCGCCCGCGCCCTTCCGGACGACTGGGTGGCGCAACTCGCCGTGGCGGGCACGCCGGGGCAGGCCCGGTCCAGGGTGACGGAGTTGTTCGACGCGGGCGTCACCAGCGCCGTCCTCACCCCGGTGGGCGACGACCACCTGGCGTCACTGGATTCGCTCGCGGCGATCCTGTGAGCAGTCCTCCGACACGCGTGAAAGAGCAAGATTCTTGATGGACCCGGCCACCCGCCGCCGCCGAGCGGCGCTGTTCCTCTTCTTCCTCATACCCGGCCTCTCGATCTCCTCGTGGGTGACCCGGACGCCCGACATCCGGGACCAACTCGACGTCTCGACGGCGCAGATGGGCATCGTGCTGTTCGGGCTGTCGGTCGGCTCGATGATCGGCATTCTCAGTTCCGGAACGCTCGTGGCCAGGTTCGGCACCCGGCCCGTCATGGGCGTCGCGACACTGCTGGTCATTCTGAGCATGGCGGTCATAGGCGGCGGGACGATGCTGTCCTCCGCGCCCGCGACCACCGCCGGGCTGTTCCTCTTCGGGGCCGGTATGGGCGGTGGGGAGGTGGCGATCAACATCGACGGCGCCGACGTCGAGCGGATCACGGGGCGGACGGTACTTCCCACACTGCACGGGTTCTTCAGCCTGGGCACGGTCGTGGGGGCCGCGTTCGGCATTCTGTGCACCGCTGTCTCCTGGCCGGTGCAGTGGCACCTGACCGGCATGGCCGTCGTCACGGCGGTCATGTTCGTCCATGCCTTCCGTGCCATTCCCCACGCGGTCGGCAAGACCCGGGCCGACGGCGGCTCGCGGCCTGATGCCGGCGCCGCGCCGACCGAGGTGCGGGTCTGGAAGGACCCGCGGCTGCTGCTGATCGGCGGTGTCATCCTGGCCATGGCGCTGGCCGAGGGTTCCGCCAACGACTGGCTGCCCCTGCTCATGGTCGACGGCCACGGCATGGATCCCGCTCTGGGGTCAGCCGTCTACACGGGCTTCGCCGCCGCCATGACCATCGGCCGTTTCGCCGGCGGACTCCTCATCGACCGGCTCGGCCGCGCCCCCGTCGTCCGGGCCAGCGCCGTCTGCGCGACTCTGGGTATCGCCGTCGTCGTCTTCGCCGACTCGGCCGTCCTCGCGGGGGCCGCCGTTCTCCTCTGGGGTCTGGGAGCCTCGCTCGGTTTCCCGGTCACCCTCTCGGCGGCCGGTGACTCGGGGCCCGACTCGGCCGCGCGCGTCAGCCTTGTGGCGATGATCGGCTACGTCGCGTTCCTCGTCGGGCCCCCGTGTCTCGGTTTCCTCGGCGAGCACTACGGGCTGCGCGTCGCCATGATCGTCGTCCTCGCCTTCACCGCCGTCGCGATCGTCCTCGCTCCCGCCGTCGGCAGGCGCCCCGCCACGGCCTCACCGGCCACCGAGCCGGCCGCAAGGCCGTGAGGGCGTGACGGCGTGACGGCGGAGGGCCTCACCGGTCCTGCGACAGGGAGACGAGTTCCGCGAAGAGGCCTCCGGCGTTCGCCAACTCCTCGTATGTGCCCTGTTCGATGACCCGGCCCTGGTCCATGACGAGGATGCGGTCGGCGAGCCTGGTGTTCTCGAGTTGGTGGGTGACGACGATCGTCATGCGCTCGGCGGCGACACGCTTGATCTCCAGGAAGATGGCGTGCTCGCCGCGGGCGTCCATCTGCGAGGTCGGTTCGTCCAGGATCAGCAGCGGGGTCTGCCGGTAGAGCACGCGGCCGCATGCGAGGCGCTGCCACTGCCCGCCGGACAACTCGGCACCGCCCCACAGCTCTTTGGCGAGAAGGGTGTCGAGTCGCCGGGGCAGTTTCTCGATCGCCTCGCGCATGCCGACGGCGTCGACGACATCCCACACCGGTCCGTCGTCGTGCGTCCGCGGCTGGCCCAGGGTGATGTTCTCGCGGGCGCGCAGGGGCCAGCAGGCGAAGTTCTGGGGGACGAGCGCGGTGCGGTTCCACACGGCGTCGGGATCGGCCTCGGCGAGGTCGATGTCGTCCCACAGCACGCGGCCCTTGTCGGCGAGCAGGATGCCGGTGATGAGTTTCGTCAGGGTCGACTTGCCCGAGCCGTTCTCGCCGACGACGGCCAGGATCTCGCCGCGGCGCAGCGTGAGCGACACTCCCGCGACGGCGGGTTCCTCCTTGCCCGGGTATGTGAACACGACCTCGTCGAGACGGATCCGGTCCACGCGTTCCGGGATGGCCGACTCCCCGCGCCTGGGGGCGCGTTCCTGTGCCATGTCGAGGAAGGAGCGCATGTCGGCGAGGTAGAGCGAGGTGTGGAACAGGGCGGCGCCGTGGATGACGAACTGGGACAGGGCGGCCAGCGTGGTCTGGACGGCGATCACCGCGGTGGCCGCGACGGGCAGGGCGATACGGCCGGAGGCGGCCAGCCAGGCGAGGGCGGACCAGGTGCACAGCAGGAAGGTCCCGCCCAGGGCGCCTGCGCCCAGGGAGATGTGCAGCATGCGCGGCGCGGCGGTCAGGGTGCGCCGGTCGATCCGGTCGGACAGGGCGCGGTACCAGTAGGTGAGGTAGCCGGTCATGCCGTTGGCGCGGACCTCGTCGCCGAAGCGGGAGTAGGTGGCCCACCAGCGCATCATGGAGCGCACGTTGCGGTCGCCGAGGTTGAGGTAGTGGGTCTCGTAGTCGACGCGTGCGGACAGGACAGCTCCGGCGCCGGCCGGGAGGACGGCCAGCAGGAGCAGGGGAAGCAGCAGCGGGTGCAGGGTCGTGACCACGCCGCTCGCGGCGATCATCCGGATCAGGGCGGACATGAAGCGCTGGGCGTCCTGGACCATCAGCCGGGTTCGGGTGACGCCGATCTCGGCGGCCTCCTGCCGGTCGGCGAACCCGTCCTCACCGTAGGCGCTCGACTCCACTCGGCACACGGCGGTCACGAGCGCGATGTCCGCCTCGGTCATCAGCAGCGGGGTGATCCTTCCGTCGGCGTACGAGGACAGGGCACTGCTGACGCGGCCGACGGCGGCGGCCGCCGTCACGACGATCAGGGCGGGCAGCGCCGCGTGCAGGCGTTCGGACACGGTGCCGGTGCCGAGGATGTGGGTCATCGCCAGTGCCGTGAAGGCCAGGACGACGGCGGCCGCGGTGCCGGTGAGCAACTGGCAGGCGAGGAGCAGAACGACGCCGGGCCTGTCGACGGCCCAGGCCATCCGCGCGGTGTGTACGAGCACGGAGGGCAGCCGGCGGCACATCGCGCCGAAACCGGCGTCCGCCAGCGGGTTCTTGCCGAACTTGCCCTCGAAGCTGATGGTCGCCGGCGGTGGAGGGGGCGGCGTCTTCGCGTTGTCGGTCGAGGTGTCGGTCACAGTCACCTGCGTCCCTCCTCAGGGTCGATGCCGCGCCTGGGTGGCTCGGCGGTGCACGGCCTAACGACCCGGCACGGGAATCGAACGCGAGCGATTCCGGACGCGTGCGGACCCGGACACGGCAAGGGCTCGGGTGCGGGAACGCCGCGTTGAAGCCGCCGTCGGGCGGCAGGAGTTGTCCGAAACACCGATGTCTGAAATGCGAGTGACGGATGAGGTTGAAGGATTCCCGCCGCGTGCCTCCGGGGTCCCTTGCGCGGATCAGCGAAGCGCGCTGACCGCGTACAGGGCGCCGAGCGCCGTCGCCAGGGTGCCGAGGACGAGGCGGAGGAGGGGCTCGGGCAGGTGCGGCTGGAGGCGGGCTCCGAGGTAGCCGCCGAGGAGCCCCCCGAGGCCGCAGGACAGGCCGAGGAACCAGTCGGGGGCGATGCTGCCGCTGTGGGCCAGGGACAGCAGGGCGTAGGTGGCGGCGCCGACCACGGATGTGGCGAAGGTGGAGGCGAGGGCGGCCGGGGCGACCTTGGAGACGGGGACACCGCGCCCGACCAGGACGGGGCCGAGGATCGAGCCGCCGCCGATGCCGTAGATACCGCCCACGACGCCGACCGCGAGCGCCAGGCGGGTGACCGTGCGGGGCGCGGGCTCGGGGCGCCGGATCTCCGGGGGTGCGGGGCGCAGGGTCCGGACGATGAGCCAGCCGCCGAGGGGAAGCATCAGCGCGGCGACCAGGAGGCGGAAGACACCCGGCCCTGGAAGGGCGAACACACGGATGACCGCTCCGAGGACGACACCGGGCAGGGTGCCCAGCACCAGGCGGCGGACGAGCGGTCCCGCCAGGGCGCCGTCGCGCCGGTAGCGCAGCAGGGCGCCGGGTCCCGCCACCACGTTGTAGAGCAGGTTCGTGGGAGTGACAGCCGGGTTGGGCACGGCGAAGACGCTGAGCTGCACCGGGAGCAGGAACACCGCCCCGGAGACCCCGACCGGCGCGGTCACCACGGCTATGAGCATCCCGACCGCGAGGCCGGCCGCCCCCAGTTCCCACTCCACCCGATGCCCCCACGCTGCCTGTACCGCTCGGCTTTCCGGCGACAGCGTAGATCGCGGCCTCTGCGCCGCCCGGTTCCAGGGCGCTGAAACCGTCGTGAAACCGCGCTGAATGCGCCCTGCCGCAAGCTCTGCCGCATGACGACAACGACATCGCACTCTCTCGCCATCGCGGCCAAGGGGCTGCGCAAGGCCTACGGGGACAAGACGGTCCTCGACGGCATCGACCTGGAGGTGCCGGCCGGCACGGTCTTCTCCCTGCTCGGTCCGAACGGCGCCGGCAAGACCACCGCCGTCAAGATCCTCTCCACTCTCATCACCGCCGACGCCGGCGAGTTGCACGTCGGCGGCCACAACCTCGCCGCCGACCCGCAAGCCGTGCGGGCCTCGATCGGTGTCACCGGGCAGTTCTCCGCCGTCGACGGGCTGATCACCGGCGAGGAGAACATGCTCCTCATGGCGGACCTGCACCACCTGCCCAGGCAGGAGGGGCGGCGGGTGGCCGCCGAACTGCTGGGACGCTTCGATCTCACCGACGCCGCGAAGAAGCCCGCCTCCACCTACTCCGGCGGCATGAAGCGGCGCCTCGACCTCGCCATGACCCTGGTCGGGAACCCGCGCATCATCTTCCTCGACGAGCCCACCACCGGCCTCGACCCCCGCTCCCGTCACAATATGTGGGGCATAATCCGCGAGCTGGTCTCCGACGGGGCGACCGTCTTCCTCACCACCCAGTACCTGGAAGAGGCCGACGAACTCGCCGACCGCATCGCGGTGTTGCACGACGGCACGATCGCCGCCGAGGGGAGCGCCGAGGAGCTGAAGCGGCTCATCCCCGGCGGGCATGTGCGGCTGCGCTTCACCGACCCGGACGTCTACCGCTCGGCCGCCTCCGCGCTGCGCGAGGTCACCCGCGACGACGAGGCACTGGCACTGCAGATTCCGAGCGACGGCAGCCAGCGCGAGTTGCGCTCCATCCTCGACTGGCTCGACACGGCCGGTGTCGAGGCGGACGAGCTGACCGTGCACACCCCCGACCTCGACGACGTGTTCTTCGCCCTGACCGGCCCCACCACCGTCCCCAGCCAGCCCAGCCAGCCCAAGGAGAACGTCCGATGAGCGCCCTCTCCCTCGCCGTCCGCGACTCGTCCACGATGCTGCGCCGCAACCTGCTCCACGCCCGCCGCTATCCGTCGATGACGCTGAACCTGCTGCTCACGCCGATCATGCTGCTGCTGCTCTTCGTCTACATCTTCGGCGACGTGATGAGCGCGGGCATCGGCGGCAGCGGCGCCGACCGCTCCGACTACATCGCCTACATCGTCCCGGGCCTGCTGATGATGACCATCGGCAGCACCGTGATCGGGGCCGCGATCGCCGTATCCATGGACATGACCGAGGGGCTCATCGCCCGCTTCCGCACGATGGCGATCTACCGGGGCTCCCTGCTCATCGGGCACGTCGTCGGCAGCGTGCTGCAGGTGATGGCCAGCCTGCTCCTCGTCGGCGCCGTCGCCGTGGCCATCGGGTTCCGCTCCACGGACGCCACGCTCCTGGAATGGATCGCGGCCGTGGGCCTGCTCGCCCTGTTCTCCCTCGCCCTCACCTGGATCGCGGTCGGCATGGGCATGGCCAGCCCGAACCCCGAGGCGGCCAGCAACATGGCCATGCCGCTGATCCTTCTCCCGCTGATCTCCAGCGCCTTCATCCCCGCCGACACCATGCCGGGCTGGTTCCAGCCGATCGCCGAGTACCAGCCCTTCACCCCCGCCATCGAAACCCTGCGCGGTCTGCTCCTCGGTACCGAGATCGGCAACAACGGCTGGATCGCCGTCGCCTGGTGCGTCGGCCTGAGCGCGCTCGGCTACCGCTGGTCCACGGCACAGTTCAACCGCGACCCGAAGTAGCGGCAACCGCCATGACCGCGCGGGCCGCATCCCGCAACTCGCTCCGCTCCAGGGCGGCGTACTCCGACACCGCGTCGGCGTAGGCCGCCCCGTCGGCCTTCTCGGCCGCCCGCCGGGCCCGGGCCGCCGACATCGTCGGCTGGTAGTCGCGCAGCACCCGCAGCCGTTCGGCCAGGGCGATCATCCGTACGGCCGAGGCGTCGCCGGTCGCGAGCCCCGCCATGCCGAGGGCGTGCAGCGCCGTCCCGTACCGAAACTCCATGGGCGAGCCGGCCGGACCGTCGAGCATGGTCCGCAGCTCCTGCCGCAGCCGGTCGACCACGTCCGCGACCAGTTCCAGACGGCCGACGTGCGCGTGTGCCGTCACCGCCGCCGACTGGATCTGCAGTACCCACCGGTCGTAGAAGGGATCGCCGCCGTGCACCGGGCCGACCTCGGCCATCCCCTCCACGGCGCTGCGCCACAGACCGAGTCCGACCTCCGTCAGCCCGCGTGCGAGCGCGATCTCGGCGCGCCCGCCGAGGCCGGGGCTGTGGAAGTCGTCCTGCAGCGGGGCGTTGTGGCCCTCCGCTTGCCGCAGCCAGTACTCGGCCTCGTCGGGGTCGCCACGGTGCAGGCAGGCGAGGACGAGGCCACTGCGTACGCCGATGGAGTCGTGTTCGTCACCGAGCCGCGGCAGCGCCTCCAGAGCCGCCTTGAGATGCTCGTACGCGGCCTCGCCCTGCTCCGTCCTCAGGCACAGCTCGCCCAGCCGGGCGTGACCCATGACCTGAAGGAACGGATTGTCGACCGGCGCGAGTACGGCGATGATCCGCCGAGCCGAGGCGTACGCGCGGTCGATGTCGTGCTCGTACTCCCAGACGTAGGTGGCGACGCACTCGGCGATGCCGGCGAGCAGCGGCTGCTCGCTGTCGCAGAGTTCGCGCAGCACCTCGTAGTCGGGCGGCAGCATCTCGGGAACCGAGCCCAGCACGATCGCGATGGCGCGCACCAGGGTGTCCGGCGGGGCCGGGGGCAGCCGCCGGAGGGTGACGAGCTGGCGTACGACGTGCGGGCCGTAGCCCATGAACAGGGTCGCCGTGGACAACACCGCGGCGGCGCGGGCGACTTCGACGTACTCGGGCTCGGGGTGGTAGTGCGACAGGGGCGGACCGGTCTCCGCGGCGAGGGTGGTGAGGCGGGTGAAGTTGGAGCCGGTGGACCACAGGGCGGTGAGGACCGCGGTGAGGGCGGCGATGGTGGGGCCGTCCGTACGGGCCAGGGCGTGCCGCAGCGCCGACACGAGGTTGTCCTGCTCGGCCCTGATCCGCTCCCAGGCGGACAGCGGTCCCGAGCCGAAGAACCAGTCGTGGTGCACGACCCCGAAGTCCCGCGCCCAGGCGAGAAAACGGCCGACGGCCTCCTCGTCCTCGCCCGCCTCCGTGCGCCGGGCCGCGCTGAACTCCCGTACGGTCTCCAGCATCCGGAACCGCACACCCGCCGGGGTGTCGGCGACGGTGAGCAGCGACTGGTCGGCCAGTTGCTCCAGCAGGAACAGCGCGTCGTCGCCCAGCACATGCTCCGCCGCCTCACCGGTGAAGCCGCCCGGGAAGACGGACAGCAGGCGCAGCGCCGCCCTGGCCTGCTCGTCGAGGAGGTTCCAGCTCCAGTCCACGACGGCGTGCAGGGTGCGGTGACGTTCCGGCACGTCCCGCGCCCCGCCGCGCAGCAGCGCGAACCGGTCGCCGAGGCGGCGGGCGATCTCCGGCACCGACAGCACCCGTACCCGCGCCGCCGCCAGTTCCACGGCGAGCGGCAGCCCGTCGAGGTGGCGGCACAGTTCGGCCACCGCGTCCGGCGGCAGCCGCACGCCGGGCCGGGCGGCCCGGGCCCGCTGGGTGAACAGCTCGACCGAGGTGGCGAGTTCCAGCTCCGGCAGCGCGTACACCGCCTCCGACGTCAGACCGAGGGGCGCTCGGCTCGTGGCGAGCACCCTCAGGTCCTTCGACGCGGAGACCAGTGCCCGGACCAGGCCGGCGGCGCCCCGGACGATCTGCTCGCAGTTGTCGAGCACCAGCAGCGCGGGCCCGGGGCCGAGCACGCCGAGGATGCCGGACACGGGATCGTGGCCGCTCATGGCGGCACCGGGCCGCACCTCGCCCGCACCGAGCGCGGAGGCCACCTCCGCGGTCACGTCCGCGTCCGCGGTGACGCCGGCGAGCGGCACGAAATACACCACGCGCTGCTCGGCCCTGCGGCTGACGGCGTGCGCGAGCCGGGTCTTGCCGAGGCCGCCGGGGCCGGCGACGGTGACGGCGCGGGAGGCGCGCAGCAGCCGTTCCACCGCCGCGATGTCCTCGTCCCGGCCGAGGAGCGGGTTCGGCTCGTGCGGCACGCCGTGTCTGACCGCCGGTGGCTCACCGCGCAGCAACTCCCGCTGTACGGCCTTGAGACCGGCGCCGGGATCCGTGCCGAGCTCGTCGCGCAGCTCGCGGCGGTAGGCCTCGTACCGCGTCAGCGCGGCGGACGGGCCGGCCGTCGCGGCCTCGGCACGCAGCAGTTCGGCGAGTACTTCCTCGTCGCGGGGATGCTCCGCGGCGGCCACGGCCAGCGGTCCGGCCGCCTCCGCGTGGCGTCCGAGGCGGGCGAGCGCGAGGGCCCGCGCGCGGACGAGCGCGCCACGGACGGGAGCGCGCTCGACGCGAAGCGCGGCCAAGGGGTCGTCGGTGTCCTCGCCCCCGGCACGGGTGCCCTCCCACAGCGCGAGCCCGGCCTCGGCGGCCGCCAGCGATCCGGCGTGGTCTCCGGCCCTGGCCCGGTCCGCGCCGGCGGCGGCGTGCCGCAGCAGGGCGGCGCTGTCGACCTGGTCATCGGCGAGGGTGAGCCGGTAACCGGTCGGAGTGCCTGCGATGACGTCGGCGCCCAGCTGCCCCCGCGCCCTGGACACGAGGACCTGCAGCGCCTTGCCCGGCCGCTCCGGCAGCTCCTCCGGCCACAGCCCCGCCACGAGCCGGTCGGTGCTGCAGCCGGTGCGCAAGTCGCCCGCGAGCAGCGCCAGGAGGTTGCGGAGCCGGGGCGCGGTGACCTCCTGTCCGCGGTAGGCGACACGCGGCAGCAGGGTCAGGTCGGTGGTCACCCGTGCAGATTAGCCGTGGTCCGGCCACCGGAACTCCCTGCGCGGGCCGGACTCCCGCCGCGCGGAGGGCTGCCGCGCGCTCAGGTGCGCGGGCACGCTCGGCGTCGTCCAGCCGCGTGTAGCACCTGACCCGGCGACCAAATAGAGATGAATTCACTTCAGGTTCATCCCGCGAGCATGCGACCTGCATCCATCGACACAGGAAGTAGACGAGCAAACTCCGCCATGATACAAGTTCAGTTCATGGACCAGATACGCGCCCGAGGCGGGGTGACGATCGGTCGTGAAGTCCGGCCGGTCGCCTACCCCCGCGGCGAGATCCGGGCATCCGACTTCCGCGTCGTCGAAGCCGCGGTGCGGCGGCCGGGGCCGGGCGAGGTGCTGGTCCGGAACACCTGGACGTCCGTCGACGCCGCCCTCCGGCTGCGGCTCAGGAAGACGGCACCACCCGGCTACTTTCCGGCCTTCCCCCTCGAACAGGCCATGGACGGGATCATGACCGTCGGGGAGGTCCTCGAGTCGCGCGCCGCCGGATTCGCCCCCGGCGACACGGTGTCGCACGCCTCCGGCTGGCGCGATTACGCGATCGTCGAGGCGGGGAAGCAGGCGCTCGGCGGTGTCGGCACCCTCACCAAACTCGACGTAGGCATCGCACCGCCCCAGGCACACCTCGGCGTGCTCGGCGCCACCGGCCTCACCGCCTACGCCGGCCTCTTCCATGTGGCGGGGCTGCGCGACGGCGACGTCGTGTGGGTCTCCGCCGCGGCCGGAGCCGTCGGCAGCCTAGTCGCACAGCTGGCGAAGATCCGCGGCCATCGCGTCATCGGCAGCGCCGGTTCCGAGGAGAAGGTGCGCTATCTCCTGGAGGAGCTGGGCCTGGACGCCGCGTTCGACCACCGGAGCGGCAGCCTCCCCGACCTGCTGCGCGCGGCGGCACCGGACGGCGTGGACGTGTACTTCGACAACGTCGGCGGCGACCACCTCCAGGCCGCTCTCGGAGCGCTGCGGAAGTCGGGCCGGGTCGCCGTCTGCGGCATGATCTCGCAGTATGCGGCGGATGAGCCGCCGCACGGCCCCGACAACCTCATGCTGGCCGTGACGAAGAGCCTGACGATCCGCGGCTTCCGCGGCAGCGAACACACTCACGTGCTGCCCGAGATGAGGCGGCAGATGGCCGCGTGGATCGGCGAGGGCCGCCTGCGCCGGCGCGAGACGGTCGTCGACGGGCTGACGCGGGCGCCTGCGGCGCTCGCGGGACTGCTGCGCGGCGACAACACCGGAAAGACGCTCGTACGGATCGACGGCGTGTCCCGGCCCGAGGGCGCCGGGAGTACCGACAGCGTGAACTGACACGAGGACTGGGTGCGAATGCCGGACCACCGAAAGGTCGACCTGCTCGTCATCGGGGCAGGCATGGCCGGACTGACCGCGGGTGCGAGAGCCGTCCGCGAGGGACTGTCCGTCACCGTCGTCGAGATCAGCGGCGACGTAGGCGGATCCGCGCGCTACGCGGGGTACGCCTGGACCGCCCCGAGCCACGAGGTGATGGACCGGCACAACCCGGGCGGAGACGCCTCGCTGAAGCGCGCGCTCGTGGACCGGTTCCAGGAGGGCATCGCGTGGATCCGGAGCACGGGGGTCGAGGCCAAGGACGCCCAGCCCATCCTCGGTTTCGGCCAGGGGCACCAGTTCGACACGAATCACTATGCCGACACCTGCCGCCGCATCATCGTGGAGGCGGGCGGTGAACTGCTGCTCGACACCGACACCGAGCGGCTCGTCCTGGAGAACGGCGCCGTCACCGGAGCGGTACTCGTCACGGGCGAGGGCAAGCGCCGGCAGGTGCGCGCCACCTCGACCCTCCTGGCCACGGGCGGCTTCCAGGGCGACATGGAGCTCCGGAACAAGCTCGTGCATCCTCGCGCCGGCCGGCTGGAACTGCGTTCCAACCCGCACAGCAGGGGAGCCGGCTACCGCCTGGCGACCGCCGCCGGAGCATCGACCGGGCTGCCGGGGGCCGGTTTCTACGGACATCTGATCCCGAGCGGCGTCCCGTTCACGGACCCGTCCGACTTCGTGGATCTGTCGCTGTACTACAGCGAGCACGCGCTGCTGTTCAACGTGGACAACGAGCGGTTCACCGATGAAACGCCCGGGGACCACCTGACGACGATGGCGCTGATGGAGCAACCCGAGAACCGCGGGCTCCTCATCGCCGACGCCCGCGTGTTCCGCGACTGGGTGGTGGGCTCCTACGTGAAGGGGGCCGTGGCCGTGGACAAGTTCGCGCTGGCCGCCCGAAGGGGCGGACGGGTCGGTTTCGCCGAGAACCTCGACGAGCTTGCCTACCTTCCCGAGGAGTGGGGGTACGACGGACCGGCCATCCGCGCGGCCGTCGAGCGGTTCAACGCCCGGACGGCGGCCGGCGAGGAGCCCGTGCCGGGACGCCGGCTCGACCGGGCACCGCTCGACGAACCGCCGTACTACGTCATCGAGGCGGTGCCCGCCCTCACCTTCCCGTTCCACGGGGTTCGCATCGACGACCGGGCGCGGGTGCTGGGAGAGGACGGCGAGCCCGTGGAAGGGCTCCTCGCGGCCGGTTCGGACACCGGGGGCCTGTGGTACCGGGCCTACGCGGGTGGCATCGCGTCGGCTCTCGTGTTCGGACTCACCGCGGCGCACACCGCGACGCTGCGCGCAACTCCCTGGGGACGGAGGGGCCCCGGCTGACGGGGGCGGCAGCCGAGACCGCCGAGAGGCTTGTGCGGAACGGCGGCGTCGCGCATCTTGAGAACGCCGCCGGCACCCGCGGTCCAGCCCGATACTGTCGTCACAGAACTGAAATGAGTTCAACAGAGACCAGAGGCCGGACCTCCGACCGACCCGCCCCGCACATCTACCAGCCGTTCACCAGCTAACAACGGGGGCGGCGACCCGCGAGCCCTCTCCCCGCGCCGCTTGCGCACCCTATTGCCTAACCTAGTTCAGTTTGGTAACTTCCGTGAAATCTTGACGTTCCTCGCCCTGGCCCAAGGGAGCCGAGAATGAGATCAGATCCACGACGGCGTGGGGCTTTGCTCATCCTGCTGACGATCACCTCACTGCTGGCCACCGCATGCGGCGGTGGAAACGACGACAACGCCGAGTCCAAGGTCGTGCCCGCCTCGGCGGGCATGAGCGAACTGGTCGCCGCAGCGAAGAAGGAAGGAAAGGTCACTGTCTACTCGGCCCAGGACCTGACAGCCCTCAACAACCTCGCGAAGGCCTTCGAGGCCAAGTATCCGGGGATCGACGTCAACACGGTCCGGGGCGTCGACGGTGACCTCGGCGTGAAGGTCGAGACCGAGTTCAACACCGGCAAGGGCATCGCCGACATGTACGTCAGCGCGAGCCTGTCCTGGGTGAAACCGCAGGCCGAGGCCAAGCGCTTCCTGGCACCGACCGGCCCCGAACTGACCGGCAAGGGCGACTACGACGCCAAGAAGTACGTCCACGAGGGCAACTACTTCGAGACGAACTCCGCGGTGCTCACGTTCGGCTGGAACACCAAGCTCTACCCCAAGGGACTGACCGACTACACGGGCCTGCTCGACCCGGCGCTCAAGGGCGGAAAGATCGGCGTCATCGAGCCGACGGCACCGTCGATCGTCGACTTCTACCTGTGGCTCGAGGAGAAGTACGGCGCCGGCTTCGTCAAGAAGCTGGCCGCCCAGAAGCCGCGCATCTACCCCAGCTCCCTGCCCATGGGCGAGGCCCTGACGTCCGGTGAGATCGCCGCCGGCAGCTTCGTCGCTCCGATCACGCTCGAGCCCGCCAAGAAGAAGGGCGCGCCCGTCGACTACCGCATGGCGCCGAACGGCGCATGGGGTGCCCGGTACTACGGCATGGTGCTGGAGAGCGCCCCGCACCCCAACGCCGGGCAGCTCTTCGCCGACTTCATGGTGACCGCCGAGGGACAGAAGCTGATCACGCCGTCCGCCGGCTCGGTGCTGCCCAAGATCCCCGGCACGGTGATCACCAACGACAAGGTCCGGGTGCAGGACCCGGCCAAGCTCACGCCGGACGCCGTGGCCGCGTACCAGAAGAAGTGGAAGTCCCTCTTCCAGTAGAAGTCCCGCTGCCCCGTGCGAGCTGATGTAAGGAGTTGTCCGTGTCCCACGTGCGCATCGAGGGTCTGACGAAAAGGTTCGCCGGCAAACCGCCCGCGGTCGCCGTGGACGATCTGTCACTGGAGATCGAACCGGGCGAGTTCATCGTGCTCCTCGGCCCGAGCGGATGTGGGAAGACCACGACCCTGCGCTGTCTGGCCGGTCTGGAGACACCCGACGAGGGACGCATCTCGCTGGGCGACCGGACCGTGCTGGATCTGCGCGACAAGGTCGACCTGCCGCCGAACAAACGGAACATCGGGATGGTGTTCCAGTCGTACGCGCTGTGGCCGCACATGACCGTGCGCCGCAACATCGGCTATCCGCTGCGAACCCGGCGGGTGGCCCGTGAGGAGGCGCGCGGGCGGATCGAGGAGGCGGCGCGGCTCGTCGACTGCGCCGCTCTCCTCGACCGCTACCCGGCACAGCTCAGCGGCGGTCAGCAGCAGCGGGTCGCCCTGGCCCGGGGCCTGGCCGCCCAGCCCGATCTGGTGCTCTTCGACGAGCCGCTGAGCAACCTCGACGCCCGGCTGCGCGACCAGGTCCGCGCCCAGCTGCACGAACTGCACGCGCGGCTGGGCTTCACCGCCGTGTTCGTCACCCACGACCAGAGCGAGGCGCTGGCCCTCGGCGACCGTCTGGCGATCATGAGGGCGGGGCGGATCGAGCAACTCGACACACCGGAGCGGGTCTTCGAGGAACCCGCCACCGAGTACGTCGCCGGCTTCATCGGTATGTCGAACCGCCTCGCGCTGCGGCGCACGGGCGGGGGGTGGACGGCCGCCGACGGCCTCGCCGTGGCGGGCGAGCTTCCGGTGCCCCGCTCGCCCGCGGAGGTCACCGTCCGGCTGCGCCCCGACGACCTCCAGCTCCGCCCGGCCGAGGAGAACCCGCCGGCCCATGGCGTCGGCCTCGTGGCGGAGGTGGTGGACGCACAGTTCGGAGGGCGTCACATGGACGTGGTCGTCACGATCGCGGACAGCCGGCTGCACGCCCGGGCGCCCCTCACCGGCACGCCCTGGGCCCGGGGTCTGACGCGCGGACAGCGGGTGACCGCCTGGTTCGCCAAGGACACGGCCCTCTACTACGACGCCGACGGGGTACGGACAGCCGCGCAAACCCCCGCCACGGTGAGGGCGTGACGCCGTGACCGCACCCGTCGTATCCGCGCCCTCCGCCACCGCGGCCCCGCCGCCCGACCCACCGCGTCCCACCACGCTCTCCTACCTGAAACGCCATCTCCCCCGGCTCGGCGCGCTCGTCTTCCTCGCCGCGATCGGCTATCTGGTGGTCGCACCACTGGTGGGCCTGCAACGGCTGGCGTTCGAGGACAATGCCCGCGGCTACAGCACCGCCTTCGACGACCCGGACATGGCGAAGACGCTGTGGACGACGGCCGCCCTCGCCCTTGGCTCGCTGACCATCGCGCTCGTCCTCGGCACGTTCCTGGCCTGGGCGGCGACCCGGCTCCCGCCCCGCCTGCGGCTGCTGCGCGTCCTGCCCATCCTGCCGATCGTGGTCCCGGCCGTGGCATCGGTGACCGGCTGGGCGTTCCTGTTCTCGCCCCGCCCCGGCTACCTCAACGCCGCACTGCGCCGGCTGCCCTGGTGGAGCCACCTCCAGGAGGGTCCGGTCGACATCTACACAATGCCGTGGATCGTCCTCATCACCGGCTTCGGCCTGACCGCCTTCGTCTATCTGTTCGTCAGCGCCGGCTTCGGCAACATCAACGCCGAGCTGATCGAGGCGGCGCAGGTCAACGGCTCCTCGCCCGCCGGGGTGTTCTTCCGGGTGACGCTGCCGCTGTTGCGCCCGGTGCTGGTGTACGGCGGGTTCGTGGCCCTGTTGCTGGGACTCGGCCAGTTCACGGGACCGCTGCTGCTCGGCAGGAACAACGGCATCGACGTGCTGACCACCGACATGTACGTCGCCGTGTCGCAGAGCCCGGTCGACTACGGCAGGGCCGCCGCGATCGGCTCGCCGCTGCTGCTCTTCGGTATCGCCGTCGTCTTCTTCCAGAAGGTGATCCTCGGCGACCACAGCCGCTTCGTCACGCACGGCGGCAAGGCGTTCCGGTCCGGCGGACGGCCGTCGTGGGTGGCGGTCACCGGCATCGTCCTCTACGGCCTGGTGGCCCTGGCGCTGCCCCTGGGCGCGCTCATCGTCGTGTCGCTGTCCTCCTTCTGGAGCGGCAGGATCCAGCCGAGCGGCTTCACGCTCGACAACTTCCGCCAGGTGTTCCAGGAGTCGGGGATCACCGACGCGATCGTCAACAGCCTCGTCACCTCGGTCATCTCCGTCGCCATCGCGCTCCCGCTCGGTTTCGTCGCCGCCTCGCTGCTGCTCAAGGGGCGGCGCTTCCGTGTCATCCGGGCCGCGGTCGACTTCATCGTGGCGATGCCGCTCGGCATCCCGGCGGTGGTCTTCGGCGCCGGGTTCCTGCTCACGTACAGCCGTGAGCCGTTCATCCTCTACGGCACCCGAACGGTGATCGTCCTCGTCTACGTCACGCTGATGCTGCCCTTCGCCACCCGGATGCAGCTGTCCGGGATGGTGGCGCTCGGTGACACCTACGTGGAGGCTTCGCGGACCAGCGGGGCGGGCGCGCTGCGGACCACCACCGACATCGTGCTGCCGCTGCTGCGTCCCACGATCGCGGGGGCCGCGGCGCTGATGTTCGTGCTGCTGACCCACGAGTTCACGGCCTCGCTGCTGGTCCGGGCGCCCACGACGCAGGTCATGGGCACCATCCTGTTCGACTACTGGTCCAACGGCTCCTATCCGCTGGTCGCGGCGATCGCGCTGGTCATGACGCTGGTGACCTCGGCGGGCGTCTTCGTGGCCATGTCGGTCGCGGGCTCCGACATCTTCGAGAAGCTGTGAACAGGGGCAGGGGCATGGGTTCACTGGACGGCAGGTCGGTGCTCGTGACGGGTGCCGGCCAGGGCATCGGGCAGGCGATCGCCGTGGAGATGGCACGCCGGGGCGCGGCGGCGGTCGCGGTCGCCGACCGGAACGAGGCCACCGCGGCCGGGACAGCCGATCTCGTGCGCACCGCCGGGGCCGAGGCGGAGCCGATCGTCTGCGACCTGCGCGACCGTGACCAGGTCGAGGCCATGGTGGCCCGCGCGGCGGAACGGTTCGGTGGGCTGGACGTCCTGGTCAACAACGCCGGGGTGATCGAGTCGGCGTTCGTGGACCGGCCTCAGGACCGCGCGGTGGACACCCTCCCCGAGGAGGTGTGGGACGCGGTCTACGAGGTCAATCTCAAGGCCGTCTGGCTCACCACGAAGTTCGCCGCGCCCCATCTGCGGCGCTCCACTCGCGGCCCGTCGATCGTCAACACGGCGTCGGTGTCAGGGCTCACGGGCTTCGCCCGGGCCCCGGTCTACGGCACCACCAAAGCGGGCGTCATCCATCTCACCAAGGTCACCGCGGTCGACCTGGCGCCGGTGCGCTGCAACTGCTTCTGCCCCGGTGTCATCGAGACGCCCCTGGCCCGGGACTTCTTCGAGGCGGCCGACGACCGCGACGCCATGGAGCGGGAGCTGACCGCGCCGCAGCTCGTCCGACGGCTCGGCCGGCCGGAGGAGGTGGCGGGGCTCGCCTGCTTCCTGGCCTCCGACGACGCGGCGTTCATCACGGGTGCCTCGTACGTCGTCGACGGCGGCGCGCTCGCGTGGCGCGGGGTCAGGGAGTGACCCGTACACCACCACATACACGATCGAGAGGGGCCGTATGGCCATCGACTTCGATGTCGACCAGGACGTCGCCGACATCGCGCGGCGGACGGCCCGTTTCGTCCGGGACACGGTGCTGCCGGTGGAGGAGCGCTGCCAGGGGGACGTACACGCTGGCCCCGAGCCCCTGCGGCGCGAGCTTCAGAAGGCCGCCCGCGCGGCGGGCGTGTTCGCCCCTCATGTGCCGCGTCGGTGGGGAGGGCTCGGCCTTGATCTGCGGGGTCAGGCGGTCGTCTTCGAGGCCGCGGGCTACTCGCTGCTGGGCCCGCTGGCCCTCAACTGTGCCGCGCCCGACGAGGGCAACACGCATCTGCTCGAAGCGGTCGCCACCGAGGAGCAGAAGGCTCGCTTCCTCGCTCCCCTGGCGGCCGGGGAGTCCCGGTCGTGCTTCGCGATGACGGAGCCCTCCCCCGGCGCCGGCTCCGACCCGCGTGCGCTGGCCACGACGGCGGTCCGGGTCCCGGGCGGATGGCGGATCAGCGGCCGCAAGTGGTTCATCAGCGGAGCGGACGGGGCCGCGTTCACGATCTGCATGGCGCGCACCGGCGGCGCACCCGGCGACCCGGGCGGCGCGACCATGTTCCTGGTCGGAGCCGGCAACCCGGGCATGAAGGTCGTCAGGAACATCGGCACCCTCGACCGTGCCCTGTTCGCCGGTCACAGCGAACTCGCCTTCGAGGACTGCGAGGTGCCGGACGACGCGGTGCTCGGCGAGGTCGACAAGGGATTCGAGTACGCGCAGGTGCGTCTGGGGCCCGCCCGGCTGACCCACTGCATGCGCTGGCTCGGGGTGGCCCGCCGGGCCCAGGACATCGCCCTGGACCGCGCCGCCCGGCGTACGGCGTTCGGCGGGCCCCTGGCCGAACTGGGCATGGTGCAGCAGCAGCTGGCGGACTCGGAGATCGACATCGAGACGAGCCGGGCGGTGCTCTGGCGTGCCTGCTGGGAACTCGACCGGGGCAGGGCCGGCGCCCAGCACACCTCCATCGCGAAGACCTTCGTGTCCGAGGCCGTGGGCCGGGTCGTGGACCGCGCGATGCAGATCTGCGGGGCCCTCGGCATCTCGGAGGACATTCCGCTGGCCGCCCTCTACCGGGAGGTCAGGCCGTTCCGCGTGTACGACGGGCCGTCGGAGACCCACCGGTGGGCCATCGCCAAGCGGGCGGTCCGGGCGGCACGGGAGCGGGAGGGCGTGCGGTGACGGCCAGCGGCGAGGACGCCGTGGCGGGGGTGGATCTTCCCGCGCTGCGGCGTTTCTTCGAGCGCGAGGTCCCGGGGTGTTCCGGACCTCTGGACGTGCGTCCGCTGCTCGGCGGCCGGTCCAATCTCACGTACCTCGTGACCGACGGCACGCACCGCTGGGTGCTGCGCCGGCCGCCGCTGGGCACGCTCACCCCCACCGCGCACGACATGGACCGCGAGTACCGCGTGATGGCCGCGCTCGCCGACACCGGGGTCCCGGTTCCGCGGACCGTGGTCTCCTGCGCCGACGCGTCGGTGATCGGGGCGCCGTTCACCGTCGTCACCTTCGTCGACGGTGATGTGCTGCGGGACGGCGCGCAGGCGGCCGAGCTGTCCGGGTCGGACGCGAGGCGGTGCTCCGAGGCGCTGGTCGACCAGCTGGTCGCGCTGCACTCCCTCGATCCGCACGAGGTCGGGCTGGGCGGGTTCGGGCGCCCGGACGGGTATGTGGAGCGGCAGGTGCGGCGCTGGCGCGGCCAGTGGGACCGGGTCGCCACCCGCGAGCTGCCCGAACTGGACGCGCTGCACGGGAAGCTGGAGCGAGGCCTGCCCGAGCACGATGGCGCCGGGTCGGTGCTGCACGGTGACTACCGGCTGGACAACGTCATCCTGGACGCCGCCGACCCGGGGCGGATCGCCGCGATCGTCGACTGGGAGATGGCCGCGCTGGGCGACCCCCTCGCCGACCTCGGGCTGCTGCTCGTCTACTGGGACCCGGCGTGTGAGGCGGTCCTCGGGGAGGGGCATGTCCCGGCGGCCAACCCGGGCTTTCTCTCCGCGTCCGAGCTGGCGGAACGGTACGCGGTGGGCTCCGGCCGCGATGTCTCCGCACTGCCCTTCCACCGGGCCCTCGGGTATTTCAAGCTGGCGGTCATCGCGGAGGGGATCCATGCCCGCCATCTCGCCGGGCGCACGGTCGGCCCGGGCTTCGGCCGGGTCGGCTCGGCGGTGCCCGCGCTGCTGCGCTCCGGTCTGTCGGTCGATCTGTCGCGTGTCTGAGAAGGGATGTGGGTGGCGTGGTGAGGGAAGCCCGGCTCTCGAAGGTGGCGCTGGTGACCGGTGCCACGGGAGGCATCGGCGAAGCGATCGTGCGACGGCTGGCGGCCGAGGGCGCGACCGTGGTGGTCACCGATCTCGATACGGACCGCTGCGAGAAGCTCGCCGGGGAACTGCCGGGCGCTGCCCTGGGGCTGCGACTGGACGTCAGCGACGAGACGGCCTGGGAGACGGTCGTCGCCGAGGTGACCGAGCGTCTGGGCAGCCTGTCGGTGCTGGTCAACAACGCGGGGATCGCCGCGATGGGCACGGTGGAGACCGAGACCCAGGAGTCCTGGGACCGGGTGATCGGCGTGACGCAGACCGGTGTGTGGCTCGGCATGAAGCACGGCGGCCCGGCCATCGAGCGCTCCGGCGGCGGCTCCGTCGTCAACATCGCCTCGATCTTCGGCACGGTCGGCGGCTTCGGCGCCCAGTTCTCGTACCACGCGGCCAAGGGCGCCGTACGGCTGATGACGAAGAACGCCGCGCTGCACTGGGGCAAGCGCGGTGTGCGGGTCAACTCGCTGCACCCCGGGTTCATCGAGACGCCCCTGTCCCGGGAGCTGTGGCGGGGCACGCCCCGGCTGGCCGCGATGATCGAGGGCACCCCGCTCGGCCGGCTGGGCACGACCGAGGAGGTGGCGGCCGCCGTGGCGTTCCTCGCCTCGGACGACGCGGGCTTCATGACCGGCTCGGAGCTCTATGTCGACGGCGGCTGGACCGCCCGATGAAGCCCGGCCGGCTCCGGCACCGGGACGGATCCCCGCTCGCCGCCGGTGTCGGCGCCGGCCTCGCACCGGGCGTAGCGGTGCACGCCGTCCACGGAGGCGCGGGCGGCACGGCCGCGGGCCACGAGGACGTCCAGATGCGCCGCCGTCTCGTTGACGGCCAGCATCCGGTTGAAGGGGCTCAGATCCTCGAACGGCACCTTCCGCCGGGTCCATCCGAGTTCCTGGGCCACGGCGTGGGCGTCGAGGGTGCGCCCGCCGAGGACCGCGAGGGTCTCGCCGAGCCGGTCGTCGTGGTGGGCCAGCAGCTCCGCGACCCTGCCGTGGACGCTGGGACCGACCGGTCCGTGCGCGGGCAGCAGCGCGGCGTCGGCGAGCGTGGTCATGAGCCGCAGCGATGCGAGGTAGTCGCCCAGCGGCAGTCCGGGGCCGTCGCCCAGTTCGAAGCCGATGGAGGGGGTGATGTGCGGCAGCACGTGGTCCCCGGAGAACAGCAGCCCCCGTGCCTCGTCGAGGTAGACCACATGGCCCCTGGTGTGGCCGGGTGTCGGCACGACGCGCAGGGTCCGGGCCCCGAACCGCAGTTCCTCCGCCTCCAGCCAGCGGTCGGGCGCCTCCCATACGGCGGGGTCGAAGCCGCCGTGGTCCATCGCCTCGATACGGTCGGCCAGTTCTCCGGCGCCCGCCCGGCGCAGCGTCCTGAGCGATCCGACGGGCTGGTCGGTGCGCAGTTCGCCGAGCAGTTCCAGTCCGCGCCGTTCGCCCGAGCCGAGGTAGACGCGGGAGCCGAGCAGGCGGCGCAGTTCCACGGCCTGGGTGTAGTGGTCGCGGTGGATGTGGGTGACGAGGATGTGGCTGATCTCGGCGAGGTCGTGGCCGAGGCCGGCCAGGGCGTCCTCCAGCGCCTTGCGGGACTCGGGGATCGACCACCCGCCGTCGATCAGTACCAGCCCGTCGTCCTCTTCGAGCACGTAGACGTTGACGGCCCGCAGCCCGTCCTCCGGCAGCGGCAGCGGTACGCGGTGCACTCCGGGCCGTACGGTCTGGGCTCCGCCCTGCGCCCACTGTCCACGGTCGAAACGGGTCGTCATACATCTCCCAGCTCAGATGGTTCGGGTCGCGCGCCGGGCGGTCCCGGCACGACGGGAAGCAGCGCGTGCAGTTCACGGGCGAGTTCCCGGGCGCCTCCGCGGTCGAGCTTGCCGACCCTGGTCTGCGGCAACTCGCCGACGGTGAAGGCGAATTCGGGCCACTTGGCCTTGGACAGGCCGGTGCGTTCCAGATGCGCGGTGATCTCGTCGAGGCCGAGGTCACCGCTGCCGTTCTCGGAGACGACGAGCACGGCCGAGCGTTCGCCGAGCAGGGGGTCGGGCACCGGTGCGACGCAGACGCGGGCCACCTTGGGGTGGCTGGCGACGGCGCGTTCGATCTCGGTGATGTCGAGGTTGCGGCCGCCGCGGATGATGACGTCCTTCTCCCTGCCCATGACGGTGACGGTGCCGTCCGGGGCGGTCATCAGCAGGTCGCCGGTGGGGAGGAAGCCGTCCGGGGTGAGAGCCGGCGGCTCCACCTCGCCGTCGCGGGCGTACCCGAGGAAGAGGGAGGGGCCGCGGACCTCGGCACGCCCCGTCTCCCCCACCCCCAGGACGGTCCCGTCGGCCGCGACCGCCCTCAACTCGGTCCCCGGGAAGGGGCGGCCGTCCCGGCCGAGTCTGATCTCCTCGGTGTCGTCAGGGCGCGGTGAGGTGTGCCCGAGGCACTCGGACATGCCGAACACCCGAAGGATACTGGTGCCCAGCGACCGCTCGGCGCGGGCGAGGGCGCCCCGGTCCATGGGGCCGCCGCCCACCGTGATCGCGCGCACTCCGTCCAGAACCCGCGATCCCGAGGCCGCCGAACCCAGCTGCAGGGCCATCGTCGGTACGCACATGGTCCACCGGACCTTGTGCCCGGCCAGCCGGGTGAGGGCGGCCGCCGGGTCCCAACGGCCCGTCAGCACCAGCGGCCCGGCGAGCATGAGGGACATGCAGACCCCGAAGCAGTACGCGGCGGTGGAGGACAGCGGGACGAGGGCGGCCACCGCGTCACCGGCGCGCAGCCCGTTGATGTCGCGGGTCCGGGAGCAGGCGTAGCGCAGGGCCGTCTCTGACTGGACGACGCCCTTGGGGCGCCCGGTGGAGCCGGAGGTGAAGCCGATGACGGCACCGCCCTTCCAGCGGCTGACGTCCCTCGGGCCAGGGGCGGCCAGGAGGGTCCAGCCGTCGAGCGCCTCGGCCGTCCACCCCGCCGGCAGTCCGGGCCCCTGCCACTCCCGCAGCGCGGCCGGCTCGGCCACGACGACGTCAGGCCGGATGTCCTCCAGGGCCGCCAGGAACTCCGCGCTCGTGGTGTGCCGGTTCACGACGGCGAGTACGCCGCCGGTCATCCCCGCGGCCAGGGTGGCCACGACCGTGCGCCAGGAGTTGTCGGCCTGGACCATGACCGTGCCGCCCCGCGTCCCGTCCGGGGTCATGGCCTCCGCCAGGGCGGCCGCGCGCTCGATGAGGTCCCGCGCGCCGTGGCGGCCGTCGTCGTCGATGACGGCGGTGAAGTCGCCCTCCTCGGCCCGCTGCCGGAACTCCCGCACTGTCTGTCGCATCCCGCTTCCTCGCCTCGTCTCGGGAAGGTTCCTCGCCTGGCCGGGACCGGTCAGCCCGTGTACAGCTCCCTCTCGTCGCCCATGACGGCGATCCTGCGGCCCTTCATGTCGCCGACCTGGGCGACGGCCGCGGCCCATTCCGGGCTGTCCAGGGCCTTGCGCAGGTCCTCGGGGGTGTCGAAGCCGAGGATCGAGACGCCGTCCCAGCCCTCGGAGCGCGGCTCCAGGGCCGCGTCGATCTCGGTGTGCCGCCAGGAGCGCAGTCCGGGCAGCCGGCGGGTCAGTTCGGCGTGTTCGCCCCGCCACCAGTCGATGAACCGCTCATGGGTCCAGTCGGGCGGCCGCGAGGCCAGCAGGATGAGGTTGTACATGGCACCTCCCGATGCGGGACGAGCGGCGTCGATGGGGTCAGGCGAACAGCAGGGCGGGTGAGCGGCCGATGAGCAGCCGCCGGACCTTGCCCGACTCGTCCAGCCGTGCCGAAGCCACGAAGCTGGCCTCCGGCACTCCGGAGCGCCGGACCTCGCCGAGGAACAGTTCGTCAGGGCCGTTGGCACTGGCGGTCAGCAGATGGTGGGTGCGTACGCCCTGCTCGCGCTGCGCGAGGTAGCCCTCCATCTCGGCCCGGCCGCCGTGGAAGTCCGTGGCGCCGTCGCCGCCGGTGGAGAAGAGGATGGAGAACGAGAAGTCGTCGCTGATCAGATCGAGGATCCGGGACGCGTCCTCGCTGTCCAGCAGCGCGAACCACGCGCTCAGGAACGGTGCCGGACTCGGCATCTGTGGTGTGCCTCCCGTCATGGCCGGTCGATGAGGTCGAAGACGGGCGTGAAGTAGGACTGGTAGCGCGCCATGAGACCGGAGGGCGAGACGACGGCGGCCGACAGGAACGCGCCGGTCGGTGTACCCGCCTCCACCACGAAGCCGTAGGCCGTCTCGAGATCCCGGTCCACCGAGTGGCGGACGATCTCGTGCACACGGTCCCCGGCGTTCCGGCCGGCGAGGTACGCCGCGAAGTCGGCCCTCGATTCCCCGGTCTTCTCGCCGTCCGGCAGGGCGAGGAGGAACCGGAACCCCGGCTCCAGGAGCGCCAGTGCCTTTTCCGGGTCCTGACCGTCCATCCTGGCCATGTACTCGCGGAGCACCATGGTCACCGTCCTCCCGCCCAGAGCATCAACCTGAGTTCAGTTCAGTTTGAATATAATGCGGAGGCCCCGCCCTCACAAGAGGGCGGAGCATGAGCCCTACTCCCCGACCATGCGCACCACGCAGCCCTCGATCAGGTCGCTGATCTCCGGCAGCGGGATCGCCCCGGCCGGGCGGTACCACCGCCACACGCTGACGATCATGCCGAGCACCGCCAGCCCGAGCATGTGCGCGTCCCGCACCGGGAAGGCGCCCTTCGCCATGCCGCGCATCAGCAGATTCGTCCAGTCCCGCTCCACCATCTGCACCAGCTGCCGTGCCGCGATCCGCTCGGTCTCCTCGCGCTTGGACTTCCGCGGCGTGGCGAGCAGCGACATGTTGGCCTGCAGCACGCGCATCTGCCGGATCTCGTGCTCCGACACCGCGAAGGCCGTGCGGACCCCGGCCCGCAGCGCCTTGACGGGGTCCGGCTCACCGGCCGTCGCCTCGGTGAACATGTCGTGGGAGCGCTGCAGCTCCAGGCGCATGATGGTGAGCAGGCAGTGCGCCTTGGACTCGAAGTAGTGGTAGAGCGCGGTCTGTCCGATCCCGACGCGGTCGGCGACGTCGGACCACTTGGTGGTCTCGTAGCCGGTCTCGCCGAAGTACTCGACCGCGGCCTCCAGAATGGCCGCCCGCTTCGACCTGGGTCCCTGGTCGGGATCCACGATCCGCGCCCTCGCCATTGCCTCTCCCCTGCGCTCCACGGCCGGCGCCAGCCGCCGACCGGATGTCTGAGGGTAGACCTACTTGAACTCGGTTACGAACCCGGCTCGGGCCCGGGCCCAGTCCGGGTCGCGCTTGGCGAGGAACGCGGCGACGCCCTCACGGCCCTCGGCCGAGACCGCGGCATCGGCCAGGTGGCGGGCCTCCTCCTCGAGGTGCCCGTCGAGGCCAGTGGAGAGTCCCGCCGCGACGAGGCGCCGGGTGGCGCCGAGCGCTCCGGTGGCTCCCCGGGCGAGCGCCGCCGCCGTCTCCGCTGCCGCCCCGGCCAGCCTGTCCGCCGCGACGACCCTGCTGACCAGGCCCATCTCGGCCGCCTCGGGCGCCGCGATCCGCCGGTTGGTCAGCAGCAGGTCCAGGGCCCGCTTGGGGCCGACGAGCCGGGGCAGCGACCAGCTGACGCCGGCGTCCGGTGAGTACCCGATGCCGGTGTAGGCGGCGACGAACGTGGCGTCGGACGCGGCGAGCGTCAGATCGGCCGCCGCCGCGAGTCCGAGGCCGGCTCCCGCGACGGCGCCCTGCACGGCGGCCACCAGCGGGGCGTCCAGTCCGGCGAACACCCGCAGCGCACCGTGCAGCGCGTCCGTGACCGCGGTGAGATGCGCGGCCAGCCGGTCTCCGGACAGCGGGGCGAACTCCCGCAGGTCGCCCCCGACGCAGAAGGAACGCCCCTGCCCGGTGAGCAGCACCGCCCGCACGCCGTCGGTCCTCGCGCAGGATCCGGCGGCCTCCAGCAGTGCCGTGGCCATGGCCAGGTCGATGGCGTTGCCGGCCTTCTCGCGGCACATCTCGACGTGCGCCACGCCCGCCCCGTCGACGCGGACCGTGACACTCACCGGGCCGTCCATCCACCGTCGGCGGTGAGCACCTGACCGGTGCAGTAGGAGGAGGCGTCCGACGCGAGGAACAGCAGCGCCCCGTCCAGCTCGCCCGGTGCGCCGCCCCGGCCCAGCATGGTTCCCCGTTCGACCCACCGGCGGGAGCGGTCGTCCGCGAACAGTTCCTCGGTCATCTCCGAGCGGAACCAGCCCGGCGCGAGGGCGTTGACCCGTATCCCCGCGGGGCCCCACTGGCCGGCGAGCTCGCGGGTGAGCCCGATCAGGCCCGCCTTGGAGGCGGCGTAGGAGGCGCCTCCCAGCGGGGCCCCTGCCACCAGGCCCAGGATCGAGGAGACGTTCACGACGGACCGGCCCGGGGTGTCCGAGGACTCGGCCATCAGCCGGGCGAGGTGGAAGGGCGCCACCAGGTTCACCGTGAGCACGGCCGCGAAGTCCTCCGCGCTCTCGTCCTCGGCCCGCACGGCTCCCGCCCCGCCGGCGTTGTTGACCAGGACGTCGAAGCGTCCGGTGGCCGCGAGCGCGCTCTCCGCGAGCCGTACGCGGTCCGCCTCGCGCGAGACATCGCAGACCACGGGGTGGATGCGGGGTTCGGTGTCCGCCAGTTCCGTCAGCCGGTCCAGCCGCCGGGCCGCGGCGAACACGGTGGCACCCGCCTGTGCGAGCACACGGGCGAACCGCGCGCCGAGCCCAGCGGACGCGCCCGTGACCACCGCCGTACGGCCGTGCAGGGAGAAGAGAGCAGCCGCCGGGGTCACTCGTCCACCCCGATCGGCAGCACGGTGGCGCCGCCGTCCAGCACCAGCGTCTGGCCGGTCATCCAGGACGAGGCATCAGAGGCCAGGAACAGCGCCGCGTGCGCCACGTCCTCGACCGTGCCCAGTCTGCGCAGCGGGAGCTTCGCGGTCAGGACGGGCTCCCTGGGCTCCCACACGGCCCTGGCGAGCTCGGTCTTGATCAGGCCGGGGGCAATCGCGTTCACCCGTGCCCGCGGGCCGAGTTCGTAGGCGAGCTGCCGGGTCATGTGCAGCATCGCGGCCTTGGTGGCGTTGTACCAGCCGATGTGGGGGTCGACGACCAGTCCGCCGACGGAGGCGATGTTGACCACCGCTCCCCCGTGCTCCGACATCCACGCCCGCCAGGCGCAGCGGGTCCAGGCGACCATGCCGTACTGGTTGACGCGTACGGTCTTCTCCGCGCGCTGCGGATCCAGATCGAGCAGATCGCCCATGTACGGGTTGGTGGCCGCGTTGTTGACGAGGACGTCGAGGCGGCCGAACCGGGCCACGGTCTCCTCGACGCACCGCTCGGCCTGGTCCGGCTCCCCGGCGTTGGCGACGACCTCGTGGACATCGCCGTCGCCCTTGCGCCGCAGCAGCTCCGCCCTCGCTTCGGCGAGCCCTTCCGGTTTGCGGGCGGCGATCACGACATGCGCGCCCGCCTCGCGGTACGCCTCGGCGATGCCCAGGCCGATCCCGCGCGAGCCGCCGGTGATCACGGCGACCCGGTCGCGCAGTGGCTGTCCGTTCACGTCTGCTCCTTGGGGTACTTGGCCAGCTCCCGCCGGGCCACCGTGCGCAGATGGACCTCGTCCGGCCCGTCCGCGATGCGCAGCGCCCTGGTGATCGCGTACAGCCGGGCCAGCACCGTGTCGTCGCTGACTCCCGCCGCGCCATGGGCCTGCACCGCCCGGTCCACCACGCGGTGCGCCGTCTCCAACGCCGCGACCTTGATCGCGGCGACCTCGGTGCGGGCGGCGGCGTTGCCCTGGGTGTCCATCAGCCAGGCCGACTTCAGCACCAGCAGCCGGACCTGCTCGATCTCGATGCGGCTGCGGGCGATCCATTCGCGTACGACGCCCTGGTCCGAGAGGGGGCCGCCGAAGGCGCTCCGGTTCATGGTCCGGCGGCACATCAGGTCCAGGGCCCGCTCGGCGAAGCCGACGGCGCGCATGGCGTAGTGCATGCGGCCGGGGCCGAGCCGCCCCTGGGCGAGGGCGAAGCCCTCGCCCTCGCCGCCGAGGAGATTGCCGGCCGGCACGCGTACGTCCTCGAAGAGCACGTCGCCGTGGCCGCAGCGGTCGGTGTACCCGAACATGGGCAGGTCGCGCAGGACGGTGATGCCCGGGGTGTCACGCGGGATCAGCAGCATGCTCTGCTGCCGGTACGTCTCCGCGTCCGGGTCGGTCACGCCCATGAGGATGATCAGCGCGCAGTCGGGGTCGAGGATCCCGGAGGTGTACCACTTGTGGCCGTTGACGAGGTAGGAGTCGCCGTCGCGGGTGATCCGGGTGCGGATGTTGCGCGCGTCGGAACTGGCGACCTCGGGCTCGGTCATGGCGAAGCAGGACCGGATGCCGGCCGTCAGCAGGGGCCGCAGCCAGCGGTCCTGCTGCTCGGGCGTGCCGTAGAGGGAGAGCAGCTCCATGTTGCCGGTGTCGGGGGCGGAGCAGTTGAACACCTCGGGGCCCATGACGGACCGCCCGGCCAGCTCGGCGAGCGGGGCGTACTCGAGGTTGGTCAGGCCCGCGCCCCGGTCGCCGTGCGCCAGGAAGAGGTTCCACAGGCCCTCCGCGCGGGCCTTCTCCTGCAACTCGCGCATGACGGCGGGCTGTCGGTGCGGGTTGTCGGCCTCGGCGAGCTGCCGGTCGTAGACGGCCTCGGCCGGGAGGACGTACTCCTCCATGAACGCGCCCATGCGTGAGTGCAGTTCGCGCGTCTTCGGGGAGAGCTCGAAGTCCATGCCTGTCGCTCCTTGCGTGTCGCTCGCTCAGCCAAGGATGTCCCGTGCCGTGCGGATCATCGCCGCGATGGTCGGTGGCAGCCGTTCCTGGTCCGGGTCGTGGTGCTTGCCCTCGCGGTGACGGCGCAGGTTGTGGCCCATGATCGCGGCCATCTTGGTGCGGGCCAGGGCACGGAACCAGTCGAAGTCGGGTGGGGGCGGACGACCGTCGAGGTAGGCGGCGAGCAGTTCGTCCTCGGTGGGCAGGCCGGGGATCTCGCGGCCGAGGCGGGGGAAGTTGCGGTGGTCGGCGAAGAGGAGGAACCAGGCGAGATCGATGCGTGGGTCTCCATGGCCCCAGATCTCCCAGTCGACGACGGCGGCGGGCCGTTCGCCCGCGCACAGGACGTTGCCCAGGCGGAAGTCGCCGTGGGTGAGGACCGGCGGCAGTCCCGTGGGCACGCTCGCGGCGAGCGCTTCCGTCAGTTCCCCGGCGCCCTGCCGCAGTTCGGCGGGTACCGCGCTCATGGTGCGGCTCCACCGGTCGAGTTCGGCGGCCGGATCGAGGGGGTCGGCGACCTCGAGGGCGGGCGGTCCGGACCGATGCAGCTCGCGCAGGACGGCCGGGAGCGCCAGCATCCTCTTGCGGCACAGGCCGGCGTCGAGCCGATGGTCGTCGAGGACCGGTTCGACCGCCTCGCCGGTGACGAACTCCATGGCGAACCAGGCGGGTCGGCTCTCGTCGACGGCGACGACGGCCGGTACCGGCACCGAGCCGGCTTCGGCGAGCGCGCTCAGGACGCGGGCCTGGCGCAGCACGTCGTTGCGGCCGACCGGCCGTTGTCCCGGTGGGACGGCCTTGATGACGTACGACGCCGAGCCCGCGGTGATGGAGAAAGTGAGGCCCGAGTGGCCGCCGGGCAGGGTCTCCAGCTCCCCGAGCCGTACGCCGGGATGCAGGGCGCGGAGCCGTTCGCGCACCCGCGCGGTCAGTCCGGTCTCCTCGGTGAGCCGGCTCAACGTGGGTCCTCCTTGCGGTACTTGGGTTCCCTTGGCAGCCCCAGCACCCGTTCGGCGAGGATGTTGCGCTGGATCTCGTCGCTGCCGCCCGCGATGCTGTAGCCGGGAGCGCCGAGCAGATGCTCGGTCCAGGCGAAGGTGCCCCACTCCCCCGTGTCCGCGGCGAGGCGCGGGCCGAGCAGCTGCTGGACCAGGTCGGTGGTGGCGCGCATCGTCGCGGTGGCGTAGAGCTTGCCGACGGAGGCCTCGGCGCCGGGCTCGCGGCCGGCTACCAGGGCAGCCGTCACACGCAGGCCGATGACCCGCTGGACGAGGGTACGGACGAACAGGTCGGCCGCCCGCTGCTGTTCCCCGCCGGTGAGCGGCCGGGGCAGGTGCCGGGCGAGGTCGAGGGCGCGGTCCGCGTTGTCCAGGCCGAGCGTGCCGGAGTCCAGCCGTTCGGCGGCCAGCACGGTGAGCGTCACGCGCCAGCCCTCGCCCACGGGGCCGAGCCGGTCGGTGTCGGGGACCCGGACGTCGTCCAGGTAGACCTCGTTGAAGCTGGAGCCGCCGGTCATCTGCCGGATGGGCCGTACCGTGACACCGGGAGCGTCCATCCGGACCAGGAAGACCGTGATGCCGGCGTGCTTGGGCACGTCCGGGTCGGTGCGGCAGACGGCCACTCCCCAGGTGGCGACGCGGGCACCGGACGTCCAGACCTTGTGGCCGCTCAGCACCCAGCCGTCGCCGTCCGCGTCGCGGATCGCCTTGGTGCGGACGGCGGCGAGGTCGGAACCCGCCTCGGTCTCGGAGAAGAGCTGGCAGGCGAGTTCGTCGGTGCGCAGCATGGGGCGCAGCCAGCGCCGCTTCTGTTCCTCCGTGCCCCAGATACGGACCGCCGGGGCCACGAGCTGCTGTGTGACGGGGAAGATCTCGGTGCGCCGGGGCACCTCGAAGGGCGCCTCCTCGGCGCGGTACACCTGCTCGTAGTACGCGGGCAGCTCGCGGCCGCCGTACTCCTCGGGCCAGCCGAGGGCGCCCCAGCCCTGGTCGTAGCGGGTGCGTTCCCAGGCGCGGATGCGCTCGGTGTGGGCGCGTTCCTCGTCCTCGGTCCAGTTCTCGAACACGGACACGGAGTCGTCGCCGCTGCCCCACTCCTGTCCCCGTGGGCCTCGGTGGTCCGCCACGGCCGACAGCCAGCGGCGGGCTTCGGCCCGGAACTCCTCGGGGGCCGGCACCGGTGCGGGCACCTGGTTCTGAGGTTTCACCTCCGCTCCCTTCCGTTCAGCGGGCCAGCACGGTGCACGCGCTGACGCCCGGCGCTCCGTAGACATGGGTGAAGCCGGTGCGCGGGCCGCCCGGGACCTGGCGTTCGCCCGCGCGGCCGCGCAACTGCTGGACGATCTCGTGCACCTGGCGCAGCCCGGAGGCTCCGACGGGCTCGCCGTTGGCGATGCAGCCGCCGTCGGTGTTGACGGGCAGCGTGCCGCCGATCGCGGTCGCGCCCGTTGCGATCAGCCGCTCCTGCTCGCCGTGTGCGCAGAATCCGCATTCGGCCATGTGCATCACCTCGGCGCCGCTCTCGGTGTCCTGGAGCTGGCAGACGTCGATGTCGTCCGGGCCGATGCCGGCCTCCTCGAAGGCGGCTCTCGCGGCGTCCGTGCTGACGCTGGTGGGTGTGCCGCCGGGCGCCCAGGGGCTGAAGACCTCGAAGGAGCCGAACCGGCGGGTGCGGACGACCGCCGCGCGCAGGGCGACCGGGGTGGCATTGGTGGCACCGCTCAGCTCGCGTGCGACCTCCCGGCCGCACAGCACCAGGGCTACCGCGCCCTGCCCCGGCGAGCAGAACATGTAGCGGGTCAAGGGGTCGTTGACCAGGCCCGAGGCCAGGATCTCGTCGGCGTCCAGCGGCTTGCGGCGCCAGGCGTGCGGGGTACGGACCCCGTTGGCGTACGCCTTCTCCGCGACGAGGGCGAGGGTGCGCGGGGTGATGCCGTGGTCGTACATGTACCGCTGGATCTTCATCGCGAAGAACTGGGTGGTCACCATGAGGCCTTCGCTGCCGTAGGCCTCGTCGAGTCCCCAGTCGGCGGGCCGCGGGTCGAAGGCTCCGCGCGGGTGCTTGTCGAAGCCGACGGCGAGGGCGACGTCCGCCGCGCCGGAGCGGATCGCGCTCACGGCGGACACCAGGGCGCTGCCGCCGGTCGCGCAGCCGTTGCGGACGTTCACGAACGGCAGTCCGGTGAGTCCGAGCCGGGTGACCAGGGTGTCGGCGTTCCCTGCCGCGTCGCTGCCGCCGAACGCCGCCCGCACCCGGGACCACGGCAGCCCGGCATCGGCCAGTGCGGCGTTCACGGCCTCCACCGCCAGCTGCATTCCGGTGGCGTCCGACCGGCCGAAGGGGGTGATGCCGACGCCGCAGACCAGGACGTCGGCGGCGCCCGCCCCGCTCACACCGTCACCTCGGCCGGGCGGGCGTGCGGCACCCCGTCGCCCGCCGCGACGGTGACCCGCATACCGATCCGCACGTCCTCGGGGCGTACGCCGTCCAGGACGGCCAGGACCCGTACCCCTTCGGGGAGTTCGACGTAGCCGACCGCGAAGGGCCGGAACCCGTCGTCGGGGGCCGTGTACGGCGGCGACTTGGGCGCATGCCGCTGTACGGTCCAGGTCCACAGCGTGCCCTCGCCGGAGAGGACAACCGGCGCGGCCGGCCCTCCGCAGTTCGGGCACGCGGGGTCCGGCGGGTAGACGGCGACCTCACAGCGCGGGCAGCGAGACCCGCGCAGCGCGCGAGCGGGCACGGCCGTCAGCGCCCCTTCCACTGCGGGTCGCGCTTCTCCAGGAAGGCCGCGACGCCTTCCGCCGCGTCCTCCGAGTTGAGCATGACCCCGACGGCCAGGTGCTCCATGACCATCAGCGACTGGATGTCCGCGTCCAGGCTCCGGTCGATGGTCATCTTGGTGATCCACATCGTGAACGGGCTCTTGTCGGTGAGCTGGTCGGCGAACTCCTCCACCGTCGCGTCCAGCTTGTCCGCCGGTGCCGAGGTGTTGATGAGGCCGAAGTCGGCCGCCTCGACGCCGGTCAGGAGCTTGCCGGTGAGCATGAGCTCCTTGGTCTTGCGGACGCCGATCATCCGGGGCACGCGGTAGATGGGGCCGGCTCCCCCGAACAGCGCGCGGCGGATGTGGAAGTCGCCGATCAGGGCGTCGTCCGCGGCGATCGCGAAGTCGCAGGAGATCATCAGCTCGAACCCGCCCGCCGTCACATGCCCTTCGAGCACGGCTATCGACGGAGTCTTCATCGAGTACAGCCGGTCGCACACCTTCGCCGACAGCACGGCCACGTCGATGGCCGTGGAGCTGCCGATGAAGTCGGCCTTGAGGCTGTCCAGGTCGAAGCCCGAGCAGAAGGTGTTGCCGCGTCCGCGCAGGATCAGCACGCGCAGTCCGGGGTCGGCGTCGACCTGGGTGATGATCTCGTCCAGCCGGTTGAGGATCGGCACGGTCACGCAGTTCTTCTTGTGCGGCCGGTTGAGCCAGACCCGGGCCACGTGGCCGTCTCGCTCGAACTGGATCTCGTCTTCTACAGCCATCCGCCCACTCCTTCAAACTGAACTGAATTCACTTAATACTCGGGGTCCGGCGGAGCCCTGTCAACAGTCGCGCCCTGCGGTTCACCCGGAGCCGGTCACCGCGGAGTCAGGCAGCGCACCCCGTGAAGCCGAGGAGCCCCGCCAGCCGGACGCGATGGTCGTCCGCGGTGCCGAACCAGGCGTCATCGGCCCGAGCCCTGCGCATGTACAGATGCGCCGAGTGCTCCCAGGTGAAGCCGATCCCCCCATGGAGCTGCACATATTCCGCCGTCGCGCGCCGATAGGCGGTGGAACAGGCGACGGCCGCGGCACTCGCCACCACGGGCAACTCTGCGGACCAGTCCGCGAGGCAGACCGCCGCGTACCCGGATGCCGACCTGGCCGCCTCGACCTCGACCAGGAGATCGGCCAGCCGGTGCTTGATCGCCTGGAATGATCCGATCGGCCGCCCGAACTGAGTTCGATGCGATACATACTCCAGCACGGCGTCCAGTGCGTGAGCGCATCCGCCGAGCTGCTCGGCCGCCAGCGCCGTCCGCCCGGAGTCCAGTACGGCGTCGACGAGGCCGGGCACCTGCCCCGCGTCCCCCACCGGTTCGGCGGGCGCCCCGCGGAACCGGACGAGGGCCTGGCGGCGGGTGGGGTCCAGCACCCTCCGCGCCGTACGGTCGCAGCTTCCCGGGTCGGGTTCGCAGGCGAACAGCCGCGCACCGTCCGGCGCCCGGGCCGCCACCAGGATCAGCCCGGCGTCCTCGCCCGCGGGCACGAAGTCCGCTTCCCCGCGCAGCAGCCAGCCGTCCGGCCCGCGTTCGGCCGTGACCTCGGATCCGTGCAGGAACCCGGCGACCGTCGCGGTGAGGGCACCGGTGGCGATTCCCGGCAGCCAGCGTTCGCAGGCTCGCCGGTCGCCACTGGCCAGCAGGGCGTCTCCGGCGAGTACGACGGTCGGGAGCAGGGGCGCCGGGCACAGGACGCGGCCGGTCTCCTCCAGCGCCACGGCGAGTTCGCCGAAGGAGCAGCCCGCTCCTCCGTACTCCTCGGGCAGCGCGAGACCGTGCACCCCGATCTCGCCGGCGAGCCGCTCCCACACCGCCTGGTCGAAGCCGCGCGGGCCGCTCGCCTGCTTGCGCACCTCCTCGGGCCCGCACACCTCTGCCAGGAACTCCCGCAGCACCGCGCGCAGTTGCCGTCGCTCCTCCGTCTCCAGCAGCAGCGCCGGGTCGAGATCGAACCGGAACATCAGGGCCTCCCCGCATCGCAGTGGTGTGTTGTTCCCGAGCCGTCACGTGCTCCTCAGCCGTCACGCGCGGCGATCCGCTCGCGCGTCGGCCGTCCGCTCGCGCAGGGTGATCGCCGCGTCGGGGCCGCTCGCTACGCCGTGAAGCGTCCGCCGTTGGCGAGCAGCACCGCGCCGACGAGGTTCGCCGCCTCGTCGCTCGCCAGGAACAGCGCGATCCCGGCGATCTCCTCCGGGGTGGCGTACGGCCGCACCCGGGGATCCGCGAAACCCTCCCTCAGTACCTGGGGGGTGTGGGCGGCCATGCCGGTCTCCGTCGGGCCGGGAGCCACCGTGTTGACGCGCACCCCGAACGCGATGGCCTCCTTCGCCACGGACTGGCTGAGCGCCTGCGCGCCGGCCTTGGAGGCCGCGTAGTGCGGATAGCCGGTGAGCGCGTCGAAGGCCGCCGAGGAGCCGAAGGTGACGACGGCCCCCGATCCGTTGGGCCGCATCGCCCGCAGGGCGGCGCGCAGGACGTGGAACGTGCCGTCCAGGTTGATCCGCAGGACCCGTCGCCACGCCTCGAGACCGAGGCGCGTGGTCACCTCGGGCGGCCGGCCGGCCAGCACCGCGTCGGCAAGCCACTGCTTGACGGTCGGATCGTCGACGCCGGCCGCGTGCACCACCACGTCCAGCCGCCCGTGCTCTCGCACGACCTCTTCGACGAGCCCGTCGACCTGCCCGGCGTCCGCCACGTCCACGGGCGCCGCGCGGACTCCGGCCAGCCCTTTCGCCACCGATTCGGCCGCCGGGCCGTCGATGTCCGCCGCGACGACCGCCTCGGCACCCTGCCCGGCCAGCCCGCGGGCGACCGCCGCGCCGATTCCGGAGCCCGCGCCGGTGACCAGCGCGACCCGCCCCGCGAAACGGCCGTACTCCGGGCTTCCGCCACCCATCGGGCCACCGCCTCCCACGCGATACTGAACTGACTTCATTTTTGTTACGCTGGGCCGCATGTCAACAGGCAGCGCCGGGAGGGCGGGATGAGAGCGGTCCGGCTGACGCACTGGGGCGGCCCACCGGTGGTCACCGAGGTGGACCGGCCCACGCCGAGGGGCGAGGAGGTCCTGCTGCGGGTCGAGGCGGCCGGACTGTGCGGCTCCGACCTGCATGTCCTCGACGCGGGGCCCGGCGCCCTGCCCTACCGGACGCCGTTCACCCTCGGGCACGAGGTGGCCGGCCGGGTGGCGGAGCAGGGCCCGGACGCCACCGGGCCACGGACCGGAGAGCGCGTGGTGGTCTACGGGCCCTGGGGCTGCGGGCGATGCGGGCGTTGTTCGGCGGGTGCGGAGAACTACTGCGACCGGCGCCCCGCCCTGGACGCGGCCGGCACCGGGACCGGCGGCGGACTCGGGCGCGACGGCGGGCTGGCCGACTTCCTGCTCGTCCCGTCGGCGCGACTCCTCCTGCCCGTGGGCGGCCTCGACCCCACGCAGGCGGCTCCGCTGTCCGACGCGGGACTCACCGCGTACCACGCCGTCGCCGGGATCCGGCCGGCGTGGGGCGGCACCGAGGGCGGTGCCGGCACGAGCGTGGCCGTCATCGGCGTCGGCGGCCTGGGACATCTGGCGATTCAGATCCTCCGCGCCGTCACCGCCGCCCAGGTGCTCGCGGTGGACGTACGGGACGAGGCGATCGCCCTCGCCCACGACTGCGGCGCCCACTTCGGCACGGTCGTACGCCCGGACACCGCCGAGGTCCTCCGGGGCCGGACCGGCGGCGCGGGCGTCGACGCCGTACTCGACTTCGTCGGCACCTCCGCCACCCTCCAGCTGGCGGTGAGGGCCCTGCGGCCGGGCGGGGACCTCGCCCTGGTCGGCAGCGGCGGCGGCGAACTGACGGTCCGCAAGCCGGGTGCGCTCCCTCCTGGACTGCGACTCTCACTGCCGTTCTGGGGGACGCGGCCGGAGCTGCTGGAGGTCGTGGCGCTCGCGCGCTCCGGCGCCGTCAGGGTCGAGACGAGCCTGTTACCGCTGACCGACGCCCCGGCCGCGATCGGCGCACTGCGTGCCGGCGGGATACGCGGACGAGCCGTACTGGTGCCCGACTGAGGCTCGCCCGGACGGGCGGGAAGGTGGCGCCGGTCTGAGACGAACTGAACTCACGTTATGGACGAGGCGGTGGGAGCGCTACGCCGCCCGGTCCGTCGCGCAGGACGCGAGCAGGGCACGCACGGCCTGGACCGCGGCCTCGCCGGGCGGGAACGCTGAAGCGCCGCTGGCTCGCCGAGGAACTCGGCGCCGAGCAGCACGCCCTGCAGCGACGCCTCAAGGCGGCCTTCGACCCGCACCACGTCCTCAACCCCCGCAAGGCGCTCTGATCGCCTGTCAATCCAGGTGGGACCCGGGGGACTTCCGCTCCTGGGCGGCCAGTTCGCGGTACTCCGCGGCCGGGTGGTCGGCCCGGACACGAGGTCCGCCGCCCGGGCCGTGCAGGCGTTCGCGCAGCGTGGTGGCAGCGGTGGGGTCCTCCGGGAGCCTGCCTCGGGAACGCAGCTCCGGGACGACCAGGTCCACGAAGTCGGCGAAGGTGCCGGGCGTCACGGCGTAGGCGAGGTTGAAGCCGTCGATGTCCGCCTCCTCCACCCAGCGTTCCAGCTCGTCGGCGACCGTGGCCGGGGAACCCACCACCACCGGACCGATACCGCCGATGCCCAGGTAGCGGGCCACGTCGTCGGGCGTCCAGCGGCGGGTCGGATCGGCGGTGGAGAAGATCGCGAGCGCGGAGCGGACGGCGTCGGTGTCGACGTACTCCAGGGGCTGGTCCGGCGCGAGTTCGGACAGGTCGAGGCCGCTCCAGCCGCCGTAGAGGGCGAGGGCGCCCTCGTGGGAGGCGTAGGAGATCAGGTCGGCGTGCTTGGCCCGGGCCTCCTCGTCGGTGGGGGCGGTGATCGCGGTGAGCAGGATGAAGATCTTGACGCTGTAGGGGTCGCGGCCCTCGGCGGCGGCCTTGGCCCGGATGTCGTCGACGACGCGGCGGGTCGCCTCCGGCGTGACGGCGTTGATGAAGACGCCCTCGCCGTGCCGGGCGGCGAAGGCCCGGCCGCGCGGGGAGGCGCCGGCCTGGAAGACGACCGGAGTGCGCTGCGGCGACGGCTCGGACAGGAACACGCCGGGGACGGTGAAGTGGCGGCCCTTGTGGGCGATGTCCCGGATGCGGCCGGGGTCGGTGAAGACGCCCCGTTCCCGGTCGCGGACGACCGCGTCGTCGTCCCAGGAGTACTCCCACAGCTTGTAGCAGACCTCCAGGAACTCCTCGGCGACCTCGTAGCGGTCGTCGTGCCCGACCTGTTCGCCGAGCCCCAGGTTGCGGGCCGCGCTCTCCAGGTAGGAGGTGACGACGTTCCAGGCGATCCGGCCCTTGGTCAGATGGTCGAGGGTGGTGAGGGTGCGGGCCAGCTTGTACGGCTGCTCGTAGGTGAGGGACACGGTCACGCCGAAGCCGAGGCGCTCGGTCACCGCTGCCATGGCGGAGACGGCGGGCAGCGGGTCGGACAGCGGGATCTGCGCGCCCTGGCGGACGGCGGCGTCGCGCGAGCCCTGGTAGACGTCGTACACGCCGAGCACGTCGGCGATGAAGAGCGAGTCGAAGCCGCCGCGTTCCAGCAGCCGTGCCAGGTCGGTCCAGTAGGCGAGGTCGGTGTAGCGGTGCGCCTGGTCGTCGGGGTGCCGCCACAGGCCGGGCGACTGGTGGCCGACGCAGGCCATGTCGAAGGCGTTCAGATGGATGCGGCGGGTCATTTCAGGGCTCCGGAGGAGAGGCCGGCGACGAGCCGGCGCTGGGCGGCCACGGCCAGGACGTAGACGGGCGCGATGCCGATGAGGGAGACGACGGCCTGCTGGCCGAACTCGACGTTCTTGTCGCCCTGGAAGAGGGAGAGCAGCACCGGCAGGGTCTGCGCACTGCTGTCCTGGGCGAAGCTGAGGGCGAAGAGGAACTCGTTGTAGCTGAGGAAGAAGCAGATCAGCGCGGCGGCCGCCACACCCGGCGCGATGAGCGGCAGGACGACGCGCCTGAGGCTCGCCCAGGGGCCGAGTCCGTCGAGCCAGGCGGCCTCCTCGATCTCCTTCGGCACCTTCCGTACGAAGCCGTCCAGCAGCCAGATCGCCACGGGCACGTTCGCAAGACCGTCGACGAGGGCGAGCCCCGTGACGGTGTTGTTCAGCTCCAGGTTCCGCAGCAGATAGAAGAGAGGGAGGACGGCGACGACGGGCGGGGCGCAGTAGCTCGACAGCACCAGGGTCGCGAGCCTGCCCCCTCGGCGTCCGGCCCGTGCGGTGAAGTACGCGCCGGGTACGGCGATCAGCAGCGTGAGCACCACCGAACCGGCAGCGACTGTCCAGGAGTTGACGATGTAGTGGCCGACCTCGACGGCCCGGAAGGTGTCGGGCCAGTTCCGCCAGAACAGGTGCGAGGGCAGCAGCCCGCCGTTGAGGACGTCGTCGCGGGAGCGGACGGACAGCGAGGCGACGTACAGCAGCGGTACGGCCATGAGCAGGGCGATGACCGTGAGCAGCGCGGTGACGCCGGTGGGACGGCGGCGCCTGGCCTGGCGGTGTGTGGGCCTCTTGGTCTCGGGCTCGGCCGCGACCTCTTCCCGTACGGCTTCGAGCGTGGTCATACCGCCACCTCCTCGTACTTCTTGCGGCGGATCGCCACCAGGCTGGTGACCAGGCCGATCAGCAGGGAGAACAGCACGGTCGCGGCTGCCGCGCCGCCGACGTCGAACTCCTGCAGCGCGGTGCGCTGGATGTCGTACGTACTCGTGGTGGTGGAGAAGCCGGGGCCGCCGGACGTCACGACGTAGACGATGTCGAAGACCTTGAAGCCGATCACGAGCTTGAGCAGCAGGACGGAGAGCAGGGTCGGCTCGATGTACGGCAGGACGATCGAGCGGAGGGTGCGCGAGCGTCCTGCGCCGTCGAGGGCGGCGGCCTCGCGCAGTTCGTCCGGTACGCCGAGGAGCGCGGCGTACACCAGCAGCATCACGAACGGTGTCCACTGCCAGCTGTCGATGACGACGAGGGTGGTGAACGCCCCCGTGCCGCTGCCGAGCGGGTTCACGCCGGGCATTCCCACGGCGTGCAGGACGCCGTTGAGGGCGCCGCCCACCGGGGCCAGCAGCAGCTTCCACGCCACGCCGACCATGACGGGCGGCGTGACCAGCGGCAGCAGCAGGAGCGTGCCCAGCAGGCCCGGGCGGGCGGCCCGGGCTCGCAGCAGGAGCGCGAGGGCGGTGCCCAGCACCAGCTGCACGGCGGCGGCGACCACCGCGAAGAGCGCCGACCGCCACAGCGAGCCCGTGAACGACTGGCTCTCCAGCGCGGTGCGGAAGTTGTCGAACCCGGTCCAGCGTTGCAGGGGCCGGGCGAGGGTGGAGTCGGTGAAGGCCAGGCCGATGACGTAGACGAGCGGGTAGGCGGCGAAGACCGCGAGGAAGGCCACGGACGGCGCGGCGAGCGCCCCGGGGACCCGGGCGGCCGGCCTGGCTGTCATCCGGAGGCTCCGTTGAGTTCCTTGGCCCAGGCCCGCTGCGTGTTCCCCAGAGCGGTCTTCGCGCTCTGCTTGCCCTGCAGGCCGAGCGCGAGTTCGTCGACCAGGGTCTGGAGCAGGTCGGGGGCCTTGGGCACGGTCGGCCAGGGCAGCGGGTCGCCCGCGAGGCCGGTGCGGACGACCTCGTAGGAGTCGGGCGAGTTCTTGCGGAACGCCGAGGAGCTGAGGGTGCTGGTGCGGATCGGGTCGGCGCCCGCGTCGGGCCGGGCGAGCACGAGGAGGTTCTGCTGTGCGGCGGTGGCCCACTTGATGAAGGCGGCCGCGGCCTCCTTCTGCTTCGACGCCGTGGACACCGCCAGTCCGAAGCCCGCGTCCAGCGAGGTACGCGGCTTGGTGTTGTCGCCGCCGACCGGGAGCGTGGTGACGGCCCACTTGTCGACGACCTTGGACTGTCCCGGGTCCTGGGCGCGCTTGGCGAAGTCGGTCCAGAAGTCGAGCATGGCGCCCTTGCCGTCGAGGAAGGCGGGCAGCGCCTGGTCGAAGCCGATCTGCAGCGGGGTGGGCAGTGCGCTGGGCGCGGCGTCGAACAGCACCTGCGCGGCCTCGATCGCCTGCGGGGTGTCGAGGGTGGGGGCGCCCGACGCGTCGAGGAACGAACCGCCGTATCCGGCGAGGCGGTTGGCGAAGGCGCAGCCGAGGATCACGGGGACCTGCTGGGCCTCGATGATGGTGCCGTAGTACTTGCCCTTGGCGTCCTTGGTGATCTTCGCGGCGATGTCGTTGTACTCGTCCCAGGTGCGGGGCGCCTCGACCTTGTGCCGCTCGAAGATCTCGGTGTTGTAGAAGAGGATGTGGGTGTCACCGTCGTAGGGCAGGCCCCAGCGCTTGCCGTCGTAGCGGGTGTAGGTGTCGTACAGGGACGGCAGGAAGTCGCTCTCCTCGATGTCCTTGTGCGCCTTGATGTACGCGGTGAGGTCCTCGATGACACCGCCCTCGGCGAGGGTGCCGACGGCCGCGTACCAGTACATGAAGACGTCGAACTGGCCCGCCCCGGACTGCACGTCGAGCACGGCCTTCGCCGTGAGCTTGTCGTACGGCACGGGTGTCACCGACAGCTTGGCGCCGGTGGCCTCCTCGAAGGGCTTGCTCAGGTACTTGAACGACAGGGCGTTCGGCTGGTTGGCCAGGATCTTGAGGGTGACCCCGTCGAGGTCGGGCTTGGCGGTCGGGTCGAGCGCGACGGATTCGGAGGAGCCGCAGGCGGTCAGGAGCGGGCCGGCGGCGGCGAGGGCGGCGGCACCGCCGGCGGCGCGCAGCAGGTGTCTGCGGGAGAGCGGAGAGCGCGGGAGGCGCGGGGTCGGGGTCATGGGGTGGTTCTCCTGGCTTCTTCTTACGCGAGAGTTCTCACGTAGGGAGATTTCTTAGGTGTAGAGGGTGAAAGGCGCGTGGGCGCCGTTCAGGAAGTGGTCGCCGACCTCGCGGAGCTTGTAGGCGACGGGGTCGTGCAGGGTGTGGGTGCGTACGTTGCGCCAGAACCGGTCGAAGCCGTGCTCGGACGCCGTCGCCCTCGCGCCGGTGACCTCGAGGATCCGGGCGGTGATGTCGAGGGCGGCCCTGGTGGCGGCGACCTTGGCGGCGGCGACGGTCACGGCGATCTCGCCGCGCTCCTCGGCGGCGAGGTCGTGGCCTCGGTCGATGCCGCGCTGGACCGCTTCGGCCGCGTGGTCGGCGAGGAGCCGCACCGAGCGGGCGGACACCGCGAGTTCGCCGTAGGTGGCCAGTGTGTAGGGGTCCTGGGTGGCGGAGTCGACGCCCGACAGCAGCCAGGGGCGGGTGGTGTCGCGGGTGTAGTCGGCTGCCGCGGCGAGCGCGCCCTCGGCGATGCCCAGGTAGAAGTGGACGAAGACCAGCTGGATCGCGGGGGTGACGAGGGTGGCGAACGGGGAGAGGGTGTCCGCCTCCTCGGAGAGGGACCCGATGATGTCGTCCGCCGCCACCGGAACGGCGTGGAACTCCACGCTGCCGCTGGCCGAGAGCCGCTGCCCGAAGTTGTCCCAGTCGTCGTGGCGTACGACTCCGGGGTGGGCCGGGTCGACGAAGGCGACCACGGGTTCGCCGGTGTCCGTGCGGGTGGCGCCGGCGACGAGCCGGTCGGCCACGCGGGCGCCGGTGGCGAAGCTCTTGCGCCCGTCGAGCCGGAAGCCCTCGCCGTCGGGGGTCAGGGTGACGTCCGGGTCCCTGGGGTTGAACGCCCCGCCCCACAGCCACTGCCCCTCGGCCGCCGCGCGCTCCAGCCGCTCGACGGTGGCGGGCTCACCGAAGAAGCGCGGGTTCCAGGACAACAGGTAGTGGTAGCCCAGGAGTTGGCCGATCGAGCCGTCTCCGGAGGCGATCTCGCGGATGACGGCGTAGGCGGTGCGCCAGTCCGCTCCCCCGCCGCCGTACTCGGCGGGGACGAGCAGCGTGAGCAGCCCGGCCGCGCGCAGCCGTTCCACCTCCTCGAAGGGCGGCTTGTTGGCCTTGTCGCGCTGGGCGGCGTCCTGGGCGAGGCCGGCGGCCACGGCTCGGGCGGTGGCGATCCAGTCGGTCGTGGTCATGGGGTCCTCAGACGATTCCGTTGGCGGGCGGGGCGACCCCGTTGAGGGCGTGGTTGCCGAGGTGCTGGATCTTCCAGCGGCGCGGGTCGTGCAGGGTGTGGGTGCGGGCGTTGCGCCAGTGCCGGTCCAGGCCGCGGCCGCCGGTCACGGAGCGGGTGCCGATGAGGGCGAAGACGTCGTTGGCCACGGTCAGCGCGGCCGTGTCGGCCTGGGCGCGGGCGGCGGCCACGGCGACGGAGGCCTCGGCCGCGAGCCCTGCGTCGTCCGGGGCACCGCGGGCGGTGTCGATGGCGGCTCCGGCACGGTCGAGGAGGGCCTCGGCGGCGCGTACGAGCAGGGCCAGTTCGCCGAACCTGTGGATCACCAGTGGTTCTTCGTTCGCCCGGTCGGCGCCCGACTCGCCCCAGGGCCGGGCGATGTCCCGGATCAGTTCGCCGCCCTCCTCCAGGGCCCCGCGGGCGATGCCGGTGTCGACGGCCGCGTGGATGAACTGGCCGAAGGCGCCGAAGACCTCGGGCCGTTCGAAGGTGAGGTGGTGGGGCACCACCCGGTCGGCGGGCACATGCACGTCCTCGAACCGGACGGTGCCGCTCGCGGTGCCGCGCTGCCCGATGCCGTCCCAGTCGTCGACCACCGTGACCCCGGGGGCGTCGTACGGGACGAAGGCCGCGGTGAGGCTGTCGTCCGGGGCGAGGGCGAAGACCGGGATCCAGTGGGCGAACAGGGCGCCCGTGGAGTAGTTCTTGGTGCCGGTCAGGGTGTATGAGCCGTCGGGGCGGGGCTTCAGGCGGGTGGAGAACTCCAGCGCGTGCCGGGTGCCCTTCTCGGCGAGGGCGTTGCCGAACCTGCGTCCCGCCAGCAGTTCGGCGTAGAAGAGGTCGCGCTGCCCGGCCGTGCCGTTCTCCTTCAGTACCTCGACGAAGAAGAAGTGGTTCTGCGGGATCTGGCCGATGCTGCCGTCGGCCGCGGACAGCAGCCGGACGACCTCGCCGAGGGTGCGGGCGCCGACCTCGGCACCGCCGTGGGAGCGGGGCACGGTGATGCCCAGCAGCCCGGATGCGGAGAGACGGTCGAGTTCGGCGCGCGGCAGGATGCGCTCGGCGTCGCGCCGGGCGGCCTCGCGGGCGAACTCGCCGGCCAGTTCGGCCGCTACGGCGACCGCCTCGGCGTCGTCGGCGATCACCTGCGTCATCGTGGGTTTCCCGCACCCGCGAAGGGGACCTGGGCGGAGGCCGCGACCCGGGGGAAGGGGTGCTGCCACAGGCCCTGCGCCTCCAGCCTCGGCAGCACGCCCTCGCCGAACCAGTAGGCCTCCTCCAGGTGGGGGTAGCCGGAGAGGACGAACTCCTCGATACCCAGGGCCGCATACTCCTTGATGCGTTCGGCGACCTCGTCGTGGCTGCCGACCAGGGCCGTGCCCGCACCGCCGCGTACCAGGCCGATGCCGGCCCACAGGTTGGGGTGGATCTCCAGGCCGTCCCGGTTGCCGCCGCCGTGCAGGGCGAGCATGCGCTGCTGCCCGGCGGACTCGCTGCGGGCCAGCCCGGCCTGCACGGACGCCACGGTCTCCGGGTCGAAGCCGTCCAGCAGCCGGTTGGCCTCCGCCCAGGCCTGCTCGGAGCTGTCGCGGGTGATGACGTGCAGCCGGATGCCGAACCGGACGGTGCGGCCCTGCTCGGCCGCGAGCTTCCTGATCCAGGCGATCTTCTCGGCGACCTGCGCGGGCGGTTCGCCCCAGGTGAGGTACACGTCCACGTGCCGCGCGGCGATCTCTCCGGCGATCGGCGAGGAGCCGCCGAAGTAGACCTCGGGGACCGGGTCGGGCACACGGGCCAGCGTCGCGTCCGCCACCTGGAGGTGCTCGCCGTGCAGATCGACGGTCTTGCCCTCCCACAGCTCCCGCACGATCTGCAGGAACTCGCCGGTACGGCGGTAGCGCGCGTCCTTGTCGAGGAAGTCGCCGTAGGCGCGCTGCTCGTGGCTCTCGCCTCCGGTGACGACGTTGAGCAGCAGCCGTCCGCCGCTCTGCCGCTGGAAGGTGGAGGCCATCTGCGCGGCGAGCGTGGGCGAGACGAAGCCGGGCCGGAAGGCGACCAGGAACTTCAGCCGCTCGGTGTTCTGGCTGACCATCGCCGTCGTCAGCCACGCGTCCTCGCACCAGGCGCCGGTGGGGGTGAGGGCGCCGACGAAGCCGAGATCCTCGGCGGCGCGCGCGATCTGGCTCAGGTAGGCGACCGTCGGCGGCCGGTCCCGGCCGGAGGCGGTGGCCGGGGTGCCATGGCCGCCGCCGACGACATGGCGGCTGTCGCCGTTGGTGGGCAGGAACCAGTGGAAGGTGAGGGACACGAGAGATCTCCGATCGTGAGGTGGGGGCGGGTCAGAGCAGGCCGTGCCGGGGCGGCCGGGTGCCGTTGAGTACGTAGCGGCCGATGTGCTGGACCTTCCAGCGGGCCGGGTCGTGCAGAGTGTGGGTGCGGGCGTCACGCCAGTGGCGGTGCAGGCCCAGGGAGTCGAGCGCCGACCGGGTGCCGGCGACCTCGAAGAGGGCGCTGCCGATCTCGACGGCGGTCTCCGCGGCGGTCACCTTGGCGGTGGCCACCGCGATCGAGGCCTCGGCGGCCGAGTCGTCGGTCAGGTCGTCCCGGGCGGCGTCGACGGCCCGCGCGGCCTCCCGCAGCAGGGCCTCCGCCGCCCGCAGGCGGATCGCGAGTTCGCCGAACCGCTGGATCAGCAGCGGATCCTCCGCGGCCGTCTCCAGCCCGCTCTCGAACCAGGGCCGGCTCTTCGTACGGACGAACTCCACGGCCTCCGCCAGCGCCCCGGAGGCGATCCCCGCGTCGATGGCGGCGTGCAGCAACTGGGCCACTGCGCCGTGGAGTTGGGGCCCCTGGAAGGTGAGGTGGTGGGGCAGGACCCGGTCGGCCGGGACGGGCACCCGCTCCAGGCGGACCGTTCCGCTGGCAGTGGTGCGCTGCCCCATGCCGTCCCAGTCGTCGACGACCGTCAGGCCCGGGGCGTCACGCGGTACGTACGCCACGTGCAGGGTCTCGTCGTCGGCCCGGGCCAGGACGGGGATCCAGTGGGCGAACAGCGCGCCCGTGGAGTAGTGCTTGACGCCGTCGAGGACGTACGAGCCGTCCGGCCGCGGCGCGAGCCTGGTGCGGATCTCCTGGACGTGCTTGGTGCCCGCCTCGGACTGGGCGTTGCCGAACCGCCTGCCCCGCAGCACCTCGCCGAAGAGAAACTCCTGCTGGGCGTGCGTGCCCTGGCGGCGCAGCACGTTGACGTAGACGAAGTGGCTCTGCGGGATCTGGGCGAGGCTGGCGTCGGCCGATGCCAGCAGCCGGAAGATCTCGGCGAGCGTCCCGGTACGGACGTCCGCGCCGCCGAACTCGGCCGGGACGCTCACGCCCGGCAGCCCCGAGGCGGACAGCCGTTCCAGCTCCGCGTGCGGCAGCCTGCGCCGTACGTCCCGTTCGGCGGCTTCCTTCCGGAAGTCCGCTGCCAGTTCGGCGGCGACGGCCAGGGCCTCGGCGTCGTCGGCGATCACATGGGCCGTGCTCATCCGGTGGCCGCCAGTACGGTCGTACGGCCGCCCAGCACGGCGGAGAACTGGTCCGTGACCTGGGCCAGGGCCTCGGCCGAGCCGGGAGCGACGGTCAGGGAGCCGTCATCGCTCACGGTGATGTCCTTGTCGAGGGTGAACCAGCCCGGGACGATGTGCGCGGCGCCCATGGAGCTCAGCACGGGACGCAGGGCGTAGTCGATGGCCAGGACATGGGCGACGGACCCGCCGGTGGCGAGCGGCAGGACGGTCTTGCCGGCCAGTGCGTACTGCGGGAGCAGGTCCAGCAGGGACTTCAGCAGTCCGGAGTAGGCGGCCTTGTAGACGGGGGTGCCGACCACGACCCCGTCCGCCTGCTCGACAAGGGCGGTGGCCCGGACGATCTCGGGGTGCCGGAAGTCCGCCCCGAGGAGCGCCTCGGCGGGGACGTTCCGGACGTCCAGCGGGATCACCTCGTGCCCCTGGGCGGTGAGCCGGGCATCGAGGTGGCGCAGCAGTCGCTGAGTGCGGGAGGTGGCTGAGGGGCTGCCGGACACGGAGACGATGGTGGCCATGCGGGGGTCTTCCCTTCGTGGCTGTACTCGGGCGGGTGAGGATCAGGCGTGGGCCGCGGCGGGCTCGAAGTCGGGCTCCTGTGCCTCCAGTTCGCGCACGAGGGGCAGCACCCGCTTGCCGAAGTACTCGACCTCCTCGTGGTAGTGCAGGAAGCCGAGGAGGAAGAGGTCGACGCCGAGCCGCTTGTAGGCGACGATCCGTTCGGCGATCTGCTCGGGTGTGCCGATGAGGCCCGTGCGGAAGCCGTCGTTGTACTGGACGAGGTCCTCGAAGCTGGAGTCCTGCCACATGCCCTTGCCGTCGGCGGTGGACTGCCCGGCCTGCTGAACGGCGTCGCGGAAGCCGTGCACGGCCTCGGTGTCGGCGTGGGCGACGATCTCGCGGAGCTGTTCACGGGCCTCTGCCTCGGTGTCGCGGGCGATGAGGAAGCCGTTGAGCCCGAACTTCGGGGGCGTGCGGCCTGCTTGGGCGGCGGAGGCGCGTACGTCCTCGATCTGCTCGGTGACGCCCTCGAAGTCCTTGCCGTTGCTGAAGTACCAGTCGGAGACGCGGCCGGCCATGGCGCGGGCGGCGGTGGAGTTGCCGCCCTGGAAGATCTCGGGGTGCGGGCGCTCGGGGGTGTTCAGCGGCTTGGGCTTGAGGGAGAAGTCGCGCACCCGGTAGAAGTCACCGGCGAGTTCGGCGTGGTCCTCGGTCCAGATGGTGCGCAGGGCGGTGATGAACTCCTCCGCGCGCCGGTAGCGCTCGTCGTGCTCCAGCCACGGCTCGCCCAGCGCGGTGAACTCGCCCTTGAACCAGCCGCTGACGACGTTGACGGCGAAGCGGCCGTTCGAGAGGTGGTCGGCGGTCGCGCCGAGCTTGGCGAGGACGCCCGGGTGCCACAGGCCGGGGTGGACGGCGGCGATGACCTTCAGCCGCTCGGTGGCGAGCAGCAGGGCGAGGCTGAAGCTGGTCGACTCGTGCTGGTTCTCGGCACCGTAGCTGGCCATGTAGCGGACCTGGCTGAGGGCGTAGTCGAAGCCGTTGTTCTCGGCGAGGACGGCCAGTTCGCGGTTGTAGTCGTAGCCCCAGTCGGTGCGCTGCTCGACGGTGCTGGTGACCAGGCCGCCGCTGACGTTCGGCACCCAGTAGGCGAAACGGACGGGGTCGGATGCGGGCGGTACGGGCATGGGAACTCCCGGGAAGAGCGGAAAGGCGCGCGAAAGACACAGGCGTCGGCACGGAAACGTGCTCGCGAGGGGAATTCAGGCGCGCTGGAGCGACGGTCCCGGGAAAGCCGTCAGCGCGACGGAGAACGTCCGGGACCGGAATTCATGAACGGTGAGAGCGCGGAAAGCGAGTGGGAGGGTTTCCCTCGGGCACGCTGCGCTCAGACGCGGCTGCGACAGCAGGAGCTGGAGACACGCGCGAGATCGACGTGGCGTCGCTGCGTGAGGTCCGGTCGCTTCATGTCGACGATCCAACCAAGCGTGGGTCCGGCCGGTCAAGAAGACCGGGTGGTGATTCCACATGGTGAGAGTCGGTATTCACGAGGTTGTGACAGGGATTCCCTTGAACCGGGCTCGCTGGGGACGCAGTCTCCTGTCGTGCGCATAGAACAGCTCGAATACATCGCCGCCGTCACCCGGTTCGGTTCGCTGCGGCGGGCCGCCGAGGAACTCCATCTGTCCCAGCCCGCGTTGAGCGAGACCGTGCGCAATCTGGAGCGGGAACTCGGCGTGGACCTGCTGGAGCGCAAGCGGTCGGGGGCGAAGGTCAGCGACGAGGGCCGGGAACTGCTGCCGCACATCATGACGGTGCTGGACGCGGTGGACCGGCTGCGCGGCGCGGCAGGCGACCAGCACCGCGTCAGCCGCATGGTGCGGCTCGGCACGGTCAACACGGCCACCGTTCCGCTGCTCATCCCGACCGTGCGGGAGTTCCGCTCCGCGCACCCGGCCACCCAGGTCGAAGTGGTCGGCGCTCAGCAGGCCGACATCCACCGCGGGCTGCTGGAGGGAGCCTTCGACCTGGGGCTGGTGAACTATCTCCACGGCGACGACATGCCGCCCGGCTTCGAGACGACCGAGCTGCTGCGCGGCCGGCCGGTGGTGTGCGTACGCCCGGACAGCCCGCTGGCGGCCCTGGACACGGTGGATGTGGACAGCCTCCTCGCCGAGCCGCTCATCGTGATGCGGTCCGGCTACGTCATGCACCGCTACGTCCACCGGCTGCTGCGCGGCCGGACACCGTCGTTCTCGTACTCCACCGACGGCGCCGAGATGGGCAAGCTGATGGTCGCCGAGGGGCTCGGGGCGACGGTGCTGCCCGACTTCAGTGTTCTCGGCGATCCCCTGGAGCGGCGGGGAACCCTCACCGTACGGCCGCTGGCGGGGGACGAGACCGATGTGCTGCTGGTGCTGCAGCGCCGCCATGCCGTCTCGGTCCCCCGGGCCGTGCGTGATCTGCACGCGCTGTTCGTACGCAACGCGAACGCGCACCGGGAGCCGTGAAGACGGCCCTGGACCGAACGGGTGGTTCACCCACTCCGTCGGCGTAGCAGGACGCCGCTCGCGGGGCGGCCAGGCCGGGGCGCGCCGGACGCTCCAAGGAGATTGGAGTCGTCATACTCCGTACGAACCCGCCCCGCGTCGGCCTGGACAGGATCGAGATCATCGCGGTCGACGACGGCTCGAAGGGGGCCGTGGCGCTGCGCGTGGCGCCGGTCGGACTCGCGGCGGCCCTGCGCCGGCGGCTCGGTCGACACGGATCCGGCTCTCGCCCGTGATGCCGTACTGATGACCCGTCAGTAGGTCATCTGTCCCGGACTCTTGACTCGTAAGGCGGTAGTGGTCATCCTCGTCGCACCATGGGCGAGGTCATGACAATCGGGCTGTCGCTCCCCGGCCCACAAGGCCCAGGACGGCCCGATACGTCGACCCCGCCATCCCGCCGACCGAGGGACGTGGGCTGTGACCAGTTCCGGACGCCCGTACCGCAGACGCAAGAACATCACCGTTGTGTCGCTCCTCCTGCTCGTGCTCTCCATCGCGCTCGGACCCACACCGAGTTCGGCGGCCGGAACGGACTGGTGGAACCCGACCGCGCGACCCGCGCCGGACTCCGGGGTCAACGTCACGGGGGCGCCCTTCACCGGCACCAACGACCGGGGCGAGGTACGCGGCTTCGTCGACGCGCACGACCACATCTTCTCCAACGAGGCCTTCGGCGGCCGTCTGATCTGCGGAAAGGCGTTCTCCGAGCAGGGCGTCGCGGACGCGCTCAAGGACTGTCCCGAGCATTACCCGGACGGCTCGCTCGCGATCTTCGACTTCATCACCAACGGCGGTGACGGCAAGCACGACCCGAACGGCTGGCCCACCTTCAAGGACTGGCCGGCCCACGACTCGCTGACCCACCAGCAGAACTACTACGCCTGGGTGGAGCGGGCCTGGCGCGGCGGCCAGCGGGTGCTGGTGAACGACCTCGTCACCAACGGCGTGATCTGCTCGGTCTACTTCTTCAAGGACCGCGGCTGCGACGAGATGACGTCCATCCGGTTGCAGGCCAAGCTGTCGTACGACATGCAGGCCTACATCGACAAGATCTACGGCGGGCCGGGCAAGGGCTTCTTCCGGATCGTCACCGACAGCGCGCAGGCCCGTCAGGTCGTCGAGCAGGGCAAGCTGGCGGTCGTCCTCGGCGTGGAGACGTCCGAGCCCTTCGGCTGCAAGCAGATCCTCGACATCGCGCAGTGCAGCAAGGCCGACATCGACGAGGGCCTGGACGAACTGCACGCGCTGGGTGTGCGCAGCATGTTCCTGTGCCACAAGTTCGACAACGCGCTGTGCGGTGTGCGCTTCGACTCGGGCTCGCTCGGAACGGCCATCAACGTCGGGCAGTTCCTGTCGACGGGCACCTACTGGAAGACGGAGCAGTGCAAGGGGCCCCAGCACGACAACCCCATCGGCAACGCCTCGGCGGCCGCGGCCGAGAAGGAGCTCCCGGCGGGCGAGGAGGTCCCCTCGTACAGCGCTGACGCCCAGTGCAACGTCAGAGGACTCACCGGACTCGGCGAGTACGCCGTCCGCGGCATGATGCAACGCGGGATGATGCTGGAGATCGACCATATGAGCGTCAAGGCCACCGGCCGGGTGCTCGACATGTTCGAGGCCGAGTCCTACCCCGGCGTGCTCTCCTCGCACAGCTGGATGGACATGGACTGGACCGAGCGGGTCTACGGTCTCGGCGGCTTCATCGCCCAGTACATGCACGGCTCCGAGGGCTTCATCTCGGAGGCGAAGCGCACGGAGGCCCTGCGCGACAAGTACGGGGTGGGGTACGGCTACGGCACCGACATGAACGGCGTCGGCGGCTGGCCGGGCCCGCGCGGCGCGGACGCCCCGAACAAGGTCACCTATCCCTTCAAGAGCGTCGACGGCGGCTCCGTCATCGACCGGCAGACCACCGGTCAGCGCACCTGGGACCTGAACACCGACGGCGCCGCCCACTACGGTCTCGTCCCGGACTGGATCGAGGACATCCGCCGGGTCGGCGGCCAGGACGTGGTGGACGACCTCTTCCGCGGCGCCGAGTCCTACCTCGACACCTGGGGGGCCTCCGAGAACCACGAGGCCGGAGTCAATCTCGCGGCCGGCTCCACCGCGTCGGCCAGTTCCTCGGAGTGGAGCCTGTTCACGAGCTACAAACCGCACCGGGCCGTGGACGGCGACGGCGGCACCCGCTGGGCGAGCGACTGGAGCGACGACCAGTGGTACCAGGTCGACCTCGGGTCCACTCGGAACGTCGAGCGGGTCACCCTCGACTGGGAGCGCGCCTACGCGAAGTCGTACCGCGTGCAGCTCTCCACGGACGGAGCGAACTGGCGGACCGCCTGGTCCACGACAGCGGGTGACGGCGGCCTGGACACCGCGAGGTTCACCGGCACACCGGCCAGGTACGTACGCGTCCAGGGGCTGGAGCGCGGCACCGGCTGGGGCTACTCCCTCTCCGAGGTCAAAGTCCACGGCCGCTGACACCCACGAGAGGGGTTCCATGGCACGGTTGCCGTCCGCCGAGCGGCGGCGACAGCTCACCGAAGCGGCGATCAGGGCGATGGCCCGGGACGGCGTCCCCAGGACGACGACCCGGTCCATCGCCGCCGAAGCGGGCGTCTCGCTGAGCGTCTTCCACTACTGCTTCGACTCCAAGCAGGAGCTGATCGAGTCCGTCATCACCACCATCACCGGGCACTACGTGACGGTGGTGAAGGAGGCCCTGCGGCCCAGGGCCGGCCTCGAGGAGACCGTACGGGCGGGCTTCCAGGCGTACTGGGAGCACGTCCGCGCCCACCCCGACGAGCACATGCTCACCTATGAGCTCACGCAGTACGCGCTGCGCCAGCCCGGCTTCGAGCATCTGGCGCGGCGCCAGTACGAGCTGTACGCGGAGACGTACATCGAGCTCATCGGCCAGCTGCGGGAGACCATGGGCCTGCGCCTGCGCGTGCCCGCTCCCGTCCTGGCGCGCTACCTGGCCGCGATGACCGACGGCCTGACCCTCAACTACCTCGTGCTCGGCGACGACGACGCCTGGTCGGGCATCCTCGACACGGTCACCGCGCACATCGCCGGCCTGGTGTGCGAGCCCTGAACAGGCGGGATGCGCGTCGGGCTCCTTAGGCTCGTAGGGAACGGGTTCTCCCGGAGGTGACAGTCATGCGAGCCTCGCTGATACAGCTGTCCGTGGACGCGACGGACTCCGCCGAGGAGCGCCGCCGCGCGGCGGCCTCGCTGGTCCGCGGCCGGGCCGGCGACGATCTGGTGGTCCTGCCGGAGCTGTGGACGGCCGGCGCCTGGGCGTACGACGGCTGGGGGCGCGACGCCGAAGGGGTCGACGGCCCCACCGCCGAGGCCATGTCCGCCGCGGCCCGTGCGGCCGGGGTCTGGCTGCACGCCGGATCGATCGTCGAACGTGACGGGGACGGGACGCTCTACAACACCGCGCTCCTCTTCGACCGGGCCGGTGACCTGCGCGGTCACTACCGCAAGATCCACCGGTACGGCTTCGACACGGGTGAGGCGACCATGATGGGCGGGGGCGGCGACATCGTCACCGTGCCCACCGAATTCGGGGTGATCGGCCTCGCCATCTGCTACGACCTGCGCTTCCCCGAGCTCTTCCGGGGCCTGATCGACGAGGGGGCGGAGCTGATCGTGGTGCCCGCCGCCTGGCCCGCGGCCCGGCTCGCCCACTGGCAGCTCCTGACCCGCACGAGAGCCCTGGAGGAGCAGGTCTTCCTGCTGGCCTGCTGCGCCACGGGCACCCATGGAGGTATGCGGCAGGGCGGGCACAGCGTGGCCGTCGACCCCTGGGGGACCGTCCTGGGCGAGGCCGGCACCGCGGCGGAGACGGTGACGGTGGAGGCCGACATGAGCGAGGTGGCCCGGATCCGCTCCGAGCTCCCCGTCCTGCGTGATCGCGTCCTCGCCGTGGGGTCCGCGGCCGGGCGGTGACGCGGCCCTCCGCCTATACGACGCCCTGGGCGCTCATCGCCTCGGCGACGCGGAGGAAGCCCGCGGTGTTGGCGCCGAGGACGTAGTCGTCGCCGTCGCCGCCGTAGGTCTCGGCGGTGACACGGCACTGGGCGTGCACCTGACCCATGATGGCCGCGAGCCGGTCCTCCGTCCGCTCGAAGGTCCAGCTGTCGCGGGCGGCGTTCTGCTGCATCTCCAGCGCGGAGGTCGCGACCCCGCCCGCGTTGGCCGCCTTGCCGGGGGCGAAGAGGATCCGTGCCTCGCGGAACACCTCGATCGCCTCGGGCGTGCAGGGCATGTTCGCGCCCTCGGCCACGGCGAGCACGCCGTTCTTCACCAGCGCGACGGCGTCCTGAGGGCCCAGCTCGTTCTGGGTCGCGCACGGCAGGGCGATGTCGCACGGCACGTCGTACACCGACCCCCGGGCCGAGAACCGGGCGGCCGGCTTCGCCTCGGCGTAGGCCGAGACCCGGGCCCGGCGCACCTCCTTGACCTCCTTGAGCAGGTCGAGGTCGAGGCCGTCCTCGTCGACCAGATACCCGGAGGAGTCGGAGCAGGCCACCACGCGGCCGCCCAGGGCGTGGACCTTCTCGGCGGCGTAGACGGCGACGTTTCCCGACCCGGAGACCACGACCCGGCGTCCGTCGAAGTCCTGGCCGCGGGTGGCGAGCATCGCCTGGGCGAAGTACACCGCTCCGTAACCGGTGGCCTCGGTGCGGGCGTGCGAACCGCCCCAGCCGACCGGCTTGCCGGTCAGGACACCGGCCTCGTAGCGGTTGGTGATCCGCTTGTACTGGCCGAAGAGGTAGCCGATCTCGCGGCCGCCCACCCCGATGTCCCCGGCGGGCACGTCCGTGTGCTCGCCCAGGTGGCGGTACAGCTCCGTCATGAACGCCTGGCAGAAGCGCATGACCTCGCCGTCCGAGCGGCCCTTGGGGTCGAAGTCCGAACCGCCCTTGCCGCCGCCGATCGCCATGCCGGTCAGCGCGTTCTTGAAGATCTGCTCGAAGCCCAGGAACTTGACGATGCCCAGGTTGACGCTGGGATGGAAGCGCAGGCCTCCCTTGTAGGGCCCCAGCGCGCTGTTGAACTCCACCCTGAAGCCGCGGTTGACCCGTACCGTGCCCTGGTCGTCCACCCACGGGACCCGGAACATCAGCTGCCGCTCGGGCTCGCAGAGCCGCTCCACGATCCGGGCCTCGGCGTACTCCGGGTGGGCCCGGAGCACGGGGCCTATGGCGTGCAGGACTTCGTGTGCCGCCTGGTGGAACTCCGTTTCCCCGGGGTCCCGTCGGCGAAGGGTGTCGTAGACGGCCTCGATGTGGGCGCTGACGTCCATACGTGCGGTGTCTCCGTTCCGGTGCGGCCGGTCAGTCGGCCTGTGGCTCTTGCGCCGCCGCCCAGCCGATCAGGGCGCCGCGCAGTGCGGCCACCAGGCGGCCGGCGGCCTCCTCCTCGGTGCGGCCGCTCTTGATGAGGTCGAGGATGTCGCGCGGGTCGAACAGCGCGTTCCACAGATAGAGGGCTTCGTCGCCGAGGTCCTCGATGCCGAGCTCCTCGGTGGTCTGCCGCAGCGGTTCGGCGAGCGCTTCGGCCTGCGGGGTGAGGTAGCCGGTTCCTTCGCGCAGGCGCTCGAGATAGCCGCGGTGCGAACGCATCTGGGCCATCGCGCCGCCGTGTTCGAGGACGAGGGAGACCCAGTGCCGGGACACCGCTTCGAGTTTCGCCATGCCGCGGGTGGTCTGCCGGGCGCTGAAGTCCTTCAGTTCGGAGCCCACTTGGGCGCGGAAGGCGTGCAGCACCTCCTCGACGGAGGAGAAGTGGCGGTAGGCCGTCGCGGTGGACACCTCGGCGTGCTTGGCGATCTCGGCGAGGCTGACGGGCGTGGGCGAGTTCTCGAACAGTCGCGCGGCTGCCTTGATGAGGTGCCTGCGGTTGCGCTCGGTGTCACTGCGCATGGGTCGATTCCTCGTCGTGTACGGGACGGTGCTCATCGCAGGGCCGAAAGACCGGCGGCCAGGCGGCGGACACCCTCGGTGATGGACTGCGGGCTGGCAGCGTACGACAGCCTCAGGTGCCCCTCACCCCGCGCTCCGAACTCGCTCCCGGGCCGGACGGCGACGCCGTGCCGCGTGCGCAGCGCCGCCACGACCTCCACGGACGGCAGATCGATGTCGTAGCGCGGGAATTGGTAGAAGGCGCCTTCCGGTGCGCTGAGGGTGAGGCCGGGGATCGCGGCCAGTTCCTTGCGCATGAGTTCGCCGCGCTCCTCGTAGGCGGCGCGCATCCGGGCGACGTCGTCGTCGCAGCTCTCCACCGCGACCAGCGCGGCGTCCTGGATGACGGTGTTGACGGAGCCGTTGAAGGTGTTGTGGATGCGCGCGGCCGCCTGGATGAGCGGTGAGGGCCCCCAGAGGTAGCCGACGCGCCAGCCGGTCATCGCGTAGCTCTTGGAGAAGGTCTGGCAGTAGACGGTCCGCTCGCGCAGGCCGCCGACGGAGAGGGCCGAGGTGAAGGGGCGGCCGGTGTAGTCGAGGTCGGAGTACGCCTCGTCCGAGACGACGATGGTGGGGGTGCCGTCGAGCAGGACGGCGAGCGCCTCGAGTTCCTCCCGGCTGTGCACGATGCCGGTCGGGTTGACGGGGTTGCAGAAGACGAAGAGCTTGGCGCCGGTGAGGGCGTCGGCGAGCCGGTCGAGGTCCCAGTGCAGGTCGGGTGCGAGCGGGACGGGGACGACGGTGCCGCCGGCCATGGCGACCAGGTCGCCGTAGAGGGAGTAGGTGGGGTCGGGGATGACGACCTTGTCGCCGGGGTCGACGAGGGACAGGATCGACGCGGCCAGCCCGGCGGTGCCGCCCTGGGTGATCAGGACGTCGCCGGCGGAGGCCGGGGTCCCGGCGGTGGCGGTCAGCTTCGCGGCGAGGGCCTCGCGCAGGGCCGGTTCGCCGAGCAGCGGGGAGTAGTGGGTGCGTCCGGCGCGCAGCGCGGCGTGGGCCGCCTCGGTCACCCGCTCGGGGGTGTCGAAGTCGGGTTCGCCCATCGCGAGGGAGACGAGGTCGGACCGGGACTGCGGCTGCTGCGTCCGGCGGGAGGCGGCCGCGATCCGGGCGACGGCGGCGGCGGTGCCGGACAGGGGCGGCTGGGTGGTGATGGTGGGCGGCATGCGCTCCTCCTGGTAACGGGGTGTCAGGCGTGCGGTGCGGCGTCGGCGGGGGCACCCGCCCGGCGGCTGATCTCGAGGTCGGCGGAGACGTCGCGCTGGCGGGTGGGGGCGACGACGATCTCCTGGAGGACGACGCGCTGGGGCAGGGCGACGGCCAGGCGGATGGCCTCGGCGACGTCCTCGGGCTGCACCATGCCGGCGCGCTCCTCCGGCGCCGGGGGCCGGGCGCGGTTGTCGAGGATGGGGGTGTCCGCTTCGCCCGGCAGCACGGTGATCGCGCGCAGGCCCTGGTTGCGGAACGTGTTGTGCAGGAAGGTCATGAAGTTGCGTACGCCCGCCTTGGCCGCGCCGTAGGCGGCGCCGCCGAGCAGGTTGGGGTTGACCGCGGCGAGCGAGGAGACGGTGACGATGGTCCCGGCGCCGCGGTCGAGCATGTCGGGCAGGACGGCCTGGGTGAGCTGGAAGACCGCGGTGAGGTTCACGTCGAGGACCTGGCGCCACTCGTCGTGCGGGAGCCACTGCGGGTTGAGCACCGCCGAGGAGCTGCCCGCGTTGTTGACGAGGATGTCGACGGGGCCGAGTTCGCTCCGCACCCGGTCGAGGACGCGGGTCACGTCGTCAGCGCGGGTGATGTCCGCGGCGAGGGCGAGAGCGGTCCCGCCTTCGGCGCGGATCGTGGCGGCGACCGAGTCGAGAGCTTCCTGTCTGCGGCCGACGAGGACGACGGCGGCACCGTCCCGGGCGAGCAGCCGGGCGGTTTCCAGCCCCATTCCGCTGCCGGCTCCTGTGATGAGCGCGATCGCGCCGGACGATGTCGTCACCGTTCCTCCTCCATGGGTGATATGAGATTCACCTTGCATATGAGAATAGATTCTCAGATTGTCCGAGGCAAGGGTTCGGGCAAGGGCGTGGGCGGGGGCGGGGTGAATCCGAGTGCGCCGAATGCCTCGGCCGCCGCCCCCGCGAGCGCACGCACCTCGGACTCGCGGCGGGCGAACCGGCGCAGCGAGGTCTCGCGGTCGATCCAGCGGAATCTGAGTTCCCGCCCCGGCCCGGCCTGCCCGAGCAGGGGCAGGGACGCCCGCGCGGCGACGCCGACGATGGGATAGCCGGCGGTCAGGCTCCGGTAGCGGCCGAGGACGATCAGCTCGTCCGCGTGCGGGATCTGCAGCGCCCCGATGGGCACGCCGTGCGACACGATCTCGGTGTCGGTGTCCGGGTGGACCACCGGTCCGTCGAGCCTGAGCCCGACATGGTTGGAGCGCGGTGTGACGACATAGGTCGCCTCCTCGATCACCTCGCGGATCCCCGCGATCGTCCGCATGCCGGGGGTGGGGACGACGTCGACGATCCACGGTCCGTCGTCGAAGCGCGGGACCGGCACGGGAAGCCGGAACAGCTGCGCCTCGAACGGCCGGTGCCTGAACCCCCGGAACGCCGTCTCCAGCAGGACACGCGTCCCTGGCACCACGGTCTGCCCGAAGCCCATCCGGGCGTCCGGGGCGGCACTGCCCAGCAGCTTCTCCGTGCTCAGCGTTCCGTTCACCGCCAGATAGGTGCGGGTCCCCAGGCTCATGTCCGCGCGGATCCGCACCTCGTGGCCCGCGGGCACGACCAGCGGCGACCAGGTGCCGGCGGGCGAGCCCGCGACGGTGACCTGTGCGGGCGCGCCGGTCACCGCGAGCAGCACATCGGCGTCGGGCACGAGGGCCAGCTCGCCACCGAGGTTCTCCAGCAGGGTCGCGCCACGGGGGTTGCCCACGAGGAGGTTGGCCACGGCCGCCGAGTGCTGGTCGGCGGCTCCCCCGGTGGGAACGCCGCGCTGTTCCGTGCCGCTCCGGCCGAGGTCCTGGAACGTGGTGATCCATCCGGTGCTGGTGAGGTCGAGCGTCACGGTCATACGGCCGCCTCCGTCGGCAGCAGGAAGCCCTCGCCCAGCGCCTCGGCCTCGTCCCGGGTGACGGGGACGAAGCGCACGACGTCGCCGGTGCCGAACGACACGGGGTCCGGGCGGGAGATGTCGACGATGGTGTGCGGCGTACGCCCGACCACCCGCCAGCCGGTCGGGCCGGGGAACGGCTGGATGATCGCATTGGTCCCGGCGATCATGACGGCGCCGGGGGCGACATCCGTGCGCGGCTCGGCCCGCCGGCGCACCGGCCGGGGCACCTTGAGCCCGTCCATCATCGGGGCCATCGCCGCGCCGAGGAGGCAGATGGTGAAGGTGGACCGGGCGATCGCCTCGACCACATCGGTGGTGGCCAGACCGAGTTCCTCGGCGACGGACACCAGGTCGGGGCCGGTGTCGTCGTCGAAGACCACGGGGATGTCGAACGTCCGCACCTGCCGTGAGCGGGCCGGTCCGTCCGCGGGCGACGGCGCCCACCGCGCCACGAGCCGCGCCGCGTACTCCACGTGCTCGAGCGCGGTCAGCAGCGGGTCGAACTCGATGAGCAGGGATTCGAGACCGGAGACGACGTCCAGCACACCGTGCGGGCGGTGCGCCAGGAAGCGGTCGCGGAACGCCACGATCCCGGCCCTGCGGATGGCCTGGTCGGCATGCGGGATGGTCACCATCACCGCCGAGTCGCCGTAGGGCTCGACGGTGAGGGCGCCGTACTGTGCTGTGGTCATCACCTGGTGCGCCCCGCCCTCAGCCGGCGAGCGCGACCTCCGCCTTCTGCGCCAGGACCTCGCGCAGGCCGCCGACCTGGATGCCCGCCTTGTCGAGCGCTGCGCGCAGCGCGGTGCCGTTGGCGAGGACGGACGGGTGGTCGCCGTGCAGCAGCAGGACATCGGCGTCGTGGCCCAGCGGGACCACGTTGCCGTCGACCGAGCGCACCGTCCCCTCCCGTACGACCTGGGCCGAGCGCTCGCCGATCAGCTCCGGGTCGTGGATGAGACCGCCCTTGTGGGAGCGCGGCACGGGCATGCCGTCGTCGCCGTAGCCGCGGTCGGCGAGGAACACGTAGCCGACCTCCAGGCCGCGCTTGCGCGACTCCTCCGCGAGCAGACCGCGCTGGCAGATGACGATGTAGTCGGTGTTGTACGCGGCGATCGCGTCGGTGATGGCGCGGGCGTGCTTGGCGTCGGTCTGCGCGATCGAGCCCATCCGGCCGTGCGGGGCGACATGACTGATGGTGCCGCCGTGCACCCGCGCGAAGGCGTCCAGGGCGCCGAGCTGGTAGAGGACGTCGGTGCGGATCTCCTCCTCGGTCGCCTCGATGAGCCGGCGGCCGAAGCCGACCAGGTCGGGGTAGCCGGGGTGGGCGCCCAGTTCGATGCCGCGCGCGACACAGTCGGAGACCGTCCGGTCCATGATGCGCGGGTCACCGGCGTGGAAGCCGCAGGCGATGTTCGACGAGGTGACCAGGCCGAGCAGGGCGCCGTCGTCTCCGATCGTGTAGTTGCCGAAGCTCTCGCCGAGGTCGGCGACGACGGCTACGGAGTTGATTCCCATGGTGTCTCTCCTCGTGGGGGGATGATTCAGCGGGCCGCGAGGGGCTGGCCCTTGGTCTCGCGCAGGAAGGCGATCGTGACCAGGGTGATCAGGGCGGTGATGATGGAGGCGAACGCCGGGACGAGGTTGGAGCCGGTCGACTCGATCAGCTCGGTCATCACCAGCGGGGCACTGCCGCCGAAGATGATCGTCGACAGGCTGAACCCGATGCTGTAGGCGGAGTAGCGCACGGTGGTCGGGAACATCTCGGCGAGCATGGTGTGCACGACGGCGGCGTGCCCGGAGAAGGCGATCGCGAGGACGACGGTGCCGATGCAGGCGAGCCCGAACTCGCCGGTGGTGATGAGCCGGAACATCGGGTACGAGACGACGGCCATGGCGACGGCCGAGCCGGCGAGGACGGGCTTGCGGCCGATGCGGTCCGACAGACGGGCCATGAGCGGGATACAGACGACGATGGCGACCAGGCTGACCGCGGTGACCGTGAGCGCCCGCAGCATCGAGAAGTTGTGCTCGCCGAGCGAGGTCTTCAAGTAGGTCGGCATGTAGACGAAGAGCAGGTAGTAGCCGGGGCCGTTGAGGGCCGGGAGGAAGATCGTGAGGACGATCGCCCGCAGATGGCGCCGGTTGGTGAAGGCCTCACGGAGCGGGTTGCGCACGACGGTGTTCTGCTCGCGCAGCGCCTTGAAGTGCGGGGTCTCCTCCAGCCGGCGGCGGATGTAGAAACCGACGTAGCCGAGCGGGACGGCGAGCAGGAACGGCACCCGCCACGCCCAGGAGGTCATGGCGTCGTCGCCGAGGGTGGTGATGAGGACGGCGGAGAAGGCGCTGCCGAACATCAGGGCGACGAAGGAGCCGACGGCGATGAAGCTCATCATGTAGTTGCGGCGGGCGTCCGGCGCGTACTCGCCGACGAAGGACATGGCGCCGGCCACCTCGCCGCCGGCGGAGAAGCCCTGCAGCACCCGGAGCAGCACCAGGAGGACGGGCGCGGCCACGCCTATGACGGAGTGGGAGGGGATGAGACCGATGGCCGCGGTGGCCGCGGAGATCAGTACCAGGAGGGCCGCGAGAAGCCCCTTGCGCCCGAGCTTGTCCCCGAGATAGCCGCAGATCACGCTGCCGAAGGGGCGGGCGACGAAGCTGACCAGGAAGCCGACGTTGGTGAGGAAGAGACCTCCGGCCTCGGCCTCTCCCATGATGTTGATCGCGAGATAGGTGACGAGCAGGCCGTAGATGCCGTAGTCGTACCACTCGACGAAGGAGCCGACCGAGCCCGCGACGGTGGCCTTGCGGACGACCTTGCGGTTGGCGGAGACGACGTCGACCGCTGCCGCGCCGGGCGTCTGTGACGATGCCTCGTCACGGTCTGAGGGGGTGTCGAGCCGATCTGACGTTGTCATACGCGTTCACTTTCGGTGTCGCGGACTCCGGGGACGGTGTCCTGAGGATCGTGCGCCGAGCGGAGTGGGGGCCGGTGATCGCTCATGCGCCGAGGTGCGCCCACGAAGGTGGGGCCAGGAGGGGAAAGCGGTGACAGTGCCTCAGGGGCGGGTGACCACGGCGCTGTTCGAAGGGGCCCGCGCCCGAGAGGGCGGGCGGAAGCGTCACGGTGGAAGACCGCGGAACAGTGCCGGAGCCGAGTTGCGACTGGAATCGCGAATGAGAATAGGTTCGCATTCTCGGGCGGTCAAGGATGTGTTCACCTTCTCGTCAATCTCTTCCTCGCACCCCGCCCGCGCCTTGGACTCTGTGACTCTCGCGGCGAATCCGCACCGGATTCCACGGCCCGCCCACCTCCGATGCGACCTGTTTCAGCCACCCCTTGTGCCGCACGGTCGATGGATGCACACTGACTGACGCGAAACGCGAAAGGTTTCGCATTTTCTGGAAGGACTCTGCGATGACCCAGGACAACGTGCGTGTCAACACGGCGTGGGAACGCGTCGACGAGCAGGTGCTCAAGCGGTTCCGCGCCCACTCCGTGGCCAACCTCGGCGACGCCCTCGACCGGCTGAACATCGTCGACGGAGGCATCGCCCCCATCTGGAACGGCGCCGCGGCCGTCGGCACGGCACTCCCGGTCCTCACCGTCGCGGGCGACAACAAAGCGGTGATCGAGGCGCTCGAGCACATCCGCCCCGGCGACGTCCTCGTCATCAACGCCTTCGGCTACGACGGCCGCGCGATCATCGGCGACAACCTCGCCCAGCGGTTCGCCGTGCACGGTGCCGCCGGCGCGGTCGTCGACGGCTATGTGCGCGACGCCGCGATCATCGAACGACTCGGAGTCCCGGTCTTCGCACGGGGACTGACTCCCGCCGGGCCCTTCAAGAACGGCCCGGGCACGATCGGCGAAGCCGTGGCCATCGGCGGTGTCGTGGTGAATCCGGGCGACATCGTCGCCGCCGACGGCGACGGCGTCATCGTCATCCCGCCGCACCGCGCCGAGGAAGCGCTCCGGGCCGTGGAGGAGATCGTCGCCCGCGAGGCGGCACTCGACGCCGAGGTCGAGGCGCTGCGCGCGCAGGCCGCCGCCCGGTGACCGGCCGGGACCAGGTGCCGGGCCGCCTCCGCGTCGCCGTCGCCGCCCCGCTGTCCGAGGAGAACGGCGCGCTCGTCCGGCGGCTGGAACCGCGGATCGACCTCGTGGTCGACCACTCCCTGCTGCCCCCGATGCGCTGGCCCGCGGACTTCTCGGGCGATCCGGAGTGGCGGCGCACCGCCGAGCAGCAGCGCGCGTACGAGGCCGCGATCGACTCGGCCGACGCCCTCTACGGGATCCCCGACGTGGACCCGGCCGCCCTGGCCCGCGCCGTCCGGGCCAACCCGCGCCTGCGCTGGGTGCACACCATGGCCGCGGGCGGAGGCGGCCAGGTCAAGGCCGCCGGCCTCAACACCGAGGAGCTCGGCCGGGTCCGTTTCACCACCTCGGCCGGGGTGCACGGGCGGCCGCTCGCCGAGTTCGCCGTCTTCGGTGTGCTCGCGGGAGCCAAGGACCTGCCCCGCCTCAACCGTCAGCAGCGCGACCGCGAATGGAGCGGACGCTGGACGATGGGGCAGGTGAGCCGGCAGACCGTTCTCGTTCTCGGCCTGGGCGGGATCGGCCGGGCCGTGGCCACCGCACTGCACGCGCTGGGCGCGACCGTCATCGGGACGAGCAGACGGGACGTCACCGTCCCGGGTGTCTCCGCCGTGGTGCGTCCCGACCGCATCACCGAGGTGGCTCCCACCGTGGACGCCGTGGTCAACACGCTCCCCGGAACCGAAGCGACCGAACACCTCCTCGGCAAGCGGTTCTTCGACGCCCTTCGGCCCGGGGCGACGCTGGTCAACGTGGGTCGCGGCACCGTCGTGGACGAGGCGGCCCTCGCCGGCGCGCTCGATTCCGGGCGGGTCGGCTTCGCCGCGCTGGACGTCTTCGAGACGGAGCCGCTGCCGGCGGGCAGTCCGCTCTGGCACCACGACCGGGCCCTGGTGAGCCCGCACACCGCCGCGCTCGACGCCTCGGAGGACCGCCTCATCGCCGAACTCTTCGCCGCCAACGCCACCCGGCTCCTGGACGGTCAGGACCTGGTCAACCGGGTGAACACCGTCGAGTTCTACTGAGCGGGGGCGCGCTCCGCGCGAGAAGTGGGTCCGGTGTAGCGGTGTGAAGCGAGCAGGACCCGCCCCGATGCGGATGGTGGGCGGGCCCTGCTCGTGCGGACCATTGTCGGGATCGTCGACCGGCTGGGCCATGAGTGTGATGCGTCGGTGTGCGCGCGGCGCGCACACCCCGTGCGCGCGGCGCCCCTCACATGGCAGCGCTCATCGGGGGTAGGCCGTGTGTGTGACCCCGGGTTATCCCGGTCGGCCTGCGGTGACGATACTGGCAGGCGCACCTGCCCCCAGCTCACAGATGGACCCATGCCGATCTCCTCCACCGTCCGCCCCCAGACGCCCGCCACGGTGTGGCTGGCGCGCGGCCGCCATGCCTCCGGTGCCGCGGAAGACGTGCTCCGGCGCTCGCTCCAGCAGCGCAAGGACAGTCAGGACATCGACGACTTTCTGGAGTTGCCCGAGGCCGAGACCGGCCCGTCGGAGGGGGTCTTCGAGGCCCGCTGGCAGGCCGGCGACGGGGTGACCGTGCGGGCCCGGCTGAGTGTGACGTCCGGTCCGGACGGCACGGGGCAGGAGTGGATCCTGGTCGCGGAGGCCGAGCAGCCGTGGAGCGACGACTGGCCGTCGCCGACCGGTCTGTTCTGGCCACAGGAGCCGGAGACCGCCTGGGACCAGGACGCCGCCACGGAGCTGTCCCTGCGGGAGATCAATCCGCTCCCCCAGGACGACAAGGAGACCAAGCGCCTGCTCCGGAACGCGGTGCGCGGCGGATGGCACATTCACGTGGTCGTCCACGAGGCGATGACCGCGGACGAGAAGGGCCGCACGCCGGTGGCACGGTGGCTCCCGCCGGGCCTGCGGCACCGGGTGGTGGAGCACCGCGCCCTCCCACAGCAGTCGCGGGGGCTCAACTGGGCCCTGCGGGACTCCGGCGTCCAGGTGCCGCGCGGCGGCGCCGTGGTGCTGCCCGGCACCCCGGCGCCGCAGGGTTACGACGCCGAGGACTTCTCCGTCCGTGCGGTCTTCCTCGACGGCTCGGAGCCGGCCGACCTCGTCGAGGCGGTCAAGCGGTTCGCCGCGCTGCCGAGGCCCCTGCCCGACGGCGCCGAGGCCGCCCTCACCGCGTTGCGGGAGGACTGGCACCTGCTGAATCTCCAGGAGGAGCTGGACCGCCAGCGTGGTCTGGTGGCCATGTACGCCGGCGCGCTGGAGGCCATGACGAAATCGCGTGACCTGTACCGGGAGGCGGCCGAGCGGGCCCACGAGGCGCTGACCGCCTACCAGGAGTCCGGCGGGGCCGCTCCCGCGCGGCAGCAGCCCTCCGGTGCCCCCGCCGGGTCTCCGCTGCAGCAGCTCACACGGACATTCGAACGCTTCAAGGGCAAATCCCAGCGCCCCGTGGCCCCGTCCCGGGACGAGCACTAGAAGGTCTTCCTCGCGGGGCGCACGTGTCAGTCGTGGCCAGGTGGATACGCGGTCCGTACGGCAGTACGGCCCGCCCGGGAAGGCCTCCACGACATGGGCAACGACCAGTACCACTCGGAGACGACACTCCGCGTCAACGGCAAGCCCCACACACTCACCGTCGACCACCGGCGGGTCCTGCTGGACCTCCTGCGCGAGGATCTCGACCTCACCGGCGCCAAGAAGGGCTGCGACCACGGCCAGTGCGGCGCCTGTACGGTCCTGGTGGACGGGCGGCGCGTCAACAGCTGTCTGCTGTTCGCGATCGCCCTGGACGGCAGCGAGGTCACCACGATCGAGGGCCTGTCCGGCGACGGTGAGCAGCCGCACCCGCTGCAACAGGCCTTCCTGGAGCGCGACGCCTTCCAGTGCGGCTACTGCACCCCGGGCCAGATCTGCTCCGCGGCCGGTGTGCTCGCCGAGGCGGCGGCCGGTCATCCCTCGCACGTCACCGACCCGGCGGCGCCCTCCGGTGAGCCGGTGCCGCTGGGCCGGGAGGAGATCCGGGAGCGGCTGAGCGGCAATCTGTGCCGGTGCGGCGCGTATCCACGGATCGCCGAGGCGGTGGAGGACGTGATCCGGTGAAGGAGTTCGCGTACCTCCGTGCCGGGAGCGTCGAGGAGGCGACCTCCGCGTACGCCTCCCACCCCGGCGCCCGCTATCTGGGCGGCGGCACCAACCTCGTCGATCTGATGAAGCTCGGCGTCGAGCGGCCCGCCGCCCTCGTCGACGTCACCCGGCTGCCGCTGGACGCGGTGGAGGAGCTGCCGGACGGCGCGCTGCGGATCGGGGCGATGGTCCGCAACAGCGACCTCGCCGCCCACCCCCTCGTACGCGACCGGTACCCGGCGCTGTCGCAGGCGGTGCTCGCGGGTGCCTCGGGGCAGTTGCGCAACGCGGCGACGACCGGCGGGAATCTGCTCCAGCGCACCCGGTGCCCGTACTTCCAGGACCTGTCGAAGCCGTGCAACAAGCGCGAGCCGGGCAGCGGCTGCGGCGCGCGGGACGGTGTCCATCGCGATCACGCGGTGCTCGGTCACTCCGCGCACTGCATCGCCACCCATCCGTCGGACATGGCGGTGGCGCTGGCCGCTCTGGACGGGCGTGTCGAGCTGTACGGGCCGGAGGGCGCCCGGAGTGTCGCGGCGGCGGACTTCCACCGGCTGCCCGGGGACCGGCCCGAGCAGGACACCGAGATACGCCCCGGTGAACTGGTCACCGGTGTGGTGCTGCCAGCCGCCACGGCCGGGCTGCCGTCGGCGTACCGCAAGGCCCGCGACCGGGCCTCGTACGCCTTCGCGCTCGCGTCCGTCGCGGTGGTGCTGCGGGTGTCGGACGGTGTGGTCGGTCATGCCGGGATCGCCTTCGGGGCGCTGGCGCACCGGCCCTGGCGGGCCCGGCGGGCGGAGGAGGCGCTGCTGGGCGCGGCACCGACCGCCGCCGCGTTCGAACACGCCGTCGACCTCGAACTGTCCGCCGCGCGGCCGCTGCGGGACAACGCCTACAAGGTGCCGCTGGCCCGCAATCTCGCCATGGACGTGCTGTCCCGGCTCGCGGACCCGGCGCTCACGAGGAGGACTCCATGACCGGCAGCGTGGGCGCTCCAGCCGAGCGCCGGGAGGGACGGGAGAAGGTCAGCGGGACCGCCCGCTACGCCGCCGAGTACCACTCCCCCGGCCGGGCCCAGGCCTGGCCCGTGCCGGCGACTGTCGCCCGGGGCCGGGTGACCGGCGTCGACACGGCGGCGGCCCTTGCCGTGCCCGGTGTCCTCGATGTCCTCACCCATGAGAACGCGCCGCGGCTCGCCGAGCCGGACGATCCGACGCTCGCCGTGCTCCAGGACCCCCGGGTTCCGCACCGGGGCTGGTTCGTGGCCCTGGTGGTGGCCGAGACCCTGGAGGCGGCCAGGGCCGGTGCCGCAGCGGTCCGCGTCGCCTACGACGCCGAAGCACACGACGTGGAGCTCACCGCCTCGCACCCGGGCGTGTATGTGCCCGAGGAGGCCAACGGCGGTCATCCGGCCGTCCGTGAACAGGGCGACCCCGACGGGGCCTTCGGGTCCTCGGCCGCCCGGGTGGACGTCGCGTACCGGGTGCCGCCGCTGCACAACCACCCCATGGAGCCGCACGCCAGCACCGCCCGCTGGGACGACGGCCGGCTGACCGTGCACACATCCAGTCAGGGCGCCGGTGCCGTACGGGCGGTGCTCGCGGGGCTGTTCGCCCTGCCGAAGGAGCGGATCGTCGTCACCGCCGAGCACGTCGGCGGCGGCTTCGGGTCCAAGGGCACGCCACGGCCCGACGTGGTGCTCGCCGCGATGGCGGCACGGCAGACCGGGCGGGCGGTCACGGTGGCCCTCCCCCGCCGGTATCTGCCGGCCGTCGTCGGGCACCGCGCTCCCACCCTGCACCGGCTGCGGCTCGGTGCCGACGCGGACGGGCGCCTCGCCGCCGTCGTGCACGAGGTCACGACCCACACCTCGCGCATCAAGGAGTTCGTGGAGCAGGCGGCGGTGCCCGCGCGCGTGATGTACGCCGCGCCCCACAGCCGTACGGTGCACCGGGTCGCGGCACTGGACGTGCCCTCGCCGTCGTGGATGCGGGCGCCGGGCGAGGCTCCGGGGATGTACGCGCTGGAGTCCGCCATGGACGAACTCGCCGGCGAGCTGGGCTTGGACCCGGTCGAGCTGCGGGTCCGCAACGAGCCGGACGTCGAACCCGACAGCGGCAAGCCGTTCAGCAGCAGGCACCTGGTCGAGTGTCTGCGCGAGGGTGCCCGGCGCTTCGGGTGGGACGGGCGCGATCCCCTCCCGGCCCATCCGAAGCGCCGGGAAGGGCCCCTGCTGCTGGGGACGGGCGTGGCGGCGGCGACGTATCCCGTCATGGTGTGGCCCGCCGCGGCGTCGGCCCGCGCGCTGCCCGACGGGACGTTCCTGGTGCGGATCAACGCCACCGACATCGGTACCGGGGCCAGGACCGTGCTCGCGCAGGTCGGTGCCGACGCCCTCGGGGTGCCGCTGGAGCGGGTGCGGACGGAGGTCGGCAGCAGTGAGCTCCCGTCCGCGCCGCTGGCCGGCGGCTCCTCCGGTACCGCCTCCTGGGGCTGGGCGGTCCATGAGGCCTGTGCCCTGCTGGCGCGGCGGCTGGCCGAGCATTCGGGCCCGCTGCCCGAGCAGGGCCTCGACGTCCGCGCGGACACCAGGGGCGCGGCGGATGCCGAGAGCGCCTTTGCCCGGCACGCCTTCGGGGCGCACTTCGCCGAGGTCGCGGTGGACACGGTCACCGGCGAGGTGCGGGTCGGCCGGCTGCTCGGGGTGTACGCCGCCGGGCGCGTCCTCAACGCCCGCACGGCGCGCTCCCAGTTCGTCGGCGGCATGACGATGGGGCTGGGCATGGCGCTGACCGAGGGCAGCACGATGGACGCCGCGTTCGGGGACTTCACCGAGTCGGATCTGGCGTCGTACCACGTGCCCGTGCACGCCGATACCGGCGAGATCGAGGCGCACTGGCTGGACGAGGACGATTCCCGTCTCAACCCGATGGGCAGCAAGGGCATCGGGGAGATCGGCATCGTGGGGACCGCCGCGGCGATCGGCAACGCCGTGCACCACGCCACCGGCGTCCGCTTCAGGGAACTCCCGCTGACGCCGGACCGGGTGCTGGCCGGGCTGCTCGATCGCCGGGGGACGAACGACGTCCGGACCGGACCCGCTGCGAGCGGATCCGGTCCGGTGCGGAACTCGTAGACGTCACTCCGCCATACTGCGTGCCTCGGTCGCCGGCAGGGGTGACCACTGTCCGCTCACGAGGGGCACCACCGCGCGGAAGACCAGCGCGACGAGGGCCAGCAGCGCCGTGCACACGGCGGCACCGGCGGCGAACCACGGCGGGGCGAGCGCGAGGTCCACGGCCCGGGTGAGGGACGCCGACGGGAAGGAACTCCCGTACGCCTGGGCCCCGGCCAGCACCGTGGGTACCACCACCGCCCCGACCAGGACCGGCGCGACGGGGCGCAGGGCCAGCAGCAGCGCCAGCACCGTGCAGAGCACGGACAGGCCGAGAGCTATGGCGTGCAGGTCCAGGGACGCTCCGCCGCGCTGCAGCGGGAAGTGCGCCACCGCGCATACGGCCAGAGCCAGGGCCGTGAGCCAACTCGACCACGCCATGGACCTGGTGAGCCGCTCCGTCGCGCGGTCGCGGTCCGACGGTGAGGAGTCGAGGGTCCGGCGGATCTCGCGGCGCCTGGCCGGGCGGACGGGTGTCAGGGGCTGCGTGGTCTCCGCCTCGGGAGGCGTGGGGCCGGTCGGCACACGGCCGTTGCGGTCCAGTCGTTCCAGGCCGAGGCGGTCGATCAGCTCGACCAGCTCCCCGACGGACCGGCCGGTGGCGGCCGCGCGGAGTGCCTCCTCGCGGACGTGGGGCATGTGCGGCTCTTTGTGCAGCAGGGTCACCAGCCGGGTCACCTCCTCCACCGGCCGGTGGGCGGCCGCGGCCCGGATCGCCTCGTCCGCGCTGTCGGCGTCCCGCGGGGGCTTCGTCAGCAGGGCGATCATCCGGCTCACGTCCTCCACGCGCCGCTCCACGCCGGCCGTGCGGAGTGCGTCGACCATGGCCTCGGCATGGTCGGGCGACTTCCCCAGCGAGGTGATGAGGGCGACGACCTCCTCCAGAGGCCGGTCGACCACGGCGGCGTGCACCAGATCGCTGACCGCGTCACCGTACGGCGCCGGCGCCGGCCCCGTGCCGGGCCGCAGTTCCACCTGGTTGTCGTCCAGCGAACGGATCACGAACGGCCGCGCACCCGACTGCTCCGCCTCGCCCCCCGCGCCGGCCCGGTCCGGGCCGGGGCCCGCAAGCCGGCCTGGCGCCGGGTCCATCTGGTCCTTGCCGAGAGCCGCGAACGGCCGGGCAGCCTGTTGGTGCCCTGAGTCAGCGGGTTGGGCGGACGGCGGGCTCACCGCGTTCGGGCGAGGGCCCGCGGGCGCGGCCGACGGCCGATCCGCCTGGTACGCCCCTGAGCCGGCCGGCTCGGCGGACGACGGGCTCACCGGGTTCGAGCGGGAGGCCGCAGGCTCCGCCGACGGCCGGTCCGCCTGCTGCGGCCCTGAGACAGCGGGTTGGGCGGACGGCGGGCTCACCGGGTTCGGGCGAGGGCTCGCGGGCGCGGCCGACGGCCGGTCCGCGTCGTCGGGGGCGAGCGCGACCGGGCGCGAGGGCTCCGGGGCCGCCCGTTCGGGGCCGCGGACGGCAGACCGCTCGGTCGCGGTGCCCGAACCGGGGGCGGCAGGGCGGTCGAAGGCCACATCCGCCTCGGTCGAGGCTGGGGCCACCGGCCGCACGGGCTCCTGGTCCACCGGGGCCACAACGGGGGCGGCGGGCCGGGCAGCCTCGTCCGCACCGGGGACAGCCGGCCGCGCCGGAACCGCCCCGTTTACGACAGGGGCGACAGGCCCGGCAGACGACAGAGCCACCTCGTCCACGCCAGAAGCGGGCGGCGGCGCCGACACCTGCTCCGCCCCGTTCACGGCAGGGGCATCGGCAAGGGCGGACAGCACAGCCGGCTCCGGGCCCGGCGGGCCCGCCGGGTGGGACTCGGCGGGAGGCTCGGTGCCCGCACGGTACGTCTCGTGCGAAGGCGCGGCGGGCTGCGTGCTCGTCTGCTCCACCTGGTACCCGCCGGTGGCGACGGTGGTCTCGGCGGACGGCTGGGCGGACCCGTTCGACTCGCCGGTTATGGCGGACCCGTTCGAGCGGGGTGATGAAGAGCAGGTGGTCATACTCGCCTCCATGGGAAGAGTGCGGCCGCTCCTGCGCCCCCCGTCGTGTGACGAGCGACGTTACGCTGACCATTACTAGGCGCCCCCTTCACCCCGTGCCACTCGTGTGAGCCACCGGGATGACCACCCGCAGGGGAAAATCCGCCGACTCGCCGACATGTCGGGCCCCGGCCGCAATACAGCCGCCGGAAACGGGAATCCAGGTAGGGACACCCCGTGTCGCGGCACGCCAGGAGGAGGGCAACCCGTGGATACGACCACAACGGTGATCATCCTGGCCGCGATTCTCGCGGCCGTCGTCCTCGTCCTCGCCGTCCACATCTTCGTGAGACTGGTCCGGACCCGGCGCGACCTGCGGAGCGCGGGCCTGCCCACCGGGCCACGCTGGGTCTTCTGGGGCGCGGTTCTCTATTTCGTCCTGCCTGCCGACGTGCTGCCCGACCCGGTGTACCTCGACGACATCGGTGTCCTGCTGCTCGCTCTGCGTACCGTCCGCGGCTCCCTCGGCGAGCGGAATCGCAGGACGACACGCCGACCCGACCACGAGCCCGCCCAATAACTACGGAGAGTAAGGAAACCAACCACCCGTTCGATTCGTATAAGTCTCTGGAAGCCGAAACAAGCGAGCGGCCGGGGGGCCGCGCTCAGACCAACGCTTGATCGGCGCAGTACCGACGAGGGAGAGACGATGCAACCGTTCGCGCTCAACTACGCGCGCCCGGCAGTGGAGTTGGAAGCTGCTATTCCGTATGTGTACGACACCGGACTGCAGTTGAACGTGCTCCTCGACGGCCGAATCGCGGCCAGCGACTTCGGCCTGTTGAGAGAGGTGGGCACCACGACGTCCACCGCAGGCTCCAAGACACACTTCGACGACTGACCGCGGGCCGTCGAAGATGACCGTACTGATCCTCACCTGTGAGGAGGACGTGACCGCGGACATGGTGGTCGTGCACCTGAACGCGACGGGGGTTCCGGTGGTCCGGGTCGATCCAGCCGACCTGACCGGCGGTGTCGCGCTGTCCGGTGAGTTCGTACACGGCCGTTTCCGTGGCCATCTGTCCGCCGGGGGGCGGCTGGTGAGCATCGGGGGACTGCGCTCGGTCTGGGTGCGCCGGCCCGGCATTCCAGCCGGGCGGGCGGCCCAGCCGTCCGCGTGGCTGACGGAGGAGGCCGCTCAGGCGCTCTACGGCATGCTGCGGGGCTCGGACGCGCGCTGGATGAACCACCCGGACGCGGCCCGCCGGGCCCGGCACAAGCCGTGGCAGCTGCGTCTGGCCCAGCGGTGCGGCCTGCCGGTGCCCGCGACGCTGATCACGACCTTCCCGCGGGCCGCCCGCGAGTTCGCCGAGCGCTACCCGGACCTGGTGGTCAAGCCGGTGTCGGGCGCGCATCCGCAGGACCCGCCCCGGGCGGTGCCGACCAGCCGGGTGGCGCCGGACACGGACTTCTCCGCCGTCGCGTTCGGGCCGACGCTGTTGCAGCGGCGGGTCGCCAAGCGGGCCGACATCCGTCTCACCGCCGTCGGTGAGCAGCTGTTGGCCGCCCGCAAGGCGACCGCCGCGGACGCGGACCCGGACGACGTCGACGTACGCTTCGCCGCACCCGGCTCGCCGTGGCGCCCCACCGATGTGCCGTCGTGCATCGCGGCGGGTGTCCAGGCGTACCTGCGTGAGGCCGAACTGGCCTACGGCGCCTTCGACTTCGTCGAGGACGCCGACGGGACCTGGTGGTTCCTCGAGTGCAACCAGTCGGGGCAGTTCGGGTTCGTCGAAGTGGAGACGGGTCAGCCGATCGCGCGCACCATCGCCGAGTGGCTGGCCCGCCCGGTCCCCGAGGGGTCGCCGCATATCAACGGCTCGAGCACGACGGTCCGTTGAGCACCGGGGCCGGCCACGCGCCGGTCCCGGACCGTCCCACGACCATGGCCTCCCGGCTCACGGCTGCCGCGGAGCGGGGAGCATGGCCGTGCGCTGCCAGCCCGCGCCCGGGGCCTGCGGGCGGTCGTAGCCGGGGGACTGGTAGGGCCGCATGACCAGCTCCAGCTCCCTGCTCACGCGTTCGGCCTCGCGGCGAACCTGTGTGGGCACATCGCCGCACTCCGCGATGAGTCGGTCGTAGATGGGGGAATCCTGGAACACCCGGCAACGTGCCTTTCTGCTCGTCGTCCCCGTGCGGGGGCAAGACTGAGAAGTCTAGGCGGCCCGATATCCCGGAGTGTGAATTCCCTGGGATGACTTGACGCAGAACGGACATCTATGCCATGCGAAGTGGCGGGGCTCTCACGCTCCCGTGGTGGAGCCAGGCCGGACGATCATGAGGACGGTGACCGTCGCCCACAGGAGGTTGAAGATGCCGGTGAACATGGCCAGTTGCACGGTGTTCCGGTGATCGACGGCCTGTTCGCCGTTCAGCCGGTCGAGGAGTTCTTCCTGGCGGGGCAGCACGAAGGCGGCCAGGATCCCGGCGGCAGCCGCGGTCAGCGCGATGGAGGTGACGAGCCATCCGCTGCCCAGGACACCCATCGCGGCACCGGTGGCCAGCCCGAGGACCGGGACGGTCAGTCCGACCCCGGAGTAGACGCGGCAGATGCGGTGCAGCAGCGCGACCGTGCCGACCGCCGAAGGGCCGGGGGCGCCTCCGGGCGCGGCGGCCGCACGACGCGCCGCCGGCGGGAACATGCTGGCCGCTACGGTCACGGGACCGATGGCGACGATGGCGGCCAGCACATGGAGGGACAGCAGGATCTTGGTCACCGGGACTCTTTCCATGACGCGATCGACGATGCCGGGCTCACGTTAGGGAGCCGGGACTCGATCTCCCAGGGGCTGGAACGACAGCTTCCAACGGGTTCTCGCCAACTCGTCCGACCTGCGCTCTCCCTCCATGGGCCACCCCGTCCCCGGGTCACACCGCTGGCGGGAACCCGCCTAGGGTGACGGTCATGCACTCCGTGGCGATCCTGGTTCTCGACCGAGTGGTGCCGTTCGACATGGCGGCGCCCCAGCAGACGTTCGCCTGGACCCATATGCCGGACGGGCGTCCCGCCTACCGGGTCCGGTTGTGCGCCGAGACACCGGAGGTGCGGGCGGACGGCGGTTTCACCCTGCGCATCGACCAGGGGCTCGAGGCGCTGGCGGAGGCCGACACCGTCATCGTGCCGGGCTGCTCCCCCGACGCCGCGCCGCCCTCCGCCCGGGTGCTGGCGGCGCTGCGCCGGGCGGCCGAGTCCGGTACCCGGATCGCGTCCGTGTGCGTGGGTGCCTTCGTGCTCGCGGAGGCCGGGCTGCTGGACGGGCTGCGCGCCACCACGCACTGGGTGGCCGCCGGCGAACTGGCCCGGCGGTTCCCGAAGGTCGAGGTGGAGCCGGACGTGCTGTACGTGGACAACGGGCAGATCCTCACCTCGGCCGGTGCGGCGGCGGCGCTGGATCTGTGCCTGCACATGATCCGGCGGGATCTGGGGTCCGCCGTGGCGGCGAACATCGCCCGGATGTCGGTGATGCCGCTGGAACGGGAGGGCGGACAGGCCCAGTTCATCGTGCACGAGCACCCGCCGGTGCCCCGGGGGTCGGCGTTCGAGCCGTTGCTGGAGTGGATCGAGGACCATCTCGCGCACGAGGTGACGCTGGGCACCCTGGCGGCGCGCGCGGGGATGAGCGAGCGGACCTTCAGCCGCCGCTTCCGCGAGCAGACCGGCACCACTCCGTTGCAGTGGCTGCTGCGGGCGCGGGTGCGGCGCGCCCAGTATCTGCTGGAGAACACGGACCACTCGGTCGAACGGATCGCGCGCCAGGCGGGGTTCGGCTCGCCGACGGCGTTCCGGGAGCGGTTCCGCAAGGTGGTGGGCACCACGCCGTACGCGTACCGCACGGCGTTCCACGGGAAGACGAACGCCCCGGCGGCCCGTCCATAGGCCACCGGGGCGGTACCCGGCCGTGCGCCGGGCCTCACACGATGTCAGCCGACCAGCGTCAAGCCGTTCTCCCCGTCCGCCTCCGCGGCCTCGGACCGCCCCTTGGTGAGCAGCAGGGCGTCGGCCTTGGCGATGGCGTCGTGGATGACGGATGTTCCCATCATCACGCACAGCGTGTAGCTGACGTCCTCAAGCTGGCGTGCCGCCGTCGGCACGTGCCTCTCCGCCTGAGCGATCCTCAGCGACGCGTACCGCGTCAGCAACTCCCTGACGACCTTCCGGTCCGGTACGAGCACGTAGCGCCCCTCTCTCTGTTTTCGCTCCGTATGCCCGAACCACGCGGAAACATTCACATGTTTTACTCACCCCGGGTGGAAATGACTGGAATTGATCGGTCTGTTGTCACCGGGGGATGAAACCCCCTGTCGGAGGACTCAACTCCCCCACACAGAACGGTGATTCGTCCGGCACCTCCCCGCTCGCTGCCATAGTCGAGAGCCCCTTCGGAGGTGGTTGTGAGCACAGAGGTGAGCGGGAGCACCGCGGGACGCGTCGCCGGGCTGGCCTCACGCCGGGACCGTGCGGTGGCCCCGGGCGGGCCGCGCAGACGCGGGGAGTTCTCGGCCCGGGAGCGGATCGAACGGCTCGTGGACAAGGACTCCTTCACCGAGACGGGCCTGTTCGTGCGGGGCCGGCCCACCGGGCAGGATGCCCGCCGCCCCTACGGCGACGGGGTGGTCACCGGGTACGGCACGGTCGACGGCCGCCCGGTGTGCGTGTTCGCCCAGGACTCCACGGTGTTCGGCGGCAGCATGGGCGAGGCCTTCGGGGAGAAGACCGTCGCCCTGATGGACCTCGCCCTGAAGACCGGCTGCCCGGTGATCGGCCTGAACGACTCCGGCGGCGCCCGGATCCAGGAGGGGGTCGCCGCCCTCGCCCTCTACGCCGAGCTGGTGCGCCGCAACGTCAAGGCGTCCGGGGTGATCCCGCAGATCTCGGTCGTCCTGGGGCCGTGCGCGGGCGGTGCCGCCTACTCCCCGGCGATCACCGACTTCACGGTGATGGTGGACGGCGCCTCGCACATGTTCGTCACCGGCCCCGACGTCATCCATACGGTCACCGGCGAGCGCACCACCGCCGAGGAGCTGGGCGGCGCCCGCACCAGCAACACCGTCAACGGCAACGCCCACTTCCTGGCCGCCGACGAGGAGGACGCCCTCGACACCGTGCGCGACCTGCTCTCGTACCTCCCGGCCAACAACCTGGAACGGCCCCCGGAGTACGCGCCCGGGCACGCCCCGCCCGGGGCCGGGCTCGACGAGGTAGTCCCGGACCGGCTCGGTGAGGCCTACGACATGCGGGACATCCTGCACGCGGTCGTCGACGACGGTGAACTGCTCCAGGTGCAGGAGCTGTTCGCGCCGAACATCATCTGCGCCCTGGCCCGGGTCGAGGGCCGCTCGGTGGGCGTCGTCGCCAACCAGCCGCTGCGTGCCGCCGGTGTCCTCGACATCGACGCGTCGGAGAAGGCGGCGCGGTTCGTACGGTTCTGCGACGCGTTCGGCATCCCGCTGCTGACCTTCGCCGATGTGCCCGGGTATCTGTCCGGGGTACGGCAGGAGCAGGCCGGGATCATCCGGCGCGGCGCGAAGCTGCTGTACGCCTACGCCGAGGCGACGGTGCCCAAGGTCACGGTGGTGGTGCGCAAGGCGTACGGCGGCGGCTACGCGGTGATGGGCTCCAAGCACCTGGGCGCCGACGTCAATCTCGCCTGGCCCACCGCCCGTATCGCCGTCATGGGCGCCGAGGGGGCCGTGGGCGTGCTGCACCGGCGCGAACTGGCCGCGTCCGACGACCCGGAGGCGCTGCGCGCCCGCCTTCTCGACGCGTACGAGCGCACCCACGGCACTCCCTATCTCGCCGCCGAGCGCGGCTATGTAGACGCCGTCATCGCGCCGCGCGAGACCCGGGAGCAGGTCTGCCGCGCGCTGCGCGCCCTGCGCGGCAAACGCGCGCCGATGCCGGAACGCCGGCACGGCAACATCCCGCTCTGACCTCGCCCTTCTCGACTCGTAGGCCGATGCACGCCGTGAGGAGCCCCGCCTGATGGACAGCCGCCGCCCCCCGCTCGCGCCCGCGTGCCCGACGCTGCCGGAGTACGTGTGGCACTGGGCCGAAACCACCCCGGACCGCCGGGCGTTCACCTTCGTCGAGCATCCGGCACAGCACTCGCGGGGCGTCCACCGCACCCTGACCTGGCGCCGCCTGGACGTGCGGGTGCGGGCGCTGGCCGCGCACCTCGCCGAGCGGGCCGGGCCCGGGGACCGGGTCGCCCTGCTGTGTCCGCAGGGCACGGAGTACGTGACCGCCTTCCTCGCGGCCCTGGCCGCGGGGCTGGTCGCCGTACCGCTGTATCCGCCGGACCTGCCCGGGCACGCGGACCGGCTGGCGGGCGTCCTGGCGGATGCCCGTCCCTCGGTGGTCGTGACGACCAGCCGGGCCCAGGACGAGGTGCGGGACTTCCTCGGTTCCGACGGGCCGCGGATCGTCCTGGCGGACCAGGTGCCCGACGATGCCGCCCAGAACTGGCGGCCCGTCCCGCCGGACGCCGGGGCGACGGCCTATCTCCAGTACACCTCGGGTTCGACCCGCGCCCCGGCGGGCGTGGAGATCAGCCACGGCAACGTCGTCGCCAACGCCGGCCAGGCGCTGAGCGCCTACGGTGCCGACGCCGGCCCGCTGACCTGCGTGGGCTGGCTGCCGCTCTATCACGACATGGGGCTGGTGCTCAGCGTCGCGGCGCCGGTGACACGCGGTCTTCTGTCGGTCCTCATGGACCCGGCCGCGTTCCTGCACGAGCCGGTGCGCTGGCTGCGGCTGCTCGCCGCGCATCCGAACGTCGTGAGCGCGGCGCCCAACTTCGCCTACGACTACTGCGTCGCGACCGTCACTGCCGAGCAGAAGGAGGGGCTGCGGCTCGACAGGATCACCGCGCTGATCAACGGCAGCGAGCCGGTCCGCCCGGGCACGGCCGACCGTTTCCACGCGGCGTTCGCCGGCCAGGGCCTGGCGCCGGAGACGCACTGCCCGTCGTACGGACTGGCCGAGGCCACCGTGTTCGTCTGCGCGGCCCGGCCGGGTGAGCCGCTCACCCGGTTCGCGCTCGACCGTGACGCCCTGGCGGCCGGGAAGGCCCTGTCCGCGCGGCCGGACGATCCCCGGGCCGTGCTGCTGGCGGGCTGTGGCACCCCGGCGGGCCAGCGGGTCCGGGTCGCCGACCCGGTCACACGGGCCCTGCTGTCGGAGGGTGAGGTCGGCGAGATCTGGGTGCAGGGGCCGAATGTGGGACGCGGCTACTGGAACCGGGGGCCGGGGGACGTGTTCGGTGCCGGGTTCGCGGACGCCGCGGCCGGTCCGGGCGGCTGGCTGCGGACGGGCGATCTGGGGACGGTGCTGGAGGGGCAGCTGGTCGTCACGGGCCGGTTGAAGGACCTGATCATCGTGGACGGCCGCAACCACTATCCGCAGGACGTCGAGGCGACGGCCCAGGACGCGGACCCGGCGGTGCGCCGGGACCGGCTGGCGGCGTTCGCCGTGCCGGGCGGCGCCGGTGAGGGGGTGGTGGTCGTGGCGGAGCACGCGCGCACCGCGCGCCTCGCCGAGCTCGACGTACCGGCGGTGGTGCGTGCCGTGCGCGGTGCCGTCTCCGCCCGGCACGGGCTGCGGCTCGCGGACGTGGTCCTGGTGCCGCCGGGCACGGTGCCGCGTACCTCGAGCGGGAAGGTGTCGCGGGCGCTGACCCGGACCCGCTATCTGGAGGGCGCGTACGGCGGCCGGGCCCGGTCGGAGACGGCGGGTGCCGCGGGATGAGGCCCGTCGACGAGGGCGGGCTGCGCCGGCTCATCGCCGAAAGGGTGGCGGAGTGGTGCGGCACGTCCCCCGAAACCGTCCCGATGGACCGGCCGCTGGCCGACCTCGGCATGTCCTCACGGGACGCGGTCGCCCTGGCCGGTGAACTGTCCCGGGCCACCGGGCAGCAACTGCCGACGACCCTGCTGTGGGAGACACCGACCGGAGACGCGCTGGTGGCCCGGCTGTGCGGCGCGGAAGCCTCGCACGCCCCGGGATCCGACGCGGCGCTTCCGCTAGCCGGGCTGCCGAGCGCTACGGCCGAGCCGGTCGCCGTCGTGGGGATCGGTTGCCGGCTGCCCGGCGGGGTGCACGGCCCGGACGACTACTGGCGGCTGCTCGGCGAGGGCGTCGACGCGATCCGGCGCGTCCCGGAGGATCGCTGGCGCGACTTCACCGCCTTCCCGCCCGCGGACGCGCACCCGTACGGCGGCTATCTCGACGACATCGCGGGCTTCGACGCGGACTTCTTCCGCGTCACCCCGCGCGAGGCCGCGGTGATGGACCCGCAGCAGCGGATCCTGCTGGAGGTCGTGCACGAGGCGCTCGACCACGCCGCCGTACCGGCCGGGGCCCTGGCGGGCACCGCCACCGGCGTGTTCGTCGGTGTCTCCGCCCCCGAATACGGGCAGCTCACCGGCGCCGACCCGGCCGCCGTCGATCCCTGGGCGCCGGCCGGGGGTGCCCTGAGCGTGGCCGCCGGGCGGCTCTCCTACGTCCTGGACGCCCGGGGGCCGAGCATGGCCGTAGACACGGCCTGCTCGTCGTCGCTGGTCGCCGTGCACCACGCCTGTGTCAGCCTGCGTACGGGCGAGAGCGACACGGCGATCGCCGCCGGGGTCAACCTGCTGCTGTCACCGGCCGTCTCGGTCGCCTTCCGGCGAGCGGGGGCCCTCGCGCCGGACGGGCGGTGCAAGCCGTTCTCGACGGCGGCGGACGGCATCGGGCGCGGCGAGGGCTGCGCGGCGGTGATCCTCAAGCGGCTGTCCGACGCCGAGCGGGACGGCGACCGGGTCCTGGCCGTCATCCGGGCCACCGCCGTCAACTCCGACGGCCGCTCGAACGGCCTCATGGCACCCAACCCGGCAGCGCAGCAGGCGCTGCTGCGGAGCGCGTACGCACGGGCGGGGCTCCCCGCGGCACACGTCGACTACGTCGAGGCGCACGGCACCGGTACCCCGTTGGGCGACCCGATCGAGGCGGGCGCGCTCGGCGCGGTGCTCGGCGCGGACCGTGACCCGGACCAGCCGCTGCTGCTGGGTTCCGTGAAGGGCAACCTCGGGCATCTGGAGTCGGCCGCGGGGATCGCGGGCCTGGTGAAGACCGTACTGGCCCTGCATCACGACAGCATCCCGCCCTCGCTGCACTGTGCGGAGGGCACTTCCCTCACCGATGACCGGCTGCGGGTGGTGACCGAGCCGGAGCCCTGGCCGCGCTACGGCGGCACCGCTGTCGCGGGGGTCTCCGGGTTCGGCTTCGGCGGCACCAACGCGCATGTGGTGCTGGAGGAGGGGCCGCCCGGCCTGGTCCCGGCCCGACCGGCCGAGGAACCGGCGGCCCGCCTGCAGCTGCTCTCCGACCTCGACGCGGAGCGCCTGGGCGACACGGCGGGCAGGCTGGCCGACTGGCTGCGCGACAGCACCGCCCACCCCGCCGACGTGGCGCGGACCCTGGCGGGGCGCACGGGCCGGGGCCCTGTACGTGCCGCCGCGGTCGCCCGGGACCGTTCCGAACTCGCTGAAGTGCTGGGAACGTTGGCGACAGGGCGTCCGGACGTGCGGCTGGTGACCGGTGACCGCGACCGCGTCGGCAACGGCACGGTGTGGGTCTTCTCCGGCTACGGCAGCCAGTGGCCGGGCATGGGCAGGCGGCTGCTGGCCGAGGAACCCGCGTTCGCCGCCGCCGTCGAGAAACTCGACCCGCACCTCGCCCCGGAGTGCGGCCTGTCCCTGTACGACCACCTGTCGTCCGGTGCCGGTCTCGACTCCCTGGAGGTCGCCCAACCCGTCCTGTTCGGGCTGCAATTGGCGCTTGCCGAGTTGTGGCGTTCGTACGGGGTCGAGCCGGCCGCGGTGATCGGCCACTCCATGGGCGAGGTGGCGGCGGCCGTGTGCGCGGGCGCGCTGGACGTGGCCGACGGGGCGCGGGTCATCGCCGTACGGGCCCGGCTGCTGAGCGGGCTGAGCGGCGGCGCGATGGCCGTGGTGGACCTGGACGACGCCGAACTGGATTCCCTGGAGCGGGACTTCCCAGGGGTGCATGTCGCCGTGCACTCCTCGCCCCGGCAGAAGGTCGTCACGGGAGAGGAAGCGGCGGTGGCCGGGCTAGTGCGCCGGCTGGAGGGGCAGGGCCGGGCGGCGCGGGCCATGCGGGTCGTCGGTGCCGGGCACTCGCCCCAGGTGGACCCGCTGCTGCCGGAGCTCGTCGACGCGCTGGCCGGCATCCGGGGACGGCGGCCGGAGGTCCCCGTCTACTCCACCGTCCTGGACGACCCACGCGGCGACCGCGTGTTCGACGCGGACCACTGGGCGGCCAATCTGCGGCGGCCCGTGCGTCTGGACCGGGCGCTCGCCTCGGCGGCGGCCGACGGGCACACGGCGTTCGTCGAGATCTCCCCCCATCCGGTTCTGACGGGGGCCCTCGCGGACACCGTGCCCGGCGCCCTCGCCCTGGCCACCCTGCGCCGGGACGCCGACGGTTCCGAGGCGTTCGCGGGACAGCTCGGTGCCCTGTACGTCGCGGGACAGCGGCTGCCCGTGCCGCCCGGCCGGGTGGTCGACCTGCCCGTTCCCCGCTGGCGGCACGTACGGCACTGGTGGACGGACGGCCGCGCACACCCCGAGCCGGTCACGGAGGAACCTCCCGTCGAAGCGGCGGAACTCTCGGAGCCCTCTTCGGTCCTGGCCCGGCTGACCCACCACATCGCCGCCGTCACCGGCCACCCGCCCGCCCGGGTCGCCCCGGGCACCGCCCTGGCCGACCTGGGCCTGGACTCGCTGATGGCCGTCCGCGTCCGTACCGCGGTGGAGCGCGAGTTCGGCGTCGCGCTGCCCCTGCGCGACCTGTTCGCCGCCGTCACCGTCGAGGACGCCGCCGCCCGGATCCGGCAGGCCCTCCCCCGCGAGGACACCCCGCTGCGCCCGCTGCGTGCCACCGGTTCGCGGCCCCCGCTGTTCCTCGTCCACGCCGCCGGGGGCCCGGTCGCCGTCTACCGTACGCTCGCCGAACGGCTCGGGGACGACCAGCCGGTGTACGGGCTGGAGCGGATCGAGGAGGCCCGGACCGTGCCGGAGAAGGCGCGGCGCTACGCCGAGGCGATCAACGCAGCCCACCCCGACGGGCCCTGTGTGCTGGGCGGCTGGTCCTTCGGCGGCTTCGTCGCCCAGGAGACCGCGCGGCAACTGACCGCCGCCGGGCGGGAGGTGCGGCTGGTCGTGCTCATCGACTCCGTACGTCCTCTCCCCCGGCCGGGACTGACACGGGCCGATCGGATCCGGGCACATTTCGAGGGCTTCGCCCGCCACGTCGCCGACACCTACGGCGTGCGGCTGGAGTTGCCGTACGACGACCTGGTGGCCATGGACGACGACAGCTCCCGTATCGACACCGTGCTGCGGGCGCTGCGGGAGGCCGCCGACGTACCGGCCGCCGCGCTGGAGCACCAGCGGGCCTCCTACCTGGACCTGGGCATCGGGGAGTCACACCGGCCCGGCGGCCATGACGGGCCGGTCGTCCTCTACCGGGCCGCCGAGCCCGCCCCGCACACCGTGCGCGACCCGGCGTACGAGCGGGACGACGAGGCGCTGGGCTGGGACGAGGTGTGCCCACGCCTGGAGGTCGTGCCGGTGCCCGGTCACCATCTGTCGCTGCTCGACCCGCCGCACGTCGACGAGATCGCCGCCCATCTGAGCCGGGTGCTCGCCGAGCGGGCCCCCTGAAATCCGGAACCCGAGGAGCCGCCATGTCCGACCTGTCGCCGAAGCCCGCCGCCGGAGTGTCCCGGCGCACCGTCGCCAGAGCCACGGCCGCCGCCGGCCTCGCCGTGCTGTTCGGGGCCGCGGGCGGCACGGCCCGTGCCGGGGCGGCGACCCGGCTCGGGCCGCGCACCCTCGACGTGTCCGTGCCCTCCGCCGCGCTCGGCCGCAACGCGCCCGTCCGGCTGATCCTGCCGTCGGACTTCGGCACACGGCCGGAGCGGAAGTATCCCGTGCTGTACCTGCTGCACGGCGCCCACGACGACTACACGTCCTGGACCCGCGAGACGGACATCGAGGCCTTCACCGAGGGCCGCGACCTGATCGTGGCGATGCCGGACGCGGGCCCCACCGGCATCCCCTCGGTCTGGCGCGACGGCCCCGACTACGAGACCTTCCAGGTCAAAGAGGTGCCGGCGCTGCTCGCCCGGGACTACCGGGCCTCCGGCGTACAGGCGGTCGCCGGGGTCTCCACCGGCGGCTACGGCGCGATGGCCCACGCGGCCCGCCACCCCGGCGCGTTCAAGGCCGCGGCCTCCTACAGCGGCGTCCTCGACACCACCGCCCCCGGTGTTCCCGCCATCATGGACGCCATCGTGGCCCGGGAGAACCTGCCGGCCCGGTCCCTGTGGGGCCATCCGCTGCTCAATGCCCTGACCTGGCGCGACTTCAACCCGCGGACCCGTGCCGCCGGGCTGCGCGGCACCGCTCTGTACGTCTCGCAGGGCAGCGGAGTGGGTCCGGGCAGCGGCGATCCGCTGCCCGGGGTGCTGGAGAGCGCCCTGTGGCCCTCGGCCCAGGGCTTCGCCGGGGCGCTGGCCCTGCTGGGTGTCCGGGCCACCACGCACTTCTACTCGGGAGGAGGACACGACTGGCCCTACTGGAAGCGGGAGTTCACCGCCTCTTGGCCGATGCTCGCCCCTGCGCTGGGCGTGCCGGAGTGACGGGGGTGCCGTCGGGGCACGGAACGGAGCGGAGGGGACGTCCGTCCAACACTGGACTTCCCACTCGTCCCACCGGCAACAGCCCGCGGGTGAGCCGCTTCCGGTCGAAAGGAGTGTCCGTGATGGCTGTGCCCACCCCGCACGGCGTGCCGGACCGTCCCGGCACGCCGCCGGTGCCGCCCGAGCTGGCGGAGCTGCTGCGCGCCCAACTGGCCTCAGTCGCCGATCTGGTGGAGGAGGAGGTCTGCCGTCAGGTGCCCGAGTACGCGCGGCCCGCCGGCGGGACGTACCGCAAGAACCTTCGGTCCGGGGTGGTGCAGGCGCTCACCCTGTTCGTCGACCACATCGCCGACCCGCGTGACGACGGGGGCGCGATCGCGGCGACGTACTACGAACTCGGGCGGGGCGAGGCCCTGGAGGGCCGCAGCCTGGACGCGTTGCAGTCCGCGCTGCGGGTGGGCGGGCTGCACGCCTGGCGGCTGATGGGGTCCACGGCGGAGCAACTCGGCCTCGACTCCGCGGTCGTCGCCGCGCTCGGTGAGCTGGCGTTCCGGACCGTGCACGAGGTCGCCCAGGCGGCCGCGGCCGGCTACGCGGAGGCCCAGCTGCGCAGCACCGACGAGCTGGAGCGGCGCCGCAGACGGTTGCTCGAGCTGCTGCTGGAGGACGGCCCGGTGGCGCTGGAGGCCGTGCAGGATCTGGCCCACGGTGCGCGCTGGCCGGTGCCCCGGACGGTCGCCGTGGTGGCGCTCGCGGCGGCGCCGGACCGGCGGGAGGAGGACCGGCCGCTGGCGGCGGCGGGCGCGCTGGTGGACATGGGCTCCCGGCCGCCGCGCATGCTGGTGCCCGACCCGGACTCCTCGGGCCGCTTCGGCCGGGCGTTCACGCTCGCCCTGCGCGGCCGGCCCGCCGCGATCGGCCCGACGGTGGCGGTCACGGAGGCCGCGCGGTCGCTGCGCCTGGCCACCCGGGCGCTCGGGCTGATGGGGCGTGGCATCCTGCCACGCCAGGGCGTGGAGCACTGCTCCGACCATCTGTCGACCCTGCTGCTGTACGGCGACGAGCCGCTGCTGGAGCGGCTCCAGGCGCGGGTCCTGGCGCCGCTCGACACGGTCTCGGCGGGGCAGCGCGACCGGCTCGCCGAGACCCTGCTGGCCTGGCTGCTCAGCGGCAGCAACGTGCCGGACGTCGCGGCACGGCTGCACATCCATCCGCAGACGGTCCGCTACCGCCTGCGCCAGCTGGAGAAGCTCTTCGGTGACGCCCTGCACGATCCGGGCACCCGCCTCGATCTCATTCTCGCGTTGCGCGCGGAATCCCTGCACACACGGCAGAACTGACTCCCGCATTCAGCGGCGTACTCAATCGCCGACAAAAAACGGCGGGGATTCCATAATCCCGTCCATAACTCCCGGCTGGGGAAAGCGAATACGTTCGGGCCGTCCTTTTTCGCAGGCGCTTCACGCGCCTCACACGCGGAGGATCCCCCATGCGTATCCGTTTGTGTCTCGCCGCGCTCTCGCTGGTCGGCGGGGCCGGGCTCGTCACCCTCTCGGCTCCCCCGGCCTCGGCCGCGGCCTGCTCCGACGTGGAACTCGTCTCGGCACGCGGCACCTTCGAGCCCGGGACGCTCGGCTTCATCGTCGGCGACCCGGTGCTTTCCGCGCTGCAGAAGAAAGCAGCGGGCAAAAGCCTGACCAGCTACAAGGTGAACTATCCCGCCGACCTCTCCCCGACGTCCGCGGCACAAGGCAATCTGGACCTGGTGAACCATGTGAAGAGCCAGGCCGCGGCCTGCCCGAACCAGAAGTTCGTTCTCGTCGGCTATTCGCAGGGCGCGAACGTCGTCGACAACTCGATCGGCATCAGCAGCGCGGGCGCGGTGGTCGGCAGCCCCATCGTGGCCACACTGCCCGCCGCGGTCGAGCCGAAGGTCTCCGCGGTGCTGCTGTTCGGCAACCCGATCCGGGCCCTCGGCAAGAGCGTCACAGGCACCTACCAGAGCCGCACCCTGGACCTCTGTGCCCAGGGCGACCCCGTCTGCGAGAACGGCGGGGGTGACGTCGGGGCGCATCTGAGCTACCGGGACGACGCCGACGCGGCCGCCACGTTCGCCGCGGGCAGGCTCTAGTCCCGGCAGCACACAAAGGGGCCCGGGAGGATCTCCTCCCGGGCCCCGTTCCGGTGTCTAGCGGGGTGACCGGGCGAACCCGGCGAGGCTGGTGGAGACGATCTCGGGCCCGCCATTGTTCTGCGCGGGCGCGGCGGTCAGCACGTCGAGGTGCTGGTAGCCGTCGGCGACCACGGGATGCAGCTCGGGCGGCACCCGGCCGGCCAGCAGACCCTCGCCGGCGAGGACGGTGAGCACCGGGTTGGCGGTGAGCCCGCCCGGATGGACGACGAGCTTCTTCACCTGCGGCGAGGTGCCGAGCTGGATGTCCGTGACCAGCTTGGTCGGGAAGTACTGCTCGGTGAAGTCCAGCGGCTGCTCGGCGAGGCTGCGGGCCAGTTGCCGCACATCGGTGACCTCCTCGCCCGCTCCGGTGAACGGGGTGCCGTCGGCCGACCGGTATCCGGGGTCGTCGGGGTCGCCGACGCGGTCGTAGTTGCGCCAGGTGTAGAGCGGGCCCTGGGGGCGGTCCGGGATGGCCTTGTACGCGGTGCCGTACAGACCGGGCTGCTGGGCACCGCCGTTGGCGACGGGGAAGCTCTTGTCGGCGACGGGCCCGCCGTCGAAGAAGCCGACGCTGGTCTGCAGGAACGCCAGCGGTACGGAGTTGTCGTCCAGCAGCGCTCCGAGCACCGCCCCGTTGGTGAGCCGGAAGTCCTTCACGGACGGCGTACCGCTGAGGAACGTGGCGGTGTCCTTGGCGAACAGGAAGCGGTTGGTGGCCTCGATGTTGAGGTTGGAGGGCAGATAGCGGGGCAGGTCCGCCTCACCGTCGGGATCCTTGAGGGCGCCGAGGCCCGCGATGCCGAGCAGGGTCATGGTCTCGGGGTTGAGCAGCACCGGCGCGGACAGTGTGCGCGACAGGAGTCCGCTGTCCAGGCCGGCCTGGACCACGCCGTAACCGAGGCCGATGTCGGGCAGGTTGGTGTCGTCGGGCAGGCTGCCGCTGAGGTCGGCGAGCGAGGTGGAGACGGTGGTGTCCAGGGCGAAGTAGCCAGCGCACTGGTTGTACCCGGCGTCGGCCGTGGTGGCCCGGTTTCCGTCGAAGTCGGCGGCGGCGAAGTACCCGGTGACGACTCCGCCCAGCGAGTGCCCGCCGCACAGCACCTTCCGCTTGCGCTGGGCCTGGTCGGGCAACTCGGCGGCGAGCAGGTCGTACTGGTCCCGTACGGTCTGCTCGATCCCGAGCTTCGCCATCCAGCCCAGCTGTCCGTTGCCGGCATAGCCGTCGAAGGTCCGGCCGTCGACCTGCTTGCCGCGGTAGTAGTAGTCGACGGCACTGTGCTGGTCGCCGGAGGCGATGCCGGTGCGGTCCTCCAGGCAGTTGGAGCGCCGGTCCAGCGCCCAGAACTCGATGTGCGCGCCCCGCTCGGCGGCCCTGGTGACGGTGTTGCGGGCGACGCTGTCGAACGCCCCGGCTCCTTCCAGGATGCCGGGCTGGGCGATGAGGATCCGGTCCGCGCCGGCCGACTCGGCGGGCCCGCCGGCCGAGCGGTAGCGCAGATACGACAGCCAGTCGCACGCGGCCGGACGGGGCCCGGCCGACTCCGGCAGCGGTACCTTCACCCGTACGACCGACTCGGTCACCCCGGTGACGGGGGACGTCGACGCGACCGGCGTCTCGGTCCGCGCCCCGTCGGCCCGGGCACCCGGGGCGGCGGCCGTGAGTGTCCCCGCGGTCAGCAGTACCGCGAGCGCGGCACCGCGCCACTTTCCTCTGCTCCTGCGTTTCATGTCCATGCCACGGACGCTAGGGCTGTGGCGGGAGGGCCCTCAGGGGGTGCTGACGAGAATTCAGTTTCCCGGTCGGGCCTTGTCACCGGCGCACAGAGCACCCGGTGCCGGGAGCTGAGGGAGCGACGGGCCGTACCGGCCCGTTCCCGCTTATGGTCCAGGCCGAGCTGCGCACCGCCCGTTTCGGAGGCATGGTGGGGCTATGGACGGTCAACCCCCCGTGGTCGTGCAGCCGCCCGCGTCGGACGGCGGACGGCTGGTGACCATCCGCGGCGAGCGCATGGGCGTCGCCTACAGCCTGTTCGACGTGCTGGACCTCCTGCACCGCGAGGGCCTGCCCACCACCGACACGGCCGTCGACGACACCGAGCTGATCGAGTGGCGCGGCGGGGGCCCGTACGACTGGAACAACGGCGAGTCCGGCTCCGACGAGGCGTGAGCTCCGGGGCGGCGCCCCCGGGGGGCTTGCTCCGGTCCGCTCCTTGTCCGCCCCTGCTCCTCAGGCATCCGGCGAAGCGCGCGCCCTTCCCTCCGACGCACCCGGGGACCCGGCCCGAGTCCGCCCCCGGACACGACTCCTGCCGTCTCAGGCGCCCGGCGCACAGGACTCCGCCTAGTCCGACTCCGATTCCGCCCTTGCCCCTCCGGCCGGCCCGTCGAGGCGGTCGCGCTGGGCGGGTGTCAGGTCGAGGGCCGCCGCAGCGAGGTTCTCCTCCAGGTGCTCGATCCGGGCCGTACCGGGGATCGGCAGGACGACCGGCGCACGATCGAGGAGCCAGGCGAGCGCGACCTGCGTGGGCGTCGCCCCGAGCTCGGCCGCCACGGCGGCGATCTCGGCCGCGGCCCCGGCCTTCCCCCACGCCACGGGCCGCCAGGGCAGGAAGGCGATACCGGCCGCCGCACATGCCGCGAGAACGGGCTCGTGCTCGCGGTCGAGCAGGTTGTAGCGGTTCTGCACGCTCACCACGTCGACGATCTCCCGGGCCTCGGCCAGCTCGGCGACGGTGACCTCCGACAGCCCGATCCGTCCGACCAGGCCCTCGGCCTGAAGCTCCCGCAACGTGCCGAGCTGGTCGGCGAGCGGTGTGTCGGGGTCGATGCGGTGCAGCTGGAGCAGTTCGATCCGCTCGACCCGCAGCCGGCGCAGGGCCTGCTCGACCTGGTCGCGCAGGATCCCGGGCCGCCCGTCGAACTTCCACTCGCCTCCCGGGCCGGTACGCGCGACACCGACCTTGGTGGTGATCACCAGCCCCTCCGGGTAGGGGTGCAGCGCCTCGGCGAGCAGTTCCTCGTTGGCTCCCTCGCCGTACAGGTGGGCCGTGTCGATCAGGGTGACGCCCAGCTCCACGGCCCGCCGGGCGACCGCGAGGGCGTTCTCCCGGTCGGGCCCGGGTTCGGTCGGCAGATGCATGGCTCCGAAGCCGAGCCGGCGTACGTCCAGATCCCCGCCGATGCGGAAGGTGGTCGATGTCATGAGCCGTCTCCGTCCCCCTCTGCTCAAGGGCCCACGCTAACAAGTCGGTTGGCGTCCACTCCGGCCTCCGGGGCCCGCCTCGCACGCGGCTCCCCCGCCCCCTGCGCGGTGCGCTCGGCGAGCCATTGTCAGTGCCCGGCGCTACGCTGCGCGCAAATGACCCTTTTGCCCCTCCGGGAGGTTCACATGGTCACGCGCCTCAATCCGTACCTCACCTTCAACGGCGAAGCCCGGCAGGCGATGGAGTTCTACAAGGAGGTCTTCGGCGGCAACCTCACCCTCAACAGCTACGGCGACTTCGGGCAGGCGGACGCCCCGAACGCCGACAAGATCATGCACGGCATGCTGGAGACCACCAGCGGCTTCACCCTGATGGGCGCCGACAACCCCCCGGGCATGGAGTCCGCGCCGGGCAACCCCTTCTCCGTCAGCCTGAGCGGTGACGACGACGCCGAGCTGCGCGGCTACTGGGAGAAGCTCTCCGAGGGCGGCTCGGTGTCGGTGCCGCTGGAGAAGCAGATGTGGGGCGACGAGTTCGGCATGTGCACGGACCGCTTCGGCACCCCGTGGATGGTCAACATCGGCGGAACGGAGAGCTGAGCGAAACCCACCGGGACGGTCCAGGACCGTCCGCCCCGGGCCGCCCGTGCACGCCGTCCCCAGTCCGGCGCGCACGGGCGGCCGTTTTGTTGGTACGTCCTGACAAAGCGGTTGACATCCCCCAGAAGGCAGCCGCATAGTACCTGCCACTAGAGCGCGCTAGTAGCGCGCTCCATCGTCGCCCCGGGCATCCCTACGCCACCTCCCGGACCGGGCGCGGCACCCTCTCCCCGCACAGTGAGGTGCACCCGACATGCGCAGACACCACAGACCCGCAGCCCTGACCGCCGCCGCCCTCGTGGGCGCGCTGCTCGCCGCCGGCTGCTCCAGCGGCTCCGGCGGGAAGCAGTCCGAGACCGGGGGAACCGACGCCGCGGCGGGCAAGGCCACCACCCCCCGGATGACCGTCGCCATGGTCACCCACGCGGCGCCCGGCGACACCTTCTGGGACCTGATCCGCAAGGGCGCGCAGGCCGCTGCCGCGAAGGACAACATCAAGCTCGTCTACTCCAGCGATCCCGTCGCGGGCAACCAGGCCAACCTGGTGCAGAACGCCATCGACCAGAAGGTCGACGGCATAGCGCTCACCGCGGCCAAGCCGGACGCCATGAAGGGCGCGGTGGCCAAGGCCAAGGCGGCCGGCATCCCCGTCGTCGGCTTCAACTCCGGCCTGGACGACTGGAAGGAACTCGGCATGCTCGAGTACTTCGGCCAGGACGAGAACATCGCCGGCCAGGCCTTCGGGGAGCGCCTCAACCAGCTGGGCGCCAAGCACGCCGTCTGCGTGATCCAGGAACAGGGGCAGGTCGCGCTGGAGGCACGCTGCGCCGGACTGAAGAAGGGCTTCAAGGGCACCACGGAGAACCTGTACGTCAACGGCACCGACATGCCCTCCGTGAAGTCGACCCTGACCGCCAAGCTCCAGAAGGACTCCACCATCGACCAGGTGGTCACCCTCGGCGCCCCGATCGCCCTGACCGCCGTGCAGTCGGTACAGGACTCGGCCAGCGAGGCCGAGGTCGCCACCTTCGACCTCAACAAGGACCTCGTCACCGCCGTCCAAGGCGGCGACATCGAGTTCGCCGTCGACCAGCAGCCCTACCTCCAGGGCTACCTCGCCGTCGACGCGCTGTGGCTGTACCGGACGAACGGCAACGTCAGCGGCGGCGGGACGGCTCCCGTACTCACCGGGCCCGCGTTCATCACGAAGGACAACGCCGGCACCATCGCGGAGTTCGCGAAGAAGGGGACGCGCTAGAGCGGCATTGGGCGGACCTGGGCGGCCTTGGCGACGTGCCTACTCCGCCGGGGCCGGCCCGCTGGTCCCCCGTACCACCAGCTTCGGGTCCAGCACCGCTTCACGCGGCGGCAGTTCCCCGTTCTCCAGCCGCTCGACGGCGAAGCGGACGGCGTGCTCGGCCATCAGGGCCGCGTCCTGACGGACCGTGGTCAGGCCGATCGGCATCAGGTGGGAGAGGTGACTGTCGTCGTAGCCGACGACGGACAGATCGCGCGGGACCTCGATGCCCGCCCGGGTGAGGGACATCAGCAGACCCATCGCACAGCGGTCGTTGCCGGCGAGCACCGCCGTCGGCAACGGCCGTCCGCCGTCGCGCTCGGCCAGGAGCAGGCGGCCGGTCTCGACACCGGACTCCTCCGTGTGACGGCCGGGAATCACCCGGGCCTCGGCCTCCAGCCCGTGGCGGCGCATCGCGGCACGGTAGGCACGCCGCCGCTCCGCCGAACCGGGGCCGCGTCCGCCGTCGATGTGCACGATCCGGCGGTGCCCCAGCTCCACGAGATGGTCCATGGCCTGCCGGACGCCCTTGCCCTCGGCGGAGTGCACGAAGTCGACATGGGCCTGGGGCACGCGGCGGCTGACCGAGACCGTGACCGTGCGCTGCCCGAGTTCGCCGAGGTAGCCGGGCTGGGCGTCCGGGCCGAGCAGGATCACCGCCTCGCAGCGGTGGCTGAGCAGCGCCTCGACCGCCTTCGCCTCGCTGCGCCCCTGGGTGGAGCCGGAGAGCAGGACGTCGTACCCGAGCCGCTCGGCCTCGGGATAGATGCCGGTGATGAGATCCGTGTGGAAGGTCTGGTGCACGGCGAACATGACGCCGAGCGTGCGACTGCGGCCACGGGCCAGCAGCCGGGCCGCGCTGTCGGGCCGGTAGCCGATCTCGTCGGCCACGCGCAGGACCCGCTCCCGCGTCTCCCGGCCGGCTCCCGCCTGGTTGCGGAAGATGATCGAGACGAGCGCGCGGGAGACGCCCGCCTTCTCGGCGACGTCCGCCATCGTGGGCCGCTGCCTGCCCGATGCATCCACCTGTGAACCCACCCTCCGACGGCGCCCACCTTACGGGGTGTCCCGCGCGGGGATCCGGCCATGGGGCCCCGCAATCATCCAGCAACAACCTATTGACATGACATTTGGACAGGGGTCATCGTACTCGACTAGAGCGCGCTAGTAGCGCGCGTCACATCGCTCAGGCACCCTCCTCCTCTCCCCTCAAGGACACTGACCATGGCAACGGCGCCCGTCCCTCTCCGCACCACCGTCGGCAACCTGTGCCTCGGCTCCGCACCCGACTCCTGGGGGGTGTGGTTCCCCGAGGACGAGCACCAGGTGCCGTACACCCGCTTCCTCGACGAGCTGGCCCAGGCCGGCTACGAGTGGCTGGAGCTCGGCCCGTACGGCTATCTGCCCACCGATCCGCGGCGGCTGAGGGCCGAGCTGGACGCCCGGGGGCTGAAGGTCTCCGGCGGCACCGCGTTCGGCGCGCTGCACCGGCCGGAGGCGTGGGACGAGATGCTCACCCATGTCCGGCGGGTCGCCGCGCTGACCGCTGCCGCGGGGGCGCATCATCTCGTCTTCATCCCGCCCATGTACCGGGACGAGAAGACGGGCGCGTTCACCGAGCCGCCCGAGCTGACCGCCGGGCAGTGGGCCGGGTTCGGCCGCGCCGCAGACCGGCTGGGCAGGCTGCTGCTCGAGGAGTACGACGTACGGCTGGTCGTCCATCCGCACGCCGACAGTCACATCCAGACGCAAGCAGAGATCGAGCGGCTGCTCAACGAGTCCGACAGCCGCTACACCAACCTGTGCCTGGACACGGGGCATGTGGCGTACGGCGGTGGGGACAACCTCGATCTGATCCGCCGGTTCGGTGAGCGGGTCGGCTATGTGCACATCAAGCAGATGGATCCGGAGATCCTGGCGCAGGTCGCCGCCGAGGACCTGTCCTTCGGGGAGGCCGTGAAGCGCGGAGTGTGCGTGTCGCCGCCGGCCGGGGTGCCGAACCCGGCCGATGTGGTGGGTGAACTGGCCGGGCTCGACGCCGAGTTGTTCGTGATCGTCGAGCAGGACCTGTACCCGTGCGCTCCCGAGGTGCCGCTGCCGATCGCGGTCAGCACCCGGGAGCACCTGGCCGGCTGCGGCCTTTCGGGTACCCGCCGCCCCGCACTCGACAGGTAAGGAGCGGCCATGGACCTCAGGGACGACACGACACCGGCCTCCGACCCAGCCCCTGCCACCGCCGTCGTGGACGACGCTCCTCCGGCGGTCAAGCGGCGGCTTCGGCTGATCACGATCATCGCAACGTTCGGTGGTCTGCTCTTCGGCTACGACACGGGCGTCATCAACGGCGCCCTGCCCTATATGACCGACGACCTCGGCCTGACCCCGGTCACCGAGGGCATGGTCACCAGCTCGCTGCTGCTGGGTGCCGCGCTGGGCGCGGTGGCCGGCGGCCGGATGTCGGACGCGCGCGGAAGGCGGCGCAACATCCTGCTGCTGGCCGTGCTGTTCTTCGTCGGCGCGCTCGGCTGCACGCTCGCCCCGACGACCGAGGTGATGATCGTGGCGCGCTTCGTGCTCGGTCTCGCGGTCGGCGGTGCCTCGGTGACCGTGCCGGTCTACCTCGCGGAGGTGTCGCCCGCCGAGCGGCGCGGCGCCCTCGTCACCCGCAACGAGCTGATGATCGTCTCCGGTCAGCTGCTGGCGTTCACGTCCAACGCGATCATCGCGCAGGTCGGCGGCGAGTCCGGCGGTGTGTGGCGCTGGATGCTGGTCATCGCCACACTGCCCGCGGTGGTGCTCTGGTTCGGCATGCTGGTGATGCCGGAGAGCCCGCGCTGGCTGGCCTCCCGGAGCCGCTTCGGCGAGGCCCTCGAGGTGCTCAAGCAGGTGCGGTCGCAGGCCCGGGCCGAGGCCGAGCTGAAGGAGGTCTCCGCGCTCGCCGTCAAGGACGAGCGGGAGAAGCTCGGCGGCTGGCACGACATCAAGAGCACGCCGTGGGTGCGGAAGCTGATGTTCGTCGGGTTCGGCATCGCGATCGTGCAGCAGATCACCGGCGTCAACACGATCATGTACTACGGCACGCAGATCCTCACCGACGCCGGTTTCGCCGCCGACAGCGCGCTGACGGCGAACATCGCCAACGGTGTGATCTCGGTGCTGGCCACCTTCGGCGGCATCTGGCTGCTCGGCCGGGTCAACCGCCGGCCGATGCTGATGACCGGCCAGATCGGCACGACCGTGGCCCTGTTGCTGATCGGCGTGTTCTCCCTGGTACTGCCCTCGGGCGACCCGCGGGCGTTCGCGGTGCTCGCGATGACGGTCACGTTCCTCGCCTTCCAGCAGGGCGCGATCTCGCCGGTGACCTGGCTGATGCTGTCGGAGATCTTCCCGATGCGGATGCGGGGCTTCGGCATGGGTGTCGCGGCCGTGGTGCTGTGGCTGACCAACTTCGTGATCGGTCTCGTCTTCCCGTCCCTGGTCTCCGGGATCGGGATCTCCAACACCTTCTTCCTGTTCGTGGTGGCGGGCCTGCTGTCCCTCGCCTTCGTGAAGCTGTACGTCCCCGAGACCAAGGGCCGCACCCTCGAATCGCTCGAGGCCGAGCTCCGGACGCGCTTTTCCTGATCATCTTTCGAGGAGTTCTCCATGACCGTACGTGTAGGCGTCATCGGCGCCGGAATGATCGGCCAGGACCACGCCCGGCGGCTCACCGAGGTCGTCACCGGGGCGACCGTCACGGCGGTGGCCGACGTCGACACCGAGCGTGCCGCCGAGGTGGCGGCCCGGTTCGGTGCCACCGCTCTGCCCACCGGCGCGGAGCTGGTCGCCTCCCCCGACGTGGACGCCGTCCTCGTCACCTCGTGGGGCCCGACCCACGCCGAGCACGTGCTGAACGCGATCGCGGCCGGCAAGCCGGTGTTCTGCGAGAAGCCGCTGGCCACGACCGCGGAGGACTGTCTGCGGATCGTCGAGGCCGAGCGGGCGCACGGCCGCAGGCTGGTGCAGGTCGGCTTCATGCGCCGCTTCGACGCCGGGTACCGCCAGATGAAGGAGGTCCTGTCGACCGGTTCGCTCGGGGCCCCGCTGATCGTGCACTGCGCCCACCGCAACCCGACCGTCCCGGAGTCGTACCACTCCGCGATGGCCGCCCAGGACACGGCCGTGCACGAGATCGACGTGCTGCGCTGGCTGCTCGACGACGAGATCGTCTCCGCCCAGGTGGTCACCCCGCGCGCCACCAGCAAGCGGTTCGGGCACCTCAAGGACCCGCAGATCATGATCTTCGAGACCCGTGAGGGAGTCCGTATCGACCTGGAGGTCTTCGTCAACTGCCAGTACGGCTACGACATCCAGTGCGAGGTCGTGGGCGAGGACGGCCTGGTCCGGCTGCCCGACCCGGCGGCCGTCGGGATCCGCACCGCGGCCCGGCACGGCACGGGTGTGCTGCAGGACTGGAAGGACCGGTTCTCGGAGGCCTTCGACACCGAGTTCCGCGAGTGGGTCGCCACCGTGGCGGCGGGCACCGAGCCCACCGGGCCGTCCGCCTGGGACGGTTACGCCGCCACCGTCATCTCCGACGCCGCCGTCCGCTCCCAGGAGACCGGTGCCGGAGAGATCGTCACCGTCGACATCAAGCCCCGCCCGGCGTTCTACGGAGGCACCGCGTGAAGATCGCCCTCGACCCGTACATGTTCCGTGCCCTGCCGATCGACGAGATGGTGCGCACGGTCGCCGAACTCGGCTACGAATACATCGAGTTGTCGCCCCGCGAGGACTTCATGCCGTTCTTCCTGCACCCGCGGGCGGACGACGCGCGGGTGGCGGAGCTGAAGGAGTCGCTGCGCCGGTACGGTGTGCGGCTGTCCTCGGTGCTGCCGCTGTACAAGTGGTCCTCACCGGACGAGACGGAGCGGCAGACGGCCGTCCGCTACTGGAAGCGGATGATCGAGATCACCGTGGATCTCGAATGCCCGCTGATGAACTCGGAGTTCAACGGCCGGCCCGAGCGCGCCGCCGAGAGCGAGTCCGCCTTCTGGCGTTCGCTGGAGGAGTTGCTGCCGGTCTTCGAGCGGGAGGGCCTCGCCCTGAACCTGGAGGCCCACCCGGACGACTTCTGCGAGGAGAACACCCCGGCCGTCGATCTCGTCCGCGCGATCAACAAGCCGTGGGTGAACTACCTGTACTGCGCCCCGCACACCTTCCATCTCTCGGGCTCCGACCCGACGGCGGACATCGCGGCGATGATGCGCTACGCCGGTGACAAGCTCCAGCACGTGCATGTCGCGGACTCCTTCAACCACAAGGGCTCCAGCGGTCTGCGCTACATCCTCAACCCGCCGGGCACGCCCGCCCGGATCCATCAGCACCTCGACATCGGTCAGGGCGAGGTCGACTGGGACACCTTCTTCGGCACCCTGCGCGAGCTGGGCTTCGACGGTGTCGCCACGTCCTGTGTCTTCGCCTGGGAGGAGCGGGCCCGGGAGTCGTCGGCGTTCATGCTGGACCGGATCCGGAAGGAGCTCGCGGGCTCGTGAGGACGACGAGCTGCCGGGTCGCCCGGGTCATCGCGACATAGCGGTCGACCGCTCCCTCGACGCCGGTGCCGAAGTCCTCCGGGTCGACGAGGACGACCAGGTCGAACTCCAGCCCCTTCGAAAGCTCCGGGGTCAGCGAGCGGACGCGGGAGGAGGAGGGCCGGAAGGCGGGATCGCCGATGACACAGGCGATCCCCTCGGCATGGGCGGCCAGCCAGGTGTCGAGGATCGGGTTCAGCTCGGCGGCGGCTGCGTGGACCACGGGGACGCCGCCGCTGCGGATGGAGGCCGGCACGTTGGCGTCCGGGAGCACGGCCCGGATGACCGGCTCGGCCTCCGTCATGATCTCCTCCGGCGTGCGGTAGTTGATGCTCAGCGAGGCGAGGTCGATCCGGTCGAACCCGACCCGTTCGAGCCGTTCCCGCCACGACTCCGTGAAGCCGTGGCGGGCCTGGGCGCGGTCCCCGACGATGGTGAAGCTCCGGGACGGGCAGCGCAGCAGCAGCATCTGCCATTCCGCGTCGGTCAGTTCCTGCGCCTCGTCCACGACGATGTGGGCGAAGGGGCCGGCGAGCACGTCCGGTTCGACGGTGGCCAGTTCGTCCTCGTTGACCAGGCTGACCTGGGCGTCCTCGCCGCGCAGCATGGACACCAGGCCTTCGCCTTCGTCACCGTCGGCGCCCGAGTTGGCCGTGGCCTCGATCAGGGTGTCGACGACCCGCGCCATGTGCTCGCGCTGGTCGGCGAGGATGGCCTTGTTCCGGCGCTTGCGCCGGGCCGTCTTCGGGTCGCCGAGCCGCTGCCGTGCGGCGTCCAGGATCGGCAGGTCGGACACCGTCCAGGCCTGGGCGTCGGCGCGCTGCAGCTCGCGGACCTCGTCCCGGCTGAGCCACGGAGCACACATCCGCAGATAGGCGGGCACCGACCACAGGTCCGACACGAGGTCGGTCGGTTCGAGCAGCGGCCACGCGCGGTTGAAGGCCGTGAGCAGCTCCCGGTTCTGCGTCAGTGATCTGCGGAGCAGGGCGGCCGGCACGTCGCCGTCGTGCTTGTCCTGGAGGATCGTGAGCAGTTCCTCCCAGACCTGGTCGCGTGCCTCGTTGTGCGGGGTGCCGGGTTCCGCCGCTTCGCAGGCCACGGCCCAGTCCTGGGCGCTGAGGTGGATGTCGGACCAGTGGGTCGTGACCGTCATTCCCTCGGCGGGCGGCTCCTCGTAGAACCGGACGGCCTTCTCGATCGCCCTCACCATGTCCGCCGACGCCTTCAGGCGTGCCACGTCCGGGTCGGCCTCGGCCCCCGCCGCGGCTCCCTCGGTGACGAGGTCCCGCAGGATGCAGGTCTGCACGCCTTCCTCGCCGAGGCTGGGCAGGACGTCGGAGACATAGGACAGGTAGGGCCGGTGCGGGCCGACGAACAGCACGCCGCCCTTGCGGTGGCCGAGGCGGGGGTCGGAGTAGAGCAGGTAGGCGGAGCGGTGCAGCGCGACGACGGTCTTGCCCGTGCCCGGACCGCCGTCGACGACGAGGGCGCCGCGGGAACCCGCGCGGATGATGGCGTCCTGGTCGGTCTGGATGGTGCCGAGCACGTCCCGCATCCGGGGCGAGCGGTCCGTGCCCAGGCTGGCGATGAAGGCGGACTGGTCGTCGAGCGCGGCGTGCCCGGAGACCCCGTCCGCGGTGAACACCTCGTCCCAGTAGTCGCTGATCCGGCCGCCGGTCCAGCGGTACCTGCGGCGGCTCGCCAGGCCCATCGGGTCGGCGTGGGTGGCTCCGAAGAACGGCTCGGCGGCGGGGGAACGCCAGTCGACCAGCAGCCGGCTCCCCTCGCTGTCCGTGAGGCCGAGTCGTCCCACGTACACGGGCTCGGAGTCGTCGGCACCGACCATGTGCCCGAGGCACAGGTCCAGTCCGAAGCGGCGCAGTGCGCGCAGGCGGGTGGTCAGCCGGTAGATCTCCGCATCTCTGTCCATCGCCTGCCGGCCATTGCCGCCGGGCGCCTTGCGCTCGGCCGCCAGTCGGACGGACAGCTCGGCGATCGACTGCTCGAGGCACTCGGCGATGGCCGCGAAGTGCCGCTCGTCTCCGGCGATCAGCGCAGGGTCGGCCTTGTGGGAGAGGCGGTCGGGAAGATCGAACGCGGTGGTGGTCAGGGGGGTCACGTCATGCTCCCGTATCCGCAGGTCCTGGGCTCAGGCCGGACAGTTTGCGGCACCAGGGGGGCCTTGCCGCAAGGCCCCCTGTGCGCTATAAGTTGAGAGTGGCAAGGAGATCTCTCCTTGCCTTTCTTGTTTTCCGTTCTTGTTTTCTTTCCGTTCTTGTTTTCGCCGACGTTTCGGCACCGTAGAGAGGCGGCGGCATGCGGATAGGACTGCTGGGCACCGGACCGTGGGCGCAGATGGCTCACGCGCCCGCACTGAGCGGGCACGAGGAGCTGGACTTCGCCGGGGTGTGGGGCCGCCGCCCCGAGGCCGCGAAGGAGTTGGCCGAGCGGCACGGCGTGCCAGTGTACGACGACGTCGACGAGCTGTTCGCCGACGTGGAGGCGGTCGCCGTGGCGCTGCCTCCGCAGGTGCAGGCCGAGCTGGCCGCGCGTGCGGCCCGGGCCGGGTGCCATCTGCTGCTCGACAAGCCTCTCGCGCCGACGGTGGAGCAGGGGCGGGCCGTGGTCGAGGCCGTCGAGGAGGCGGGGGTCGCCTCGGTCGTGTTCTTCACGATCCGCTTCCAGCCCGGGCCTCAGGCGTGGATCACCGAGCAGGCGGGAGTGCCGGGCTGGTTCACGGGGTGGGCGCAGTGGCTCGGGGCCGTGTTCACCAGCGAGAGCCCCTTCGCGACACCGTGGCGGCGGGAGAAGGGCGCCCTGTGGGACGTGGGGCCGCACGCCCTGTCCGTGCTGCTGCCGGTGCTGGGCGACGTACGGCGCGTGACGGCCGCCGCGTACGGTCCCGGGGACACGGCGCATGTCGTCCTCGACCACGCCGGCGGAGCGTCGAGCACCCTCACCCTGAGCCTGACGGCACCGCCCGCGGCGGCCGGTGCCGCACTGGAGTTGAGGGGAGAGGCCGGGGTCGCGGTCCTGCCGGAGAGCTCCGACGGAGCGGTCCCCGCCCTGATGCGGGCCGCGGACGCCCTGCTCGCCGCGGCCCGCACCGGCCGCCCGCACGCCTGCGACGCGGCGTTCGGCCTCCGTGTCACGGAGATCCTCACAGCGGCCGAGGACCTGCTGAACGGTGGCTCCGTCTGAGCGGGCGGTCGCGCAAGATCTTCCGGTTCTCCGGTGGGTCCGGGTTCACCCCCGTTGCAGGGCCAGCGCCACGGCGTGGGAGATCGGCTGGGCGGTGCGGGTCTCGTAACAGCTGAACCCGGGACTGGGATTGACCTCCAGACAGTACGCCTCTCCGTCGTCGGTGAGGATCAGGTCGACACCGGCGAGGGCGAGGCCGAGCCCGCTCACCAGGTCCCGGCACCGCTCCGCCAGGTCGCCGGGCAACTCCCAGGCGAAGAAATCCGTTCGGCCGCCCTCCTCCTGGACGTACCGGTAGTCCACCTGGTCGGTGTCGACCCGAGTGGCGAACACGTTCTGGGCGACCACGTGCACCCGCACGTTGGTTCCCGGGACATAACGCTGGAACTGGACCGGGCAGCCACGGATGAGGCGGAGCCGTCGGGCCGCTTCGTCGTCGAGTTCGCGGACGACGGACCTCACCGCGCTGATCGACTTGTAGATCAACCGGCCGTGCCGTGCCCTGAAGTCGCGCACCAGATCCGGGTCATTGGTGACCAGGGTCTCCGGGACCGAGAACCCGGCCCGGCGGATCAGCTGGGACTGGTAGGGCTTCGACCGGTTGGATGCCGAGGCGGCGGCGCGGTTCATGACGCAACCGGGCGCGATCTCGATCCAGTCGTTCAGGGTCTCGTGCCAGGCCCGGCACCGCTCTGCCGCCTCGTCGGAGCCGTCGCGCACCTCCGGCAGCAGGCGCCAGTCCATGAGCCGGGTGTAAATGCCGGTGACCTCCGAGCAGTCGACGGAGGGATGCCCGTGGTCGCCGGACAGCAGCCCCCGGATCTCCCCGCCGGAGATCTCGAGGTCGACAGACGTCTCCTCGAACCGCCGTTGGTACAGCACGACATGAGGGAAGCCCATGCGTTCGAGGGCGGCGATCACCAGCGCGGTGGGGGGATCGCTGGGAATCCCGCAGACGGCGATCATCCGGCCGTCACCGGCACACCGGCGAAGTGCCGGTGCAGCCCGTCCACGAGTGCATCGCCCCCGAGCCGCAGGTCGGGCACGGGCGTCGCCCCGGTGAAGCACACCGATGTGCCGTCATGGCAGAGGCCTACGCCCAGTAGCTGCGTATCGGCGAGACGGGCCAGCCGGACACAGGCCGGTACGACCTCGTGCAGGCACCGCGCATCCGGCTGGCGCTCACCCCAGAAGACCTGTTCCTCGAACACCACGAGGGAGTGGGTCGCCGGTCGGTCCTGCGGCGCCGCACCGGTGCGACCGGACAGGGTGAGGACCGGCACGGGCAGCCCGGCCCGAGCCGCGAGGACCGACCACTCCGCCGTCGAGCGCCATGCCCCGCAGAAGCCCACGGGAGAGGGCCGGTTGACCGTGACCGGGGCGACGCACAGGAGCCAGCTGAGCATCAGCGCGTTCAGCTCGTCCGCGGCGTAGTCGCTGTCGGCCCGCGTCACCAGCACCGGAGGGCGGACCGGTGCGCGGACGATCCGGTTGAGCACGCCTCGTATGTCACCGCTGTCCAGTGGCCTCCCGTCGTCGAGATGGACGCGGAAGCTCGTGCCGTCGTGCCCGACCCGGTGTTCCTGCCGTGCCGAGCGGATCAGCGCGTCCGGTGTGAGGAGTTCCAGCGGTGCCAGGCCGCGCTTCCGCAGCCCCTCGCAGGCCCAGACCGCGGCACGGTCCGCGGGATCGCCGATCACCAGCCACATGACGGTCAGCCGCCCTCTCGCTGCCTGTCCTCGGCCTCGCCGGCATCGTCCGGTCCTGCCTCGGGTTCCGCCTCCCGAGCGAGGGGGGTCGCGGACATGTCCGGACGCAGTTCGGGCGGGATGAAGTGGGCGAGTGCCGTGAACGTCTTCTTCATTTGGACGCGTTGGCTTGCCATGCTTTCCTCGCCGGCCCCGAACAGGGAGTCCACGTCGACCGGTCCGGCGACACCGGTGTATTCCGGGGGAACGCCCGGCCCCTTCTCTATCTCTTGGTCCTTGCTGTCCTTGTTGTCCTTCCTGTCCTTGGCGGGTTTCGGGTTCACCGGCGGAGGCGGCGACGTCCCGCGACGGGACAGGGTGATCGTTCTCTCGTCTGCCGTGCTGTCACTGGCCGTGCCGATGACGTACTGGGTGCTCAGCTCGTCCTCCGGCGTTCCGGGCGTTACGGGCTCCGCTTTGAAAACGAGGGAATCTGCGTGATTGGGATCGATCTTGTTGGGCCGTGCCATCAAGCTGAAGCCGCCGCCGAGGTCCGTGTCGGGCGGATCGGTGATTCTCAGTGCTCCCGGACCGATGTTGGCGACTACCACGGTGATGACCGGGAGCGGCTTGTTGAAGAGGGCCTGCGTTCCGAACGATCTCCGCCTTTCCGCGGGCGAGATGCGCGGCTGAAGAGTCTCCGCCTCGTCGGTCGACGTCACCCAGACGAAGCCCAGTTCCTCGACATCCTCGTTCGTTATTCTGAGCCTCCACTTCCGCTCCGCCTTCTTGCTGATGGCTATGCTCACCTTGAAGACGTCGTTGCTTTCGCGGGTCCAGGACGCCTTGGCGACGGCCTCGTTCTCGTCATGGATGGGCACATCTTCGGCCGGTTTCGCCGGAACCGTCGCGATGACGCCCGACCCCGCCCGGAGCTGGATGGCCGGCGCCGCACCGCCCAAGGGTTCGGAGCCGGACCCGACGGCGACGATACGGAGGAACATCTTGCCCGCCGTCTTGGGAACGGTGAACTCGACAAGGCCGCTCGTCGCCCCCGGCAGCAGCCTGAGCTGTTCCTGGTCCTTGGGGAACATTCCGAATGCCATGGCTCGTCCTGTCTTCTCAGTTCTGTGCGCGATGCCGGGATTTCATCCCTGGTCCAGCGGCACGATGTCGGCGTAGACCAGCCGGCCCGTGCTGTCGGCCGTCGTACCCGAAGTGCTCCCCGCGGGAGGATGCGTCTCGAATTCCTGGACGACGACGCGTGCCTTTCCCGGCACGCCCGCGGGGATGTCCAGGAGGTGCTGCCGGCCGAGCCGGGAGGTCGCCCTGAACAGGGTGGTCCAGCCGGTGGATCCGGTGGGATGGAGGATCTGCAACTCGGTCTTGATGACATTGGGCGCGGAGTCCCCCGGCCCTAGCCCCTCGACCAGGACGGCCGCCTGGCCACCGGTCCGGGTCACGACCAGGCGCCGGTGCGGTGGAAGCTGGACCGGCTCCGTCCGGACGGCCGGGGACAGGGAAGGCACACCGGTCGTGGTGTACGGCTGGTAGCGGGCCAGGGCGAGCTGCACGAAGGGGAAGTAGGAGGAGGAGACCACGGGAGACAGGTCGATGTCGGCGTACCGGCGGTCGCTCTGGTCGTCGAAGCGGATCGGATACGCGGCCACGCCCACGGTGCGGCCCAGTTCGGGCAGCTGCGCCCGCGTACGGGCCGGGGCGACGACGTGGTTCTCGCCGAGGACACCGGGCGGTGCCCCGGTTTCGCGGATCGGGTCGCGCCCGGCCAGGCTGAGCTGGCGCAGGCCCGGGGGCTGGAGCTCGGGAGTGGGCCAGGTCAGCACGGCGAGTGCCTCCTCGTCGCCGGTGTCGAACCAGGGAGGATCGAGGAAGACCCGCAGGCCACCGCCCTGTCGCCAGCGGACGGCCGACGGCCCGTCGGTGCTCTCCGTCCAGCGGAAGGCCGGGACGGTGTAGAGCAGCTTCGGCACCGGTGGCCGCACCGTGCTGGGGACATCGGTGGGCTGCTGCAGGACACCGGTGGCCAGGCACTCCTCGGGGCGCGGGAAGCAGTCCTGAAAGCGGGAGACGGCCGTCACCGAGTAGGTGACCCGGTGATGCCGCGTGTCGCCGAACTCCTGCCGGACCGGGGGAATCGCCTCGGAGGGGATGTCGTGCTCGACGGTGTAGGAGCCCACGTGCGCGGTGTGCCGGGTAGCGGGGCGGTCCGGTGGCACATCACCCCGGTCGGACCACTCGGCGCGTATGTCGATACGGCCGGTGCTCGGGATGTCGATCTTCAGTTCGCCGGTCCTCAGCAGGGCGGCGGTGCTGCCCTGCTGCCGCTGCGCCGTCAGCCGGCCCTTGGGGTCGGACAGGGGCCGTTGCACGGCGTGTACGAGCGTGATGGTCCGCGGCGGTGTGATCAGGCGGTTCTTCCCGTTGATGATCTGCTGGAACCCGGGGTCCTCCTTGTCCTCCGGATCGATGCCCATCCAGCGCGCGATGCCGAACAGCCGGACGTCGCGGTCCACCGGACACGAGGGGACGTCGATCGTCACCTGCTGGGCCGGCCCCAGCGCCACCGTGAAGGTGCGTTCGTCGGCGGACTTGCCGAGGGTGCAGCCCGCCTGGGCGGCCACCAGGCGCAGGCTGATCGGCCGGAGCGCGGGCCAGGGGTCCTGCCACTCGGCGAAGACGGGCAGGTTCTCGCCTTCCACGGTTCCGGGGTTGCCGGTGTCGGGGTCGATGGGCCGGGGGCGTGTGTTGAGGACGATGTGGTCCGCCGCCGGGTCCGCCGCCCACGGCACTACTGGTGCGGCCTCGGGGAGCACGACATAGGGAGGCTCGGATCCGCCCGCGGTGCCCACCACCTGCGCTCCGGGAATGTCCAGGAGCTGGCGGTCGGTCCGCTTGGCGATCTCGAAGAACCCGTCGACCTCGGACATGGGGGCGTCGGGGCCCATGGCCGGATCGAACAGGCCGTCATGCCGGATCGCCAGTTCGAGCGAGCACTTCGGGGCCAGCAGGTGGCGGACGTCGAAGGCACGGTAGCCGTGGGCGACGGCGTAATCCGCCACCGAGGTGCCCCGGTCACTGCGGATGACCAGCCGGTCCTGGCCCTCGCCGTGGGTGAAGGCGCGCGTGGGCAGGATCTCGGGCGGCGGCAGCGGCTCGTACCGGTGATAGATGACCCGTTCGGTGCGCTGCTCGGCGGCTCCCGCCTCGGCGGCGCGCAGACCTCCGCCCGCGAGGTCGGCGATCCTCACCCGCAGCCGGTAGACACGGCCGAAGCGCAGCCAGGGCAACGATCCCGGATCGCAATCGACGACCGCCTCGAACGGTGGCGGGGCGGACGTGGTCAAGGCCGCGTCACCGGTGTCGACGACTCTGTCGGGGCGTTCCGCGACCTGGCTCCAGCCGTCCCACCGTGCGACCGTCTGGTGCAGGTACAGCGCGTCCGTGGCGCCTGCTCCGGTCGCGACGGGGCCGGGGCGGACCCACCCCTCCTCCAGCAGGCCGTTCGGTCCGTCTCCGACGGGTACGCCGCCGACGGTGTAGGCGACCCTGCGTCGGCAGAGCGAGAACCACTGTCCGGCCGTCTCGTCCCAGACTTCCACCCGGTATCCGCCGAGGAGGGAGTCCGCGGTCAGCGGGGCCGAGAGAAGGCCCTCGGGGGTCGCGCGCCGGGCCGCCCGCTGGAGTTGTTTGGCGTGCTGCTGCCCGCGGTCGCGCTCGACGAGGGCGATTCCGGCCGTGCGGAGCGCGGGCAGGGCGCCGGGCGGCACCGCGTCGCCGGAGTCGCCGGAGTCGCCGCCACTGTCCGCCCCGGCCGCGCCGACCAGTCGCAGCGCGGCTCCGTCGACGTCGAAGGGCATCAGCTCGAACCGCGGGTTGCCGGACGGTGCCACGCTCGTGCCGGCCAGCGGGAGCAGCCCCTGGGCGAACGGGGTCGATACCGGGCCGGTGCCGGACGCCGGGAGGAAACGCTTGCCGGTGATCGTGTAGGCCGTTCTCGGCGCGAGGTCCCGGTGCTCGGCGTCACGCCAGTGGGCGGGCGGGTCGGGATCGTTCACGGGCCACCGCGGCACGACGCTCAGTTCGGCGGCCGCAGCCGTGCCTGCCAGCGCGGACTCGGGCACGGCCATGTCGATCAGCAGGCCGAGCGCCCGGAGGAGGAACGGGTGGTCGGCGAGGCGTGCCACGGTGTCGTGGAACTCGGGCTCCACGGCCTCGGGTTCCTGGGTCAGCGGGGTGAACGTGGAGCTGTCACGGTGGTAGAAGGCGTACGCGCGTTCCAGCGCGGTCTGTTCGGTCTCCCGGCGGTCCGCGCGCGGCCGTGCTCCGGTCTGCCATCGCTGGGTGATCTGCCCGAGGGCACGCCGCAGCTCTCCCTCGGCCTCCGGTGTGGCCTCACCGTGGGTGAGGTGGGCGAGGGCGGTAGCCGTGTACACGGTGCGGATCTCGCTTCCCGCCTCGGAAGCCGGGAACTCCACACGGGAGCGGTCCTGGTAGGACTCGGACCGGTGCGGCGTCACCAGGGTTCCGGCCGGGAACAGTGCCTGCCAGGCGCGTTGCCGCTCGGCAGGGGTGAACCGGGTCTCCTGTCCGTCGAGGCTGGTGTGGGGCACGCGCAGTGGTGCGGCGGGCAGTGGCTGTGTGGCGCGGAGCGCCTTGAAGTCCAGGATCTTGAGGCGTTCCGGCCAGCTCTGCATGCCGAAGTCCCCGACGGTGAGCCGTGGTCCCGGCGGTCCCAGCAGCCGTGGGGTCAGCAGCACCGCGAACATCGCCATCGGTGTCGGCTGGCCGGGGACCGGGCCGATGCGGCCGGCCGGAAGGACGGTCCAGGTGAACTGTCGCCGAAGGGGCTCCGCCATGACTCACGTCCCTGTGAAGGCCCGGCAGTAGTCCCGCCAGGGGTAGTGCGATCCCTGCTGTCCGAGCGCCGTCTCGACCGACGCCCCCGGAGGCGCCACGGCCGGAAGCCCGTCCGCGGGCCCGGTGAGGCCGGTGTCCGCCCCGGCGAGAAGAAGGTCCGCCTTGAAGCGCTTATGGCACGACAGGGTCACCGACGTGGACCAGAAGGTGAGGTCCACGGTGATGACCAGGCGGGCCGATCCACTCAGTTCGTTGGTGTCCGCGTGGTAGGTGAGGGACATCGTCAGTTCGATCGAGACGCCGATGAGCCCGAGCACCCGCACGCTGCCGCCGACCCGCAGATAGCCGGTGATGTCCGTCTTGCCGTTCTGCAGGGCGCAGACGACGCCGCCGAAGACATGCACTTCCCCCGACGCGATACCGAAGTCCATGGCCAGGGCGGCGCCGAACTCGATGCCGCCGACGAACCGCCGCAGGCCCGCCCCGCTCCCTCCGGCGCTCATCCCGAGCTCCAGATAGCCACCACCGCCGAATCCGGCGACCGTCACCAGGAAGGGACGTTCCCGGGTACCGAAGGCGAAGTCGATGGTGACCGGTTGGCCGGTCAGCGGCAGGGTGACGCCGGACTGGATCAAGAGGTTCTGGGCCGTGAAGACGAGCAGCGGGACTTTCGGGACACAGACGGAGTATGTCGACCTGATCTCGGTGCTGGACGCCTCGATCCTGGGGCCGCCGCCCAGGGACTTCAGGACGTCCTTCGCGATGGTCTGGAGGAACTTCAGGTCCCCGCCGAGTTCGGCCGCGGCGAGGTCGCACGTCAGGCGCGGCCGGTCACCCGAGTCAGCCGTGAACTGCACCGTCCGGAAGGTCAGCTTCACCAGCGCCGACTGCCTCGAGGGAATCTCCAGGGAGAAGTCGCTGATCCGGCCGGTGGTATGCGATACAGGACGCCCCGCGACGAGCTGGGACTCCACCGTCAGCAGGATCGAGGAATTCAGGCTGTGGTAGAACGGCGCGACGTCCCGGCTCAGTCCCTCGGACCAGGTCAGCGTCGCGGACGCGGTGCCGCCCGACCGGCTCCACACGATCTTCGGTTTGCCCGTGACCCGGTCGATGACGTCACGCAGGGGGACGATTCCGAACAGCGTGGCGTCCTGGTCGAACAGATCCCGTGGGTTGACGATCGCGCCGCCGACAACGGGGCCCAGTTCCCGGGAGACCTGATTGACCGTCATCTTGGGTGCCGCCAGGAGACCCGCGCGTTCGCCCGCCGAGCCGAAGTCCAGCCTCTTGGCTTCCAGCAGGTCGAGTATGGCGTCGGGCGGCGTGGAACCGGGCGACGCCTCGAGGAACGGGCGAGAGAACTTCGCCGGAACCGGTGGTATGGGACCGATCAACTGTCGCACCGCCGGCAGTCCGACCGCCAACTGGGTCACCGTCGGGTAGAAACCCACCCCGCCCGGGCCGGGCGGCACACCGACCCCTCCGAAGGCCATGGACTGCACCTCCTGCACCGCGCCCGGCAGCGCCTCGGTCGCCGTCCGCATGGCGAGGGGTATGCGCCGGCCGACCTCCGCGGTGGGACGTCCCATGGCGCGCTGTCCGGCTGCCCGCGGGCCTGCCGCGTACTCGGCGTCCAGCGTCGCGGCGCTGGGCCCACCGCTCCCGGTGGCCCCGACGAACAGCAGCGGCAGCCGCAGCGAGACGGTCTCCGCCCCTGCGTCGGCCATGGCCGTGAACCGGACGTCGGTGCCCTCCTGGGTCGGCCAGAAGCCCCACCCCCCGATCCAGGACGGCGTGTCCAGCTCGGTGACCCGCGTCGGGTCGAGCGTGACGTACTGGAAGGGGAACGCCCGCTCGTGGCGGCCGCCGCCCCCGATGCCGTACGGCCGACCCGGCTCGGTGACCACCAGGAGCTCCCGTTTGCGCAGGGCCGCGAGGGGCTCCCCGCCCTGTTCGAAGCGCCGTTCCACCAGCCGCACGTACGCGGCACGGTGCCCGAAGGGGAACAGGGTGCCCTGTTTGACTATCTCGACGTGGTAGTCCCGGCCCATCGCCGCCCCATGACTCCACGACAGTTCGGGCCAGCGCCCGGACGCGGCGAACCAGGCGCCGTACGCGCTCAGCATCAGCTGATCGACCTCGACGGGCCGGCCGGGGTTCCCGGCCCCCGCGGCCGCGATCTGCTCCACCCATCCGTGCAGCGGGGTGTCCGGGGCGCCACCGGTCGGCTCGGGCACTGCCGCGCGGGGCCGTAGGACCAAGGGTCCGGAGCCCTCCGCGATGAGTCTGCTGTGCCACAGTTCGGTGACACCAGCAGCACCCGTAGCGGGCTTCGTCCGGTGCACGCACGTGGTGCCTTGCCGAAGCGCCGACAGCAGCCGCCACGGCAGCTCGATCCTGCTCACCTCCTGCCCGGTGAAGGCCGGGTCGGTGACCAGCGTCAGCCGCTGCATGGCGTCGAGCAGTCCCTCGGCGGAGAGGACCACCTTCCCCTGGCGGAGGGCGAAGCACAGGCGCGAGGAGCCGGCCAGGTAGGCCTGGCGCGACGTCCCCGAGCCAAGCGCGGACTCGGCGATGTGCTGCGGCGGGAAGTCCACGATCAGCAGTCCCCCGGTGCCGCCGGCCGCCAACTCGACCTCACCGTCCGGCCGTACGCGCTTGCTCAGGCCGGCACCGCGCACCGTCAGGGTCACCAGGTCCTGCGGGCGCAGCACCCGGTGTCCGTCCGTGCCCGCGTCCCACACGTCGACGAGCCGCCATCCCGAACGGGCATGGCCGAGGGAGCGGTGCAGCACCGCCGTACCCGCCCAGAGGGCGAACACGTCGGTGACGCCGCCCCGGGACACCGCGGTGACCTGGGGGGAGGCGCCGGCGCTCGCCGTGAGGTCGCCGCCCAGGTTCTCCCACACCGGCGGGTCTTCCGGCCCCCGGTGCCACAGTCCCTCCTGGCCCGCGGCGAAGAAGTCCCGGCCCGCCACCGCGAAACCGGTCGAAATGCTTTCCTCGGGCGGCCGGCCCAGATCCGCCCGCTCCGTGGGCCGACCGCCCGAGAAACGCTGCCGCAGGTACCGCTGACCTAGGACATCAGCCAGGTAGAGGTCGAACTCGCCGGGCGCCACGGCGACGGCCTGCAAGCGTCGTGCGCTGCCCAGGGCGGAGTGCCACGCGGCTTCCTCACCGGCTACCAGGAGACCGGCCGTCTCACCGCCGGGCTCGCTCCGACCGAAGACCAGGCGCAGATCCTCCGGTTCGGCCGCCGCCACCACCGTGAAGCTGTCGACCGGGGTGTCTCCGGCGAGCGGCCCGAGATAGGACCAGTCGTCCTCCCAGCAACCGTCCGCCAGGCGCCGGCGCCACACATGACGTCCGTCGTCGAGGGCGAACAACTCGATCCGGCCGTCGGCCGTGGACACCGCGGACAGCCAGTCGCCGTGAGAGGACCCCGAGGCCGGCCAGGGACGGCCGAGCGGCTGCCGGGTTCGCCACGAACCGTCGAACACCTTGTGCCAAACGCTGCCGTCCTGGACACCGAAGAAGAGATCGAGCCGACCAGGTTCGGACGAACAAGCTGCCAGAGAAGTCACCGGAGAATTACTCATTACCTGCACCTCGCGCGACAGCGCGTCGAGCGGCATTCCGGCCGACGCTCCGAACCGCTACGGAGTCGGCTTGTAACAGTTCACCACTGGTAGAGGTACTGGTTCCAGGTGCCGTAATATCCGGATCCATAGTACCTCCACGTGTCGGTGTCCAGCAGCAGCACGTGGCCGCCCCAGTAGACCGATTCGTTGAGCTGGTATACGACCCACCATCCCGTGTGGTGCATCGGTGTATGACTCGTGCGCACCGGGGCGCCCTCCAGTTCCTCGGTCGGCGGAGGGGCAATGTGCTCCATCTGCTCGGCGGTCACCGATCCGCTCGCGGCGGTCGGCTCCCCTGCCAGGTGGGGGGGGGAGGTCGGCGGTGCGATGTTCTCCATGGCGACCATGAAGGGATCCTGGGGTTCGCCGGCGCGTATCCGGCTCATCCGGAAGGCTGTTGCTCCTGCCCTCACCCACACCCAGACGCGGTCCTCGCCGAGCTGCTCCCGTTCCATGATGTCGGACTTGGCGAACGAGTAGACGGATCGTCGGACACCACCACCACGATGTTCCCCGGGATGTTCCCGTCCTCGCGGCTGTAACCCTCGAAGGGGACGGTCGAATTGCACCTCGCGGCCCTTTCCATAAGCGAACTGGGGTCGCTTTGTTGAGCCTTCATGAAATCTCGGCCATTTTTGATTCCCTCCTCAATAATCCACCGGAGGGCTTTCACAGACTTGCATCCCCCGTTTCAGCGTGCACCTGCATGCCGATGTGCGCCACCCGTGGAGTTGCGCTTCAGCGAGGCACGTGCGGCTGTGCGACATACGATGAAAAGGGCTTTCGCCGAGATGCTTGAACAGCGCACGAAAGGGGCCTTCCGTGACTGCGCTTGTCGACTACCGGAGCAACAGGATCGTCCAATTGATGCAAGAGCCCGTCGAGCGACGCGATGCGGCGTGGTTGCGGGAAGCTTTGCAGCAAGCCGTCCTCCTGGAACTCGCCACACTCCCGCCCTACTTGTGCGGTCTGTGGTCGATCAAGGACCCGGTCCACGATGAGGGCGTCTTCAACGCCATTCGGGAGATCGTCTTTGACGAAATGTCGCATATGGGCCTTGCCGGCAATCTCCTGACCACCATCGACGGCGTCCCCCGCCTCGCGGAGGAGAGGACGGTTCCGACGTACCCGGGACCGCTGCCCGGCGGTGTCCGACCGGACCTGACCGTCTCCCTGAGAGGCCTGACCAAGAGTTCGCTGGACATGTACGCGCGCATCGAGGAACCCGACCACCCGATCGCGAAAGCCGCGACGGACACCTCGATCGGGGCCTTCTACAGCGCCGTCCTGGCAGCGTTCAGGGAGCATCCGGAGCTGATCACCGGTGCTCACCAGCTGACCAGGAACATGGCACACCACGGCCAGGGCAACAGCATTGTGGCCATCCGATCCCTCGCGGACGCCGAGGCAGCCATCGCCGTGATCAAGGAACAGGGCGAGGGCACCTCGGCGTCACCGGAGAATCCCCACCCCGGAGACGCCGGCGAGTTGGCCCACTTCTATGTCTTCCGCGAGATCTACCACGGCCGCAAGCTCGTCAGGACGGCCGTGAACCCGGACCGGTGGGAGTTCGTCGGCGACCAGATTCCCATGCCCAACTGCCGTCCCATGGCCACCGTGCCGTCCGGGGGCTGGGGAACGACGGGCGCGTCGGCGCCCGACGCCGACACGAGACGACTCCTCGACGAGTGCAACCTTGCCTACAGCGAGATGCTGCGGCTCCTGGAAGCCGCCTGGCAGGCAGATCTGCCGGCGAAGGCCAAAGAGCTGCTGAACAAGGCCGTGGGCCAGATGTTCAGCCTCCAGCAGAGCGCTCCGACTCTGATGGACCGTCCACTGCCCGGCGGCACCGGCCAAACCTACGGCCCGGAGTTCCGGTACGTCTCAGCGTGAGCGAGCCGCATCCGACAGGTTGTCACCTTCCGGTCTCTGCCCGCAGAAGTTGAAAGTTGAGCCGCTCCCTGACCACCGGGAAACCGGCCCTCGCGAAATTCGCCGCCATGGGGAAGTTGCCCTGGTCCGTGGCGGCGGCGACGAACTCCGCGCCCTCTTCGACCAGGAAGTGGGTGCACTCGGCCAGGAGGTCGTAGGCGTAGCCGTGGCCGCGCTGTTCGGGCAGGACCCCGATGAAGCCGATGCACGGACCCGACGGGTTGTGGGCCGGGATGTGGATGCCGGCCGGCTCGCCCCGCGGTGTGTACGCGACCTGCCACCACTCGCGTGGCGAGGGGCACCAGTGGAAGAAGTCGAGTTCCTCCTGCGCCGCCCGGTCGAGTCCGCCCTCCTCGATGGCCCTCAGCGCGTGGACGTCCAGGGTGGCGGAGTGGATCCGGCGCAGCGCGTCGAAGAACACGGCGTCGTCCGGTTCGGCGCGGAACACCAGGCGCCCGGGCCGTCCGGGCAGGCCGTGCTCGGGGGTCCACCGGTACAGCAGGCGTTCGACCAGGAGGTCGTAGCCGGCCTTGCGCGCGGCGGTGAAGCGGGTCTCGGCGGCGGTGCGCAGGGCGGGGACGTCGCGCCACCCGGCGGGGAGGTTCAGTTCGAGTTCCACCTGCCAGGGCGCGGAGCGCAGGAGTGCGGCGCCCGCTTCCTCCTCGCCTTCCGCCACGTCGAACCAGTTGAGGTTGACGGGCTCGGTGTCGTCGGGGCCGCCCCACCAGGCACCGCGGGCGACGACCCTGCCGTCGCGCAGGGCCACCCGTTTCCAGTCGGGGCGGTGCCGGGTCAGCCGGTGGCCCTCGCGGGCGCCCAGCGGGTCGGGCAGGGTGTCGAAGAGATCGGCGGCGCTCGCGTCGAGCGCGCGGATGACCACGTCGGTCATGGACTTCCTCCGGGAAGCATGCTGCGAGGAGCGCTCCCGGTCAGGTCGGTCGAGACACGCCGGGGACGAGGGCAAGGGAGCGCTGGAACGGTGTGAACTGCACGGTTCTGCCCTCCTTCCACGGGTCTCGGGGCGTGGCGCGCCACAGACTACGGGGCCGCCGACGGACCGTCCATCGAATTCCCGGCCCGGCTCGAGGGGCCCTCCGGCCTGACCGACGACTGCGCCCGGCCGACGCTCCAGCCCGTCTGGCCGGCGCCGGTGTCGGCGTGCGGCGCCCGGTCGGGCGTAGCAGCGTGGTGGTGTGAGCAGTGTGCGCGACCGGCTGCCGCGCCGGGACCGGGACCGGCGCGGCTGGCTGCGCGGCGCGCCCCCGCCGGGCTGGGCGCGGGTGCTGCCGTCCGCGCTGCTGGCGGGCGTGTGCGCGGCGGAGCTGATCAGTCCGGAGCCGCTCGACATCGGCTTCCTGCTGGGCGCCATTCCGCCACTGGCCGTGCTCGCGCACGGACCGGCGGCGACGGCGGTGCTGGGGGCGCTGGTGGTGGTCGTGCTGACCATCCCGGTCTTCAGCCTCAATGACCCCGGCAGCACCGATTTACTGACCGTGTGCTTCGTGGCGGTGCTGAGCGTGCTGCTGTCGTTCGTCCGCAGCCGGCGTGACGCCCAGCTGGTCACCGAACGGGCCGTCGCCGAGGCCGCGCAGCAGGCCGTCGTGCCGCCGCTGCGGGAGCGGGTCGGGCCGGTGCGGTGCGCGGGGCTGTACCGGGCCGCGCAGAGCGGGACGCTGGTCGGGGGCGACTTCTTCGACGTACGGGCGGGCCCCTACGGCGTACGGGCGGTCATGGGCGATGTCCAGGGACACGGTCTTTCCGCCGTCGCCACGGTCGCGTCGCTGCTGGGGGCCTTCCGGGAGGCGGTGCTGGACCAGCCGGATCCGGAGGCGGTGGCGGCCCGGCTCGACCGGAGGCTGGTGACGGACTCGGCGGGCGAGCCGCACGCCGAGTTGTTCGCGACGGCGGTGCTGCTCGGCTTCTCCGCCGACGCGAGTGTGGTGCGGATCGTGGCGTGCGGGCAGTCCGGCCCGCTGCTTCTTCGCGACGGGCGCGCCGTCGAGCTGGACATCGAGCCGTGCACACCGCTCGGTCTCGGCCTCGCCGAGGCGACTGCGCCCCGGGTCGTCTCGGTTCGGCTGCGCGCCGGTGACCGGCTCTTTCTCGCGTCCGACGGGGTCACCGAGGCCAGGGACGCCGACGGGGTGTTCTACCCGCTGGCGGAGCGGCTGCCGGGCTTCGCCGAGGAGGAGCCGGCCGCCCTGGCCGAGCGGGTGTGGGCCGACCTCGTCCGGCACTGCCCGGACGTACGGGACGACGTCACGATGCTCGTGCTCGCGCCCGGTCGGGAGAACGGGCCCTGACGGCGGCCGGCGGGGGGGGGCGCGGGCGGGGGGGGGGGCGCCCCCCCCCCCCCCCCCCGGCGGGCCGTACGACCGGTGGATCAGTCCTTGATCGAGCACTTGTTGCCGATGGCGGGGTTGAACGCGCCGATGAAGTTGACCGAGTTGCCGCAGATATTGGCATCGATGTCGATGGGGATCTGTACGACGTTGCCGGAAAGGAAGCCGGGGCTGCCTACGGCGATGGCCTCGGCCTCCGCGTCGGCGCTGGCCGTGCCGGCACAGGCCAGCAGGGCGGCGCAGGCCAGGCCGAACGCGGCGGTCACACGTGTGCGCATGGGAGAGCTCCTGTCATTCGGAGGGGACACGTGTCTCCACCGTCGCCCGGGGTGCGGCGCCGCGACATCGGTGGGCGTCCGAACGGGGGCAAGGGTCTCCCAGGGCCTGATCCACGCCCTCCGGATGCACGCCGCGCTCCCGCGGGGAATGGTGATAACGGACCCGTTTTTCAGCACCGGGGCCGCACCAGCGATCCGGACCCTAGGAGCAGAGAACATGTCGACGTCACAGCCCCACGCGTCCCGGCCGCCCGAGGACCGCGCCACCCCGGACCGCCTGCTCCACGCCCGCACCGGCACCGACGTGTCGCCGGAGGACCTTGTCCTCGCCTCGGGCAAGGACCTCACCCCGCACAACCTCGAATGGGCCAGGCGCAAACTGGCGGCCGAGGGGCCCGCCGCGCTCGAGAAGCTGCTGCCGTAGCCGACAGCCCCCTCGGCGGACGCCGAGGGGGCGAAGCTCCCGGCCGCGGGTGGTTCACGCCCTGTCGTCGTCCCCGGGCAGGGTGCTGTCGTCCTCCACCACGTGCACGGCGGCCTCCTCAGCGCCGGCCGCTCCGCCGTCGATGCCGACGTCGGTCGCGACGGTCTCCTTCGTGGTGTCGGCGTGGGCGCCCTCGTCCGGGGCGACCAGGCGGCCGGCTCGGGCGGTGCCCGCCTCCGGGTCCACCGGTTCGCCGTCGCTGTCGGGGCTGTCGCCCACGTCGTCCCGGGCCGGTCCGGCCGACACGTCGGGGACCTCCTGGGACAGCCGCTCGTCGAGGGTCTCGCCCTCGTGCTGCTCGGCGGCGGTGGTGCCGCTCTTGGTCACGCCGAGCGGCTTCTCCGGCGGGGAGTAGCCCTCGTCGAGGGTGTCGTCGTAGGTCCGTTCGTCGACGGCGTCCTGCAGATCCAGCGGTGCGGCGTCCGCCTGCTCCTCGTTGGTCCCGGTGGGCTGGTACGCGTCGTCCGCCATCGGTTCGGGGCGCATCGGTTCCGTGCCCATCACTTCTGCCTCCCTGTCGCGCGCTGCGGCGACTCGTCGGTCTCAGGTGCCCGTTCCGCGTTTCCCGATAGGCGGGCTCGTAACATCGGCGGCCGCCGCCGCGTCCTGCCGCACCACGGATCCGGCGGGTGCTCGGCGGTCCGTCAGGGGCCGTCCCGCCACGGCCGCGGTGCGACACGGACGTCCAGGTCCGAGATCCGGTGGACGGGCCAGGTGCGGGCATAGCGGGGCGGGGTGCCGTCGGCCGGTGCGATGTGGGCGACCGGAAGACGGTCCGCGGTGCGCAGGATGGCGCCCGCGGTGGTGTTCTCGTTGTTGCCGGAGGTCGCGCCCGAGGAGCAGCCCGTGTAGTAGCCGATCGGGATGGCCTCGTGGCCGGTGAGCAGGCAGGGCGGGCGGACGCCGAGGCGGTGCAGGGCGTCGGCGGTGCGGTCCCAGTCGCGGCGGTTCTCGGTGTTGCGGGACACGGCGCCGTTCAGGACGGCGAGCTGCGCCGCCAGGTGTCCGGCCAGCCCGAGCGCGACCAGCGTGGCGGCCACCGGCCGCCATGTCCCGCGCGGGGTCCTGACCAGGTGCCACAGGGCGTCGGCGACCGGGATCGCGAGCAGGGCGTAGGCGGGTGTGAGGAAGCGGGGCGCCGCGTAGCCGATCATGAAGAGGTACGGCAGAGCGGCCGTGGCGGCGCAGGCCAGCGGGACGAGGGTCCGCCCCAGGCGCCGTGCCCGGGCCGCGACGAGCAGTCCGAGGCCGGCCAGTACGGGCAGGACGAACCACCAGATGAGGACCAGGGGGTTGGGCATCGACCCGGTGCACGGCCGGCACAGGGCCCGGCCGCCGAGGCTGCGCAGCTGGTCGTCGACCGCGAAGTACCAGCCCAGGCCGCCCTGGATGCGCGAGGCCTCCGACAGGCGCTCCCCCAGGCCGCCGTGGCCGACGTAGGCCTCGATCACCCATGGGACGGCGCCCGCGGCGAGGCCCGCGAGGAGGGCGAGGAGCAGGCGCCGGTGGCGGCGCGCCAGTGCGAGGACGAGCAGCGGCACGGTCACGTAGACCGCGTCGGTGGGCCGCATCCACGCCATGAGCGCGGCGCCGGCGGCGACCCCCCACAGGGCCGCCCGGGCGGAATGTTCATGCCGGGCGCGCAGGAAGCAGCCCGCGCAGATCAGGGCGCCGATCGCGACCCAGTAGTTGGGCATGGCCTGCGGACCGTAGAAGAGGGTCACCCACAAGGAGGCGAAGAGGGCGCCGCCGACGACCAGGACACGGGTCGGGAACATGCCCCGCCAGGTGCGCAGGGCCAGGTAGAGGCCGAGGCCGGACAGCAGGGCGAGGTAGACGCGCAGCAGCGGGACCGACGTCGACCAGGACGCCACGGGCGCCACGAGCAGCGAGACACCCCGGGAGCGCGGGGCGCTGAAGAAGGCCGCGGGGGTGTCGGGGGTAACCTGGCTGACGTAGACGATCTCGTCCCAGCCGAGACCCAGCACGGGCCGGACCAGGGCGAGTTGAGCCAGCGTGAAGAGGGCCGCCACCAGGGCCAGGGCCCGGTTCCCCCGGGCTCCGCGGGGCGAGCCCGGCCCGGCCGTCTGTTCGCGTCTTCGCCTGCGAACCAGGATGGCGTTCGAGCCGTCGGTCATGTTCCGCCCCTTGTCCTATTGTCCTAAAACTTGACAAACATGGACAAACTAACCCGCGGGGTAGAGGAACGCAGGGCGGAATACGGCCAAGTGCCTGACGCGAAGTGAGCGTCAGCGGGTGTTGGGGGCCCGGTGCGGCGGCTGGCTCGGGGCCGGACGTGGTGTCAGCGGAGGCACGGTCCGGGTCACCGGGGCGTCCTCACTCACCGTCAGCTCGGTGCCGTGGTGATGGAGCGTCAAGGGCGGGCCGGAGCTCAGGGTGTAGGTGGCGCGGTCGGCGGCCAGCTCCACGCGCAGGCACCGGCCGAGGAACCCCACCGTGAAGGCCAGCCGGCTGAACCGCTCGGGCAGCCGCGGCGCGAACCGAAGGGTCCCGTCGGCGCACCGCATGCCGCCGAACCCGGCGACCAGCGCCATCCAGGTACCGGCCAGCGAGGCGATGTGCAGTCCGTCGCGGGTGTTGTGCTCCAGGTCCCCCAGGTCCATCAGCGCGGCCTCGGCCGTGTAGGCGTAGGCCAGGTCCAGATGGCCCGCCCGGGCGGCCATGACGGCCTGGACGCACGCCGACAGGGAGGAGTCCCGCACGGTCAGCGGCTCGTAGTAGGCGAAGTTGCGGGCGATCTGCTCCTCGGCGTCGCCGTCGAAGGACTCCTCGAAATAGCTGCCACACATGTACATCGCCAGCACCAGGTCCGCCTGCTTGATCACCTGCTTGCGGTACAGGTCGAAGTAGGGGAAGTGGAGCATCAGCGGGTACTGGTCCGGGCCCGTGCGCGCGAAGTCCCAGCGCTGGAAGCGGGTGAAGCCGGCGTGCTGTTCGTGCACACCGAGTTCCTCGTTGTAGGGGACGTGCATGGCCTCTGCGGCGTCCCGCCAGGCGGCGCTCTCCTCCTCGTCGGCGCCGAGCCGGGCCGCCTCGTCGGGGTGGCGTTTGCAGGCGTCGGCGGCGGCCAGCAGGTTCGCCCGGGCCATGAGGTTGGTGTACGTGTTGTCGTCGGCGATCGCGCTGTACTCGTCCGGTCCGGTGACGCCGTCGATGTGGAAGGCCCCCCGGTCGTCGTGGTGGCCGAGAGAGCGCCACAGCCGGGCGGTCTCCACCAGCAGCTCCACGCCGACCTCGCGTTCGAACCTCTCGTCGCCGGTGACCGCCACGTAACGCACGACGGCGTCCGCGATGTCGGCGCCCACATGGAAGGCGGCCGTGCCGGCCGGCCAGTAGGCGGAGCCTTCCGAACCCTCGATGGTGCGCCAGGGGAAAGCGGCGCCGCTGAGGCCGAGTTGGGCCGCGCGCTCCCGGGCGGCCGGCAGGGTGTCGAGGCGCCAGCGCAGTTCCTCGGCGGCGGCCTGTGGGGCGGTGTAGGTCAGCAGGGGCAGGACGAACGCCTCGGTGTCCCAGAAGGCGTGGCCGTCGTAGCCGGAGCCGGTGAGCCCCTTGGCGGGTATGGCGCGCTGTTCGGCGCGGGCGCCGGCCTGCAAGACATGGAAGAGCGCGAAGCGGACGGCCTGCTGGATCTCCTCGTCGCCGTCGATCTCGACGTCGGCACGGCCCCAGAAGTCGTCGAGGTAGGACCGCTGGTCCTCCAGCAGCCCCCGCCAGCCGCTCTGCGCGGCCGCCGCCAGCGCCGCCTCGACCTGGTCGCTCATCGCGGGCCGGGAGCGGACGCCGGACCAGCCGTGCGCGACCAGCTTCTCCACGCGCAGCCGCTCCCCCGGCTCCAGCACGGAGGTGACGGTCAACCGGGCCACGTCCACGTTGCTCTCGCTGCTTGTCGTGGTCCGTTCGGGGCCGGTGACGACGTGATCGGCGGCCACGGCGACCCTGAGGCCGCTGCGCCGGGTGCGGTGGACCAGGCGCAGCCGGCTGCCCGAGGCGAGGTCCTCCTCCGGTTGGAGCGGCGACTTCAGGGCCTTGGCGGCGCGCGGGTCGCCGTCCGGCTCGGGCAGGCTCTCGTTGGTGACCAGCTCCGACTGGACGACGACGCGGGTACGGCTGTCGACGGGCTCCACCTCGTACGCCACGGCGGCGATCGCCCGCTGGGTCAGGGACACCAGCCGCGTGGAGCGCACACGGACGGTGGAGCCGGCCGGGGAGGTCCACTCGCAGACCCGTTCCAGCACGCCCCGCCTGAGGTCCAGGGTCCGCTCATGAGTGACGAGCCGTCCGTAGCGCAGGTCGAACGGCTCGTCGTCGACCAGGAGGCGCAACACCTTGCCGTTGGTGACGTTGATGGACGTCTGGCCGGATTCCGGGTAGCCGTAGCCGGCCTCGGCGTAGGGCAGCGGGTGCAGTTCGTGGACGCCGTTGAGATAGGAGCCGGGCAGGCCGTGCGGTTCGCCCTCGTCGAGGTTGCCGCGCCAGCCGATGTGGCCGTTGGACAGGGCGAACACGGACTCGCTCTGTGCCAGGACGTCGAGGTTGAGTTCCGTCTCGCGCACGGTCCACGGCTCGACGGCGTACGCCCGCTGCTCGATCACTCCCGGCCTCCCAGCTCGTCGAGGTCCTTCACCACCACGTCGGCGCCGTGCTTGTAGAGCGCGTCGGTCTGTCCGCCGCGGTCGACGCCGACGACGTACCCGAAGCGGCCCGCCCGGCCCGCGTCCATGCCGGCCAGGGCGTCCTCGAAGACGGCGGCCGCGGCCGGTTCGATGCCCAGGTCCTCGGCGGCGGCCAGGAACGTGTCGGGGCGGGGCTTGCCGGGCAGCTCGCGCTCGGCGGCGACCACACCGTCGATCCGTACGTCGAAGAAGTGCTCGGCGCCGATCGCCCGCAGCACGTCCCGGCAGTTGGCGCTGGACGAAACGACGGCGGTGCTCAGGCCGTGGGCGCGGACGGCCTCCAGATAGCGCAGGGTGCCGTCGTAGGCCTCGACTCCGTCGGTGCGGATCTTCGCCAGGACCAGCTCGTTCTTGCGGTTGCCGAGCCCGTGCACGGTCCGCGCGCCCGGTGGGTCGTCAGGGTCTCCGTCGGGCAGGTCGATGCCCCGGGAGGCGAGGAACGTACGCACGCCGTCGGCGCGTGGCCGTCCGTCGACGTACTCGTCGTAGTCGGACGCCGCGTCGAACGGCCGGAAGCCCTCGCCGTCGCGCTCGCGCAGGAAGGCGTCGAACATCTCCTTCCAGGCGGCCGCGTGCACGACGGCCGTCTTGGTGACGACACCGTCGAGATCGAAGAGGCAGGCGTGGATGTCTTCGGGTAGACCGAGCTGCGTCATACAAGAACGGTTCCCCGCCCGGAGACGTCCAGTGAGTGGCGCACGCCACATAAGCGCCCCGGACGGCCCTGGCACGGGGTGACACACTCTCCGGTGTGCCGCTCACCTTCGACGACCTCGTCCAACGCGCCCGCGCCCTGCCCCGGGACGGCCGGCGCGCGATCCTCGGCATCGCCGGCAGCCCCGGCGCGGGCAAGTCGACACTCGCCGAGCATCTGGTCCGGGAACTGAACGGCTCCGGCGAACCCTGGGTCGCGCACGTCCCCATGGACGGCTTCCACCTCGCCGACGCGGAACTTGAGCGGCTCGGCCGCAGGGACCGCAAGGGCGCGCCCGACACGTTCGACGCGGCCGGGTACGCGGCGCTGCTGGGGCGGCTGCGCGAGGAGAGACACGAGGACGTCGTGTACGCGCCCGGCTTCGAACGCGTCGTGGAACAGCCGCTCGCGGGGGCGATCCCGGTGCCGCCGTCGGCCCGGCTGGTCGTCACCGAGGGCAACTACCTGCTCCTGGACACCGGCGCCTGGGCCCGGGTCCGGCACCGGCTCGACGAGGTGTGGTTCTGCGAATTCCCCGAGCGGGAGCGCGTCCGCCGGCTCGTCGCCCGGCACGAGCGGTTCGGAAAGTCCCACGAGGAGGCGGTGGCGTGGGTGTCGCGCTCGGATCAGCCCAACGCCGAGCTGGTCGCCGCGACCCGGGGACGGGCCGACCTGGTGGTGCCGGAGTCGGCGCTGCCGCGCGTGGAGGCGTGACCATGGGCTTGGACATCACGGTGCTGGCGGTCGACTGGGAACGCCTCGAGCGGACGCCGTTCGAGGAGCGGTACGCGCTGCTCGAGGATGCCGCGCTGCCCGAGGACGAGCTCGACCTGTACGCGGAGCCGCGGCGCGGCTGGGTGTGGCCCGCCGCGCCGAACGTCCCCTGGTGCGGCCGGTACGAGTTTCACAGCACCCCCGGCTCCTACAAGCCCCACTTCTGGGCGGGGCAGGCGTGGGAGGACGTACGGGAGCATGCCGCCCCGGAAACGCGTGAGCACCTGGACGCGTTCCTGCGGGACCTGATCTGGGACACCGAGGACACCTCGGTCCCGGGGCTGTTCCCCGCGAACACCGACCCCTGGCACCCCCGGCTGCTGCTCGCCTGCCCGCCCGCGACCGTGTCCGCACTGGCCGGGCGCTGGGCACGCGCCGAACCCCTGCTGGAGGGCCTGCGCGAGCCGTACGGCACCCATGCAGCGTGCCCCGGGCGGTGGATCGAGAACTTCGACGAGTTCTCTGTGCTGCTGCGGGAGTGGGGCGTGGTGGTCACCGAGACCGAACGGCGCGGGTGGGGTCTGGTCGGTCTGCCCCTGTGATGCCCGGGCCGGGCCGGCGGGCGCGCAGTGCGACGGTCAGGGTGTGCGGGCCGAGTCCACCGATGTAGACACGGTTCCCGGTCGTCGCGTCGGTGCCGCCCACCACGGTGTAGTCCTGCCCGGGGTCGTACCGCAGTACGTCGCTCCGGTCCGGCCCGGCCAGCGGTTCGCCCGCCTCGACGTCGGCCTCGATCCGGATCTCGTCGTCACCGGCCCGGTAGGTCATCGGCCCGGTCGTCAGGCACCAGCGCCCGTCGCCGACCGGTACGGCTCCCTCCGGCACTCCACCCGGCCGGAAGGTCAGTTCGAGGGCCCAGGGCACCCGCGGTCCGCTGATGTCGATCCGCAGGTCGGCACCGTCGTCCCTCAGGTCCACCTCGACGCGGGTCGTGTGGGAGACCTCGTCCCGGGGCCGGTCCGGGAAGGCCATCGAGGCCGAGAAGCGTCCGTCGTCCACCAGCCGGTAGACGCCGTCGTCCCGCCTCTCGTCCTTCGGCAGCGGCTGATAGTAGGACGCCGTGAGGGTTTCGGTGAGCCGGTACCGGTCGTCGGCGAGCTGTTCCATGCCGGCGGCACGGAACGGGCCCAGGTCGAAGAAGCCCCGTGAGAGACGGACCGCGTCGAGGACCGCGTCACCGGCGAACAGGCGCAGGAAGGTGGGATTGCAGGCGAGGCCCGAGCGGATGCGCCGGTGCTCGGGCACGTCCGAGCCGCCGTACACCACCGTGTGCGCGGTGGCCGAGGCGCGTGCGGCGAGGCGCGCGGTGGAGATGTACCGGTCGCGTGGAAGGGTCTCCGCGGCCGATGCAGGCAGGACGCGGCACAGGTCCGGGGTGAGGAGAGTCTCGGCGAGCAGGTCGGGGTCGTCGATGCCGCCGCCGGCGGCCAGCCGCGCCGCCCGGGCGAAGTCGCCCCGGCCGGTGCGGATCGCGAGCAGCCGGTAGTGCGGCAGGTAGGGCGCCAGCGGGAACGGGTGCTGCTGGTCCTGCCGTCGTGAGAGGACGGTCTCGACCGATCCGTCCGGCCTGATGAGGTCCAGGGTGGTGGCGAGATTGTGTTCGACGGCGTCCCGCAGGTCGGTGCGGCCGAGTACGTCGGCCAGCAGCAGCAGCGAAGGGTTGGACACATGGGCCGCGTAGTTGGCGCTCCGTTCCGAGTACAGGCCCTCCGCGTCGATGTCGACGCCTTCGGAGAGCCACTCCTCGATGCGGGCGAGCAGCCGGTCGTCGGGGAACGAACGGTGCAGCCGGGCCAGCGCCGCGGACAGCTCCCAGCGGTGGTTCGGGGTGTGCACCCCACCGGTCAGGAGGCTGTGGGCGGCGGCGCCGGCGATCTCGGCGAGCGCCGCCGTCACGTCGTGCAGTTCCGGCCCCGCGCCCGCGGCGAGGAGGTGCGCGTCGCACACGTCGTTGACGGTGAACCCGGAGTCCGGCGGTGACTGCACGTTGTCGCCGCCGGCGAAGAGGCCGGTGGGTGTCTGCGCGGCCCGCAGGGCGCGGAGGTGGGTCATCGCCGCGGCGACGGCCTGTCCGCTGCCGTGCAGTGCCGAGTCCGGTGACCGGTACACCGCGACGAGGGTCTTCACCCGGCGCGCCAGAGCGCGGTGGTGCAGACCGGCGGGTTCCTCGTCGGGGCCGGCCGCCAGGGGGGCGACCGACCGGTCGGCGGCGCGGGCCACCGCGCGGACGAACTCGTGGTCGAGCGGGGTGGGCAAGATCAGTCCTTCAGTCCGGCGTTGATGTCGGCGTTCATGACGTAGCGCTGGAACACCAGGAAGACGACGATCAGCGGAATCATGGTGATGACCGAGCCGCCGAGCACCACCGACCAGTTGATGTTCTGCGCGCCGACGAGGCTCTGGATGCCGATCTGCACGGTGAACTTGTTGGGGTCGTTGAGCATCAGCAGCGGGAAGATGTAGTCGTTCCATCGCCACTGGAACGACAGGATGGCGAGGGTCAGCATGATGGGCCGGGAGATCGGCACCATGATCCGCAGGAAGATCGACAGTTCACGCGCCCCGTCGATGCGGGCGGCCTCGATGAGCTCGTCGGGGACCGTCAGGAAGAACTGGCGGAACATGAAGCATCCGGTCGCGGTGAGCAAGGCCGGGACGATGATGCCGGTGAGCGAGTTGTACAGGCCCAGGTCGCGGACCACCAGGAACTGCGGGGCGAGCATGACCTCGCCCGGCAGCATCGTGGTGGCCAGGATGCCGACGAAGAAGACCTTGAGCCACGTGTTGTCGTACTTGGCCAGCGCGTACCCCGTGCAGCAGCTGACCCCCACCGTGAGGATCGTCGCGATCACACACACGATGGCCGTGTTGATGAAGTACTGGGAGAAGTTGGCGCCGTCCCACGCTGCCTTGTAGCCCGACAGGGTTGGGTCGTCCGGAAACAGCGACAGCGAGGAGAACAGGTCTCCCGCCGGCTTGAACGAGCTGAGGACGAACCACAGCACCGGAAACCCGTAGATGGCCGCCAGGACCCACAGCAGTGTCGTCGCGGGCACCGCGCGCCGAAGCCCGCCGCTGGCAGCCCCGGGCCGCTTCTTGGGAACAGCCCGTCCGGGCCCGGCGTCGACCTTGCTTGGCATGTCTGTGGTTGTCATCGGTTCTCCACCCGCCGGTTGACCATCAGCTGGATGACCGCGACGGCCATCAGGATGAGCATGAGCACGAACGACGCGGCGCTCGCGTAGCCGATCTGGCCCGACTTGAAGCCGGTCTGGTAGATGTACTGCACAAGCAGGTTGTTCGACGTTCCGGGTCCGCCGTTGTTGAGGGAGGCGAACAGCGGGTACTCCTTCATCCCGTGGATCGTGTTGAGCAGGATGACGATGAAGGACGTGGGCGCGATGCTCGGCAGTGTGATGCTGATGAACTGGCGCCACGGACCGGCGCCGTCGAGCGCGGCCGCCTCGTAGTACGACACCGGTACGTTCTTGATCGCCGCGATGAACAGCAGCATGGAGAAGCCCGTCCAGGCCCAGGATGCCGCCACCACCACCACGATCAGCGACAGGTCCGCGTTCGACTGCCACGGAACGGCACTTCCGCCGAGCTTCTCGATGACGTGGTTGACCAGTCCGAAGTTCTCACCGAACAGCCACCGCCACAGGACACCCACGACGATGGGCGACAGAAGCCACGGGATGAAGAAGAAGACGCGGGCGACCGACACGCCCTTGGCGTGCTTGCTCACCAGCACATTGGCGATGAGCAGCGACAACACGAAGTTCAGCGGAACGAAGAGCACGGTGTACAGCAGCGTCCGGGTCAGCGCGTCGAAGAAGGTGGAGTCCCCGAACAGGTTGCTGTAGTTGTCCAGTCCGACGAACTGGAACGCCCCGATGCCCGTGTAGTTCGTGAAGGAGTAGACGAGCCCGATCACCGCCGGCCAGACGAAGAACAGCGCGAAGAGCACGGCATTGCCCGCGATGAGGACGAGCGGCGCGACGGTGTACTTACTGCGTCTCCTGGGCGGGCTCGCGGACAAGGCCGAGGCGCGTTTTGTCATCTTCCTGACTCCGTGCTGGTGGAATGGATTGCTGTGGGCTCAGGCCATGAGCCCGGCATCACGTGGGCGCCCAGGGCCGGGCGGCGGGTCTGGACCCCGCCGCCCGGCCCTGTGGTCTACGATGCGCCGCCGACCTGCTGGTTGTAGCCGGCCACGATGTTCTCCAGGGCCTTGTCGGCCGACTGCTGGCCGTTGATCGCCTTGCCGAGCTCCGTCGGCGTCGGGTCCTCGGTGATGCTCTTGCCCTTCAGCGCCCAGCCCGTCTGCGCGGTGTTGAAGTAGCCGGAGATCGGGTCGTACAGCGGGATCGACTCGTTGTACAGCTTGAACGCCGCCTGCGCCGCCTCGGACTTGAAGGGGTACTTCGGGTTCAGGCCGGTCTCGACGGGCAGGAACCCGGACGCCTCGCACAGCGCCTGGTAGTGGGCCGGCTCGTACAGCCAGGACAGGAACTTCTCCGCCGCGGCGGCCGCGTCGCCGTTGTTGTTGAAGCCCACCGTCATGCCGCCGCTGTTGACGTCGCTGGCCTGCACCGGCTCGGCGGGAGTCGGGACGCTCGCCCACTCGAACTTCGTGATGCTCTCCGCGTAGGCGGCGACCTGCCACACGCCGGACCAGTAGGCGACGACGTCACCGCTCTGGAACATGGCCGACGGGTCGGCCTCGCTGGTCCACACCGACTTCGGCATGGTCTTGTCGTCGTTCCATCCGACGAAGGTGTTCACGGCCTTCTTGGTCGCCGCGTCCACCGAGAACTTGCCGGAGTCGTCGGCGTGGACGTACTTGCCGCCCATCTCGTACACCATGGCGCGGAGCCGGGACGGCGACGGGTCGAAGGTCAGGGAGTACTTGGCGTCGGTCTTCTCCCGGACCTTGTTCGCCGCCTTGATGAACTCGGTCCAGGTCCAGGTCTTGTCGGGCGAGGTCGGGTAGTCGACGCCGGCCTTCTCGAAGAGCGACTTGTTGATGAACATGCCGGACGCGGTGATGTCCGAGGGGATGGACAGCACCTTCCCGGACGAGTCCTTGGCGACGAAGTTCTTGTTGATCTTGTTGCTCTTCTTGTTGGCGATGGAGCCGAGGTCGATCAGCTTGTTCGCCCAGATCGGGTCCAGCTTCGGCACCGACGCCACGTCGGGCAGGGAGTTCGCCTGCGCGGCATTGCGCAGCTTCGCGTCGTAGCCGTCGTAGGGGATGTTGACGAGCTTGACCTTGACGCCGGTTTCCTTCTTGTACTGCGCCACCATCTTCTTCCAGCCCGCGTCCTGCCCCGGAACCGTGGAGATCCAGAACGTCAGCGACTTGGAGGTCCCGCCGGAGCCGGAATCCGACCCGCCGCAGGCGGAGAGGAGGAGGGCGCCCGCCGTCGCCACGGCAGCGAGGGGAACAACGCGGCGTATGCCACCGCGGCCGAGTCGGCGCGAGCGCCGCACACCCAGACTGGTCATCTTCAATCCCTTTTCGTCGTAGCGGAAGAAGCACGGCGCCAGCCGAGGCGGCACGGGTGCATTTTGCAGGAAATTTCGCTTTCCGGGGGCACGGCCTCGCCCGGCCGCGTCTCGCTGACGGGTGGGGTCCCCGGCCATGACGGCCGACGTCGCACAAGCACGCCCTCGTGCGGCTGCCGTACTTCGCGTACGGGCGGGAGGCTTACCCGGAGTCGGCGTCCCGGCCGACTCAGAAAGCGCTTGTCCGGACATTGGCAGACCGACGACGCAGCCGTCAATGCTTCGCCCGCACAGCTCCGGTCACGGTTTGGATTCCATGGGCGACCGCGAGCCTGCTGGCGCCCGCGACCGTGCCGGTGTCCCCCACCACGCTGCTGACCACCTCGGTGGGCCAGCTCAGCCGGGCCAGCTCGGCCCGTACACCGGGCAGGAGCTGCGGATCCGCGCCGGTGCCGCCGCCCAGCACGATCAGTCCGGGGTCCATGACGGCGGCGACGGCTGCGGCGAGCCTGCCCACGTCGGCGGCGTGCGAGTCGAGGACGGCGCGGGCCGTGGCGTGCCCCTGCCCGGCGAGGGCGAGGAGCCGCTCCGCGGTGCGCGGGCGGGGTCCGTCGGTGTCCTGCCAGGTCTCGGCGGCACGGCGGAGCAGGGTGCGCGAGCCCATGCGCTGCTCCAGGCCCTCGTGACGGGGGGCGCTCAGGTCGTCCCAGGGGTAGGGCAGTCTGGCCACCTCACCAGCGGCGCCGTTCGCGCCGCGCAGTACCCGGCCGCCGATGACGACGGCGAGACCGATGCCGACGCCGATGCGCAGATAGCCGAAGGTGTCGCGGCCGACGGCGGCGCCTTCGTGCAGTTCGGCGAGGGCGGCGCAGTTGACGTTGTTCTCCAGGTGGACGGGGACGCCCTCGGGCAGCGCCACCGCCATGGCGTCGAAGACCGGGCCTGCCTTGGCGGTCGCGGGCCGTTCCCCGGCGCCCTCTCCGTCCCGGGTGGTGACGTCACCGACTGCGACGACGACGGCCCGCAGCGGGGCGCCGACGGGCAGCGCGTCGAGGACCTTGCGGACGGTGTCGGCGGCCTCCGGGCGGGATCCGGTGCCCTCGGCGAGCAGCGTGCCGTCCAGGGCGCACCCGCGCACCCGCGTCTTGGCAGGTCCGAGGTCGACCGCGAGCACGGCGCCGGCGGCCGGGCCCAGCCGGTAGACCGCGGCGCTGCGGCCGGTGCCGCCGGAGGCCCGCCCGGAGTGGGCGGCGAGCTCCACGGCCTCGAGTTCGGCGACGGCGGTGGAGACGGTCGGCTTGGAAAGGCCCGCACCGGCCGCCAGCTGGGGGCGGGTGGCCGTGCCCGCCCCGGCCAGTACGTCGAACACCACACGGGCACTCTCACTCAGGTGCATGGTCTCCCCAGGTCGTGCTGCGGCCGAGCGGGCGGCCGCGAGGGTCGCGCGGCATCGGGAATTCCGTGCCTCTTGACGCACCCTACTTCGTTAGTTAACTTCCTAACGAACTTCACGGTACTCGCCTGCCGTGCTCCGCAGAAGCCCGTCCCGGGGCTTCCCTACCTCTTCAACTGCCGTGGCCCGACGCTCGGTTCGCCTGCCGTTCGCCGTGGCCGCGCAACACCGAAAGAGGACCCGTGCAGGACTCCACGCCTTACGCGGTCGGGATCGACGTGGGCGGCACCAAGACCCAGCTGCGCGCCCTCGCGGGCGGCGAGATCGTCGTCGACCGCGTCCGCGCCAGCACGGGCTGGCGGCCGCACGACCCCGGGGCCGCCGCCGACTGGCTGACCGCTCTGGTGGACGACGCCCTGCCGGCTCCCCTACGACCGTCCGCGCTCGCCGTGGGCGGTCACGCCTGTGAGACACCCCGCCAGTGCGAGGGCATCCGGGCCGCGCTTCAGGAGCGGCTGGGTGTGCCCTGCCTGGTCGTGGGCGACGCCGAGCTGCTCGTGCCCGCCGCCGGGCTGGACAAGGGCGTCGGCCTGGTCGCCGGTACCGGTTCGGTCGCGGTGGGGCGGTTGCCCGACGGCGGTCCGGTCCAGGTCGGCGGCTGGGGCGCCGTGCTCGGCGACGAGGGCGGTGCGGCCGGACTCGTCCGCGAGGCCGCGCGGGCCGTCTGGGCGGCGCACGACCGCGGCGCGGAGCCCGACGCGCTGGCCACCGGCCTGGTCGCCGCGTTCGAGGTGGCCGAGGTGCCCGCGCTCGGCGCGGCACTGGAGGCCGCGAGGGACGTATCCGCCGAGTGGGGCCGGCACTCCCCCGTGGTGTTCGCCGCCGCCGACGCGGGCTCGCCGCTCGCCCGGGCCGTGATCGCCGAGGGCGGCCGGGCGCTCGCCACGCTCGTCGTACGGCTCGCCCGGCGCGGGGTCGCGGTGGACGACGTGGTGGTGGCGGGCGGCACGGTGCTCGCCCAGCCCGCGCTGTACGCGGCGTTCACCTCCGCGCTCGCCGGACTCCTGCCCGGGGCCCGGCCGCAGCCGCTGCGCGTGCCGCCGGTCGAGGGCGCGGTGGCGCTGGCCCGTTCGCTTCTGTGAGCCGGGCGGACGCCGTTCACCTTCCGGACACCGATCCGTGGCCGTTCCCTCTCCGAAGGGTCACAACACGGCCGTAGATCTTCGCTCGTACGCAACAGGTGCCACAGAAGTCGCCAGAGGCACCCCGAGTCGCACACGTTGCACCATCTCCCGGCCGAACGGCCGAAGCACCCTTCGCAGAACTCAAGAGAGGCGCACGCCATGCCGTCATCAGCCGGGCACCGCAGCACCGCAGCCGTCGACCGACGGGGCTTCCTCAAGACCTCCCTCGGGGCCTCGGCGGGCCTGCTCGCCGCACCGGCCTTCGCCACGTGGCTCACCGCCGCCGACGCGAAGGCCGCCACCGGTCCCGCCGCGTTCGTCGACGACTACAAGTCGAACGTCACGACGAACCTGACCCCCGAGACCAACGCGGTCGTCCGGATCCTGGGCGGCATGTCGAAGGTGTGGAAGACCGGCGGCACCTGGGACACCGGCCGGGTCCTGGACCGTGAGGTGCTGCGCGCCAACATGCGCTACTGCGCCCGGATCACGACGGCCCGTACCGAGGCCCAGGCCAAGGAGGCCTTCCTCTACGACCGCCAGCACCAGAGCTACGCCATGATCGCCGGGCTGGGTCCGCTCGCCGGGCTGTACAAGGCGGGCGCCAAGGCCGTCACGTCGATCACCGGCGCCCCGGACGGCACGCCCGCCGGCAAGATCAACGACGCCGTGCCCGCCGACGCCCCGGCCGGATCCGCGCTCGGCGCGGGCTCCTACGACTCCGACCTCGGCAAGGTGGCCAAGCTGGTCGACACCGTGCGCGGGCCGTTCGCCTCGGGCAACCCGGGCAAGTTCGCCTTCCAGTACCCGCGTCCGTGGCGGATGAACGAGGACAGCGAGGTCGTGGACACGGGGAAGAAGGACGCCCTCGGCTACCCGGTGTACGACTCGGAGGTGGTCGTCGCCACGCAGCTGCTGCGCCAGCGCTCCGAGGAGCCGAAGGAGGACGGCGGTTTCCCCAGCGGCCACACCAACGCCTTCCACCTGGCCGGACTGGCCTACGCGTACGCGGTGCCCGAGCGGTTCCAGGAGCTGGTCACGCGTGCGTTCGAGCTGAGCCACACCCGGATCATGTCGGGCATGCACTCCACCGTCGACGTCATCGGCGGCCGGATCATGGCCACCGCCCTGACGGCCGCCACGCTGGCGGACCCGGCGAACGCGGAGCTCAAGACGGCGGCCCGCGCCCAGGCCCTCGCCTACTTCACGCAGCGGACCGGCACCACCGCGGACACGCTGTACGCCCACGCGCACTCCGACGCCGGTGAGGCCTACGCCGACCGTGAGGCCAACGCGCGTGCGATCGAGCCCCGGTTGACCTACGTCCTGCCCCGCCGCGGCCGCAAGGACCCGCTGACCGTGCCGAAGGGTGCGGAGGTCCTGCTGGAGACGCGGCTGCCGTACCTCGACGCCGCCCAGCGACGCGAGGTGCTGCGGACGACCGCGCTGCCCTCCGGATACGTCCTGCTGGACGGCTTCGAGCAGTGGGGCCGGCTGAACCTGTTCGCGGCCGCGGACGGGTACGGCGCCTTCGACCGCGACGTCACCGTGACGCTGGACGCGGCGGCCGGCGGCTTCCACGCGGCCGACAGCTGGCGCAACGACATCGAGGGCGACGGCGGGCTGACCAAGCGCGGCACCGGCACGCTCACCCTCACGGGCCACAACCGCTACCACGGCGGGACCGTCGTCGAGGACGGAGTGCTCGTCGCCGCGTCGCCCAACGCCCTGGGGCAGGGTGACGTCCGGGTCATGGGCGGCACTCTCCGCGCGGACAAGGTCCTGCGGGTGCGCGGCTCCTATGTCCAGGAGGGCGAGTCGACGCTGGAGCTGCTGCTCCGCAAGAACCACGGCCCGGCGCTCACGGTGAGCCGGCGGGTCCTGCTGGGCCGGGACAGCGTGCTGTCGCTGCGACTCGACACCGAGCGCCCGCCGGTCGCGGGGACGACCGTCCCGGTCCTGTCCGCTCAGGCGCTGCGCGGCGGGTTCGCCCGCGTCGAGCTGGATTCCGAGACGCTGCGGGCCGTACCCGTGCACACGTCGGAGGGCCTGTCGGTGCGACTCGTGCGGCGGTGACGCCGTGCGCGGCGGGGGCTGATGCAGAGTGGGTCCATGAGGGACCTCTGGATCGCTCCCGCCGGTCCCCGGCCGGTGCCGCTCCCTCCCCCGGCACCGGCCGGGGCCCTGCGACGGCCCGGCCGCCGGTGGTGGGTGCCGCTCCTGGTGGTCGCGCTGCTCGCGCAGATGGCCTGCGCGATGGTCACGACCGCCGTGCGGCAGACCCCGACCATCGACGAACCGGTGTACGTGGGCGCGGCCGCCGAGTACACGCACGAGCACCGGCTGCGCCACAACCCCGAACATCCGCCGCTCGGCAAGCTGCTCATCGGCGCCGGGGTGGCCCTCGCGGATCCGCGCATCGACCCCTCCTTCGCCGGAGACCAGGGCCGGCTGGGGCGGCACCTGCTCTACGAGTCGGGCAACGACCCCTGGCGGCTGATGCTGTGGGCCCGCCTCCCCGTGATCGCGCTGACGCTGCTGTTCGGTCTGGTCGTGCTCGCCTTCGCCCGTGAACTGGCCGGGACAGCAGGGGCGTTGACCGCACTCGCGTTGTACTGCTTCTCCCCCGACGTCATCGCCCACGGCTCACTCGCCACGCTCGACGTGCCTGCCGCCGGGTTCGTGCTCACGTCGGTGTGGCTGCTCTGGCGGGCCCGCCGCGGACCCCGGCGGTACCTGCCGCTCGCCGGGGTGGCGCTGGGGGCGGCCCTGGCGACGCGGATAAGCACGCTTCCTGCCGTACCGGTACTCATGGCACTGGGCGCCGTATCGGTGTGGCACGCGTCGGCGGGCACCCGGGCCCGCGTTCTGATCCGGGCGGCGACGGGCGCGGGTGTGGTGGCTCTGGCCGCGGTCGCGGTCGTGTGGGCCGCGTATGTGATGGTCGATCCGCGGCTGCGGTGGGCTCCCGAGCAGCATGTGCCGCAGGTGCGGGGGCTGCGGGGGCTGCTGGTCGGGCTGCTGCCGTTCCCCGAGGCGTACCGGGACGGGATACGGGTCCAGTTCGGTCTGGAGAACCGGCCGTGGCAGGGGTTTCTGTTCGGCCGGCTGTACTCGGGCTCGCTCTGGTACTACCTGCCGGCCGCGCTGCTGGTGAAGACGCCGCTCGGGATGCTCGGCCTGTGGGTCTGCGCCGCGGTGGTGATGTTCGCGGTGCGTCGGCTGCGGCCGGCGGCGCCGTATGTGCTGGCCGCTCCCGCGGTGCTGCTGCTGGTGGCCATGCAGGGGGCGCGGGACTTCGGCACCCGGTACGCCGTCTTCCTGCCGCTGTTCCTCGCGGTGGGGGCGGGGTGCGTTCTCGTGGTGCGACGGATGTGGGTGTCCGGTCTGGTGGGGGCGCTGGTGGTGTTCGTCGCCGTCAGTTCGCTGCGTGCGTACCCCTATTACCTGCCGTACTCCAACGAGGCGTTCGGGGGGCCGGGCCGGACCCGGGAGCGGTTGCACGACTCCAACGTGGACTGGGGGCAGGACCTCGGGCGGCTCGCCGAGCGGTTGCGGGAGCGGTATCCGGATGAGCGGGTGTGGCTGGTGTACAAGGGCAGCGGGGTGCCGGCCGCGTATGGCATCGAGGCCGGGGATCCGCGTCGGGTGCGCGACGGTGATGTGCGGGGGCTGTTGGTGGTGTCGGACTCGGCTGCCGCGAAGGCGACGGGGCGGCTGGCCGGGTTGATCGGCAGCAGCCGCCCCGTTGACGACGTCGGGCACTCCATCACGATCTATCGCCGTTGAGCGCTTCTCAATGGGTCGCGTGGAAGAAGCCGTCCGCGCTCACGTGCTCCATGACTCGACTCGCCACGTGGTAGCGGCCGTTGGGGACCTCGGGGCACCTGGCGACGTGGACCGCGAGGGGGCCCGCGAACTCGTAGCCCTTGCGTTCCGCGTGGCGGGCCAGGGCGTCGGTGAGAGCCTGGCACACATGGGTGCTGTGGCTGGCCAGGCGGTCGTGTATGTCGTCGACGAGTTCCACGTCGTAGGCGTTGGGGACCATGACACGGCCCTCCCGGCACACCACGGCGTTGTCGTCGCACTCGCGTCGCAGGGCGTCGACGACCTCGACCGGGTCCTTGTCACGGACCCGGGCCCACAGGGCGTCAAATCGGTTCTCCAGGGTTTCTTCCAGCGCACTCAGCGCGCCCATACGGTGTCACCTGCCGGAACGTCGTCGGGTCGGTCGGGGCGGGGGGGGAGTGCCGGCTACCGCTCGTCGAAGTCGTCGGGCCGCACCTCGGCCTCCTCCAGGGCCTCGCGGAGCGTGCGGCCGGTGGCGCCCGGCGGTCGGGACCGGGGATCGTCCTGGTGCTCCAGGATCTCGTCCGTGGTCTGCGTCTTCGGCCGGTTCTCCTCGGGGACGGTCATGACGGTGGCTCCTCTCGGGATCATCTGTGGCGGCGGGTTCCCGCCCGGCCTCCGGGTATCCCCGCGCCGGGCACCTCATGTGCTGTCCGAGGAAGCCCTGGTCACCTCGGTGCGTGAGCTATGTTGAACGTTCGTGGGAGACGAAGGAGGCGCACCGGTGCCATCGCCGCAGCAGGCACGCGCACAGGCATCCGCGATCACCTCGGGGAAGGCCGCACCCGAAGCGGAGGTCTCCCCGTCCTCCCAGTTGCGCACGCTCTTCGACCGTCCCCGGCTGTCCCCGGGCCAGCGGCGCATCGCCCAGTACCTGATCGAGCACATCACCGAGGCGGCGTTCCTGTCGATCACTGATCTCGCGGACCGGGTCGGCGTGAGCCAGCCCTCGGTGACACGGTTCGCCTCGGCGGTCGGCTTCAGCGGGTACCCGGCGCTGCGGGAGAAGCTCCAGTCGATCGCGCTCGGCACCCTCGCGGGCGGGCCGGCCGAGGAGATCCGGGGCAACGAACTGCAGGCGGCGGTCGACGCCGAGATAGAGAACCTGGAGAACCTGCGGCGGGACCTCGCCGATCCGAACCTGGTGATCGACATCGGGCGCAAGCTGTCGTCGTCGACCCCGTTGACGGTCCTCGGCCTGCGCATCTCCGTATCGCTCGCCGAGTACTTCGCCTACGCCGCCCGGCGGATCCACCCGGACGTCAGGCTCGTGACCCGGGGCGGCAGTGTCGCCTACGACGCGCTGCTGCAGTCGCGTGAGGCGGGCGGCACCTGGGTGCTGGCGTTCTCCATGCCCCGGCACGCTCAGGAGACCCTGACGGCCGTGCGCGTGGCACGGGGTGCCGGGCTCAAGGTCGCCCTGATCACCGACCTGGCGCTCGGACCGCTCGCGGACGAGGCCGACGTCGCCTTCGCGACCGGCACCGGATCCCGTCTGGTCTTCGACTCCTACGCGGCCCCGGGCGTCATGTGCTCGGCGCTGCTGCAGGCCATGACGGACGCGGACCCGGAGCGGACGCAGGCCCGGCTTGAGGAGTACGAACAGGTCGCCGACCAGCACCATTTCTTCCTCCGGGACTGAGAAGCGCCCGACTGCACCCGCCCCCGCACCAGGCACAGGACCAGACAAAGGGATCATCCACAACAAAGCGCGCATGAATGTTTTCATGCTCCTTGCAAACCGGATGGCATATATAAATACTGCTCACGGATCGCGACCCGGCCCTTCCGGATCCGTTCCGCACCCGAGGAGGCCGAGGCCTACCCACTCCGGCGTCCCGGGTATCCGTGGCGGCCCCGGCCATCCCCTAGGCCGGGGCCGCCCCGACCCGTCGTCCACCCTCACGACGCCGCACACCCGGAAGCGATGATCATGCACTTGACGACCACGCGCATCAGCCCGGACTGGCCCTGCCAGGTCAAGACCCCCGGGAGCTACGACTGGGAGCGCTCGGCGGCCAGGTGGCTGCGCGAGCTGGTGCCCACGCGCTACGCCGGCTACCCCGTGTTCATCCGCCACCCCGTCCTCCTCGCCCGGCACGCCCAGATCCAGGTCCAGCAGGAGATCCGGGTGGCCCGCACCGCCCTGCAGACCGCCCGCGCCGACCTGCCGGGGCTCGGCCTGCACGAGGGCGTCATCGAGCACACGATCAAGCTGTACGCCGCCGAGGTCATGCAGTTGCAGCACATCGCGCGCAGCGTCCGGGCGGTCACCCAGGCGCTGGTGGAGGCCAACCGCCAGCCGTGATCCTGGGCCCCGGGGGGCATGACCCGAGCCGTGCGTGGCACACGTGAGGGAATGAGCACCACCGAAGTCCGGCGCGCGGAGCCGGTGACCACGGTCCTGACCTGGCAGGTGCGCCCCGGCCACGAGCGGGAGTTCGAGGACTGGACGCGCGGCATCTCCCGCTGCGCCAGGCAGTTCCCGGGCAACGAGGGCGTCTCCTGGCTGACGCCGGAGGACGGCAACCGCTTCCACGCGGTACTGCGCTGGTCCGACCGGCACCGGCTCGCCGCCTGGCTGGAGTCCGAGGAGCGGGCGCACTGGCACCGGAAGATCGAGGACATCGCCACCGAGGTCAGCAGCGAGCGCCAGTCGACCTCCGGGATGGAGACGTGGTTCAGCCTGCCGGGCACCACCGTTCAGGCCCCGCCCCGGTGGAAGATGGTCCTCACGACGTTCCTCGGCGCCTATCCGTTCACGCTGCTCATCCAGTGGCTGGTGACGCCGCAGACCACCGGCTGGCCGCTGCCGCTGCGGGCCGCCGTGTTCCCCCTGGTGCTGCTGCCGGTGCTGACCTATCTGGTGATGCCGCGGCTCAGCCGGCTGCTGCGGCTGTGGCTGTATCCGCGCGACGGCCACTGACCAGCGCGGGGAGCCGGACCTGACGGGCGGGAGGCCGCAAATCAGCGGGCGGTCCGTGCGCACGAGTGGGTCTTCGAATCAACCCGGGTGTGCCATGCTCAAGGCGTGACGAGCGAGCCTGTGACGCCGGCGCAGCCCGGTGCCGCACCGGACCTGGTCGAACTGGCCAAGATCGTCGCCCGGCAGCGCGCCGAGCTGGACCGGCTGCGCGACCAGGCGGCGATGTCCGCTGTCGTGGAGCGCGCCACGGGCGCGGAGATGGCACTGACCGGGTGTTCCGCGGACGCCGCCGGCGAACAGCTGCTCCAGCGGGCCAAGGCGGCACGTCACACCCTGCTGGAGGAGTGCTGGATCACGCTCGGGAACCTGGCGCCGGCCGCGCCCGGCGCGGGCGCCCCCACCGCTCCCGTCGGCACCGGCACCCCGGGCCCCGGGGCCGCACCCCTGGCGGAGACGGCCACACCGGACGATGTCGCGGCCGCCCTGGCCCGGATCGGCCAGGCCCTCGTTCGGGTGACGACACCGCACGACCTCGCACGGTGTCTGCTGGAGCATCTCGCGCCGGACATGGCGGCGGACGCGATCATGCTCTACGCCCGCAGGCCCGACGGCGGTCTCGAACTGATCGGGCACGCCGGAATCGAGGACCAGCTGGCCGCCCAGTGGAGCCAGGTGCCGCCGCTGAGCGGGATCGCGGCGCTGGACGCGCTGCGGGCGGGCGAGCCGCGCTGGCTGGAGGACTTCGCCTCGGACTCCCGGCGGTACCTGCTGATCGGGGAGCCTCCCGAGCGGTGGCGGTCGCGTGCCTGGCTGCCGGTGTTCACGGCCGGCTCGGCCGAGGTCTGCATCGGCGTGCTGCGCGGCCGAGCCGGGTCGTTCACGCCCCGCGACCGCGCTCACCTGCGGGGCGTCACCGGACTGTGCGCCGGGCGGCTGCGTGCCTTCGACGCACCGCCGGAGCGGACCGCCGACGCCGCCACGGACGCGGTGCAGGAACTGTTCGACGCGCTGCCGCTCGCGGCGATGCTGCTCACCCCGCTGACCGCCGCGTCGGGTGAGACCGAGGACTTCCGGGTGGAGGCGGCGACCGCTCAGGCGGGCGACCTGCTGGGCCGTCCCGGCGACGAGCTGGCCGGGCGGCGGCTGCTGGAGTTCCGGCCCGCCCTGGCGGGAGAGCCGCTGTGGTGGGGCTGCGTGCACACGCTGACCACCGGGGAGCCCTACGAGAGCGGGCCGTTCGCGCACGAAGAGGTCCTGGCGGGCATCGCCGCGCTCTCCACCTACACGGCGCGGGTGGCGCTGCTGGGCGACACCCTGGTCGTCAGCTGGGTCCGGCACGGCTCCTCCGACCGGCAGGAACAGCGGCTGGCGGATCTCCAGCGGCTGGGCAACCTCGGCTGGGCGAACTGGAACCTGGCCACGCTGGAGGCCTCCTGGTCGACCCAGGTGTTCGCCATCTTCGGCCGGGACCCCGCAGAGGGCCCGGTGGGTCTCGCCGGTCTTCCGGAGCTCGCGCTGCCCGAGGACGCGCCCGCGCTGACCCGTGCCGTCCGCGCCCTCGTCCAGGACGGGCGGGCGTTCGATCTGCCGTTCCGCATCAGGACGTCCGGTGTCATCCGGCATCTGCGCCTGGTGGCCGAGACCGTGGCCGACACGCACGGCACGCCCGTCGAAGTGCACGGTGTCGTACAGGACTTGACCGCACGGCGGCGGGCGGAGCTGGCCCTGGTCGAGAGCGAGCAGGCGATCCTCACGCAGAACGACGTGCTGCGCACCGAGCGGACCCTGGCGTCCCGGCTTCAGCACGCGCTGCTGCCGATGGCCAACCGGCCGGTGCAACTGGCGGGACTGCGCGTCGAGGTCGCCTATCTGCCCGCCCAGTCGGGTGTGCACGTCGGCGGTGACTGGTTCAGCGCCGTGGAACTGCCCGACGACGGCGCGCTGCTGGTCGTCGGCGATGTCGCCGGGCACGGCGTCGGTGCCGTCGCCACGATGGCGCAGCTCCGCTTCACCGCGAAGGGCATGGTCATCACCGGCTCGTCGCTGACCGGCGCGCTCGCCCGGCTGAACACGCTGCTGCTGCACTCCCGCGACTCCCATGCGACGGCCACGATGGTGCTGGCCCGCTACAACCCCCGGGAGCGGCGCCTGGTCTGGGCCCAGGCCGGGCATCCCCCGCCCCTGCTGCTGCGGGACGGCGAGGCTCGGTATCTGCGCCGGCCCGGCGGCATGCTGCTCGGGGCGTCCGCCAAGCCGGTCTACGAAGAGGCGGAGTGCCGCCTCGAACCGGGCGACCGGCTCATCCTCTTCACCGACGGTCTGGTCGAGCACCCCCCGGAGAGCATCGACCGGGGGCTGGACCGGCTCGCCGAGGCGGTGGCGGCTCCGCACACCGACGGTCCCGGGTCGCTCGGGCCGTTGCTCGCGCGGATGCTGCCGGACGAGCGGCGGGACGACGTGTGTGTCGTGGACGTCCGGGTTCCGAGGGAGCGGTAGGGCGGGCCGCGGCAGGATCAGGAGTCACCGCGGTGTCGCCAGTACCACCACAGGCCGACGAGCAGGGCCAGCAGGAACAGGGTGGGCAGCACCAGGCCCGGTATGCGGGAGCCGTTCATGGGCATGGCCTTCGGTTCGCGGCGGACGGGGCGCCTCACTCGTCGCCCCGGGCCAGGGTGAGGCCCGTCGGCCCCGCCGTCCCGTTCCTTTTCCCAGCCGTTGCCCGGTGTTCGATATACGGGGCGCCGTATCAGTCGACCGGGTGGCCGGGCGCGATGGTGTGGGCGTCGGAGAGGCGCAGCAGGGGCCCGTCGTACGTCTCCCGTCCGCCCCGTTCGACCGGGTCGAGAACGAAGCCGATGTGGTCTCCGCCGCCGACCCGCGTCACGATCCGGCCGACGAACCAGGCCGGCACGTCCTCCAGTACGACCGCCCCGCCGTACCCCTCCCGCAACGGCAGCCCCTCGAACTTGTCCGTCCGGTCGCCGGTCCGTCCGCCGAACAGCTCGGCGAGGGCGCGCTGTTCACGGTCGAGCAGATGCACGGCCAGCACGTCGGCGTTCCGGGCCACCCGGAAGGTGTGGTTGAGCTCGGACAGCCACACCACGAACCGCACGGGCCGGATCGAGCACTGCGAGGCGAACCCGACCAGACAGCCCGCCCGTTCACCCCCCGCGACGGCCGTGACCACGCACATGTCGGGATCCAGCCGACCGACGAACGCGTCCATGCCCACACCACTCACTCCTCCACCACGGCGGCCGACGCCCCTCGGCATCACCTCACCATGCCGGGGGTGGGGGTGCCATCCCGCGACACGGTGCCGCCGTGGGGCCGATGCCGGCTGATGGCCGACGCGGCCGGACGGGCGACGCCTGCGGGCCTTTGACGCTAGGGCCCGCGCACTGCCGGCTGTGGGGCAGCCAGGCCTGCCGACGCTGACGACCGGGTGGGCCGGTGCCGTCCGCCGAGCGAGCCACCCGGTGCCGATGCCTGCCGAAGAGCGCCTCGACCCCAGGCGGACCATCGGACGGCGGCACCGTCCAGCACGTGTCAACCGCCCGGTGAGCCACGGGGCGGACGACGACGCGGAAGACACCAGCCGGCGAGCGGCCCCGTCGGCAAACCATCTCGCAGGCGGCCCCCGGCCACACGACCAACCGAGCGGCTGGCGCCACCCGACAAGCGGCCCGACCGATCATCAGTGCCCGCCGGGCTGCACTCCGACCGGTCGCCGGATCACCCGGCCGAGGCAAGCGGCCGACCGGTCACCGGCCCCCAGCCCCGCCCAGCACACGGCCCAACCCCCAGGCGATGCCACGTGGCGAGCGGCCGGGCAGTCGGCATGGCATCCGGGCTGCCGCCTCCCCGCCCGGCGACGCCCCTCAGCTCGTGTTCGGGGGCGTGCGGGATTCCAGGGCCGTGCGGGTGTCGTTGCCGTAGACGCCTGATTCGTCGCCGCGGATGCCGTACCAGAGTTGGAAGCGGGCGACCGCCGCGGTCAAGGTGGGGTCGTAGCTGCCGCTGGTGGAGCCGTCGCGGTAGACGTCCGGGATGCGCAGGAGGCGTTCCTGGAGTTCGGTCACCTCGGGGCCGCTGGCTCCCTCGCGGAGGGTACCGGGGCCGTCGGGGTCGGCCGGAGCCGCGGCTGGTGGAGTGGGTGTCGGCGTGGGAGTGGGGGCGGACGCGGTCGGGCGGGGAGCGGGTGCCGCCCTGTCCTCGGTCTTCTCGCCGCCGCGGAGCAGAAGCGCACCGCCGAATCCGATCACCGCCGCCGCGACGACCGCCACCGCGACGGCGGCGCGGCGCAGTCCGGATCCGGGGCGTACGGCACGACCGTCACGGCGGGCGCGAGCGACCGGCGGGATTTCCTGCGTCAGGGCCTCGGAGCCGGACGGCGGTCCCGGCAGAGCGACGGATTCGCAGCCGCCGGACTCAGGACCGCCGCCGGATGCAGAGGATGCTGAGGATTCGGAGGCGGTCTGCTCCCGGTACTCCCGCATCAGTTCCGCCAGCGCGTCGGTGCGCCGGGGCCGCAGGACGCGGATGGGTTCGAGGGACGGGCCGTCGTGCGGGGGCTCGGACGGTGTCGACACGTTGCTCTCCTTCCGTCCGGGCTCGCAGGCGCCCGTCTTCGAGGACCGTTCCGCCGCTAGATACGCGGCTGCCGCGCCAGGAGTTCAGAGAGCACTCAGTTCCTCCCCGCGACTGCACTGAGTGCCATGCGCGGCCTTTCGGGTGCTACGTTCCAGCCCATGAGCTCCGAGAAAGCCGACCTCGGGAACGGAAAGCCGCCCATGCGGGACGCCCTGGTGGCGGCGGCCTTCCAGCTGTTCCTCGAGCGGGGTTACGAGCAGACCACCGTCGACGACATCGTGGCGCTCGCCGGCGTCGGACGGCGCTCGTTCTTCCGCTACTTCCCCTCCAAGGAGGACGTGGTCTTCCCGGACCACGAGCGATGCCTGGCCGACATGACGGCCTTCCTGGCGGAGAGCTCCGACGACGAGGAACCCGTGCGACGGGTCTGCGACGCGGCCCGGCTCGTGCTGCGGATGTACGCCGAGAACCCGACGTTCTCCGTGCAGCGCTACCGCCTGACCAAGCAGGTCCCCGGGCTGCGCGCCTACGAACTGTCGGTGGTGTGGCGCTACGAGCGCTCCCTCGCCGAGTACCTGCGCCGCCGTTTCGCGGCCCGCCGGGACGGGACCCTGCAGGCCGATGTCATCGCCGCGGCGGTGGTCGCGGCACACAACAACGCCCTGCGCTCCTGGCTGCGTTCGGACGGACAGGACGAGGCGAGCGCCACGGTGGACCACGCGCTGGCGTACGTGCAGTCGGCGTTCGGCGGCACGCCGGCGCCCGTGGCGGAACCGCAGCCGGAGGACGTGGTGGTGGTCGTCTCGCGGCGCGGAGCACCTCTGTGGCGGGTCGTCCAGGAGATCGAGTCGACACTGGGGCGGCCCGAAGGTCCGAACATTTGAGGGTACGGAGTGCCTTTACGAGTGGCACTGAGTGCCATACGCTGTGCTGCGTGCACGGTGGCACGGCGAACCGGGCACGCCTGTGCGCGGGTGACCGCGCACCCGGGATTCCGCCCGAGTGCAGGGAGTTGACCAGCGTGTACCACCACTCAGGAAGCGTGACTCAGCAGGCAGCCGGCACCTCGACGGGTCTCCTCGACCCGCGGGGCAAGGACACGGATGCCATCCTCTTCCAGCGCTGCACCTGGTGCGGCACCGCCATGTTCCACCGCCTGCTGTGTCCGGTCTGCCGGGGCAGCGACCTGCGGACGGAACGCAGCGAGGGCGCGGGCACCGTGCGCCACTCCACGGTGGTGCACCGCAACACGCCCGCGGCGCGCAATGTGTCCATGATCGAGATGGCCGAGGGGTTCGTGGTGCGCGGCCGGGTGATGGGCCCGCCGATCGGCATCCACAGCGGGGACCGGGTACGGCTGTCCACCGCCAAGGACCCGGTACGGGGCGAGCCGGTCTTCCAGCTGCTGGACGAGCCGTACCGGGCCTGGAGCTGACCGTTCGCCGGTCGGCGCCCCCGACCTCCCCTCAATCCGGGATTCCGGCATCCCTCCGGCCCGCGAACAGTTCGCCGGTGCGCACCGGCCGGCCCGTCTCGAAGCTCCGGTTGGCCGCCAGACCGACCGCCAGCGCCAGTGCTCCGTCGCGTTCGGTGGCCGTGGGATGGTCCGCCACCGCGGTGTCCGCGGGGCGAGCGGGGTCGGCGGGACCGAACAGCACGTCGAGCATGCGCGGATCGCCGCCGCCGTGGGCCTCGTGGGCGACCGCGAGCGGCACCTCCACCGGGGGCTGCCACAGCGGCCGCAGCGTGAGGCGGGCACCGCCCGCGTGCTCGGCTGCCGTGTCCCCGTGCAGGGCGCCCGCGGTCGACGTGACCCGGGTGAGGGCCGGCTGCCAGCGGCTCTCCTCGACCTCCAGTTCCAGCCGGCCCGCGCTGCCGTTGAACATCACCCGGTAGCCCTCCCACGGGGAGTAGGCGGTCAGGTGGTACGTCATCGTCGCGCCGCGCGCGTAGCGCACGAGGACGGACATGTCGTCCTCGATGCTGATGGGCCCGTCGAATACGTTCCGGTCGCGCAGGTATCCGTCGTCCCGCTCGGCGTCCAGATAGAGGGCGCGAAGGGTGTCGTTGGCCGCGAGATCCAGGGCGAAAGGGTCGTCGGCGGCCCGGTCGGCGCCGTGGGCCCGGTCGTACTCCCGGCGCAGCCCGTGCCGCTCCCCCGCCGTGCGGCCGTAGAAGCCGAGCCGCCCGTAGCCGAAGGCCTCCCGGGGCTCGTCGGCGAGCCACCAGTTCACCAGGTCGAAGTGGTGCGAGGACTTGTGCACCATCAGGCCCCCGCTGTTGTGCTTCTCGCGGTGCCAGCGGCGGAAGTAGTCGGCGCCGTGCCGTACGTCGAGCAGCCACTCGAAGTGGACCGACAGCACCTCGCCGATCGCCCCCTCGGCGAGCAGGGCGCGGACCTTCTCGTGTACCGGGTTGAAGCGGTAGTTGAAGGCGACGGTCAGGGAGTTGCCGGTCTCGCGGACGGTGTCGAGGATGCGGGCGCAGCGTTCGGCGTCGACGGTCATCGGCTTCTCGGTGACGACCCGGCAGCCCGCCTTCAGGGCCGGGACGATGTAGCGGTCGTGTTCGGCGTCGACGGTGGTGACGACGACCTCGTCGATGTCCTCCCCGGCGAGCAGGGCGGTGAAGCGGTCGGGCTCCCACGGGGTGGCGGCGGGTGCGCCGGCCTCGGTCAGCAGGCGGTTGTGGAAGGCCATCCGGGTGGGGCTGGGGTCGCAGAGAGCGGCCACGAGGTGGCCGGGGCGTTCGGCGAGGCCCCGGGTGAACAGCTGGGCCCGGTGGCCGGTGCCGACGACGGCTGCGCGCAGGACGGGAGTTCGGCTCATGCCAGGTGGCCTTTCCCGGGGACGGGCGGTCCACTCCCCAGGTGCTGAAAGCGCTTGCTGAGGCTCTGGTCAGCGAGTGAGGGTGACGCGGATGCCCACGGTTCCGTCCAGGCCCCGGCGCAGCCGGCTGCCGAGCAGGGTGAGCCGGCCCGTGAGGCCGTACTTGCGGGCGATCAGCTGCCGGTAGCGGGCGGTGGTGGCGGGGTCGCAGATCTCCGCCGTCGCGGGCAGCTGCTCACCCGTGGGGTTGCCGCGCAGGTCGCAGGGGCCGGCCAGGACATCGGCACGGTTGCGGATCCGCTTCACCTTCCAGGAGTCGGCGGGCGTCCAGGCGCCGAGCGTGTCCCCGTCGCGTACCACCCAGACGGGGGTGGCGACCGGCGTACCGTTTCTGCGGTAGCTGGTGATCAGCAGGTACTTGCCCGCGCCCAGTTCGTCCAGCGCACTGTCGTCCATGGCGGGCAGTGTACGAGCGCGGCCGGCGCGGCGCGCCCCGGGGCCCTGGGGGTCCCGTCAGCGCAGCGCGGCGGTCATTCTCCGTACCGCCTCCGTGATCACTTCGGGCGAGGCCGCCAGGTTGAGGCGGACGTGCCCGGCGCCGCCGGTGCCGAAGGGGAGGCCGGAGTTGAGGGCCACGCGGCCGCGGTGCAGGAAGACGTCCGCCGGGTCGTCGCCGAGGCCGAGCGCGCGGCAGTCGAGCCAGGCGAGGTAGGTGGCGTCGCCCGGGCGGTAGCGGATCGCGGGCAGGCGCTCGGCCAGCAGGTCCGCGAGCAGCCGCCGGTTGCTGTCGAGGCCGGTCAGCAGGGCGTCCAGCCAGGCGACGCCGTCGTGCAGGGCGGCGGTGTGGGCGATGATGCCGACATGGCTGGGGCCGTGCCCGACCTCCTCGGGCATCCGCGCCAGGTCCGCGGCGGCCCCGGGCCCGGCGATCGCGAGGGCGGCCTTGAGCCCGGCGAGGTTCCAGGCCTTGGAGGCCGACATCAGCGACAGGCCGCGCTCGGCACCCGGCACGCTCAGGTACGGCACGAAGTCCGTGCCGCCGACGACGAGCGGCGCGTGGATCTCGTCGGCGACGACCCGCACGCCGTACCGCTCGGCGAGCGCGGCGACGGCGGACAGTTCCTCCGCCGTGTGGACGACACCGGTCGGGTTGTGGGGGCTGCACAGCAGGTAGGCGGCCCGGCTCCCGGACGCGACGGCCTGCCGGAAGGACTCTTCCAGGACAACGGGGTCGATACGCCCGTCGGGCCCGAGCGGGGCCTCCACCACGCGCCGGTCCATGTGCGCGATGAACTGGTAGAACGGCGGGTACACCGGCGGGTTCACGACCACCGCGTCCCCGTTCCCGGTGACCAGTCTCAGCATCTCGACGACGCCCAGCATGACGTCCGGCACGATCGCGGTGCGCTCCACGGCGAGCCCGTCCCGGTTCCACCGCTTCTCGGCGAAGGCGGCCAGCGCCTCCGCGTAGGCGGTGCCGGCGGGGTAGCCGGTGTCACCCAGGTCGAGGGCGTCGGTGACGGCCCGCACGACGGGCTCGGCGAGCGGTACGTCCATCTCGGCCACCCACAGGGGCAGCACGTCCTCGGGGTAGGTGCGCCACTTCATGCTCGTGCGGCGGCGGAGGCGGTCGAGAGTGAGGGCTCGCAGATGATTCGGTTCACCGGACGTCTCGTGCGGGATCCTGGTCATGGGCACACGATAGGGGGCTGTGCGGTGAGCGGGAATCTTGCGGACGGGGTGCGGGGAGGGCCGGCGGGCCGGTTCCTGGAGATCGCCTGCGACGAGTCGGGGTCGGACGGCGAGAACCTCACCGGCGGGAACACGGACGTGTTCGCGCACGCCAGTGTCTCGCTGTCGGTGGCGTCGGCCGCGGCGGCCGTACGGGAGATCCGGGACCGGATCCGTTCGCCCGCGGAGGAGTACAAGGCGAACCACCTGCTGCGGGAGAAGCACCGCGCGGTGCTGGAGTGGCTGCTGGTGCCGGAGGGGCCGATGCACGGGCAGGCGCGGGTGCATCTGATGGAGAAGACGTTCTTCGTGGTGGACCGGGCGGCCGGCCTGTTGCTGGGCGACCCGGCCGCGGCCGTCGTCCTGTTCCGCGAGGGACGCCGGACTTTCGGGGAGGAGGGCTGGCGGTCGTTCCTGGAGGCGGCCAACCAGTTGCTGCGGGTCCGCAACAACGGAGAGCCGGGCGCCCCTGTCGAAGGGTTCTACGACACGGTCGACGCCCTGCGGCAGGCGCATCCGCGTACCGACGCGGGCAGGGTCCTGGCCCGGCTCGGGGCGACCCGGTCCCGCGCGGTGTCCTATCGGGCGGACTTCCTGGACGGACCGCCCCTGATCCCGGTGCTCAACCCGCTGCTCCCGGCGATCGTACGGACGGCCGCGCTGTGGAGCGGCGGCGGGCGTCAGGTGCGTCTGGTGCACGACCGGCAGAACATGCTGACGCCCGACCGCATCGCGTGGATCGAGGAGGCGGCCCGGCGGGCGGGGGTCGGCCTGGCCGGGCTGCGGCTCGTCGTCGCGCGTGAGGACGCGCGGGTGCAGGTGGCGGATTTCCTGGCCGGGATCGCCCGCAAGATCGCCTCCGACGAGCTGAACGGACGCGGGGACGCCGCGCTCACCGCCCTGCTGCGGCCCTACGTCGATCCGGCCTCGGTGTGGGGGGACACCCGCAGCCTGGCCCTGCTCGCCGCTCCGGTCACCCGCCGGCGGTGAAGAGATCACGCGCGCGCTGAACACGGCGCGGCTCCGCTCCGTATGGAGAACAGGGCGCTCAACTCCAGGAGGGCCCCGCGGTGTTCGCACCGCGATGTTCGGGTTCGGGAGCCATGCATGAGGCACGCACGACGACGGGTCGTCCGGCGAGTGACACAGCTGGCGGCCGTCGGCGGACTCCTCCTCGGAGGAACGATGGTCACCAGCGCTGTGGCGAGCGAGCCCCCCGACGCGTCCGTCGGCGTCCCCTACTCGGCGAAGCCCGGGACGGGCATGGGCACCGACCTGGTGTCCCGGCTCGGGACATCGCGCACGGCGGGCAGCTGGGTCGACGCGTCAGGGCGGCCGGTCGTCGCGGTCACCGACGAGAAGGCGGCCGCCGAGGTCAAGCGCGCCGGTGCGCGGGCGAAGATGGTGAACCACAGCATGAGCGCCCTCAAGTCCGCCACGTCGACGCTGCGTTCGGCGCCGCGGGTGTCCGGGACCTCCTGGTCCCTGGACTACCAGAACAACCAGGTGGTGGTGCGGGGCGACAGAACGGTCTCCTCCTCCGACTGGTCCCGGCTGACCGAGGTCGCGGACGGCATCGGCGGCTTCGTGCGCATGGAGCGCACCGAGGGCACGTTCACGACGCGGATCAACGGCGCGGAGCCGATCCTGTCGACCGCCGGGCGCTGTTCGGCGGGGTTCAACGTGACCGACGGGACGACCGACTACATCCTCACGGCAGGACACTGCGGACCCGACGGTTCCGTCTGGTTCTCCGACGACCGGGGCCGCGATCAGGTCGGCACCTCACAGAGGGGGAGCTTTCCCGGCGACGACTACTCCCTGGTGAAGTACGACAGCGGCAAGGCCGGCAAGGGCGCGGAGGTCGTGGCGGTCGGCGAGGACGAGGGCGTGCGGATCACGGGGGTGGCCGATGCCGAGGTCGGGGAGAAGATCTTCCGCAGCGGCAGCACCAGCGGCCTGCGCGAGGGCGAGGTGACCGCGCTGAACGCGACGGTCAACTACCCCGAGGGCACGGTCACCGGGCTGATCGAGACGAACGTGTGCGCCGAACCGGGCGACAGCGGGGGCCCGATGTTCGCCGACGGCATCGCGCTCGGGGTGACCTCGGGCGGCAGCGGGGACTGCCAGGCAGGCGGTACGACGTTCTTCCAGCCGGTGACCAAGGCGCTGACCGAGCTGGGAGTCAAGCTGATCGTGGCCAAGCAGGCCGGCGGCACCGCACCGGCGCCGTCGGCCTCGGGTGCCGCTTCGCCCGGCTCGTCGGCGCCGGTGACGGGCGAGGACGTGTCGAGCCTGCTGACCCGGCTCACCGACCCGCGCAACGTCGGCCCCGGCCTGCTGGTCATCGCGGGCAGCCTCCTCGCGCTGGTGGCGACCCGCTGGATCCGCTCGGAGCAGGACCGCAAGGCGTACCGGCAGTACTACTCGGCCACTTGGGGGTGAGGCCGGGACACGCTGGCGCACCTCGGCGGGTGTTCCCCTCACCCCAGGGTGAGCAGCACTGTCGCGGCTCCCGCCCCCAGCAGCCCCAAGGTCTGGCGGCGGCTGATCCGCTCGTGCAGAAGCGCGAGACCGAGGACGACGGGCAGGGCCGGGTAGAGGGAGGCGAGGACGACGGCGACGGCCAGCAACTGCCGCTGGGCGGCGAGCAGATACAGCACGAGGCCGAGCGCGGCGCCGGCGCCGATGGCGAGGGCTTGGACACAGCGGACGGCCGGCAGCTTCAGCCGGCGGGCGTGGCGAGCGGCGTCCGGCAGGAGGACGAGGACGGCGGCGACACGGCCCGCGGCGACGGGCCACAGCCCGCTCTCCGGACCGGCCTGGCCGAGGGCGAGGTACTGCACGGCCACGCCCGCGCTGGCGAGCAGTCCGTCCGATGTTCCCTTCCCCGCACCGGCCCTGCCCCCGGACACGAACCACAACGAGGGCACCGTCACGGCGATGCCGAGCCAGGCCAGGGTGCCAGGACGGTCGCCGAGGAGGAGCACCCCGCACAGCACCGACAGTGCGACGCCGGTGACGGCGCTCACGGGGACCACGACCGTCATGGCACCGCTGCTCAGCCCCCGGTTGAGGAACCGCATGGCGAAGCCGCTGCCGACGCCGGACAGCGCGCCCCACAGCAGATCGGTCGTGTGGACGGCGTCGGCGGGCAGGAGGAGCGCGGCGGCGCAGGCGAGCAACAGCCCGCCCAACTGGCCGAAGAAGGTGACGGCGGCGTGGTGGATGTGCCGGGACAGCAGGCCGCCGGCGAAGTCGACGATGCCGTAGCAGACGGCCGAGGCAAGTGCGAGAAGGGCACCCATTGGATCAGGGGTGCCCCGGGACGAGGGTCCGATGCGTCAGCGGACCTGGCCGAAGCTCAGGCCGCCGGCACGGACTGCGGAGCCGCGGCGGCCCACTCCAGGACGAGCCGCTGGTACTCCTCACGCTGCTCGACGCTCAGTGTCCCGCCCGACCGGCGCCACAGGGCCCGGATCTCCTCGTTGACCTCGTCAGCCGATCGCTCGGAAGAGGATTCAACAGTGGTGGACATGCTGTGAAGCATACGGTCCCGGACGTGAAGGCGATGTGAGTAATCACGAGCCAAACGGACATTCCGGACAGTGTTACTGATCACGTCCATCTCCCGGTAAACGTGAGGCTGTTCACGCTTCGGCAGATCCCAGGACCAGCACCTTGATAGCCAACACGGCCGCACCTCGCGCCCAGTCGTGAAAATCGGACACCTTCGTCTCGAGGTCGACCGGTGCGGCCAGGGGATGCCGGTTGTCGCGGATGGCCTCCTCGACCGTGTCGCCCGCCACATCCATCAGCCCGACACCCTCCCCCGCCAGCAGGATCTTCTGCGGCATCACGAAGTTGGAGATCTGGGCGACGAGCGTGCCCAGCGCGCGTGCGGCCTCACCGATGACCCGGGCGGGCATCGGCTCCCCGGCCGCGGCCAGCGCGAGGATCTCCTCGTAGGTCCGGTCGCGGCCGGTGGCGGCCTGGACCTGGTAGCGGATGTTGGGGATGGTCAGCAGCGAGACGGCGCTGCCGCGCCGGCCGTCCGGGGTGAGCGGGCCGCCCGGGTCCACGATCCAGTGCCGGCCGAAGCCGCGGTCCTCCTCGGCGCAGGGCACCCGCTTGCCGCCCAGGACGAGCCCGTAGCCGATGCCGGCGCCGATGGTGAGGACGGCGAAGCGGTCCAGGCCGCGCCCGGCTCCGAACCAGGTCTCAGCCTCGACCAGGGCGGCGACGTCGTTCTCGACGACCACGGGCAGTCCGGTGCGCTGCTCGACGAGTTCGGCGAGGGGGACGTCCCGCCACAGCAGGAAGGGGGACTCACCGACCACGGCCCGGTCCTGGACGAAACCGCCGACCCCGATGCCGATCCCGGCGAGACGGGGGTGTTCGGCGGCCAGTTCGGCGGTCATCGCGCCGAGCAAGTCGGCGACTTCGGCGGGGTCATGAGTGGTGAGCGGACGGTCGTGGCGGGCCACGATGTGGCTGCGGAGCGTGGTGACGACGCAGTAGACCGTGTCTTCGGTGATCTTGAAGCCGAGGAAGGACCCGGAGTCGGCGACCACGTCCAGCGGCTGTGAGGGGCGGCCCTGGCGGGCCTCCGCCGGCGCTCCGGCCTCGGCCGCCTCGATCAGCAGGTTCGACTCGATCAGCGGCTTGGTCAGCCGGGTGAGGCTGCCGGCCGACAGGCCCAGCCTCCGGGCGAGCTCGGTCCGGGACAGCGGGCCGTGGACGAGCACTTCGATCGCCACGGAGCGCTCCCCCGCGCTCAGCGGCAGCCAGCCGGCGGTGCCTGCGGTCATCTACGTCCGACTCCCCTCAGCCTTTTTTTCGCACTGAAACCAACATGACCACTCTAAGGCGATGACGGTTCCTGGGAAAAGATGTTTGCGCACCCCTTGACGCAGCAATTGTTTCGCACCAAAAGTAAGTCCCGCCAGAGGACGAGCCGCCGTATGCGAGGGAGTCGCCCGATGACCATCGCCTCCAGCAGTCCTCCGTCACGTCTGCCCACGGGCGGCGCCGCGGAGGCCCGCAGCAAACCCAGGACACACCGGACCCAGGTGGGGGACGACCGGGGAGACGGACGGCTGGCCGCGGTGTTCATCGCGCCGGCGCTGCTCGGCTTCCTGGTCTTCCTGCTCTGGCCGACGCTCCGGGGCATCTATCTGAGCTTCACCCGCTTCAACCTCCTGACGCCGGCGGAGTGGGTGGGCCTGGACAACTACGTCCGCATGGTCAACGACCCCATCTTCTGGGACTCGCTGTGGGTCACGGTCGAGTACGTCGTCATCAACATCGGTGTGCAGACGGTCGCGGCGCTCGCCATGGCCGTCCTCCTGCAGCGGCTGACCCAGTCGGCGATGCTGCGCGGGATCGTGCTCACGCCGTATCTGATGTCGAACGTCGTGGCCGGCCTCGTCTGGCTCTGGATCCTCGACACACAGCTCGGCATCGGCAACGAGATCATCAGCGCCCTCGGCGCCGACCGCATCCCGTTCCTCGCCGACGAGACCTGGGCGATCCCGACGATCGCGCTCATCAACGTGTGGCGGCACGTCGGATACACCGCCCTGCTGCTGTTCGCCGGCCTCCAGGCGATACCGAACGACATGTACGAGGCGGCCAGGGTGGACGGCGCGAGCGAGTGGCGGATGTTCTGGCGGATCACCATGCCGCTGCTGCGGCCGGTGCTCGCGGTCGTGCTGATCATGACGGTGATCGGGTCGTTCCAGGTGTTCGACACCGTCGCGGTGACCACCGCGGGCGGTCCGGCGAACGCCACCAACGTGCTCCAGTTCTACATCTACGGCTCCGCCTTCGGGCGCTTCCAGTTCGGCTACGCCTCGGCCATGTCCGTCGCCCTCCTGGTCGTGCTGAGCGCGATCACCATCCTCCAGTACCGGCTCACCCGGGCCGGCCGGACCGACCTCGGCTGACGGAAAGGAGACATCCGCATGGCTGCCGTGACGACAACGACGCCTACGACCCTGCGACCGGTCCGGCGCAGGTTTCCCTTCGGGCGGGCCGCCGCCTGGACCGTGATGGGACTGGTCGTCCTCATCACCCTGCTGCCGTTCTACTGGATCCTGCGCACCGCGCTGTCCACCAACGCGGGCCTGAACGCCGACCCGACCAATCCACTGCCGGTGGACCTCACCACGAGCGGGTTCGAGCGGGCCCTGGGGCTGCAGTCGGCCGAGGAGGCCGTCAAACAGGGCGGAGCCGGCGGCGGGCTCGACTTCTGGCGCTATCTGCTCAACTCGGTGCTGGTCTCCACCCTGATCACCGGCTGTCAGATCTTCTTCTCCGCGATGGCCGCGTACGCCTTCTCGCGGCTGCGCTGGCGGGGCCGGGACAAGATGTTCGGCCTGTTCCTGGCCGGGATGATGGTGCCGGCCATCTTCACGCTGCTGCCGAACTTCGTGCTCATCAAGCAACTGCACCTGGTGGACACCCTCCTCGGTATCGCGCTGCCCACCATGTTCATGACGCCGTTCGCGGTGTTCTTCCTGCGCCAGTTCTTCATGAACATCCCCCGGGAGGTCGAGGAGGCCGCCCTGCTCGACGGCGCCGGGAAGATCAAGATCTTCTTCCGGGTGGTGCTGCCGATGGCGTCCACGCCGATCATCACGCTGGGCGTGCTGACGTACATCACCTCCTGGAACGACTACTTCTGGCCGCTGATGGTCTCCTACAGCGACAGCTCGCGCGTGCTGACCGTGGCGCTGGCGGTCTTCCGGGCGCAGACCCCGGCGACCGGCGTCGACTGGTCCGGGCTCATGGCGGCGACGCTGATCGCCGCGCTGCCGATGCTCGTGCTGTTCGCATGCTTCGCCCGCCGCATCGTCAGCTCCATCGGCTTCACCGGGATCAAGTAAGGGGACTGTGATGCGAATTCGTACGCTCGTCGCGGCGACCGGAGCGCTGGCGCTGTCCCTGGTCAGCGGATGCGCGCAGGGAGGTGCGGCCGGATCGTCGGCGAACACGGTCACGTACTGGCTGTGGGACGCCAACCAAGTGCCCGCCTACCAGGCCTGTGCCAAGGGGTTCGAGAAGGAGAACCCCGGACTGAAGGTGAAGATCACGCAGCTGGGCTGGAGCGACTACTGGACCAAGCTCACGGCCGGTTTCATCGCGGGCACCGCGCCTGACGTGTTCACCGACCACATCCAGAACTTCGGCCAGTTCGCCGATCTGAAGGTCCTCGAACCGCTCGACGACCTCGGTGTCAAGGACTCCGACTACCAGCCGGGCCTCGCCGCCAACTGGGTCGGCAAGGACGGCCACCGCTACGGCACTCCCAAGGACTGGGACACCGTCTCGCTCTTCTACAACTCGAAGATGACCGAGGAGGCCGGGCTCAGCGCCGACCAGCTCAACAGGCTGTCCTGGAACCCCAAGGACGGTGGCACCTTCGAGAAGGCCATCGCCCACCTCACGGTGGACAGGAAGGGCACGCGCGGCGACGAGCCGGGCTTCGACAAGAACAACGTCAAGGTGTACGGCCTGGCCACGGGCGGCGGCGGCTTCGGCGACGGCCAGACCCAGTGGAGCCCCTTCACCGGCTCGGCCGGGTGGAACTACCTGGACAAGGCGCGCTGGGGCACGAAGTACCAGTACGACAGCAAGACCTTCCAGTCGGTCGTCAACTGGTACTTCGGACTGGCCAAGAAGGGCTACATGCCGCCGCTGTCGGACTACAACATCCAGTCCAACCAGCAGAACACTCAGGTCGCCGCGGGGAAGGCGGCCACCGCGTTCGACGGGGCCTGGATGATCTCCACCTACACGGGCTTCAAGGGCCGGGACATGAGGACCGCCCGGACGCCGGCCGGGCCGACCGGCAAGCGCGCCACCATGATGAACGGCCTTGCCGATTCCGTCACCAAGGCCTCCAAGAACAAGGCGGGCGCCAAGAAGTGGGTGGCGTATCTGGCCTCGGACAAGTGCCAGACCGTCGTCGGCAAGTACGGCGTCGTCTTCCCCGCCACCGCGGCCGGGACCGAGGCCGCCGTCGCCGCGTACCGGAAGAAGGGCATCGACGTCTCGTCGTTCACCGACCCCGTGGCCGACAAGAAGCGCTTCCGGACGTTCTCGTACCCGATCGCCAGCTACTCCGCCGACATGACGGCGCTCATGCAGCCGGCGATGGAGGACATCTACGGCAACGGAAAGCCCGTCAGCAGCCTCGACCAGACCAACGACCAGATCAACCTGATCCTCTCCCAGTGATCACCGGACCAGTGAAGGGCACGCCTTACATGACGTTCTCCATCGGCATCGTCGGCGCCGGACAGTTCTCGGGCCAGTTCGCCACCCTGTTCCAGGCCCACCCCGGCGTCAGCGACGTCTACGTCACCGACCTGCTGCCCGAGAGGGCCGAACAGCTCGTCGCCGCGCAGGGCCTCGCCGGCGTCTTCCCGTCGTACCAGGCCATGCTGGAGTCGGAGGACGTCGACGCGGTCGCGATCTTCACCCAGCGCTGGACGCACGGCCCGCTGGTGCTCCAGGGGCTCAACGCCGGCAAGCACGTGTACTCCGCGGTCCCCATGGCGATCAGCACGGAGGAGATCGCGGCGATCATCGACACGGTCAAGGCCACCGGCCTGACGTACATGATGGGCGAGACCAGCGAGTACAACCCGGCCACCGTCCACGCCCGCAACCAGATCGCCGAGGGCGCCTTCGGGCGGCTCTTCTACGCCGAGGGCGACTACGTCCACGACATGGACCTGGGCTTCTACGAGGCCTACCAGTACAGCGGCGGCGAGAACTGGAAGGCCACCGCCAGCTATCCCCCGCTGCTGTACCCGACGCACGCGATCGGCGGGGTGCTGGGCGCCTGGCAGACGCACGCCGTCAGCGTGTCGGCGATCGGTGTCCTCGACGACCGGGGCGACGGCGTCTTCGACAAGGGCATCAGCCAGTTCGGCAACGACTTCTCCAACGCCACCGCGCTGTTCGAGGTCGCCGGCGGCGGCTCGTTCCGTACGAACGAGTTCCGGCGGGTGGGCTACCCCTCGCACATCCGCGAGTCACGCTTCCGCTTCTTCGGCACCGAGGCGAGCATGGAGCAGCTCGCCACGGTCGCCCTGTGGCAGGACAAGCAGGGCGTGAAGGACATCAGCGAACTGCTGGAGCCCAAGCCCACCATGGCTCCCGACGACCCGTCGCTGCAGCACATCGCGCCGGAGCTGCGGGCCGCCTTCACCTCCGGGTCGGCGCCCGTGCACGACCGTGAGCGGCTGCCGAGGGAGTTCGACAACCTGCACAACGGCCACGAGGGCAGCCACCACTTCCTGGTGGACGACTTCGTGACCGCGGTCAACTCGCGCACCCTGCCGTCGGTGAACGCGTGGGTGGCCGCCCGGTACACCTTGCCGGGCATCATCGCGCACGATTCCGCGCGGCAGGGCGGGGTGCGGCTGGAGATCCCGGACTTCGGAGACGCGCCCCGGTAAGGGTCCTGTGCGGGCCGGGTGCCTGGGATCAGGTGCCCGGCTTGCGGCCGTACACGAAGACGTCGTCGCCCTTCTTCAGCAGCGACCAGTACTTCTTGGCGTCGGTCTTGGTCATGTTGACGCAGCCGTGCGAGCCCGGCGGGTTCCACACGCTGATGCCGACCGAGTGGAAGGCCTGGCCGCCGTCGAAGAACTGGCTGTAGGGCATCGGCACGTCGTAGATCGACGAGACGTGGTCGATGTTGCGCCAGTAGATCTTCTTCAGGCCGGTGCGGGTCTCGTGGCCGTCGCGGCCCGTACGGACCGGGACCGGGCCGTAGACGAGCTTCTTGCCGTCCTGGATCCAGCTCAGCTGGAGGGTCAGGTTCACACAGGCGATCCGGCCCTTGTTCACCGGGCACTTGCCGTCCTTGTTGGGGTTGGTGCCGACGGCCTTCTGCTTCAGCATCAGGTCCATCACGCCCCAGGTGACGGGCCCGGCATAGCCGATGTTCGGGGAGATGCCGTGCTTGGTCTGGAAGGCGCGGATCGCCTTGCAGTCGGTGGCGGACTGCTTGCCGTCGACCGGACGGCCGAGGAACTTCTCCACCTGCTTCTGGTACGGGCCGGTCTGCGTGGTGCAGCTCGCGGCCTGCGCCGGGGTGGCGCCGAGCGCGAGTGTGAGCGGTGCCACCAGGCCGGTGATCCCGAGTGCGACGGCTCCCCGTCTGCGTATGTCCCCCATGGCTCGTCATGCCCTTTCGCGGAGTGAGTCTGCGGTGTTCTGCCAGCTAGACGGGCGAAAGGCGGCTTCGGTTGTGCGGGGGGTCAGCCTGCGACGAAACGGTGACATACCTCACCGCCATTGCGGACACGGCCTAGGGGCGCAAGGCCTCGTGAAACCCCGTGTTGACGGCCGTGAGGCCGCCGTCGACGACCAGGGTGGTGCCGGTGATCCAGGAGGCGTCGGACGAGGCGAGGAAGGTGACGGCCGCCGCGATGTCCTCCGGTTCGCCGACCCGGCCCAGGGGGTACAGCCGGCGCAGCGCCTCCAGGTCCTCGTCGCGGCCCTCCCAGGCGGTGGTGCGGACGGTGCCCGGCACCACCAGGTTGACGCGGACACCGCGCGCGGCGGCATGCCCGGCGAGGGTGCGGGTCAGGGAGCCCAGGCCGGCCTTGGCGGCGCTGTAGGCGTGGTTGCCGAAGTCCTGCAGGCCGTTGACCGAGCCGATGGAGACGACGGAGCCGCGGCCCGAGGCTGCCAGGTGCGGAAGCGCGGCACGGCAGCAGCGGTACGCGCCGGACAAGGTGACATCGAGGTCGCGCGCCCACGACTCGTCCGGTTCGTCCTCGAAGAGGGGCGCGTCGGGCGAGCAGTGGGCGGCGCTGTTGACCAGCACGTCGAGCGAGCCGAAGGTGTCGACGGCGTGGGCGACGGCGGCCTCGGCGGCCGCCCGGTCGGCCACGTCGCAGGCGAGACCCTCGGCGGTGAGTCCCTCGTCCCGGAGCACCCGCGCGGTGCGCGTGGCCTCGGCCGGGTCCCGGTCGGCCACCAGGACCCGTGCGCCCTCCCGTGCGAACCGGCGGGCGGTGGCGGCGCCGATGCCGCGTGCCCCGCCGGTGATGAGAACCCCGTACCCCTCGAAGCGCCTGGTGTCCGTCATGGGCCGACCGTACTGCCCCGGGGGTGGCTCAGCGGTAGCCGCTCGTGTCGGCCGGCTTGCCCGCGTCCTGGACCTCGACTAGGTACCGCCAGGCGTCCGGGCGGCTGCCGTCCAGGTCGGTGAATCCGTAGACCTGGGCGAGGCCGCCGCTGGAGAGGGACTGGCCGTTGAAGCGCGCCACGTCCGGGTCGGCGGCGAGCGCGGCCACGGCCCGGCCGACGTAGCGCGGAGTCTCCGAGATGGCGAAGTGGGGGACGCGCTCCAGGGCGTCGCGCCAGTTCTCCTCCTGTACGCCGTAGGTTTCCAGCATGAGCTCCGAGCGCAGCCAGCCGGGTGTGAGGGCGACGGCGGTGGCGCCGCGCGGGCCGAGCTCGTGGCCGAGGGCGAAGGCCATCCGCAGGACGGAGGCCTTGGCGAGGTCGTAGAAGAAGTTCACGCGGTAGTTGTCGCCGTTGTAGTCGGCGGTGCCGTCGGTGACCTCGACGACCAGGCCGCCGGGGTGGCGCACCAGCAGGGGCAGGGCGTGGTGGCTGGTGATCGCGTGTGTCTCGACGGCGAGCCGGAGCAGGCGCAGGCCGTTGTCGAGGTCGTGCTCCCAGACCGGGACGTCCCATCCGAAGAGTTTCTCGCCGCCCCAGATGTCGTTGACGAGGACGTCGAGGCGGCCCTGTTCCTCGTCGATGCGCTCCACGAGGGTGCGGACCTGCGCCGGGTCGAGGTGGTCCGCGGGTACGGCGATGCCCTGTCCGCCTGCCTCGGTGACCAGGTCGGCGGTGTCCTCGATGGTCTCGGGCCGGTCGTACTCCGAGCGGCGGGTGCGCGTGCTGCGTCCGGTGACGTAGACGGTGGCGCCCGCCGCGCCGAGTTCCACCGCCATGCCCCGTCCGGCGCCCCGGGTCGCACCGGCGACCAGTGCGACCTTGTCCTTCAGCGGAGCTGACATGTCCGACCTCCCGTTGCCGTGAATGCGTGGTGCTTCGAGAGTGACGGGTAAGCCGGACATCTTCTGTCGTCTTTTCTTCGCCGGTGTGTCCCGGCCGCACGCCGTCAGTGGCCGCGGGCGATCCACTCCTCCAGCTGCGGAGCCTCCGCGCCGATGGTCGTGGCGTCCCCGTGGCCGGTGAGGACCTTCGTCTCGGGCGGCAGCGTGAGCAGCCGGTCGCGGATCGAGTCGATGATCGTCGGGAAGTGCGAGAAGGAACGGCCGGTGGCGCCGGGGCCGCCCTGGAACAGCGTGTCGCCGGTGAAGACGGTGGCAAGGCCGGGGTCGTACAGACACACCGCGCCGGGCGCGTGCCCCGGGGTGTGCAGGACGCGCAGGTCGGCGCCGCCGGCCTCGATCGTCTGGCCGTCGACCAGCCAGGCGTCGGGCTCGCGGTCCGGGTGGGTCTGCTTCCACAGCGGCAGATCGTCGTGGTGCAGCCAGATGGTGGCGCCGGTGCGCTCGGCGAGGGCGGGGGCGGCGTCGATGTGGTCGTTGTGGGCGTGGGTGCACACGATGGCCGTGAGCCTGCGGTCCCCGACGGCCCTGGCGATGGCGTCGGCGTCGTGGGCGGCGTCGATGACGATCGCCTCGTGTTCGTCGCCGACGATCCACACGTTGTTGTCGACGTCCCAGGTGCCGCCGTCGAGGGTGAACCGGCCGGAGGTGACGAGGTGCTCGACTCGGGTGGTCATCAGAGCATCACCACCGAGCGCAGCACGTCGCCGTGGTGCATCCGCTCGAACGCCTTCTCCACCTCGTCGAGCTGGATGGTCTCGGTGACGAACGCCCCGAGGTCCAGGCGCCCTTGCAGATGCAGGTCGATCAGCATGGGGAAGTCGCGGGAGGGCAGGCAGTCGCCGTACCAGCTCGACTTGAGCGATCCGCCGCGGCCGAAGACGTCGAGCAGCGGCAGTTCGAGCTTCATCTCCGGGGTGGGCACGCCGACGAGGACGACCGTGCCGGCGAGGTCGCGGGCGTAGAAGGCCTGCTTGTACGTCTCCGGGCGGCCGACGGCCTCGATGACGACGTCGGCGCCGAAGCCGCCGGTCAGCTCGCGGATGGCCTCGACCGGGTCGGTCTCGCGCGAGTTGACGGTGTGGGTGGCGCCCATCGTCCGGGCGGTCTCGAGCTTGCGGTCGTCGATGTCGACGGCGATGATCCGCGCCGCTCCGGCCAGCTGCGACCCGGCGACGGCCGCGTCACCGACGCCACCGCAGCCGATGACGGCGACCGTGTCGCCCCGGCCGACGTTGCCGGTGTTGATCGCGGCGCCGATGCCGGCCATGACACCGCAGCCCAGCAGCCCTGCCACCTGCGGGGCGACCTCCGGGGCGACCTTGGTGCACTGCCCGGCGGCGACCAGCGTCTTCTCGGCGAAGGCGCCGATGCCGAGGGCCGGGGAGAGCTCCTGGCCGGTCGAGGCGAGGGTCATCTTCTGCCCGGCGTTGTGGGTGTCGAAGCAGTACCAGGGCCGCCCGCGCAGACAGGCCCGGCACTTCCCGCACACCGCGCGCCAGTTGAGGATCACGAAGTCGCCGGACTCGACGTCGGTGACGCCGTCGCCGACCGCCTCGACCACGCCCGCGGCCTCATGGCCGAGCAGGAAGGGGAAGTCGTCGCTGATGCCGCCCTGCTTGTAGTGCAGGTCGGTGTGGCACACCCCGCAGGCCTGAACGCGCACGACCGCCTCTCCGGGGCCGGGGTCGGGCACCACGATCGTCTCGATGCGCACCGGCTCGTCCTTGCCTGGTGCGATCACACCGCGTACTTCCTGCGCCATCGCGCTGACTCCTTCGTCGGCCGGGGTCCGTCCCTTCCGACCCTACGCGCGACTGATCGGTAAGGAGCACGGATCGGCCACCTCAGACGCATGATCACAAGTTCGCCCACCGGCGAAATGCCGGGCACCGTACGAGGCCCGCGCCGTAGCCTGAACGCCCCGCCCGACGCCGAAGGAGCGACGTGAGCCTCGCAGAGACCGATACCGCCGTGCCTCCCTGGCGGCTGCTCCTCGGATACGTCCGGCCGCACCGCTGGTCGCTGGCCGCCGGTGCCGTGCTCTCGCTGGTCACCGGGGCGACCGGGCTGCTGCTGCCGCTGGTGGCCAAGGGCCTGATCGACGATCTGTCGCACGAGAGGGCCATCACCGGAGCGCTGCTGGCGATGTCGGCGCTGGTGCTGGCCAACGCGGTGGTGGGCGCCCTGGGTTCGTATGTGCTGCAGCGCACCGCCGAGTCGGTGGTGCTGGGCGCCCGGCGTGCCCTGTCGTCGTATCTGCTGCGGCTGCGGATCACGGCCGTGGACCGCAGCGAACCCGGGGACCTGATGGCCCGCATCACCTCCGACACCACGCTGCTGCGCCAGGTCACCACCAACTCGCTGGTCGGTCTGGGCACGGGCGGTCTCACGCTCGTCGCGACGATCGTGATGATGGGCCTGGTGGACGTCGTGCTGCTGGGCGTCACACTGGCCGTGATCGCGGGTGCGGGGGTGATCCTCGGCGTGATCGTGCCGCGCATCAACAAGGCGAGCCGGCGGGCGCAGGACGCGGTCGGTGTCATGGGTGCCTCGCTGGAGCGGGTCCTCGGCGCCCTGCGCACCGTGAAGGCGTCCGGTGCCGAGCACCGGGAGGAGAACACGCTGCACGAGGCGGCGCAGGAGTCCTGGCGGCAGAGCGTGCGGGCCGCCAAGTGGTCGGCGGCCGCGGGCAACACGGCGGGGCTCTCCATGCAGATCGCCTTCATCACGGTGCTCGCGGTGGGCGGCGCCCGCGTCGCGACCGGCGCCGTCGACGTGGGCACGCTGGTCGCGTTCCTGCTGTACGTCTTCTATCTGATGTCGCCGATACAGCAGGTCGTCGGCGCCGTCACGCAGTACCAGACGGGCGCCGCGGCCCTCACCCGCATGCAGGAGGCACTGCTCCTGCCCGCCGAGCCGTCCGCCCGGTTCGCGCCGCTCCCCTCCCCCGGCGCCCGGCCCGCCGCCCTCGCCTTCGACGACGTCCGCTTCCGCTACGCCGACGACCTGCCGTACGTCCACCACGGCGTGACGTTCGCCGTGCCGGCGCAGGGCATGACGGCGTTCGTGGGCCCGTCCGGCGCCGGCAAGACCACCGTCTTCTCGCTGATCGAGCGGTTCTACGACCCCGACTCCGGCGTGATCACGCTGGACGGCCGGGACCTGTCCGACTGGGAGCTGCCCCAACTGCGGGCCTCGATCGGATATGTGGAGCAGGACGCGCCGGTCCTGTCGGGCTCCCTGCGGGACAACCTGCTGCTGGGCAACCCGGAGGCGGACGAGGACGCGCTCGCGCGGGTGCTGAAGACGACCCGTCTCGACGGCCTGATCGCCCGGCTGCCCACAGGGCTCGACACGCTCGTCGGGCACCGCGGCACCAAGCTGTCGGGCGGTGAACGGCAGCGGGTCGCCATCGCCCGCGCCCTGCTGCGCCGCCCCCGGCTGCTGCTGCTCGACGAGGCGACCTCGCAGCTGGACGCGGTGAACGAGGCGGCGCTGCGGGACACCGTCGCGGATGTGGCCCGTACGACCACGGTCCTCGTCGTGGCGCACCGGCTGTCCACGGTGACGATGGCCGACCGGATCGTGGTGATGGACGCGGGCCGGGTCCGGGCCGTCGGCACCCACCGCGAACTCGTGACCTCCGACCCGCTCTACGCGGAGCTGGCGGCGACCCAGTTCCTGGCCTCGGCCGGCTGAGCCTTCGGGCCGGGGCCGGTGACCCGGCTGCGCTTGCCGAGCCCGGCGGGCGGGAGGAGGCTCAAGGGTGAGGCTTCTCGCGGCCCGCTCCCCGTCGGGTCGCGGCCCTTCGAAGGAGGTCATCATGGGAACCGCGGCAGACCCCGCCTTCGACCGAGACACCCTGCGCCGGGGCGTGGAAGGACAGACCCCGGAAGTTCTGCTCTCCCTCTACGCCGACGACGCGGAGCTGCGCATCGTGGACCGCACGACCCAGCCCAGCCACCCCAAGGTCCTGCACGGCCGGGACGAGATCGGCCGGATGCTGGAGGACGTGTACAGCCGCGACATGACGCACAAGATGGAGCGGTGCGTCGTCCAGGGTGACGAGGCCGCCTACAGCGAGAGCTGCGAGTACGCGGACGGCGTGCGCGTCCTGTCCGAGTCCATGATCTCGCTGCGCGGCGGAAAGATCACCGAACAGACCCTGATCCAGGCCTGGGACGAGTAGGACGCGGGAGGCCCCCGCTGCCACCCGCGCCCCGGACCGTCGTGATCAGCGCATCCAGGCGCTGTACGACATGACGTCGCCCTTTTTGACGCCGTACTCCGGTTCGTCGGCGGTGAAGGTGCTCTCGAGGCCGAGGACCGCACCGGTGGCCGGGTCGGTGATCAGCATGTGGCGGATGCCGGAGCCGTCGTAGACGTACGCCTGGCCGGGGCGTCCGAGCCGGTCGGTCACCCGGCCGACCGGCCGCAGTCCGTCGGTGCCGGCCAGGAGCCGGGCGAGCGTCGCGGTCTCCCGGGCGCCGAGGGTCCAGTGGTCGAGCAGGACCTCGACGGCGTCCAGCAGTTGGGGCGTGGTCAGCGGCGCGTCGTTGTACTGAACCTCCGTCAGATAGGCGCGCAGCCGTGCGGGGTCGTTCGGCGGCGGGGACTGGGGCGGGGCGTCGCTCCAGCTCGGCGGGTAGGTCCGGTCGCTGATGACGTGCCCGTCGTCGACGAGGTGTGGCTCGCCGCCCGCGTCGGAGAGGACCGGGCGGCCCGGGTGCCTCGGGTCGGTGGCCACGACGAGTTCGGTGTGGCCGGCGTCGGCCCGCCAGCGCACGATGCGTTCCTCGGGCAGGGTGATCGGGGGCTTGTCGTCCGACATGCCCAGGCTCCAGGACTGCACGTGCGTGCCCTTGCGCAGACGGGGCGAGCCGTCGGCCGCGGCCTGCTCGGCACGTTCGGCCAGCCGGTCCAGGGGCACGGGGGTGGAACCGGTCTGCACCACCAGCGGGCGGGGTGCGGCGACCGCCGGTGTGGTGTCCGGGCCGCTCAGCACGAGGGTGAGGGTCAGGGCGGCGACGACGGCCGTGGCCACGAGCCCCCAGGCCAGCCGGGGCCGGCCAGGGCCCGGCAGCAGCCGGTCCCACAGGCTGCGGGCGGGCCGCTCGCGCAGCAGTCGCCGGAGCCGGCGCTCCGCGTCGTGGTCCAGGGGGCCGTCGCCGAAGTGGGGGCCGTCGTGCGGCACCGGGTTGGCGCCGCGCAGCAGTTCGAGTTCGTCAGCCATGGCCGTGTTCCTTCGGGGCGGTCATGCGGGCGGCGGGCTTGGAGCACGGGGCACTGGCGGCACCGGCCGTGGGGGCCTTGCTCGGGGAGGAGGCGCGGGCGCGACGGGGGACGGCCCCCGACGCAGCGCACCCGGCTGCCGTCGGCGGCGACGGACACGGGGCACGGTGCCGGATACCGCCGGTGGTCGTGGAAGACGCGTCAGTCATCGTCCCGTCCTCCCACGGAGTGCGCGCCGGCCTTGGCGCGCTCGGGGGCCATGCGGTCGATCTCGGTTCTGAGGCGGCGGCGGGCCCGGTGCAGCCGCATGGCGGCGGCCCGGCTGCCGCAGCCGAGGGCGACCGCGACCTCGTCGACGCCGAGTTCCTCCCAGGCCGTCAGGCGCAGCACCTCCTGGTCGGCCGCGGAGAGCCGGGACAGTGCCTCGTGGACCCAGGCGCCGGGTGTGTCGGCCTCGGGGCCCACCGCGATGTGCCGTCCGTGCGCGGTGTCGTCGTTGCCGAGCCGGTCGACGAGCCGGCGGCGGCGTCCGTGGCCGCGTACCGCGTTGGCCAGGCAGTTGCGTGCCACGCCGTACAGCCAGGGCAGCGGGGAGGGCGGCAGGTCGGCCCGGCGGCGCCAGGCGACCGTGAACACCTCCGCCACCACTTCCTCCACCTCGCCGGCCCGCCCGTCCAGTCGCCGTGCGACATAGCGGCTGACCGCCCAGTAGTGCTCGCGGTAGGCAGCGGCGAAGATCTCGTCGTTGCTCATGTCCCGTTCGTGTCCGGCACCTTCTCGATCGTCACACCCGTTTTCGTGATGCTCGTCGCGTCAGTGAAGTGTGACGTCCGGGCGGGGCGCGGACACAGGCGGGGCATGAGGCACCTCAAGTGGCTGACGACCACGGATCACAAGACGATCGGCACGCTGTACCTTGCGACGTCGTTCGCGTTCTTCGTCATCGGCGGTGTGATGGCGCTGTTCATGCGCGCCGAGCTGGCCCGTCCGGGTCTGCAGATCATGTCGAACGAGCAGTTCAACCAGGCGTTCACGATGCACGGCACGATCATGCTGCTGATGTTCGCGACGCCGCTGTTCGCCGGCTTCGCGAACTGGATCATGCCGCTGCAGATCGGCGCGCCCGACGTGGCGTTCCCGCGGCTGAACATGTTCGCCTACTGGCTGTACCTCTTCGGCTCGCTCATCGCGGTCGGTGGCTTCCTCACCCCGCAGGGCGCGGCCGACTTCGGCTGGTTCGCCTACAGCCCGCTCTCGGACGCCGTCCGCAGCCCGGGCATCGGCGCCGACATGTGGATCATGGGTCTGGCCTTCTCCGGCTTCGGCACCATCCTCGGCTCGGTCAACTTCATCACCACGATCATCTGCATGCGTGCCCCGGGCATGACGATGTTCCGCATGCCGATCTTCACCTGGAACGTGCTGCTGACCGGTGTGCTGGTGCTCCTGGCCTTCCCGGTTCTGGCCGCGGCCCTGTTCGCACTGGAGGCGGACCGCAAGTTCGGTGCGCAGATCTTCGACCCGGCCAACGGCGGGGCGTTGCTGTGGCAGCACCTGTTCTGGTTCTTCGGCCATCCGGAGGTGTACATCATCGCGTTGCCGTTCTTCGGCATCATCTCCGAGGTCATTCCGGTCTTCTCCCGTAAGCCGATGTTCGGTTACACGGGTCTGATCGGCGCGACGATCGCGATCGCGGGTCTGTCCGTGACGGTGTGGGCGCACCACATGTACGTCACCGGCGGTGTGCTGTTGCCGTTCTTCTCCTTCATGACGTTCCTGATCGCGGTCCCGACCGGTGTGAAGTTCTTCAACTGGCTCGGCACGATGTGGCGCGGAAGCCTCTCGTTCGAGACGCCCATGCTGTGGGCGATGGGCTTCCTGATCACGTTCGTGTTCGGCGGGCTCACGGGTGTGCTGCTGGCCTCGCCGCCGATCGACTTCCACGTCTCCGACTCGTACTTCGTGGTGGCCCACTTCCACTACGTCATCTTCGGGACGGTGGTGTTCGCGATGTTCTCCGGCTTCCACTTCTGGTGGCCGAAGTTCACGGGCAAGATGCTGGACGAGCGCCTCGGCAAGATCACCTTCTGGACGCTGTTCATCGGCTTCCACGGCACGTTCCTCGTCCAGCACTGGCTCGGCGCGCAGGGCATGCAGCGGCGGATCCCCGACTATCTGGCGGTGGAGGGCCTGACGACGCTCAACACGGTGTCGAGCATCTCCTCGTTCCTGCTCGGCATGTCGATGCTGCCGTTCTTCTACAACGTCTGGAAGACGGCGAAGTACGGCGAGCGGGTCACGGCCGACGACCCCTGGGGCTACGGCCGTTCCCTGGAGTGGGCCACCTCCTGCCCGCCGCCCCGCCACAACTTCGTCGCCCTCCCCCGGATCCGCAGCGAGTCGCCGGCCTTCGACCTGCACCATGCTCAGGTCGCCGCGGCGGAGAGGGAGCTGACGCTTCGATGACCGCGATGAAGGGTCTCCCCGCGGACCTGCGGGCGTTCCACCACGAGGTCGAGGGTCATCTGCTCGCCGCCGCGGCGCGTGAGGAGGCCCGCACGGCCGCCGAGCGCTTCACCGCCGGGCTCGACTGGCTGCCGGAGGCCCAACGGCAGGAGGTGGAGCGGCTGTTCGCGGCGGAGCACCTCGCCCTCACCCGGGCCTCCTGGCAGCGGACGGCACACCGTGGGGAGGAACTGCGGGGCGAGTACGAGGCGGTGTACCGCGGGCTCCGCGCTCGCCTGCTGGCCGCTCTGCTGCTGGGAGTCACGCTGGTGGTCGCTGTGAACCTCGTGGTGCTGGGGCCTGGCTAGCCGTCTCGGTCCCTCGCCGTCTCGGTCCCCCGCCGTCTCAGTCCCTTGTCGGGGGCCGCAGTACCTCGATCAGGCTGGCGTAGCTGTCCTGTCCGTGACCCGCCGCGCCGGCCTTCTCCATGGCCGCCTTCAGCAGCTCGGGCAGCGCGTTGTCGATGCCCCGGGCCGCCGCCGCGTGGATGAGATGGTCGATGGCCGCGATCTGTACATCGACGGTGGCGTCGTCGCCCGGGTAGCGGCCCGCGTCCACCTGGAGCGCGTACGTGGTGAGGAAGCCCGCCACGGCGGTCAGCCAGCGGGTCGCGACGGGGGTGAAGTCGGCGGCGGGCGTCCCCTCGGCGCCGACCAGCGCCGTGCCGTGCAGCCAGCCGGTCATGGTGGACCACATCAGGCCGAGCAGCGCCGCGTCGTAGAGGGAGGCGAGGCCGGGGTCGGTGCCGAGGTGGAGGGGGTCGCCGAGGGCCGCCAGCGTGGGGCGGTGGGTTTCGAAGACCTGCCTCGAGCCGCTGTACAGGAACATCATGGCGGGGTCGCCGACGCCGGGCGGGGTCGTCATGATGGCGCCGTCGAGGTAGTCGGCGCGGTGGGACCGGGCCCACTCGACGGCCTCGTGGGCCTGCTCGGGGGAGCCGGAGGTGAGGTTGACCAGGGTTCTGCCCGCGAGGTCGGCGACGGCCGGTTCGAGGACCGTGTACAGCGCCTCGTAGTCCAGCACGCAGGCGATGGTCAGCGAGGAGGCGGCGACGGCCTCCTGGGGCGTGGCTGCCGGTCGGGCGCCGCGCTCGACCAGGGGGCGGGCCTTGTTCGGACTCCGGTTCCAGACGGTGGTCGGGTGACCCCGGTCCAGCAGCGCGGCGGCCAGGGCCGAGCCCATCGAGCCCAGTCCGAGCACGGTGACGGCCTGCGGTTCTGCGTTCATGCCCAACTCCTCGTGAAGCGTGTACAGGTGATGCGTGATCAGGTACCGCAACGCTCGCAGGGCGCGAAGATCGGGAACAGTGACAGTGGTGACGGCGTCCACCAAATTCCTGCCATACGCTTCGGGGCATGGGTGCTGGTTCCGTCGCCGTGGTCGTGACCGAGGAGATCGGGGTCCCGTCGTGGGATCTGTACGAACTGAGCATCCCCTGCACCGTGTTCGGCAAGCCGCAGCCGGATCTGGCCGATCCCTGGTACGACCTGCGGCTCTGCGGTACGGGAGCGGGGGCGCGGGAGGGTGCTGAGGGCCACGGGCTGACTCTGCGGACCCGCTACGGACTCGACGATCTCGCGGACGCCGACACGGTCATCGTGCCCTCGGTGCCCGACCCCTGCGTCGACGAGGGCAGGCCGCTGCCGGAGGGGTTGGTCGCGGCGCTGCGGCGCGCCCATGAAGCGGGCGCCCGCATGGTCTCGCTCTGTACCGGCGCGTTCGCGCTCGCCGAGGCGGGGCTGCTCGACGGCCGCCGCGCGACCGCGCACTGGATGCACACCGACCGGCTGGCCGAGCGGTACCCGAAGGTGCAGGTCGACGAGTCGGTGCTCTACGTGGACGACGGTGATGTCCTCACCAGCGCCGGGCTCACCGCGGGACTCGACCTGTGTCTGCATCTGGTGCGGCGCGATCTGGGCGCGCATGTCGCCAACCAGCTGGCGCGCCGCATGGTGGTGCCCGCCCACCGGCCGGGCGGGCAGGCGCAGTTCATCGAGCTGTCGGTGCCGCCCAGCGACGACGAGGGGCTGGCTCCCGTTCTGGAGTGGGCGCGGGCGAACCTCGATCGGCCTCTGACGGTCGCCGATCTGGCGCGGCGGGCCTCGATGAGTCCGCGTACGTTCTACCGGCGCCTCCAGGCGGCCACCGGGACGACTCCTCTTCAGTGGCTCCTCGACCAGCGGCTCGGGCGCGCCCGGTCGCTGCTGGAGTCTACGGACCTGCCGGTCGAGAAGGTCGGGGAGCTCAGCGGCCTCGGTACGGCCAACAACCTCCGTCACCACTTCCTCAAGCACATCGGGGTACCGCCGGGCGACTACCGGCGGGCCTTCCCCGGGGCGCCCGCCGGCGGACCCGGCCGGACCCGGGCCCGGCTCACGTCCGGGGAGTCCACCCCGGCGGACGCAGGATCGCCAGCAACTGCCGGACCAGTTCCTCGACCACCTCGTCCAGGGTCGCGTCGACCCATCCCGCGCTCCAGTCGTGCAGCAGGCCGTTGACGCTGCCGATGAAGCCCGTCGCCGCGAGGCGGTAGTCGCGGGGTGCGGCCTCCCCGCGCGCGGCGGCCGCGTCGGCCTCGGCGCAGATGAGGCCGACCCAGCCGGCCCGGCGGGCGAGCCGCTGTTCCTCCAGGCGCGGGCTGACGCCGATGATCTCGACGAAGGTGATGCGGATCCGGCGCGGATCGGCCGCGAGGTTCCCGGCGTAGGCGCGGAAGATGGCGGTGGCGCGCTCGACCAGCGGCAGGTCGGCGGATGCGGCCGCGGCCTCCAGGACCGCCGTCTCGGCCCAGCCGTTGACCTGGAGATGCAGCGCGGCGAGCACGTCCTCGAGGGTGCGGAACTCCTCGTAGAACTGACGGGTGGACAGTCCGGCCGCCTCGCTGAGCGCCGCGACCGTGGTGGAGCGGAAGCCGGGGGTGTCGCCGAACGACTGGAGGGCGGCGTCGAGGAACCGCCGGCGCCGCTCGGCCTGCCGCTCCTCGGCCGTCTTGCCGCCGTAGCGGCCGGTCGGCGCTCTGAGTCTCCCCGGCACCGGCTCTCCCTTCGTCGTTCGAACACCGATTTTGTCGTGCACGCGGTCTTGTGGAGAAGGCCGCCCCTTCCTTACTTTTCAGTAAGTTAATTCTGAAACCATGTGTGTTCAGATTCCAAGGAGCAGTCATGCCCGCTCTCCGACGACGGCACCTGTGTTCCGTAGCCGCCGCCCTCACCCTGACTTTCACCGTCCCCGCGACCGCCGCCCACGCGGACGCCCCGGACGCCTCCGCCGCGCTGCGCGAGGTGCTGTTCGTGGGCAACAACTGGGAAGGCACCGCCGATGTCATCAGGTCCACCGGCGACTTCGCGAAGATCGGCCGGATAGACGTCGTCCCCGACAAGGACGAGCGGATGGCGGAGATCAACGCCGATCCGATCCGGTGGATCGCCTTCATGACGATCCGCAACAGCGTCGGCGAGGGCCACGACCAGTTCGTCGACGACATGTACTCCACGCCGGACGGGAAGTCGGTGGTGGTCTCCCGGCCGAGCTTCGCCGACGTCGTCTCGATCGACCTCGCCTCCGGGCGGATCGACTGGCGCTTCCCGGTGTCCGGTTTCCGCGCCGACCACATGGCGGTCTCCCCCGACGGCAAGCGGGTCGCGGTGTCGGCGTCGACCGGCAACTCCGTGCACGTGCTGGACATCGAGACCGGCAGACAGCTCGGCAAGGCGGCCACCGGGGACAAGCCGCACGAGAACATCTTCACCAAGGACGGCAAGTACATCTACAACATGTCGATCGGCGAGGTGAACACGCAGACCGACGCCCCGTGGCTGGACTGGACGAAGGGCGACCGGCGCATCACCGTCATCGACGCGACCACGTACCAGCAGGTCAAGGTCATCGACATGCGCCAGCGCCTGGACGCGATCGGACTCAAGGACTACTCGGACGCGGTCCGCCCGGCCGTGTTCTCGCCGGACGAGTCGAAGCTGTACTTCCAGGTGTCGTTCTTCAACGGCTTCTTCGAGTACGACCTGGCCACCGACAAGATCACCCGTACGAAGACCCTGCCGAAGAACCCGGCCACCAGCGACGACCGCACCACGTTCGTCAACGACTCCCGCCATCACGGCATCTCGATGAGCCCGGACGGCCGCAAGCTCTGTGTCGCGGGCACCATGGACGACTACGCCACGGTCGTCGACCGCGCCACCCTCCAGGAGGGCCCGCTCGTCACCGCCGCCAAGCCCTACTGGGCCACGGTCAGCGGTGACGGCAGGAGTTGTGTGGTCTCCGAGAGCGGCTCCGACCAGGTCACGGCCATCGACTTCGCCACCGGGAAGAAGGTCGTGTCCGTGCCGGTCGGAGACCACCCGCAGCGCGTCCGGCTCGGTCATGTGGAGGCCGGCTGGACGAGCCCGGCCGGCTAGTCGACCTCCTTCGCGGCCCATGCCGCCAGCTCGGAGCGGGCCGCCTTCAGCAGGTCCGCCGAGGGAGCCGTCGCCCCGTTGGTCACCAGCGCGTAGTGCAGGACGCCCGAGTCCGGCGCGGTGAGCAACAGGCGGCGGCTTCCCGTGCCGCCGGGCTCCTGCGCCACGCCGACCGGGGTCGTCGAGGTGTACGCCGGCGGGGCGTGGGCCGTGCCCAGGTCGGAGACGACCGTGGTGGACACGGTCGGGAAGCTCGCCGGCAGGTGCAGTTCGGTGGGCGCCGGGCCGCCGTCCGAGCGCCACAGCAGCAGTCCGTACTGCCCCGACCCCACAAGCCGTTGCACGCTCGGCAGCGAGCCCGGCACCGGGTTCCAGGTCAGCGTCGTCGAGCCGTCCCGGGAGCGGTCCTCGTAGGTGAAGCCGACGGTCCTGCCGGCCGTGGCGCTCGGGTAGAGGCGGTCCAGGAGCCGGGCGTCCTGGCGCAGCACGGGCTTGCCCGAGTCGTCGAGGCGTACGGCGGACAGGTCCTCGTCGTTCCAGGCGTCACCGGTGGTGAGGACCTTGTCGGGGTTGCCGTTCATCGGCTCGCGGTGCCGGCCGTTGTAGATGTCCCACTGCCACTGCGAGCCGGAGAGCACGGGCCCCGAGGCGGCCGGGTCGGACCACCAGTCGGCCCCCTTCAGGCGTGAGTCGAGGGCCTGGTACATCCCTTTGAGGACGGTCGGCGCCTTGTCGGAGACATTGCCGGCCAGCGGGTGCCCGAACTCGCTGACCACGGCGGCGGTCCGCGCGGCGGCGGCCCGGTCGCGGACGGTGCGGAAGTCGCCCACGTACTGGCCGTCGGCCGCCTTGCCCCACATGAAGACGCCGGAGATGGCCTTCTGGTCGTAGAAGTGGGTGTTGAACACATAGCGCGGTCCGAGCGTGCCGGCGTCCAGCAGGCCGCCCTCCTGCTTCTGGAAGTCGAGGTTGGCGTTCCAGAAGAGGTTCGGCTCCACGAAGGCGGGCTTGTCCCGCCAGCCTGCCGTGTCCATGCGGGCCCGGAACTTCTCGTAGAACGGCCACAGCACGTCCTTCTCCCAGGCCCGGCTGGTCTGCCCGGAGTCGTAGACGCCCGCGTGCGGCTCGTTGTAGGGGTCGAAGCCGACGACGCCCTTGAACGGGTCGGCGCCCAGGTGCTGCCTGAGGTACGCCATGGTCTTCTCGGCGGTGGCGAGGAAGGCGTCCTGCACACCGTGCGCGTTGTGCCAGAAGTCGTACGAGGCTCGCTTCACGGCCTCGTTCTGGGTGATGTTCTGCCCCCAGAAGAGGCAGATCCCGCAGGACTCGTCGGGGTAGTTCCCGGCGTCCACCGCCCACTTGGGCGCGCCGTCGCCGGTGTACCAGCTGTCGGTGTCGAACAGGTGCCGGGAGTAGAGGTCCTGGTGGAAGTCGGGGTAGACGCGGATGCCGGCGTCGAGGAAGGCCCGCATCTGCTCGGTCGCGGCGGCCAGGTAGGCGGTGTCGACCTTGCCGCGCTCGGGCTCGGCGTAGGCCCAGGAGAGCAGGAAGCGGATGGTGTTGCCGCCGCCGAGGGCACGCAGGGCGGTCGCCGACTTCTTCGCGTCGGCGACCGAGGCGAAGGGCAGGCCGCCGTTCTCCGCCAGCTTGGTCTCGCCGGAGACGTTGTAGCCGCGGAGCACGATCTCGCGGCCGGAGGCGTCGGTGAAACGGCCGTCCCGCACGGTGACGGTCGGGTCGTCGAACCAGAGGGAGTCGGGAGGGGGCGCGGCGGTGGCGGGCGGGACGCCCGCCACCGTCAGGGAGCCGAAGAGGACAGCCAGGACAACCAGGAGACGTGCCCGAATAGTTGGCATGTCCACTACAGTCCGGCGATATCAGGACACCGTCAACACCCCTGACTCTGGAGTAAGTTCCCGCTCGGCCGGCTCGCACACGTCATCCGGACATTCTTCGTGTCACATTCAACAAGTACTCCTTCCTGTTCAGCGGGTTGTGGTCGGTGCGCGGGCGCCGCGGAACCGTGCCGTGCGTGACGGGCGCGTAGTGGTCGAAGACGCTCTCCAGCTCGCCCTCGCCACGGGTGAGCCCGGGCAGCCGCTGCTCCAGTTCGTGCACCCGCGCCGCGGGCACCGTGCCCGCCAGGACGCATCCGGCGCCCCGGGTCTCGGTCGTCCGCGGTACGGCGCCGAGCGCGGCCAGCACCGGCAGCAGCGCGCCGAGGGTGTCCGCCGGGGCCTCGACACGGAAGCGGTGCATCGGCTCGTGGACCCGGGTGCCGGCCCGCCGCAGCGCTTCGACGAGCACCAGCGGGGTCAGACCGCGGAAGTCGGCGCCGGTGCTCGACATGCTCTTGTCGAAGCCCTGGTGGGCGTGGCTCTGGCGGGGCGAGTAGCCGCTGTGGGTCATGGTGACCGTGCAGTCGGGGATCCGCCAGCCGTGCGGGCCCTGGTCGAGGGTCTCGCGCACGGTGTCCTCGACGGCCTTGAAGAAGGCGTACGGCATGGAGCCGAGCTCCACCTCCAGCCGGAAGCCGACGCCGGAGCCGACCGGTGCCGGGTCGACGCGCAGGCCGACCGTCGCGAGGAACGGGTTGGCGTCCTTCTTGTTGAACTCCACGGCCTGCCCGGTGCCGACGAGCCGTTCGACGCACAGCGGCGTGGTCTCGCGGAAGGTGACGCCGAGCCCGTACTCCTCGGCGAGGGTGGCCTGGATGACCTCCTTCTGCACCTCGCCGTACAGGGACACGGAGGTCTCCTGCCGCCGTTCGTCGTGGCGCAGGCCGATCAGCGGGTCCTGTTCGGCGAGTTGGGTGAGCGCGAGGTGCAGTGCGCCGCCGTTCACGTCCGGGCCCGGGACGACGACGGTCTCCAGGGTGGGCGGCGCGAAGAAGTGCTCGTACGCCTTGCGGGGTTCGCCGATCGCGTCGCCGATGCGGATGTCGCCCAGGCCCCAGAGCCGGGCGATCTGTCCGGCCACGACGGCGTCGCCGCGGGTGTCCGTCCCCTGCCCGAAGACGCTGATCGCGGTGATCCGGCCTTCGGCACCGTCCGTTCCGAACGGGATCCGGTCGCGGGTGCGCAGGGTGCCGGAGAACAGCCGGGCGTAGGCGGCCTTCTCCCCCGCCGGGCCCCGCTCGACCTTGAACACGGTCCCGGAGACCGGCCCGTCCGCGTCCCCGTCGGCCGGGGGCAGCAGTTCCTCGATCCCCGCCAGGAGCGCGTCCACGCCGGCGCCCGTGGCGGCGGAGCCGAAGAAGACGGGGTGGACCAGGGCCTCCCGGGTCCGAGCGACGAGAGAGGCGTGCAGAAGGGCGTCCGTGACGGTGTTCTCGACGTAAGCGGACAGCAGGGTGTCGTCATGGCCGGTGAGGACGTCGAGCGCGGCCGGGACGGGACCGGGCGAGAAGCGAGCCCGGCGCGTGCCGAGGCCGGTCGCGGTTCCCATCGGCACGATCGCGGGTGTCAGCCGGGCCGAGATCGCCCGCAGCACCTCCTCGTACCGTGCTCCGCGCCGGTCGATCTTGTTGACGAAGAGCAGGGTCGGGATGCGCAGCCGCTGGAGCGTCCGCATCAGCACCCGGGTCTGCGCCTGCACCCCTTCGACGGCGGAGACGACGAGTACGACGCCGTCCAGCACGCCGAGCACCCGCTCCACCTCGGCGATGAAGTCCGGGTGGCCGGGGGTGTCGATCAGGTTGACCGTCACACCGTCCAGGGGGAACGAGACGACCGCGGACTTGATGGTGATGCCGCGCCGCCGCTCCAGCGCGAGGGTGTCGGTACGGGTGTTCCCGTCGTCGACGCTGCCGATCTCGTCGATCACCCCGGCCGAATGGAGCAACCGCTCGGTCAGGCTGGTCTTACCGGCGTCGACATGGGCGAGGATTCCAAGATTGAGCACGTGCACGAAGCGTCATGTCCTTCGGAGAGAGGTCCGTTCCTGGCTGGGGGGACATGAACGCAGTTCGCATCTGCTGCTCCTCGGGACTCGAGTGACGTCGCTGGCCCGTGCAGTGCAGCAGACCGGCCCGAGGGGCCACAACGGAATTAACCCCGGCCGGGGTACCCGGTGCGGTGCGTGGAAGGAGCGGATCGTGCGTGACATCCTCCCGGCGCTGGGCCGCTGGTATGCGGCCGGGCTTCCGTTCGGCCTCGCGACGGTCGTCGAGGTCAGCCGCAGCGCGCCGCGCGACCCGGGTGCGGCGATGGCGGTGGGCCCGGGCGAGGAGGTCGTGGGGAGTGTGTCCGGGGGCTGTGTCGAAGGTGCGGTGTTCGAGCTGGCGCGGGATGTCGTGGCGAGCGGCGAGGCGCGTCTGGAGACCTTCGGTTACAGCGACGCCGACGCCTTCGCCGTCGGCCTGACCTGCGGCGGCGAGATCACGCTGCTGGTGCGTCCCGTGACGCCCGAGCGGGATCCCGCGTTCGGCGCGGTCGTCGCCTCGGTCGCCGCGGATGAGCCCATCACCCTCGCCACGGTGACCGACGGCCCGGCGCCGCGCGGAGCGACGCTCGCCGTCCGGCCGGACCGCGTCGCCGGCACGCTCGGCGCGAGCGGCCTGGACGCGGCCGTCACCGCCGACGCCCGGGGCGAGCTCGCCCTGGGCGCCACCGGTCTACGGCACTACGGGCCGCGGGGGCAGCGCCGCGAGGACTCCGTCAGCGTGTTCCTGGAGTCCTTCGCGCCGCCGCCGCGGATGCTGGTCTTCGGCGCCATCGACTACGCCGCGGCCGTGGCCCGCATCGGCGACTTCCTCGGCTACCGGGTCACCGTCTGCGACGCCCGGCCCGTCTTCGCCACGCCCCGGCGCTTCCCCGAGGGCGTCGAGGTGGTCGCACAGTGGCCGCACCGCTATCTGCGCGACACGGACACCGACGCGCGCACGGTGATCTGCGTCCTCACCCACGACCCCAAATTCGACGTGCCGCTGCTCCAGGAGGCACTGCGCCGGCCGGCCGCCTACATCGGGGCGATGGGCAGCCGCCGCACCCACACCGACCGGGCGGAACGTCTGGCCGAGGCCGGTCTCACGGAACACGAGTTGTCCCGGCTGCGCTCACCGGTCGGCCTCGATCTCGGGGCCCGTACCCCGGAGGAGGTGGCGGTGTCCGTCGCCGCGGAGATCGTCGCACTGCGCTGGGGCGGCAGCGGCGCCCCGCTGACCACCACTGAGGGAGCGGTGCATCCGCTCCGCTCCTCCTGAAACCGCGCCGGCGTTCACAGCCCGAGCAGCGCCTGCTCGGTCCACACGGTCTTGCCCTCGCGGGTGTAGCGGGTGCCCCAGCGCTCGGTCAGCTGGGCCACCAGGAACATGCCGCGTCCCCCCTCGTCGGTGGTGCGGGCACGACGCAGGTGCGGTGAGGTGTGGCTGGCGTCGGCGACCTCGCAGACGAGACATCGTTCACGGATGAGTCGCAAGGTCACGGGGCCCCTGGCGTAGCGGTAGGCGTTGGTGACCAGTTCGCTGGCGATCAGTTCGGTGGCGAACGCCAGGTGTTCCAGTCCCCATTGAGTGAGTTGCGTCGTGGCGAGCGTTCTGGCCTGTGCCGCGGCGGTCGGCCCCACCGGCAGTTCCCAGGAGGCGACGTTCTGCGGTGGCAATACCCGGGTGCGTGCGATGAGCAGAGCGATGTCGTCAGCGGGCTGTCCGGGCACGAGGGAGCCGACGACCGCCTGGCACGTCTTCTCCAAGGGGTCCGCCGGGTGGGTGAGAGCTGTGCACAGCCTTCGCAGGCCCGTGTCGACGTCCAGATGGCGTTCGCCGATGAGTCCGTTGGTGTAGAGCGTGAGCAGGCTGCCCTCGGCCAGTTCGATCTCCCGCGTTTCGAACGGCAGACCGCCCAGGCCGAGCGGTGGGCCGGGGGGCAGGTCGAGCAGGTCTGCCTGTCCGTCCGGTGTGGTCACGACCGGTAGCGGATGACCGGCCCTCGCCACGGAACACTGCCGGGAGACGGGGTCGTAGACGGCGTACAGGCAACTGGCGCCGACGATCTGCTCCCCCGCGGGTCGCTCGCCGGATGCCTCTTGTTCGGTGGCGAGGAGATTGACCAGGTCGTCCAGGCGGGAGAGCACCTCGTCCGGTTCCAGGTCGAGGGTGGCGAGGGTGTGCACGGCGGTACGCAGTCGGCCCATCGTGGCAGCGGCATGCAGTCCGTGACCCACCGCGTCGCCGACCACGAGTGCGACCCTGGCCCCGGACAACGGGATGACGTCGAACCAGTCACCGCCGGGACCGGGGGCCGTACTGGCCGGGAGGTAGCGAGGGGCCACTTCGAGGGCCGGCTGGTGCGGAACGGTCCTCGGCAGCAGGGTGCGTTGCAGGGTGGACGCGGTCTGCTGCTGCTGGGTGAAGCGTCGAGCGTTGTCGATGCTGACAGCGGCCCGCGAGGCGAGTTCCTGGGCCAGCGTGAGATCGTCGGCCTCGAACGGCTCGGGGTGCCGCGATCGCCACAGGCTCATCACGCCCAGTACCTGGCCGCGCGCGGCCAGGGCCACCACGATCAGGGAATGAGCCGAGAGGTCCGGTGCCTGCTCGCCCCGGTGCGGCTCCGCCAGGAACCAGTCGGGCGAGAGGACGGGTTCGAGGAGGGGGCGCCCGTCCGCCAGGCATCTGGCCTGTGGCGTACCGGGCGCCAAGTGCACCGGCTCGCCTTCCGGATGCGGCAGGTCGGGCCGCTGGCCCACGACGCCGCGGACCGCGACCCGTGCGACGGGACCCGCCAGTGACTGAACCGGCTCCTCGCCTCGCGTCACCGGTTGCGACAGGTCGACGGTCACGTGGTCGGCCAGGTGGGGGACCATGACATCCGCGAGTTCGCAGGCCGTCTGGCGCACGTCGAGCGTCGATCCGATGCGGGCGCCGACCTGGTCGAGGAGCGCCAGGCGAAGTCGGGCCCGATGGCGCTCGGTGATGTCCTCCACCGTCTCGGCCACTCCCAGGACCCGGCCGGCGGGATCCTGCAGCCGGAAGGCCGAGACGGACGCGGCCCGCACGCGGGCCGGATCCCGTTGCAGACGGGCGTACTGCTCGGTGGAGACCAGTGATCTTCCGCTCTCCATCACCTGGCGCACCCGCTCCACGGCCCTGCGCGCGTCCTCGGAGACCAGCAGGGCGCCCGTGGGCATCCCCGGGAACTCGACGGCCGGGATCCCGGTGAACCGTTCGATCGCCTTGTTGACCCGCAGAATCGTCATCTCGGGGCTGTGCACGACGAGACCGATCGGGCACCGGCGGAACAATCCGTCGAGGACCGCGCGGTCCCTCTGCCACTCGAGGACTTCCGCCGCGGGCGCCCCGACGAGGAACCATTCGCGGACATGGTCACCGCGCAGCAGCGCACCCGCCCGGAACCCCATCTCCACGAGCCGCCCGCTGCGATGCCGGACCGTCAGTACGCCGAACCAGCCGCCGTCTCTCCTGCACGTGGCCGCGGCGTCCTTGGCGGCCGGCAGGTCGTCGGGGTCGATCAGGACCTCGAAGGCCGGACGGCCGATCACGGCGGACTCCGGGTGGCCGAGCAATTCCTCGGCGCGCCGGCTCCAGCCGACCACGGTCCCCCGGTCGTCGAGCACCGCCGAGGCGGCGTGGTGCATCGCGAACGGATCGTCCGGGCTCTCGCTGAGCACTGTCATCCGCTTTTCCACCCCGGACACCACCTCGTATCGGGCTCCTTGCTCCACGATGGATCCGCCCTGCCCTCCACGCCACAGCTACGGCATGCGGGCCGGACCGGCTCGTCACGTCAGGCCGGACGGGACGGTCCCGTAGCGGCGCAAGTTCCTCCATGGGCATGCCGGGTTCGTACGATCGTGTCACCAGGGCCCCTGTTCCCCGCCGGCGGCGGAACGCAGGCACAGCCCGCCGGCCACATCAGCGAAGGGAATCCCATGATCTTCATCACCGCCAAGTTCCGAGTCCGTCCCGAGCACGCCGACCGCTGGCCCGAGATCACCGCCGACTTCACCCGGGCGACGCGCGCCGAGCCCGGCTGCCTGTGGTTCGACTGGTCGCGCAGCGTGGAGGAGCCGACGGAGTACGTTTTGGTCGAGGCCTTCCGCGACGACGAGGCCGGAGCCGCACATGTGCAGTCCGCGCACTTCAAGGCGGCGCAGCAGACGCTTCCGCCCCATCTGGCCGAGACGCCGCGCATCGTGAACGCGACGATTCCGCAGGACGACTGGTCGCTCCTCGGGGAGATGGCGGTACCGGGACAGGAGTAGCGCGGCGGCCGGCCGTCAGGCGAACCGCCCGCGCGCCACCGCCTCTTCGAGCGTCGCGGGGTCCAGCCCGGCAACGTCACCGAGCTCCTTGGTCCGGGCCAGGTACGCGCGCTGGGCTTCCAGCGACTCCGGAGTCGTGGTGGCCGCCAGCCATTCGGCGCCCTCGAACCGGAGTCCTTCCCGGAGCGGCAGGGAGCCTCCCTCCCGGACGGCTCGTTTCACGGCCCCGATCGCCGCTTTCGGCCGTCGGCCCAGCCGGCTCGCGTGCTCGACGGCCTCCTGGAGCAGCGCTTCGGGTGGTACGACTCGGTCCACCAGGCCCATCTCCCGGGCTTCGGCCGGGCTGACGGGGGTGCCCTCCAGGGAGATCTGCAGTGCCCGGCGTCCGCCCAGCAGGCGTGCCAGCCGCTGGGTGCCGCCGGAACCGGGCGGGAACCCGAGGAAGATCTCCGGCTGGGAGATGCCGAAGGGCCCGTCGGCCATGAAGCGGTAGTCGCAGGCCAGGGCCAGTTCGCAGCCCCCGCCGCCGGTGTCCCCGTTCAGGGCCGCGACCCAGACGGCCGACGAGGTCTCGATGGCGTGGAGGACGTCCTTCATCTGCTCCCAGGCCATGAGCCCCACCAGCGGCGAGCGGGCAAGCAGGGCACTGCCGCCCGGCGCCTTGAGCACCGCGCCGGTGAGCCGGAGCCCGGCGCGGATGACCGAGGCGCTCACCTTGGGAGACCGCTTGGCGCCTCCGTGGATCAGCCGTACGTCGAAGTGGGCGAGGAACCGCGACGCGTGGGTGCCCGTGAGCACCACGGCGCCCACCGCCGGATCCGCGTCCGCACGGCGTGCCAGCGCCCCGAGTTCCAGGACCATCTCGCGGGTCATCAGCGCGGAGGGTGGGCTGTCGAGCCGTGCCACGAGGACGTTGCCGTGCTGTTCGACGAGCACGGTGCGGTGCGTCATCCTGCCTCCCGGGCATGTCGGGGTCACCGGGTTGAACGAGCGGAGCACCCGATGGCTGAGGCCAACGTAGGCACGCCGCTCGGAACGATCGTTGACCGATCACGCCACAGACTTGACCGATCGCGCCAGGGCCGGACGATGGAGGTCATGGCTTGGGTGCGCTCAGCGGCACTGCGCGGGGTCCGGCGGACCGTCGAGGAGCTCGGCGGGGACGCCGACGCCCTGGCGCGGTCGGCCGGAGCCCCATGGGGGGTGCTCGACGACGATGAGCTGCTGGTGCAGGACACCACCGTGGCCGTCCTCCTCGAAACCGCCGCTCGCCGGCTCGGCTGCCCCGACCTCGGACTGCGGGTCGCCCTCGAGCAGGACCTCAGCATGCTCGGCCCGCTGGCCGTTGCCGTGCAGAACTCCGCGACCGTCGCCGAAGCCCTGGAATGCGCGTCGCGCTATCTGTTCGTCCACGACCGCAACCTGCGCGTGGCCCTGGGTCCCGATCCGCACGGCGATCGAACGGCGGTCGCCGTGCGGTACGGCTACCCGCCGGGCGCCCGGGTGCCCCCGCAGAGCGTCGAGATGGGGCTGCTCTTCCTCCACCGCGTCCTGATCTCCCTGCTCGACGGGCCGTACGGCCTGCGGACCGTCGAACTGCCGCATCACGCCGTGGCCGCACGCGCCCGCTACGAGGAACTGTTCGGCTCCCAGGTGAACTTCGCCCAGCCGCAAGCGCTCCTGCGTGTCGCGAGTGATCTTCCCGGACGCCCCGTCCAGGGCGGCGACCAGCTGACCCGCCGGGTGGCGCTCGCCTACCTCGAGGCCCAGCCCTCCGTCACGGGCAGCGCGATGACGAGGCGCGTCAGAACACTTCTGAAACAGTCACTGGGCACCGGCCCCGGCACCCTGGCCTTCGCCGCACGCACACTCGGCATGTCGCCGAGAAGCCTGCAGCGTCATCTGTCCGCAGCGGGAACCACCTTCGCGGCGGTCCTCGACGACGTCCGGCGCGAACGGGCCGCGGAGCTGCTCATCGAGTCCGATCTGCCGCTGACCCAGGTCGCTCGCAACATCGGGCTCAGCGAGGCAGCCGTCCTGAGCCGCTACGCACGGCGCTGGTGGGGCACGACCGCGCGTGCTGTCCGCGACCACGGACTGCCCGGCGAGTAGGCCGCCCCGGCACGAGCCGTATATCGCACCGGGCCCCCTCTTGTCCCGGACGGCACGGCACCCGTACGCTCCCCCTCCATACCGACTAGCCGGTATGACACTCGAAGGAGCCGCCGGAGATGAGCACGATCAACCGCCAGGTGCGCCTGGCCGCACGTCCCGTAGGAGAGCCTCGGCCCACCGACTGGGAGCACATCGAGGAGCCGGCCGGGCAGCCCGGCGACGGCGAGTTCCTGGTGCAGGTGCTCTGTCTGTCGATCGACCCCGCGATGCGCGGCTGGATGAACGCGGGCCGGTCCTACATCCGCCCGGTGGAGATCGGCGAGGTGATGCGCGCCGGCGCGGTCGGTAGGGTGATCGCCTCCCGGCACTCCGGATTCGCGGTCGGCGACCATGTGTCGGGCTCGTTCGGCGTGCAGGAGTACTGCGTGTCGGACGGACGCGACGTGACCAAGGTCGACCCGGCGGCGGCCCCCTTGCCGACGTTCCTCGGCACGCTCGGCATGTCGGGCCTGACGGCCTACTTCGGCCTGATCGAGGCCGGGCGTCCCGAGCCCGGGCAGACCGTCGTGGTCTCCGGAGCGGCCGGGGCCGTCGGCAGCGTCGTCGGGCAGATCGCCAAGATCCTGGGCTGCCGGGTCGTCGGTATCGCCGGCGGCGAGGCCAAGTGCCGGATGGTGGTCGACGAGTTCGGGTTCGACGCCGCGATCGACTACCAGAACGAGGACGTCCGCAAGGCGCTGGGTGAGCACGCCCCCGACGGCGTCGACGTGTACTTCGACAACGTCGGCGGAGACGTCCTGGACGCCGTGCTGCTGCGGCTGGCGCGCGGTGCCCGCGTCGTCGTCTGCGGCGCGATCTCCCAGTACAACAGCACCAAGCCGCAGGGCCCCGCCAACTACCTGTCGCTGCTGGTGAACCGCGCCTCGATGACGGGCATCGTGGTGTTCGACTACGCCGAACGGTACGCCGAGGGCATCGCGCAGATGGCCACGTGGCGGGCGGAGGGCCGGCTGAAGTCCCTTGAGGACGTGGTGTCCGGCTCGGTCGCGGAGTTCCCCGAAACCCTGATGCGCCTGTTCCGTGGTGACAACCGCGGCAAGCTCGTGCTGAAGATCGCCGACTGACCGGGCCGGAAGGAGGAGGAGAAGGGGAGGGAGAGATCCGATGAAGGCACTGACCTACCACGGCCGTCACGACATCCGCTACGGGGAAGTCCCCGACCCGGCCGTCACCAGCCCCGCCGACGCGGTGGTGCGAGTGACCGCGGCCGGCATCTGCGGCAGCGACCTGCACATCTACGGCGGCAACGGGTTCAGCCCTGAACTGGGCTACACACCGGGACACGAGTGCGTCGGCGTGGTGGTCGACACCGGCGGCCAGGTCACCCGGTTCAAGCCCGGCGACCGGGTCCTGGTGCCTGCCTCGGCCGGCTGTACGCACTGCCGGTCGTGCGCGGCCGGGTTCACCGCCCGGTGCGAGCGCGCCAAGTCGAGCACGGAGCTCTGCTACGGGGTGAGCCCGCAGCTCCAGGGCAGCCAGGCCCAGGTCCTGGCCGTGCCCTACGCCGACGTCAATCTGGTGCACCTGCCCGAGGACATCTCCGACGAGGCCGCCGTCGTCCTCACGGACAACGCCCCCACCGCCTGGTACGGCTGCCGCCGGGCCCGCATCCAGCCCGGCGAGACCGTCCTGGTCATCGGCCTCGGGCCGGTCGGCCTCATGGCCGCCCAGTCCGCCTTCGCGATGGGCGCGGCACGGGTGCTGGGCGCGGACCTGGTCGCGGAGCGCCGTGCCTTCGCCGCCGGCCTGGGTGTAGAGCCGGTCGAGGGCGATGACGCGCGGTCGGCCATCCGGGACATGACCGGCGGACGCGGGCCGGACGCCGTGGTGGAAGCCGTGGGCTCCGACGCCACCATCCAGCTCGCCCTCAAGTCCGTCCGGCAGGCCGGCCGGGTCAGCGTCATCGGGGTCAGCCAGAACAAGGCATTCCCCTTCCATATGGGGCTGGCGCAGATCAAGGAACTGGAGTTCGCCATCGGGCTGTGCTCGGTGCACTACGAACTCCCTCCCCTGATCGCCCTCACCCGTGCCGGCCGGATCCAGCCCGAGGTCGTGGTCTCCCACCGCTTCGCCCTGTCCGAAGGCCCTGCCGCGTACGAACTGTTCGCGGGCCGCTCCGACGGTGTCCGCAAGATCCTTCTCGACCCGACGGCCTGATACCCGCCCATTCACTTGCTGAGCGTTCAGCCAGTCTCCTAGGGTGAGCCCCCTCGGAGACTGGAGGCCGCCATGTCACAGCGCGACGAAACCGCCCGGCAGACCCGTCCGCGGCTGATGCCGCTCCCCGAAGAACAGTGGGACGCACGGACCCGGGAACTGCTGGCCATCGCACCCCACGACCCTGGGGACCGGATCCCCAACATCTTCACCACGCTCGTACGCCATCCCGGTCTCTACGAGCAGTTCATGCCTTTCGGCGGCCAGTTGCTCCTCAGAGGCCGACTGCCGGCAGAGCTGCGCGAGTTGCTGATCCTACGCACCGCGTGGAACACCGGCGCCCGGTACGAGTGGGGCCGGCACCTCCCCCTGGCCAGGGCCGCGGGCGTCACGGACGCGGACATCGACCGCATCACCGAGGCCCCGGAAGCACCCGGCTGGACGGACCTCCAGAGGCATCTGATCCGGGCGGCGGACGAGCTGAACCGCTCGGCGACGATGTCCGACTCGACCTGGGAGGCCCTGGCCGAGCACTTCGGTGACGCCGAACTGATCGAGATCACCATGCTGGTGGGGCAGTACCACATGGTGGCCTTCTTCCTGAATGCCACCGGTGTGGAACTGGACCCCGGCTTCGACGGCACCGGCTTCACGGAGGAGGAAAGGGACCATGGGTGAGGACCGCCTGGAGCAAACGGCCCGTCACCTGACCGGCCGCAAACTACTGGTGGTCGGCGCGGGCACCCGCCCCGACGACGACCCGCGGGCGCCGGTCGGCAACGGCCGGGCGATCGCCGTCCTCGCCGCCCGCGCGGGAGCCGACGTGGCGTGCGCCGACGTGGCCGCGCCGGCCGCCGCCGCGACCGCCGAACTCGTCGGCCGCGAGGGGAGGTCGGGAGTCACGGTGGTGGGGGACGCCACGGAGGCCGGGCAGTCGGCCGCCATGGTCGCCGAGGCGGTTCGCGGACTGGGCGGGCTGGATGCGCTGGTGGTCAACGTGGGGGTGGGTCTCGGCGCCGGGCTTGAGGGCTCGTCCCCCGAAGACTGGGACCAGGTGCTCTCCCTGAATCTGCGCGCGCCCTTTCTGGCCGCCAAATACGGTCTTCCGGCACTGGCCGACGGAGGCGCCGTCGTCTTCATCGGATCCCTCGCGGGACTGCGCGCCGCCACGAACTCTCCGGCATACGACAGTTCCAAAGCCGGCCTGTTCGGGCTCACCCGCCATGTCGCCAGAGAGGGAGGGGCTCGCCGGATCCGCGCCAACCTGGTCGTGCCCGGCCTGATCGACACCCCCATGGGGCGGCAGGCCTCGGCCGGGCGGGCGTCCCGGACAGCCTCGTTCGAGCGCATCCCCCTGGGTCGCCAGGGCACCGCATGGGAAGTCGCGGAGGCCGTCACGTTCCTGCTCTCCGACCGCGCCTCCTACATCACGGGCCAGAGTCTGGTGGTGGACGGCGGACTCAGTGCCGTATGACGCGCGACCTGGAATTCAGTCCTCGCCGCGTGTCGACGTGAGTCCGCGCACCAGCGTCTCGTGGGCGGCCCGTGCGATGTCCGCCAGTCGGGTGCGGGCCGAGTCCAGTTGATACTGCAGGAGCACGCCGCGAGCGATGCTCTCCACCAGGAACGCCTGCGCGACCGCGTCCAGGTCCGGGCGGATGCTTCCGTCCGCGATCCCCCGCCGGATGTCCTCCTCGACGCCGGTCCGCACGAGGCTGAGATGCTCGGCCATCACGCCCTTGATCCCGTCGGCGCTGCCGACCGCCTCGACGAGGAGCACCAGCAACGCGCGCGCCCGTAGCCCCGGCTCGGGCTCGGCCAGCCGGGCGAAGAACTGGTCGAGCTTGGCCAGTACGGCTTCGAGCCCGCTCATCCGCGCGTATCCGGGCCGGGCCCGGAGCACGTCGATGAACGTCTCGCGGATATCGGCGACCACGGCCTCCACGAGCCCCGCTTTGGAGGTGAAGTGGTAGTTGACCATGCCGCGGCTGACTCCGGCACGGTCGCCGACCTTCTTCACCGTCAGGCCGCGGTAGCCCTCCTCCGCGAGGATCTCCACCGCCGCCTTCAAGAGTCCGCGGCGGGAGGCCTCACGCTGCTCATCACGCCTGGTCGCGGGGCGTGCGGCCCCTTCGGTCGGTTCGCTCATCGGACCAGCAGTATGCCATTGCCGGTTCGGCTCCCCGCCCCGTGGCGGTGCCATCCCCATTCGGCCATTTCCGGGTCCGTCGGTGGACACAGGGCAGCCTGAATGGAACGCTCCCTCCAGACCGCGGGCGGTACCCACGAGGCGCGCCCCGGAAGCGCCGACGCCGTTCCCCGTACGAGCCGCGCATCGCTCACCAGCACGAAGTCCTCGCAGAAGCCGAGTCCTGGTACGCCCTGATGCCTCGCCGAGAGGGGTTCCACATGAAGTGCACAGCCGTCACGGCCGCCATCGCCGTCGTCCTCACCGTCACCGCCTTACATCCCGTCGCCCGTGCCGCCGCTCCCGCGCCCTCCGGACCCGCGGAGTTCACCGTGGACACCACGTCCGACACGGTCGACGCCGACGCGGCGGACGGCCGGTGTCTCACCGCCTCGGGCGCGTGCAGCCTCCGTGCCGCGGTGATGGCCGCCAACGCCCGGCCGGGCAGTACGATCACGCTGCCTCCCGGCCACTACAAGTTGACGATCCCGCCCGACCCGCGGCTGATCATCGGCGACAACCCCGACCCCACCACGGGCGACCTGAACGTCGCCGCCCCCATCACCGTCAAGGGCGCCGGAGCACGGACCACCGTCATCGACGCCAACCGCCTGGACCGGGCCTTCCGCATGCAAGCGGACAGCCGGCTGTCCGATCTGACGATCACCGGCGGGGTGACCAAACAGCGCGAACTGCCCATCACCGACACCGGTGGGGGCGCGATCGCCAACGGACATCACATGACGCTGCGACGGGTCACCGTGGCCGGGAACTCCGCCGGTTACGGCGGCGGCATCTTCAACGTCCCGGACTCCCACCTCGATCTGATCGAGAGCACCGTCAGCGGGAACGCAGCGGGAGAGGCCGGCGGCATCCGGTTCGACGACACCGGCACCGTGACCAACTCGACGATCGCGGACAACCGGGTGACGAACCCCGGCGACCGCCCGGGCAGCCTCGCCGGTTACGGCGGAGGCATCGACATCAGGGGGACGGGGCCCGTGGAGATCCTCAACTCGACCATCACCGGCAACAGTTCCAGCGATGGCGGGGGCGGGATCAACATCGCCCCCGCCTATCTCGACAGCCTGCCCTCACCGATCCCCGACATCATCGATCTGCCCCTCGGGCGCATGACGCTGCGCAACTCCGTCATCGCGGACAACACCGTCGACGGCTCGCCCGCCGACTGCAAGAAGGCTTTCGCCACCATCACGTCGCAGGGCCACAACCTCGACGGCGACGGCAGCTGCCGGCTGACCGCCGCGGGTGATCTGCCCAGCCGCACGCCCCTGATCGGACCGCTCGCCGACAACGGCGGCCCCACCGACACCGTCGCGCTGCTGCCCGGCAGCCCCGCCCTGGACGCGGCCGACGGGTGCCCGGCCACCGATCAGCGCGGCATCGCGCGCCCTCAGGGCGCCGGCTGCGACATCGGCGCCTACGAGGCCACGTCATGACCCCGCGCCGTACCCCCAGCCCGCACCGTCACCTGGAGCGACGGGTGAGAGTCCCGCACCCGCGCCCCGCTCCGGCCCGCGTCACAGCCGTCTTCGCGGCCCTCTTCCTGTCCCTGACGGTTCCCCCGCCCCCTGCCGGCGCCGCTTCCGGCCCCGACTCCTTGGTCGTGCGCACCGACCAGGGCCGGGTCCGGGGCGCGGCCGTCCGTGACGGCGGACGGGTCTTCCACGGGATCCCGTTCGCCGCCCCTCCGACCGGGGAGCTGCGCTGGCGCCCGCCGCGACCCGCGGCGCGGTGGTCCGGCGTACGGAACGCCACCGCACCGGCCCACCCCTGCCCCCAGTTACCGCTGACGCTGCTCCCCGACGGCGGCCCCGTCCTGCCCGGCGAGTCCAACCGCACCGGCAGCACCGTGGAGGACTGCCTGTACCTCAATGTCTGGACACCGGCCCGCAGCAGCGGCCGGCCTCTGCCGGTGCTGGTGTGGCTGCACGGCGGCGCCAACACGTACGGCGCGGGCAGCGATTACGACGGTGCCGCACTGGCCGCGGGGGGCGTGGTCGTGGTGACGGTCAACTACCGCCTCGGAGCACTGGGGTTCATGGCCCACCCCGCCCTGTCGGCCGAGAGCGCGGACCACGCGTCCGGCGACTACGGCCTGATGGACCAGCAGGCCGCGTTGCACTGGGTGCGGCGCAACGTCGGCGCGTTCGGCGGCGACCGGAGCCGGGTGACGCTCGGCGGCCAGTCCGCCGGATCGGCGGACACCTGCCTCCACATCGCATCGCCGACCGCGAAAGGCCTGTTCCACCGGGCGATCCAGCAGAGCGGAGCGTGCGCGGGGGGCGGCGGTCTGACGCCCCTCACGCTCGACGCGGCCGAGCGGAAGGGAAGCGACTTCGCGGCCTCGGTCGGCTGTGCCGACCCGGCGACCGCGGCGGGCTGCCTGCGTGCCGTACCCACCACCGACCTCATCCGCGCCACCGGGACAGCGACCGCCTCCCTGTGGGCCCCGAACACCGGTCCCCGTGTCCTCCCCCGCCCTCCGCACACGGCGTGGGCAGAGGGGCGGGTGAACGCGGTCCCGACGCTGAGCGGCAGCACCCATGACGAATACCGCTACTTCACCGCGCTGTACGTGGACCTGCTCGGCGGCGGCCCTCTGACCCCCGACTCCTATGCCGCGCTCATCAGGCTCCAGTACGGCGACCGCGCGGCCGCGGTCCTGGACGCATACCCCGCCTCGGCGTATGCGTCCCCCAACCTGGCCTACTCCGCCGTAGGCACCGACCAGCGGTTCGCCTGCCCGGCGCGGGCCGACGGCCGGCTGTACAGCAGCCGTGCTCCCGTCCACGCCTACGAATTCGCCGACACGCAGGCGCCGCCGTTCATCCCGGCCCCGCATACGCCGCAGGGTGCCTTCCACGCCTCCGAACTGGCCTATCTCTTCCCCACGGACGCGCTGGCACCCCTGACGCCCGCCCAGCGGCGACTGTCCGCCACGATGACCGCCTACTGGGCCCGCTTCGCGGCCACCGGCGACCCCAACGCGCCCGGGACTCCACCCTGGCCGCCTTATACGGCCACCGGGGACCGCATCCAGGTGCTGGCACCGGACCGGGTCGGACCGACCACCTCATTCGCGGCCGACCACCACTGCTCGTTCTGGCAGTCCGCCCCCGTGCCTCGAGGAGCGGTGCGATGACATCGGCACCCGTCTCTGCTCACCGCCCAGGGTGCGGGCCAGGTGATTCCCTGTTCGTGACGCCCCGCACGGGAACGCCGTGGTGGGTCGCCAAGGCCAGCAAGGCCACGCGCAGCGGTTCGGTCTCCAGGACCGCGTCCGGCTCGAACCAACGGGCCACCGCGGTTCCGCTCGTCATCCGCAAAGTGAAGCGCGCCAGTTCGTCCGCCTCCTCGGGGCGGTCACGCAGTGCGAAGACGGAGCTCACGGAATCCCGGGCCCAGGCCACCAGCGCGTCCCGGTAGTGACGCACCTCGGCCACAGCGGCCGCACTGGCGTCCTTCTGCACCATGCCCAGCCCCAACAGCAGCTTCACACCTCGCGGGTGGCACCGGAACGCGCCCGCGAGGTCTGCGAGAAAGGTGTCCAGACGCTGCGCCACGTCGGCGCCCGGCACCTCGGCCGGGGGCAGGGCCGCCAGCAGCGCGGTCCTGGCGCGCTCCAGCACCGCGACGTAGATCCCGTCCTTGCTGCGGAAGTGCCAGTAGATCGAACTGACCGGCAGACCGCATGCGGTGGAGATCATCGAGATGGACGTGGCGGCGTAGCCGTGGCGCGACATCAGCTCGCCGGCGGTGTCCAGTATCGCGTCACGTGACCGCGCGCCACGGTCCAGGGCCGGTGCCTCCGTCATAGGGCCGACTCTAGAGGAGGCACCGGCCGACGGTGACGGGTTCAGTTCTCCGGAGAACCGAACTCCTTGCGGGTGTCCACCGGCTCGCCGAACAGCTGCCACCGCTCGCCCTTGAACCGCATCAGCTGCATCGTCTCGAGCGGGAAGGCGTCGTCGGACCCGGTGGAGAGAGTGACACCGGGCAGCAGCATGTCCACCTTGACGTCCTTCAGATCGCGCACCGCGTCCCGCAGCCCCTCCCTGGTCGGGCACTTCATCGCGTCCAGGGCCTTGTGCAGGCTGGAGGCGACGGCCCAGCCGTAGGCGTTGAACTGGTTGGCCGGGTCGGAGTCGGGCGCGTACTCGCGCAGCGCTTTCTTGTACGTCTTCATCTCGGCGTCGTCGGCCCACTGCGGGTCGGCCGGGTCCTTGAAGTACGTCGCCGAAACCAGGCCCTGGACGTTCTTGAATCCGACCGGTTTGAGCACGGTGGTGGACGCGGACACGGCGTTGACGATGTGCAGCGGGTTCCACTCGGTGTTCTTGGCATCGGCGGCGAGGGCCTGGCTGCCGAACTTCGGCGTGGTGATGTCGAGCAGTACATTCGCCTTGGACCGGGCGAGACTTGTCATCTGCGCGGAGACGGAGGGGTCCGTGACCTCGTAGCTCTCCTCGGCGACCACCTTGATGCCGCTGCCGGCGAGGGCCGCCTCGAACCCGCCGAGCAGATCCTTTCCGAAGTCGTCGTTCTGATACAGGACGGCGACCTTGGCCTTCGGCTTCTCCTCCTTGAGGTATTTCGCGTACACCCGTGCCTCGGACACGTAGTTGGGCTGCCAGCCGGTGGTCCACGGGTGCTTGTCGTCCGTACCCCAGACGGAGGCGCCCGTGGCGACGAAGGGCTGCGGCACCTTCCGCTTGTTGAGGTAGTCCCACACGGCTGCCGTGGACGGGGTGCCGAGGGTCTGGAACACGGCGAAGACCTTCTCCTGCTCGACGAGTCTGCGCGCCTCCTCGACCGCCTTGGGCGGCTGGTAGCCGTCGTCGCGGACGACGAATTCCACGGTGCGGCCGTTGATCCCGCCCTTGCCGTTGACGTACTTGAAGTAGGTGTTCACGCCGTTGCCGATGGTGCCGTACGCGGAGGCCGGTCCCGACAGCGGATAGATTCCGCCCAGCTTGATGGTCTTGTCGGTGATGCCGGTGGTCTGCTGGCCCCGGCACGCGCCGTCGGCGGCGGCGTCCTTGTCGTCCTGCCCGCGCTGGCTGTTGCAGGCGGTGGCGAGGAGCAGGGCGGCGGACGCGGCCGCGGCCGCCCGCAGAGGAGTCGTCTTGCGCATGTGATTCATTCCTTTTCCGTGCGGGGCGGTGCGCCCACGGGTTCGGCGTCGACAGGTGCGGGATCCGCGGCGAGGGGCGTGGAGGGCCCGGGCGGGCGGCCGGGGACGGTGCGGGTGAGTCGGCGGGTGGCGGCGCCCCGGAGACGGCCCGCGAGACCGGCCAGTCCCGTCGGAGCCACGAACATCACCGCGATGATCAGCAGGCCGAACACCACACCGGGCGCCGCCTCGCTGAGGTCCTGGGCCACGCTCGGCACGTACATCACGAACGCCGCCCCGAGCAGCGGCCCGTACAGCGAGGCCAGGCCCCCGACCACGAGGCCGGCCAGCAGCGTGATCGACAGGACGAAGCTGAACGAGTCGGGCGAGACGAAGCCGATCACCCACGTGTACAGACACCCTGCGACACCGGCGAACATCGCGCTCCAGGCGAAGGCCAGGGTCTTGTGCAGGGACAGCTGTACGCCCATGACCTCCGCCGCGCTTTCGTTGTCCCGCAGGGCGAGCAGTGCCCGGCCGGCCCGCGACCGCAGGAGGTTGCGGGCGAGCAGCAGGGCCACCGCGGTGACGGCGAGGACGACGATGTACATCCACTGGTCCTCGGCCAGCCCGCTCCACGCGGGCGGCTGCAGCTTGTCCACGGTCAGTCCCATGGAGCCGCCGGTGAGCGGCTCGAGCCGCTTGAGCAGCGGTGGCAGGAACACCGCGAACGAGAGGGTGACCAGAGCCAGGTACAGCCCGCGCAGACGGAGGGCGGGCACTCCGAATCCGAGGCCCAGCAGGAAGCATCCGGCGGCCGCGACCGGCAATGTGGCCAAGTGGCCGGTGTCGTACCGGTCGAGCATGACCGCCGCCGTGTATGCCCCCGCCGCGAAGAACGCCCCGTGCCCGAGCGAGATCTGCCCGCCGAATCCGACGAGCAGGTTCAGTCCGGCCAGTGCCACGGCGTACAGCAGCACCATGGTCAGCTGGAATACCTGGAAGGGGGCGAAGTAGAACGGTACGCCGACGGCGACCGCCACCGCGAGCAGCGCGGTGAGCGCGGCCCGCAGGCGCCGGGCGCGGCCCGTGCCGAGTGTGGTGAGGTAAGTGCTCATGCGCGCTCCACCGCCGCCCGTCCGAACAGGCCCTGTGGCCGCACCAGCAGCACCGCCAGGATGATCACCAGGGGTACGCCGACCTTCAGATCAGCTCCGATCACGCCGACGTACGCCCCGGCCAGCGTCTCTGCGACGCCCACGACCAGGCCGCCGACGACCGCGCCGACCGGGCTGTCGAAGCCTCCGAGGGTGGCCGCGGCGAACGCGTAGATCAGCACTCCGCCCATCATGTTGGGCTCCAGGAACAGCACGGGGGCGACGAGCACGCCCGACACCGCACCGACCGTCGCGGCCAGGCCCCAGCCGAGCATCAGCACCCGGCCCACCCGGATGCCCGACAGCCGGGCGGAGGCCGGGTTGCACGCGGCCGCCCGCATCACCAGGCCGGCGGAGGTGTGCTGGAACAGCAGGTAGAGCAGGCCCATCACGACGGCCACCACCACGATGATCCCGAGCGTCGACCAGTCCACCCGCACCCCGGCCAGGTCGATCCCGCCGTCGGGGAACGGCTGCGGGAAGTCCTTCACGGTGAACGACCAGATCAGACCGGCCATGGCGTTGACGAAGATGAACAGGCCGACCGTGACGATGACCGTCGTCAGCTCGGGCGAGTTCCGCACGGGACGGATCACGATCCGTTCGACCAGCATGCCGCCGGCGAACGACACCGCCAGGGTGACGGGCAGCGCCAGCCAGAACGGCATCCCGGACGCCACGAGCTGCCACGCCACATAGGTGGAGATCATGGCGAGCTCGCCCTGTGCGAAGTTGACGATCCCGGTGAACCGGTGGATCAGCACCAAGGCCAGTGCCAGGCTGGCATAGACCGCGCCGGAGCCGATCCCTTCCACCACTTGCTGGAGCACTTCGGTCACGGCCCTCACCCACCCTCTGCCGAGCGGACGGAGACACCGAGGTACACCTCGGCGACCTGCCCGTCCTCGCGGATCCGGGCGGCCGGTCCGGACAGCACCAGCCGGCCGGCCTCCAGTACGTGGGCCCGGTGCGCGACATCCAGCGCGAGTTGGGCGTTCTGTTCGACGACGACCACGGTGGTGCGTTCCTCCTCGTTCACGGCACGGACGATCTCGAACAGCTCGCGCGTGACCAGCGGAGCGAGCCCCAGCGAGGGCTCGTCCAGGAGCAGCAGCGAGGGCCGCAGCATCAGCGCCCTGCCGATGGCGAGCATCTGCTGCTCGCCGCCGCTGAGGCTGCCTGCGGCCTGGCGGGACCGCTGGCGCAGCTTGGGGAAGTAGTCGTAGATCCGTTCCAGGCCGGCCGCCACGGCCGCGCGCTCGGCTCTGCCCCGCCGCCAGCGAGGGGTGTGCAGGTGGGCGCCGACGCGCAGGTTCTCCTCGACGGTCAGGTCGTTGAAGGTGCCCCGGCCCTCGGGCACGTGTGCCACGCCGAGCCGGGCGGCCTGCTCGGGCGACCGGCCCAGCAGTTCTGTCCCGTTCAGGGTCACCGAGCCCTGGCCGCGGACCATGCCGCACAGGGCCCGCAGGGTGGTTGTCTTGCCCGCGCCGTTGGGTCCGAGGATCGCGCACACTTCGCCGCGTGCGACGTTGAAGTCCAGGCCCTGGAGCACGCGGGCCTGGCCGTATCCGGCGTGCAGGCCGGACACCTTCAGGAAGTCCGGCTCCGCACTCGCCCCGGACTCGGTGCGGCCGGTGGTGGGCTCGCTCACGCGGCCACCCCCAGGTACGCCTCGATGACCGCCGGATCGCGCTGGATCTCCTCCGGCGGGCCCTCGGCGATCTTGCGCCCGAAGTCGAGACACACCACCTTGTCGCACAGGCCCATCACGAACCCCATGTGGTGTTCGACCACCACGAGCGTCAGGTCGAAGTCCTCGCGCACCGTCCGGACCAGATCCGCGAATCGGTCGACCTCGCCGTGGCTGAGTCCGTTGACCGGTTCGTCGAGCAACAGCAGCCGGGGGCGCACGGCGAGCGCCCGGGCGAGTTCGACGCGTTTGAGGGTGCCGAACGGCAGTCCGGAGGCGGGGTGGTCGGCGACGTCCGACAGGCCCAGCCTGTGCAGCAGGTCGTCCGCCCGGTCCCGCAGTTCCGCCTCCTCCCGCCGGACGCGGGGCAGCCGGAGCGCCGCGGCGAGGTGACCGGTGCGCCCCCGGCTGTGGGCGCCGACCATGACGTTCTCCCGGACCGTGAGCCGCGGGAACAGCCCCAGGTTCTGGAACGTGCGGGCGATACCGCGCCCGGCCACGGAGTGCGGCGGGAGGGCGAGCAGGTCCTCGTCGTCGAACCGAACCGTCCCCGCGTCAGGGGTGCAGCGCCTGGTGAGGCAGTTGAACAAGGTGGTCTTGCCGGCTCCGTTCGGTCCGATGAGCCCCACGGCGGTGCCCGGCTCGACGGTGAACGCGACACCGTCCAGTGCCGTGATCCCGCCGAAGCGCACGCTGATACCGTCGACCGCGAGCATGAGTGACGCCCCTTCCGAGGTGCTGGGGGGTGAGCGAGCGTCACAGTAGGTGGGGCCCTTCCGGGCGCACATTGGGTGCGAGCACCCAACTTCGCGGCCCCCGGCTTGTGCGCCGCGCCCAACCACCCGGGGCTCTCGCCCCCCCGGGCCTGTTGACGGGACACGAGGCGGGCAGCGACTATCGGCGCCATGCCTCGTGGTCCCGCCCTGGGCGCCCCCGCGCTCTCCGAACCGGTCAGCCGGGAGCGGCACCGGATCCTGCACGCCGTGCAGGACCGGCTCGAGGAGATCGCGCGGACCGCCGTCGCGGTGATGCGTACGGAGATCCCGTCGTACGCCCTGCAGGACGAGCGGTTCTTCGACGACGTACGGGACCAGGTGCTCACGCACTACCGGATGCAGCTTGCCGCACTGGCCGGCGAGCGCGACATGGCCCCTGAGGACCTGGTCTTCAGCCGGGCGGCAGCCATGCGCAGGGCCCGCGCGGGGTTCGCTCTGGAGGACTGGATCAGCGCTTTCCGGGTCGGCCGACAGGTGCTGTGGGACGTTCTGCTGGACTGCGCGGGCCCCTCCGCCGAGGCACAGCAGGCCGCGCTGTCACTCGTCACGCCGCTGATGCGGTACGTGGACTACGCCAGCACCCATGCCGCGCAGGCCTATGTCGAGTACGAGCAGCACGTGGTCGCGGACGCGGACCGGGAGCGCCGGGACCTCCTGGACCAGCTCCTGTCCGGCGCGGCACCGACGCGCGGCCCGCTGCTCGCCGCGGCCCAGGCGTACGGCATCGGGCCGCACTCGCCGATGATGGCGGTCGTGGCGGTGTGCGTCGACGACACCCGCACCGGCGACCTCACCTCCGCCGAGCACGGCTACGCGACCAGCGCGTCCATCAGCGTCGCCGGGCCCTGGGCCGGCCGAACCCTGGTCGTCGTCCGCCACGGCGAGGTGGTGGCCGTGCCCGTGGTGCGCACCGGCATGCACTCGGAGGACATCTGTGCTCACTTCGAAGCCGTGCAGCGGCGGCTCGCGCGGGAGGGAACCATGCTCGCCATGGGCATCAGCACCGTCGCCCAGGGCGCCGGCGAACTGGCGCGCGTCTACGGCGAGGCCCGGGCCGCCCTCGACCTCGTGCCGAGCGGGGGCGGGGTGGCGGCACTGCCCCGCCTGTCCCCCTTCGACTACCTGGCACTGCGCGCCGACGACCTCGCCCGCCAGCTGGTCGATCCGCGTGTGCGTGCACTGCTGGAAGAGGACCGAAGACGTGGCGACCCGCTGGCCGCCACCATACGGGCCTTCGCGGAGGCGGATCTCAACCTGCGGCTGGCCGCCGACCGGCTGCGGGTGCACCACAACACGGCGCACTACCGGCTGCGCCGGATCGAGGAACGCACCGGGCGCAATCCGCGCCGGATCGCCGACCTCCTGGAACTGCTGGTCGCCCTCGCCATCCGCGACGGGGCCAAGGAAGACGGAGAACACCAGTGAGCCACATCGTGGAGACGACCGTGACGCAGACGCCACGTCAGAACCCGGACGGAGAGGCGAAGCCGCGCCTGCCGGATGGGAACGCCGAGCAGGACGGCTCCGCTCGGCACGCCCTGCTGAGCGCGGCGCTGGAGGTGTTCACCGAGCGCGGTTACGCCGAGGCCGGCCTCGCCGAGATCGCGGCACGCTCCGGCATCCTGGTGGGCAGCCTCTTCCAGCACTACGGCGGGAAGCACGGCCTGTACCTCGCCCTCTGGGAGGAGTTCCGGGAGGAGCAGGAGCGCCGGACCGCGGCCACGCTGGCCGCCGAGCGTGAGCGTGGCGTGAGCGATCCCATCGCCCTCTTCGTCGCGGGAGCCAGGGCCTACCTCGAGGGTGCCTGCAACAACCGGCGCCTTGCCATGCTCCTCGTGGAGGACGACGGCCCCGCCGGCTTCGACGCGCTGCGCCGCCAGTGGGACCGCGCATGGGTACGGCGCAACGCCCGGCTCCTGGAGGTGGACGAGAAGCGACGTGTCGGCCGGGTTCGGGTGAGAGTGCTGACCACCGTGATCGGCGGGGCGGCACGCGAGCTGGGCGACTGCGAGGACGAGAGGGAGGCCCGGGAGATCGTGGACGAGGTGTGCGGCATCCTCATCCACCTGTCGGCTCTGCCCGGCTGAACGCCGGACGGCGGCCCCAGGCCGAGATCATCGGGGAGGTGGCGAGGTCGAGACGGCCGGCCGCGATGGTGGCGAGGTGCCGCTCGATCTCCTCGTCCGTGGCGAGGCCTTCGGCGACGAGTTGGTCGCGCACCTGCTGGACGGTGGCCGTCTCGAGGACGTCGCACGCGGGCGAGGTGACCGGGAAGTACGCGTCGGCCTCGACGTCGGCGAGGCCGGCCTCGCGCAGCAGGCGCGGCAGCCTGCGTCCGTAGGAGAGGTCGGCACCACGCTGCCGCAGCAGCCGGCGGAAGCCGGTGCGGAGCCGGTTGGCCAGCTCCTGCTCGGGGCCGTGCTCGTCGGGGCAGATCAGCGGTTGCAGAGCGGGGTCGGCGTCCTCGACCAGGAGCCACCCGCCGGGGCGCAGCGCCTGGACCATGGTGCGCAGCGCGGCATCGCGCTCGGCCACATGGACCAGGACGAGACGGGCGTGGACCAGATCGAAGGGCCCGGCCGGGGGTGCGTCGCGGCCCACGTCGTGGCGGAGTACCTCCACTCCCCCGGTGGCGGCGGTCTGCGCCCAGGAGACATCGATGTCGGTGGCGAGCACACGCCCGCGCGGCCCGACCCGTTCACGGAGCCATGCGGCGACACTCGGTCCGCCGGCCCCGACCTCCCAGCATCGCCATCCCTCGTCGATCCCGACCGTCTCGAAGTGCCGGAACGTCGAGGCGTCGAAGAGGGCCGCCAGCGCGTCGAAGCGGGTACCGGCCTCGGCCTGCCGGTTGTCCAGGAGATATCCCTTGTCCTGACCCATGCGCCGATCATGTCACGGCGGCTCCCACCGCGGTCAGGCCCGCGGCGGCAGCCGGTGCAGTTCCACGTCGCTGAGCCGGCCGCCGGCGGCCGTGGCGGTCATGTAGGTGCAGTGGGGCTGGCGGCGGCGGTCCGTCGGGGAGCCGGGGTTGAGCAGGCGCAGGCCGGTGGGGGCCGTGGTGTCCCAGGGGATGTGGCTGTGCCCGAAGACCAGCACGTCGAGGCCGGGGAAGCGGGCGGCGCAGCGCTTCTCGCGGCCCTGGGCGGGGCCCGTCTCGTGGATCGCCCCGAAGCGCAGCCCGCCCAGTTCCGCGTACGCCACCTCGGGCAGCCGGGCCCGCAGGTCCGGTCCGTCGTTGTTGCCGTACACGGCGACGAGCCTGCGGCAGCGGCTCTCCAGCAGGTCGAGGGTGGCCGTGTCGACCCAGTCCCCGGCGTGGAACACGACGTCGGCGTGCGGGAGTTCGGCCAGCAGCGGCGCGGGCAGTTCCCTGGCCCGCTTCGGCAGGTGGGTGTCGGACGTGAGGAGCAGACGCACACCCCTAGCCTAGAGGCGGTGGCCCGCTCCACCCCGGAACCGACTTGACCGCGAACAGACAGACCCCGCAGCTCAGTTGCCGTGAACGACGGAGATGATCACGGCCAGGTCTCGAAAGATGAGGCAGCGTTGTCTACCGGGTTAGCATCGGGCAACACGCAGTAAGACAGGACGTCTACGGCAAGCGACCCGAAGGGGCCCGGAAACCCGATGCCGGTCAAGGTCAGCGTCATCATCCCCGTCTACAACCCGGGGATCTACATCGAGGACTGCATCACCTCGCTGCAGAGGCAGTCCCTGCCTCCCGAAGAGTTCGAGGTGATCTTCGTCGACGACGGCTCCTCCGACGCCACCCCGGCCCGGCTCGACGCGCTCGCCGCCGAGGACCCCCGGATGAAGGTCATCCACCAGGAGAACTCCGGCTGGTCGGGCAAGCCCCGCAACGTGGGCATCGCCGCCTCCACGGGCGAGTTCGTCATGTTCGTCGACAACGACGACTACCTGGGCGACGAGGCCCTGGAGCGGATGTACGACTACGGCGTGGCCAACGGCGCCGATGTCGTCGTGGGCAAGATGGCCGGCAAGGGCCGCGGCGTGCCGGTGGAGCTGTTCCGCCGCAACCACCCGCGTGCCACCGTCGAGAACGCCCCGCTCATCGACAGCCTCACCCCGCACAAGATGATCCGCCGTGCCTTCCTCGACCGCATCGGTCTGCGCTTTCCCGAGGGCAGACGGCGCCTGGAGGACCACGTCTTCATCGCCGAGGCGTACCTGCGGGCGGAGAACGTCTCCGTGCTCAGTGACTACGTCTGCTACTACCACCTCCGGCGCGACGACAGCTCCAACGCCGGTTTCGAGCGCTTCGACCCCGCCGGGTACTTCAAGAACCTCCGCGAGGCCCTCGACGTCGTCGAGCGGTACACCGAGCCCGGACCGGTGCGTGACCGGCTCTTCCGCCGCTGGCTGCGCGTGGAGATGGTCGAGCGGCTGCGGGCCCGGCGCTTCCTGAATCTGCCGGACGACTACCGCAAGGAGCTGTTCGGGGCGATCCACGAGGTCGTCGTCGAACGGTTCGGTCCCGGTGTCTCGGCGGGGCTCCAGCCGACGCAGCAGGTCGTCGCCGCGCTGACCGCGGCCGACCGGTACGACGACGTCGTGTCCTTCGCGGAATGGGAGGCCGGCATCGCGCCCAAGGCGGCACCCGCGCACGTGGAGTGGCGGGACGGCTCCCTCAGCATCGGCTTCACAGCCGAGTACACGTCCGGCGGCGAGCCGATGACCTTCCCCGCCGACGCCGAGGCGGCCCCGCTGAACGACACGCCCAAGGACGTGACCGAGGGCGTGGAGTGGGTGGCCTCGGAGACCGGCGCGCGCTTCGGGCAGGCCACGGCCGATCTGCTGCTGCGGGAGCGCTCGAGCGCCGCGCAGTACTTCCAGCCGGTGAAGGTCACGCGCGAGACCGTGCCCGTCGGGGACGGCGAGCAGGTCCGGCTGGTGCTGCGGGCGACCGCCACCGTCGACCCGGCCGCCCTCCCGGGTGACGGCGTCTGGGACGCGGTCGTGCGGGTCAAGCTGGGCGGCTGGACCAAGGAGTGCCGGCTGGGCCCGGCCCCGCGGGCGACCCGGCCCACGCCGGACGTGGGACTCGTCGGCGGCCGCCCGGTTCTGCCGTACTGGACGGAGCCGCACGGCAACCTCTCCCTGGAGCTCGGTACACGGGGCAAGCGGCTCGGTCTGGGCAGCGTGCAGCCGATGGACGTCACCGTCTCCGGGGACCGTTTCCGTGCTCCGCTCCCGCTGCATGTCGAGGGCGACAGCGAGGTGCCGCTGAGGTTGGTCTCCTCGAGCCGGATCCTCGACGCGTCCGGCACGCTCTCCCCCGCCCCGGACGGGCGCGGGGCGGTGCTGGAAGGAGAGATGCCCGCCAAGGATCTCTCGCGTGGCACCTGGCGGGTGGCTGTCTGCCTGGCACCGGGTGCCGAGCGGCCCCGCTTCACCGGGCTGCCGTTCGCGCTGCGCGCCGCCGACGGTCAGGTGCTGGTGGTGCCGGCGCCGGGGCCCGGCGTCGCGCTGCGGCTGGCACGGCGGGCGCGGCGGGTGGTCGGTACCGCGCGTCGGAAGGTGGTTTCCCGTATCAGGATCGGAGGGCAGTGACGGCATGCGACCACTGGGGATAGAGGGCGCCTGGATTCTGGAGCCCAAGATCTTTCCGGATGACCGGGGCAGCTTCCACGAGTGGTTTCGCGGGGAGGAGTTCCGCGAGGCCACGGGCCGTGATCTGGCCCTGGCCCAGGCCAATTGCTCGGTCTCCCGGCGGGGCGTGCTGCGTGGTGTGCACTTCGCCGATGTGCCGCCCAGTCAGGCCAAGTACGTCACGTGTGTGCGCGGTGCGGTCCTGGACGTGGTGATCGACATCCGGGTGGGTTCCCCCACCTACGGCCGGTGGGAGGCCGCACGGCTCGACGACGACACCCGCCACGCGGTGTTCCTCTCCGAGGGTCTGGGCCACGCGTTCATGGCCCTCACCGACGACGCCACGGTGGTCTATCTGTGCTCCACCGGCTACGCCCCGGAGCGTGAACACGGCATCCACCCCCTCGACCCGGCCCTCGGCATCGCCTGGCCCGAGGGCATCACCCCTGTCCTCTCCCCCAAGGACGAACAGGCCCCGACCCTGGCCGAGGCGGAACGCCAGGGTCTGCTCCCGTCGTACGAGACGTGCCGTGCGTACTACGAGGAACTGCGGTCCGGCCGGGGAGACGGCTGACACCGCGGCACGCCGAAAGGCTGCCGCACGCCACAGGCCCGGGCGCTCAGCGCCCGGGCCTGTGTCTGTCCCACATCAACCCCAAGAAGGGGTCAGCGGCTTACGCCCACCTGTTCCAGGGACTTGCGCAGGGGCTCCCAGCCGATGCGGCGGGGCAGGCCGCGGTTGCGGGCCTGGGTGAGGGGGCGCCAGAAGCCCGCTTCCAGGAGGGTCTCGGGGGCCACCGCGCCGGCCCGTTCGAGGATCGCCTCGGGGACCTTCTGCGGGTCGGGCACCTTGTACTCGGCCATGATCTCGTCGTACTTGTCGTGCAGGACCCGGTTGTTCGGGTCGGCGCCGAAGACGACGAGCTGGCCGGTGGGCGCGGTGTCCACCTGGACCGTGACCAGGTCGGGGCGGTAGCGCGCCAGCACCTCGGTGATCTTGTAGACGTCACCGGTCCAGGCGTTGGTGTGCCGGTCCCGGGCCGCCTCGTCGACGCTGCGCGGCAGCATGTCGTCGAAGACGATCACGCTGGACCAGTCGGAGTGCTTCTCGACGTTCATGAAGTCGCGCAGGGCGTACTCGAAGATGTGCATGCCGTCGATGAACGACAGATCCAGCGTGGTGCGGCGCCAGTAGCCGATCGGGCTGCGGCCGCGGCGCAGGTTGCGCAGCGGGTGACGGCCGCCCTTGAGGTGCTGGAGGGGGTTGTCACGGGCGAAGAAGTCGTCACTGGTGGCCTTCACCAGATGGACGTCGCACTTCAGCTCCGAGACCACCTTGAAAGCGGGGTCGATCGCAATGCTGGGGACGCGGGACAGGCGCAGGCTGCGACCGTCGTTGACGCCGATCTCCAGGTAGTTGCGATTGGCGCTGACCTTGTGCAGTCCCCGGAGGAACTCATGGCGTTTCACGAAGTGGGACCTTCCTTGCGGATGCGGGGCAGTGCTTCGTGCAGGGCGGAGCGCCAGTCGCGCGGCAGGGGCAGGCCGATCTCCTGCCACCGGCCGTGTGCGAGGGCGCTGTACGCCGGGCGGGGCGCGGGCCGGGGGAAGGCCGCGCTGCTGGTGGGGCGGACCCGGTCCGGGTCGGCGCCGAGAAGGGAGAACACTTCGCGGGCCAGCTCGTACCAGGTGGCCTCGCCGGCGTCGGTGGCGTGGAAGACGCCGTGCGCGTCGGGGCCGAGCCGGGGTCCGAGGTCGGCGATCCGCTCGGCGACGTCCGCGCTCCAGGTGGGCTGCCCGCGCTGGTCGTCGACGACGTCGAGGGTGTCGCGGCGGGCTTCGAGACCGATCATGGTCCGCACGAAGTTAGTGCCGTGGACCCCGTAGAGCCAAGCCGTGCGCACGACCGCGCTCGCCCCGGGCAGCTCCTCCAGCACGGCCCGCTCCCCGGCCAGCTTGGTGCGGCCGTAGGCGGTGCGCGGGGCCGGCGGATGGTTCTCCGGGTAGGGGGCGGCGGTCCCGGCTTCGCCGGAGAAGACGTAGTCGGTGGAGACGTGGATCAGCCGGGCGTCGTGCGCCGCGCAGGCCCGGGCCAGCAGCCGCGGTCCGTCGCCGTTGATCTCCAGGGCGCGGGCCTCGTCGGTCTCGGCGTCGTCGACCGCCGTGTACGCGGCGCAGTTCACGACCAGGTCGGGGCGGTGCTCCCGCACCGCCGCGCCCACGGCCTCGGGGTGTGTGATGTCCAGGGCGGAGCGGTCCAGGCCCACCACGTCCTCGCCGCGCCGGGTGAGCTCCTCGACGACATCGCGGCCGAGCATTCCGCCCGCTCCGGTGATCAGCCACCTCATGCGCGCTCCTGGGCGACGCGCCGCTTCAGGGGCTCCCACCATGCGCGGTTGTCGCGGTACCAGGCGACGGTCTCGGCGAGGCCGGTGGTGAAGTCATGGGCGGGGCGGTAGCCGAGTTCGTCGCGGGCCTTGCTCCAGTCGACGGAGTAGCGCAGGTCGTGGCCCTTGCGGTCCTCGACGTACTCCACCCGGTCCCAGTCCGCGCCGCAGGACTTGAGGAGCAGGCCGGTGAGTTCCTTGTTGGTGAGTTCGGTGCCGCCGCCGATGTTGTAGACCTCGCCGGGCCGGCCCTTGGTGCGGACGAGGTCGACGCCCTGGCAGTGGTCGTCGACGTGCAGCCAGTCACGGATGTTGCGGCCCTCGCCGTACAGAGGCACCGTGCCGCCGTCGAGGAGGTTGGTGACGAACAGCGGGATGACCTTCTCGGGGAACTGGTGCGGGCCGTAGTTGTTGGAGCAGCGGGTGACGCGCACGTCCAGGCCGTGGGTGCGCTGGTAGGCGAGGGCGAGCAGGTCGGAGGAGGCCTTGGATGCCGAGTACGGCGAGTTCGGCTGCAGCGGGTGGTCCTCCGGCCACGAGCCGGACTCGATGGAGCCGTAGACCTCGTCGGTGGAGACGTGCACGAACGGGCCCACCTCGTAGCGCAGGGCGGCGTCGAGCAGGGTCTGGGTGCCGAGCACGTTGGTGCGGACGAAGTCGGCGGCGCCGGTGATGGAGCGGTCCACATGCGACTCGGCGGCGAAGTGCACGACCTGGTCGGCGCCGGCCATCAGCTTGTCGACGAGTTCGGCGTCGCAGATGTCGCCCTGGACGAACTCCAGCCGGGGGTGGGTCAGTTCGAGGTTGTCGAGGGTGCCGGCGTAGGTGAGCTTGTCCAGCACGGTGATGCGCGGCGCGTCGGGCGCGTCCGGGGCGAGCAGCGCACGGACGTAGCGGGAGCCGATGAACCCGGCGGCACCGGTGACGAGGAGGTTCATGAAGTGATCTGCACCTTGCTGTGGTCTCCGAGGACGAATCGGTGGGCGCTGGGGACGCTGGGGGCCGGGGTCACCTCGACATGCCGGCCGATCAGCGAGGACTCGATCCGGCCGACGCCCTGGATCGAGGAGTCGCGCAGCACGATCGAGAATTCCACTTCGCTGTCGGTGATCCGGCAGTTCTCCGCGATCGAGGTGAAGGGACCGACGTAGGAGTCGCTGACGAGGGTTCCCGCGCCGATGACGACGGGCCCGACGATGCGGGAGTTGACGATCCGGGCGCCCTCTTCCACCACCACCCGCCCGATGGTCTGCGAGGCGTCGTCCACCGTGCCGTCGATGCGGCGCTCCATGGCTTCGAGGACCGTACGGTTGACCTCGAGCATGTCGCCGACGTTGCCGGTGTCCTTCCAGTAGCCCTTGATGACCGTGCTGCGCACGTCGGCGCGGGAGTCGATCAGGTGCTGGATGGCGTGGGTGATCTCCAGCTCGCCGCGCCACGAGGGTTCGATGGCGCGCACGGCGTCGTGGATCACGGGCGTGAACAGATAGACGCCGACGAGGGCGAGATCGCTCTTGGGCTGATCGGGTTTCTCCTCCAGGCCGATCACCTGGCCGGACGGGTCGAGTTCGGCGACACCGAAGGCGCGTGGGTCGGCCACGCGTGTGAGCAGGATCTGGGCGTCGGGCCGGCTGTCGCGGAACTCGTCGACGAGGTCCGTGATGCCGCCGACGATGAAGTTGTCGCCGAGGTACATCACGAAATCGTCGTCGCCGAGGTAGTCCTGGGCGATCAGTACCGCGTGGGCCAGCCCGAGGGGCCGCTCCTGGGGGATGTAGGTGACCTTCAGGCCGAACTTCGACCCGTCGCCCACCGCTTCCTCGATCTCTGCGGCCGTGTCCCCGACGATCATTCCCACGTCGGTGATGCCGGCCTCGGCGATCGACTCCAACCCGTAAAAAAGCACAGCCTTGTTGGCCACTGGCACCAGTTGCTTGGCCGACGTGTGTGTGATCGGCCTCAGTCTTGTTCCTGCGCCGCCGGACAGCACGAGAGCCTTCATTCGGTTCACCTTAGTCGCGATCCGGCGGATGTGAACATCACTTCTTTTGGTTGTCGATGCGCGGAGTTACTCGGATGGTCACCGCGCGGTCCCCCGCGGAGCGGTCAGTCCTCGCCCCTGACGATGTTCCACTCCGACCCGGAGCGTGTGATTCCGGGAGTGGCCCGGTTCTCCACGGCGGGGAGGCAGGTCCGCAGCGCGGCCTTGCCGCGCAGGCGGCGTGCCTTCGACCAGCCGGTCTCGGGCCGGCGGACGGTGGGCTTGTCACTCAGGTCCATGGACGTCACGACTCATCATCTTCCTTCTGGATCCGCTGCTGTTCGAGTAACCGAAGAGAAACCGAACAAACGCGGTCGTGACGCCCCGGACCGATGCTGTCAACGCGTCTGCGGGGCAGAGCTGTTCACCCCCGTCACGTATTGGGGCGCGCGGCGCTGATGTCGCCCAGCGCGGACTCCGGGTCGCGCTCCACGGCCATATCGCCCAGGGAGACGATGCCCACGGGGTGCCCGTGCTCGACGACCGGGATACGGCGCACGGAGTGCTCGCGCATCAGCTCCACCGCGTGGACCAGGTCCTCGTCGGGACCGATGGTGACCAGGTCGTCGCTGCACGCGCCGGCCACGGTGGTCCGCTCCGGATCGGTGCCCTCGCTCACCGACCGGATCACCAGGTCACGGTCGGTGACCAACCCGCGCAGATCGTCGCCGTCCGTCACCAGGACGACGCCGAGGTCCTCGTCGCGCATGATGCGGGCCACCTGGGCGACGGAGGTCTGCGGTTCGACCGTCGCCGGGTCGCCGGTCATGATGTCGCGGACATGCTGAGCCATGACGTGCCTCTTCTCTCGGCTCTTCGCGGTTCCCCCGTCCGACGTCGCTCCGGGTACCCGGAGCACCCGCCCGGTCACCAGGAACTCGTGCGGGATGTTCAGCGCCCCAGCTCCAGCTCCGCCCACACCTGCTTGCCGCCGCTGACCGGCAGCGTGCCCCAGGTCGCCGAGAGCGCTTCGACGAGGAGGACGCCCCGGCCGCCGGTGGCCTCCCAGCCGATGCTGGCCGGTCTGACCGGGGAGCGGGGTGAGGCGTCGGCGACGGCGACGCGCAGGCGGTTGTTGATGAGGGTGAGGTCCATGCGGACCTGGCCGTCGGTGTGGACGAGGGCGTTGGTGACGAGTTCGGAGACGACGAGGAGGGCGGCGTCGAAGTCCTCGGTGACGCCCCAGGAGCGCAGGGTGCGCCGGGCGAAGCGGCGGGCGTGCCCGACCGCCTGCGGAACACGCCAGACCGTCCAGCTCTCCCGCAGCGGGCGCAGGTCCATGCCGTCGTAGCGCAGCAGGAGCACGGCGACGTCGTCGCTGCGCTGGGCGCTGCCGAGCAGGGCGTCGGCGACGAGCCCCAGGTCGACGGGGGCGGAGGCGGCGAGCTGGTCGGCGAGGCGTTCCATGCCCTCGTCGATGTCGGAGTCGGGCGTCTCGACGAGACCGTCCGTGACCAGGGCGATCAGGGTGCCGGGCGGAAGCCGGAGCGGGCTCATGGGGAAGTCGGCCTGGGTGATCACGCCGAGCGGCGGGCCGCCCTCGGCCTCCGCGATCTCGGTCGTACCGTCCGGGTAGCGCAGCACCGGCGGCAGGTGCCCGGCGCGCACGCACCAGGCGGAGCCCTCCTCCAGGTCGATGTCGACGTAGGCGCAGGTGGCGAAGAGGTCGCTCTCCATGTCCATGAGCAGCCGGTTGGCGTGGGAGACCACCACGTCCGGCGTGTGCCCTTCGACGGCGTAGGCGCGCAGGGCGGTGCGCATCTGGCCCATCAGGGTGGCGGCGCCGGCGCTGTGGCCCTGGACGTCGCCGATGACGAGGGCGACGTGGTGGTCGGGCAGCGGGATGACGTCGTACCAGTCGCCGCCGAGCTCCAGCCCCGCCGTGCTGGGCAGATAGCGGGTGACGGCCTCGGCGCCCGGCAGGCGGGGCAGGCGGCGGGGCAGCAGCTGGCGCTGGAGCATGCCGACGAGTTCGTGTTCGGCGTCGAACGCGCGGGCCCGCGTCAGGGCCTGTCCGGCGAGGCCGGCGCAGGCGGTGAGCAGGGCGCGTTCGTCGGAGCCGAAGTCGTGCGGCGTGTCCCAGCCGATCAGGCAGGCCCCGGCCATGCGGTTGCCGGCGGGCAGCGGAAGGACGGCGAGGCCGCCGGGGCCGACCTCGGCCAGGCCGCGTTCCAGGGCGCTGCCGGCGGGCCAGATCCGGGCGCGTCCCTCGCGCAGTGCGGCCGCGAGGGTGGGCATGGCGCGTACGGGCGCGTCGGGCCATTCGGTGCGCCACTCCCGGCGCCACAGCTCGGGCCAGGCCTCGGGTTCGGGCGGGTCGAGGACGGTGACGACGAGCCTGTCGCTCTCCAGTTCGGCGAGTGCGATGCGGTCGGCTCTGAGCGGCCGGCGCAGGGCGGCGACCACGGCCTTGCCGACGTCGCGGACGGTGACGGCGGTGGCCAGCGCGGTGGCCAGGCGCTGGACACGGGCCACGTCGGTGACGTCGGAACGCAGTGTGGAGGCGTCGTCGACGGTGCCCACGAGCCGTGCCGAGTGACCCACGCCGCCGGGCAGGAGGCGCCCGCGCAGCCGGAGCCACTTCGGCGGTCCGGTGGGCTGGAGCACCCGGAACTCCAGCTCCCGGTCGCCGATGGACATGTGGTCGGCCTCCACCACGGACATCAGCGAGGGCAGGTCATCCGGCACGGTCATGCCGAGCAGGGTCTCGACGCGGCCGTCGAACTCCGCGGGGTCCAGGCCGAACAGGTCCAGCAGGTGGTCGCCGGCCCGGACGCGGCCGGTGTCCATGGCGAGGCTGAACGCGCCGGGCGGCAGCTCACCGCCCTCGGCGGGCGCGGCCGGGGCGGGGAAGGCGACCGCCTCGGAGATCAGTTGCAGGCACGCGCGGTCGTCGCTGTCGAAGCCGTCGGGGCTCTCGCAGACGGCGAGGAGACAGCCGCCGCCGTCCCCGTGGACGGGCAGGACCGTCAGGAAGAAGTCCCGGGACGGCACGCGCCGGGCCTGGACGTGCTCGGCGAGTTCCGCGGGGCCCAGCGAGACGGGGCGTCCGGCGCGGTGGGCCTCGGCGACCGGGGACCGCCCGGCGCGCGGATAGCTGTCGCGCAGTCCGTACAGCGTCCTCGGCACCCCGGCCGACTCCACCAGGCGCAGCAGCTCGCCGTCCTGGCTGGGTGTGTACAGGGCGGCGAACGCGGCGCCGGCGAAGACGAGTGCCTGTTCGAGGACCCGGTGCACTCTTTCCGGCGATTCCTGATCGGCCGCGATCGCTTTGAGGGCACCTTCGGCACGCAGCATTCGCGTTCTGCGTTCTCGGGGTTCTCGGGCGCCCTCACTGACCACGTTGGCCATTACAGCGCTTATGCGACACCTGCGCAGCCCCTGTGAGCGTTCCGTGGACCAGCACCGACGCGGGCGCTCGAACGGAACCGAACATGTCTTTACCCATGCGTTCCGCACGCTGTTCTCGTGACAGCCGTGACTGTCCGGGCCCGGCGCGTGACTGGGAGGCTCGGTGCTGATCACGGAGGGGGACGCATGGACAAGCGGTACGAGGTGTACGCGCTGGCCGACCGGCACTTCTACGAGACACCGGACCGGCTGGCGCGAGGCGGGCAGGAGGCCTCGCAGGGGGCGGCCGCGCACCTCTACGAGACGGCCCGCCGGCCCGTGCCCGAGGGCTGGGAGACGGCCCGGATCGGGGACTGGCTGACGATGACGCCGCCCGGTGCGGACGGCGAGCCCCTCCAGGGTCCCGCGCAGGGCTGGAAGATCCACGCCTCGGCGACCCGGGCGAACGCGGAGAAGATCGCCGGGATCGTCTGGGACTACTGCGTCGAGCGGCGCGTCCCCTTCAAGTTCGTGCCCGGCCCGCACCTGCTGCACCTGCGCAACACCAAGTACGCGCCCCGCGACGGCAGCGGCAAGTTCGTCACCGTCTATCCGGCCGACGAGGAGCAGCTGCACGAGGTCCTGCGCGAGCTGGGCGCGCTGCTGGAAGGGCTCGAGGGGCCGTACATCCTCACCGATCTGCGCTGGGGCGAGGGTCCGCTGTACGTCCGCTACGGCGCCTTCGCGCGCTCGTTCGTCGTGGACGAGCGGGGCTCGCTGGTGCCGGCGGTGCGCGACGGCGCGGGCCAGCTGGTGCCGGACCGGCGGACGCCGTCCTTCCAGGTGCCCGAGTGGGTGACGCTGCCGGCGTTCCTCCAGCCGCATCTCGACGCGCGGAACAACACGACGACGGGCGAGCTGCCGTACCGCATCGAGAAGGCGCTGCACTTCTCCAACGGCGGCGGGGTGTACGTGGGCACCGACACCCGCGACGGTCGCAAGGTCGTCCTCAAGGAGGGCCGGCCGCACGCGGGACTCGCCTCGGACGGGGCCGACGCGGTCGCCCGGCTGGAGCGGGAGAAGCGGGCGCTGGAGCAGGTGGCGGGCACGGGCGTGGTCCCGGAGGTGCGCGACTGGTTCGAGCTCGGCGGCCACCGGTTCCTGGTGATGGACTTCCTGGAAGGCCGTCCGCTCAACTCGTTCTTCGCCGAGCGGCATCCGCTGCTGGCCCAGGATCCCGACGCGGGGGCCGTCGCCTCATACACGGCGTGGGCGCTGCGCATCCACCGCGAGGTGGAGAAGGCCGTGGCGGCGGTGCACGCGCGCGGCATCGTCTTCAACGACCTGCACGTCTTCAACATCATGGTCGCGCCGGACGAGGAGTCGGTCTTCCTCCTCGACTTCGAGGCGGCGGCCCCGGCCGAGGAGAACGGCCGCCAGGTCGTCGCCCACCCGGGCTTCTTCGCGCCGCCGGACCGCCGGGGCGCCGATGTCGACCGCTATGCGCTGGCCTGTCTGCGACTGGCCCTGTTCCTGCCCGTGACCACGCTGTTCGTGGTCGACCGCGGCAAGGCGGCGCATCTGGCCGAGGTGATCTCGCAGCAGTTCCCGGACGTGCCGCGAGGGTTCCTCGACGAGGCGGTCGCGGAGATCACGCGGGAGGTGTCCGGCCGTACGGTGGCCGCTCCCTCCGCACCGGTGGACCCCGGGGACTGGCCGTACAGCCGCGACTCCATGGTCAAGGCGATCCTCGCCTCGGCCACCCCGGAGCGCGACGACCGGCTCTTCCCCGGCGATGTCGCCCAGTTCTCCGACGGCGGCGGGCTCGGGCTCGCCCACGGCGCCGCCGGGGTGCTGTACGCGCTGGACGCGGCCGGCGCCGAGCGGTACGAGGAGGGCGAGCGCTGGCTGCTCACCCGGACGGCACCGGCACCGGTCGGTACGCCGCTCGGCCTGTACGACGGGCTCGCGGGCGTCGCCCTGGTCCTGGACCGGCTCGGGCACCGGCAGCGGGCGCTGGACCTGGTCGAGGGCATCCTCGCCGAGCGGTGGCAGAACCTCTCCTCGGACCTGCACGGCGGACTGGCCGGACTGGGACTGGTCCTGGGCCGGCTGGCCGAGACGACCGGCGAGACGGAGCTGCGCGAGCGGGCCGACGAGGCCGCGCGGATCCTCGTGCAGCGGCTCACCGAGCCGCCCCCGGCCACGCCCAAGCGGCGCGCCGGACTGCTGCGGGGCGCGAGCGGCCCCGCGCTGCTCATGCTGCGGCAGTACGAGTGGACCGGCCGGACGGCATGGCTGGACGCCGCGGCCATCGCCCTGCGCCGGGACCTGGAGTCCTGCGCGACCCGCGAGGGCGGGGCGCTGGAGGTCGACGAGGGCTGGCGGACCCTGCCCTACCTCGGCGACGGCAGCGCGGGACTCGGCATGGTCCTCGACGACCTCGTGGCCCACGCCCCGGACCTCGCCGCGGAGTTCGAGCAGGCCCGCTCCGGTGTGCTCACCGCGGCCACCTCACGCTTCTACGCGCAGCCCGGGCTCTTCCAGGGCCGCGCCGGAATGGTCCTGCACCTCAGCCGCACGACCACGCCGGGCGCGACCGCGGACCGGCTGGCCGGGCAGATCGCCGGGCTCGGCTGGTGCGCGATGGCCTACCAGGGCCAACTGGCCTTCCCCGGCCACCAGATGATGCGGCTGTCCATGGATCTCGCCACCGGAACGGCAGGGTGCCTGCTGGCGCTCGGCGCGGCCCTCGACCCGGCGACCGACGCCCACCTGCCGTTCCTCCCGCCGCCGCACCGGCGGCCCCACTGACGCGGTTCCGCGATCCCGCGGAGTCGTGACACCACCCCGTCCCCACGGATGACCACGGACGGACACCCAACGGAAGGACACACCATGGCACTTCTCGACCTGCAGACGATCGAGTCCGAAGAGCGCACGGACGGCGGCGGCAACAGCACGGTGAGCCTGATCTCCTGCATCAGCGCCGCGAGCGTCCTGCTCTGTCTCTGACCGCGTCTGCGGTACGGCACCGGGCGGCCTTCTCCCTTCGGGGACGGGGCCGCCCGGGGTCCCTCCCGTCCCGCGAAAGGCCCCTATGAGCACGCGTGGTGACGACGACCCGGCGGCCGGACACGCCCGCACGCTGCTGCGTACGGCCACCCGGTACAGCGGGGCCCGCTGTGTGGCCCTGTGCCTGGTGAGCATCGCCGCGACCGGTGCCGGACTGCTGCTGCCGGCCGCACTCGGCCGGGCCCTCGATCTTCTGCTGGCGCAGGCTCCGGCGACCCGCTGGGTGCTCTACTGCGCCGGCCTCGTGCTGCTGCTCGCCCTGCTCGACGCGGCGCAGACCGTCCTCACCGGCACCGTCGACGCCCGAACCATCGCGTGGCTGCGCCGCACACTGACCGGGCACGTCCTGGGCGTCGGCCCCCGGGCGGCCGACCGCTTCGGCTCCGGTGACCTCGTCGCGCGTCTGGTCGGCAACGCGGCCGAGGCCGGGACCACGCCCGCGGCCCGGGCGGCGCTCCTGGCGGCGCTCGCCGGCCCGATCGGCGGCGTGGTCGCGCTCAGCCTGATCGACTGGTGGCTCGCGGCCGTCTTCCTCGCCGGAGCCCCCGTCCTCACTCTTCTGCTGCGCGCCGTCTCCCGTGACACCTCGACGAGCGCGGCCCGGTATCAGCAGGCCCAGGGCCGGATCGCGGCCGCGCTGGCGGAGGCCGTCGAGGGCGTCCGCACCGTCCGGGCGGCGGGTACGGAGGACAAGGAGACCGCCCGTGTGCTGCGGCCGCTGCCCGATCTGTCCCGGGCCGGACACCGCATGTGGCGGGTGCAGGGGCGGGCCGCCGCGCAGGCGGTGGCCGTGGCGCCGCTGCTGCATCTCGGAGTCGTCGCCGTGGCCGGTGTGCTGCTCACCCGGGACCGGCTGTCGGTGGGGGACGTCCTCGCGGCCTCGCGGTACGCGGTGCTGGCGACGGGCGTCGGCGTCCTGGTCGGCCGGCTCGCGGGCCTGGCCCGGGCCCGTGCGGCGGCCCGGCGTCTCGGGGAGGTCCGGGCCGAGCCCGCGACCGGGTTCGGCGCGCGCCGGCTGCCCGACGGGCCCGGCCGGCTGGAGCTGCGCGGCGTGACGGCCCGGCGGGGCGGACGCACCGTGCTCGACGGAGTGGACCTCGTCGTGCCGGGCGGCACGACACTGGCCGTGGTCGGCCCCTCCGGTGCGGGCAAATCGCTGCTGGCGGCGCTCGCCGGACGGCTTGCCGACCCGGACGAGGGCGAGGTGCTCCTCGACGGGGTGCCGCTGCGCGACCTGCCCCAGGCCGACCTGCGCCGCGCCGTCGGCTACGCCTTCGCCCGACCGGCTCTCCTGGGCGGCACGGTCGGGCAGGCGATCGGCCTCGGCCTGCCGGACCCCTCCCCCGCCCGCGTCCGTGAGGCGGCCCGCACGGCCCTCGCCGACGACTTCGTCCGCCGCCTTCCCGACGGATACGACACGCCCGTCGCCGACGCCCCGCGCTCCGGCGGCGAGTCCCAACGCCTCGGGCTCGCCAGGGCGTTCGCCCACGGCGGCCGACTGCTGATCCTGGACGACGCCCTCTCCAGCCTGGACACGGTGACGGAACGCCACATCACCGACGCCCTGCTCGGCGACGGCCCGGCCGGCACCCGGCTGCTGGTCGCCCACCGCAGCGCGACGGCGGCGTGCGCCGACACGGTGGCCTGGCTGGACGGAGGGCGGGTGCGGGCGGTGGGGCGGCACGAGGAGCTGTGGCGGCTCGCGGAGTACCGGGCGGCGTTCGGGGAGGGTGCGGAAGCGGCGAGTACGGGTGCGAGTGCGGAGGGGGGTGTGCCGGCATGACGGGCCGGATCCGTGCACGCCGCCGACGGGGGCAGGAGCCCCCCGGGCAGGACGGAAGGCCCGCCGATGCCGGCCTCCCCGCCCGGGGCCTGCGCTTCCTGCTGGCCCGCCGCCGGGTGCTGCTCCGTCTGGTCGCCTGGTCCGTGCTCGAGACCGGGCAGACCTTCCTCATCGGCTACGGTCCCGCCCGCGCCCTGGACGAGGGGTTCCTGCGCGGGCGGGCGGATGTCGGGCTGATCTGGCTGGCGGTGACCGGCGTCGGTGTGCTCGTCGGCGCGTACGGGACCGCGCGGGTGTACGCCGCCGTCGCCGCGCTGGTCGAGCCCCTCCGGGACCGGCTCGTGGAGCGGGTCGTCTCCCGCGGGGTGCGGACAGGTGACACGGGTTCGCTGTCGGGGCTCACGCAGCAGGTGGAGATCGCCCGGGACACCTTCGCCGGACTGGTGATGGTCTCCCGCTCCTTCGTGTTCACCGCCGCCGGAGCCCTGGCCGGCCTCTTCGCCCTCGCCCCGCCGCTGCTGCTCGTCGTCGGGCCGCCCCTCGCCGCCGGAGTGGCACTGTTCGCGGTGACACTGCGGCCGCTGGCCCGGCGGCAGGAGACCTTCCTCGTCGCCGACGAGGCGCTGGCCGGTGAGCTGGGCGCCGTCTGCCCGGGCCTGCGGGACATCACCGCGACCGGCGCGGAGGCGCAGATCGCCGCCGGCACCGGCGAACGGGTCGAGGCGGAACTGCGCGCGGCGCGTGCCCTGGCGCACTGGGGCGTGCTGCGCGTGGCGTCCCTGGCGGTCGGTGGCCAGTTGCCGATCGTGCTGCTGCTCGCCGCCGCCCCGTGGCTCCTGGCCCACGGCGTCACCACGGGCGCCCTCGTCGGCGCCCTCTCCTACGTCACCCAGTCCCTGCTGCCCGCCCTGCGCAACCTGGTCCACGGCCTGGGCACCAGCGGCTCCCGGCTGACGGTGGTGCTGCGCAGGCTGGCCCGGGCGGACACCGGCACTCCCACGGCGAAGCCTGGCCCCGCACGCCCCGCGCCGGAACCCGGCGAGGGCTCGCCCCCGGCCTTCTCCCTCACCTCCGCCACCTTCGCCTACGGCCCCGCCAGCACCCCGGTGGTCCAGGACCTCGACCTCACCCTCCCGGCCGGCTCCCACCTGGCCGTCGTCGGCCCGAGCGGCACCGGCAAGTCGACACTCACGGCACTCGTCGCCGGACTCCTCACGCCGGACCGGGGGACGATCACGGTGGGCGGACACACCGTGCCCGGGCCGGAGGCGGCCGCCGCCCGGGTGCTCATCCCGCAGGAGGCGTACGTCTTCGACGCCACCCTGGCCGAGAACCTCGCGTATCTTCGGCCGGACCCGGTGCCCGAGGAGGAACTGCTGGCCGCGGCTGAGGCGGTCGGCCTCGCCCCGCTGGCCGACCGGCTCGGCGGTCTCGGCGCACGGGTCGACCCGGCGGCCCTGTCGGCCGGCGAACGGCAGCTGGTGGCTCTGACCAGGGCCTATCTGTCGTATGCCCCGCTCGCCCTGCTCGACGAGGCGACCTGTCACCTGGATCCGGAGACGGAGGAGCGCGCGGAGCGGGCCTTCGCCGCGCGGCCGGGCGGAACCCTGGTGGTCGTCGCCCACCGCATCAGCTCGGCCCGCCGCGCCGGGCGTGTGCTGGTCATGGACGGCAGGAGCACGGCGTTCGGCGGCCACGAGGAACTGCTGCGGACCTCGGCGCTCTACCGGGACCTCGTCGGCTCCTGGGCGCCCGGCCCGGCCCGGCGGCGGTCAGAGCCAGCCCTGCCCCTGGGAGATGCGGATCGCGTCGATGCGGTTGCGGGCCCCGGTCTTGCGGGTGATGGCCGCCATGTAGTTGCGCACGGTCCCATGGGACAGGTGCAGGCTCCCGGCGATCTCCGCGATGGAGGCTCCCTCGGCGGCGAGGGTTAACACGCTCAGCTCTCTGCGGGTCAGCGGCATCTCGGCCGCCCTGAGGAAACCGAAGCCCAGCGAGTCGCTGACGAAACGTTCCCCCTCAGCAACGCGGCGGATTCCGCGCAGCAGGTTCTGCGGCGAGCTCTCCTTGTCGACGTAGCCGAGCGCCCCCGCCTCGACCGCCCGTTTCAGCAGTCCGGGTCTGTTGGCGGTGGCGAGCACGAGTAATCGCGGGCGCGACCGGTCCGGGCCCGGGCGGCACAGCTCGCCCAGCGGAGGGATGCCGTAGGAGTCCGCGCACTCCAGGTCCGCCGCACAGACGTCCGGGCGCACGGAGCGCACCAGGCCCGGGGCGCCGCGCCACGGCGTGTCGTGCACCGCGAGATCGGACTCCCCCGTCAGCCATTCCGCCAGTACCGATCTGACCAGACACTCGTCATGCACCAACAGCACCCGGATCACTGCCACCCCCTCGGCTCGTTGTACGCCCCCCTCGTCGTGTTGAGCGTCTGCCCCATTGTTCGTGATGGTGACCCTGCGTGGGCGCGAAGATCCAGCCATCAAGGTGCGCGGGGGCGCACGCGCGGCGCCCGTACGCCCGGCCGCGCTTCGACTTCGGCGGCATGAGAAACGGCCGTCGGGGTACGCGGGCGCCCTTGATGGAGCCGGAAGACTGTAACCGACGGTAACTGTGGATGGTCCCGGTGCCGCTCGTCGTGCGCGACGGGCCGCCAGGGTGGAGATTTGTTCCTGAGCCCGGTCGCGCGGCCGTGCGAGGAGGTGGTCGGCGTGTCCGAGGGGCAGTCGTCCGCACAGGCGCCGGCAGCCGCCAGGACGCCGGTCGGCCGTCCGCTGCTGTCCCTGGCGCTGGCCTCGATGATGGACGAGGTGCACGCCCACTCCGGCGCGGTGTACCTCATGGCTCCGGACCAGCCGGTGCTGGAGATGGCGGTGATGGCCGGGCTGCCCCGGGCGTTCGCGGCGCCCTGGGAGCGGGTGGGGCTGAGCTCGCCGATCCCGGTCGCCGACGCGGCGCGCGAGCGGCGGCTGGTATGGGTCGGCGGCGAGGAGGCGATGGCCCGCCACTATCCGCGGATCGCCGTGGTGCTGCCCTACCCGTTCGCACTGGCCGCGGTACCGGTGGCCACCGAGTCCACCGTCTACGGCGCGGTCTTCGTGACCTGGCCGGGCGGGCATCCGCCGGAGCTTTCCGACCATGAGCGCGAGCATCTGACGGCGGCCTGCGGTCGGCTCGCTGTCCGGCTGGAGCGGGCGGCCGAGCACAGCATCCCGCCGCACCCCGAGACCGACATGCTGGCCTCGCCCCTGGTGGGCGGGATCGCCGGCACGCTCGGCACGGTCGAGGCGGCCCGGATGGTGAGCCGGCTGCCGTACGGGCTGGTCTCGCTGGATCTGCACGGGCGGGTCGGCTTCGTCAACGCGGCGGCGGCCGAGCTGCTGAACGTCCCGGTCAGCCGGCTGCTCGGCACCCAGCTGTGGGCGTCGGTGCCGTGGCTCAACGACCCGGTGTACGAGGACCGTTACCGGGCCGCGCTGATGAGCCAGCACACCACCTCGTTCGTGGCGCTGCGCCCGCCCGGCGAGTGGCTGTCGTTCCGGCTGTATCCGAGCACCACGGGCCTCAGTGTCCGGATCACCAGGTCGAAGGCCGTCTCGGAGATGAACCGGGCCGCACCGCCACCCGACGGCAAGCCGTCCCGGCTGGTCACCATGTCGCAGGTGCTGGACCTGGCCAGCGCGCTCACCGAGGCGGTGGGGGTGCAGGACGTGGTGCAGCTGGTCGCGGACGAGATCGCCCCCGCCGTGGGCAGCCAGGCCCTGGTCGTGCTGGGCTCGCGGGCGAACCGGCTGCGCGTGCTCGGACATCGCGGGTACCGGGACGCGCACGTGGTGGAGCGGTTCGACGGGATGCCGCTCACCGAGCCGATGCCCGGCACGAAGGTGCTGCGCACGGGTGTGCCCGCGTTCTTCGAGTCGCGGGAACAGTTGGAGCGCCTCTACCCGGCACGGCTCGCCACCCCCGACGGGTTCGCGGCCTGGGCCTATCTGCCGCTGATCGCCCAGGGGCGGCCGGTGGGAACGTGCGTGCTCTCCTTCACCGAGCCGCACCACTTCCCGACGGAGGAGCGGGCGGTGCTCACCAGCCTGGCCGGGCTGATCGCCCAGGCGCTGGAGCGGGCCCTGCTCTACGACGCCAAGCACCGGCTCGCGCACGGCCTCCAGGAGGCGCTGCTGCCGCACTCGCTGCCGTCGCTGCCCGGGATCGAGGCGGCCGGCCGCTATGTGCCGGCCACTCAGGGCATGGACATCGGCGGTGACTTCTACGACCTGGTGCGCACGCAGGGGAAGGCGGCGGCGGTGATCGGGGACGTGCAGGGGCACAACGTCACGGCGGCCGGGCTGATGGGGCAGGTCCGCACCGCGGTGCGCGCGTACACGACCGTGGGCCAGGCGCCCGAGGAGGTCATGCGCAGCACCAACCGGCTGCTGCTCGACCTGGGGGCCGAACTGTTCGCCAGCTGCCTGTATCTGCGGCTCGACCCGGCGCACGGCCGGGCCGTGATGTCCCGGGCGGGTCATCCGCCACCGCTGCTGAGACGGCCGGACGGGCGGGTGCGGGTCCTGGACCTGGCCGGGGGCCCGCTGCTGGGCATCGACGCCTCGGCGGTGTACCCGACGACGGAGGTCGCCCTCGCCCCCGGCTCGCTGCTCGTCCTCTACACCGACGGGCTGGTCGAGTCCCCCGGGACGGACTTCGAGGAGGCCCTCGCGGACCTGGGCCGGCGGCTGGCCGACGCCGGGGACCAGCCGCTGGACGAGCTGGCCGACCGTCTCGTTCACCAGGAGCGGCACCACCGGGACGGGGAGGAACGGCTCGACGACATCGCGCTGTTGCTGCTCAGGGCCGTCGGATAGGGCAGGCCTGGCACGGTACGCGGACGGGCCGGTCCCCCCGGGGGAGGGCCGGCCCGTCGCACCGTCGGACGGTGCCCGAAACGCCGGTGGGCCGGCCCGGTCCCGCCAGGAAGGGGGCGGTACCGGGCCGGCATCGTCGGACCGGCTCCGACGGTCTCAGATCAGCGGGACTCGGTCAGACCCGAGTTGTCCTGGACGCCCTGCCCGGCGTCCTGACCGGCACCGGCATCAGCACCGGCTCCCGCTTCCTCGCCTCCGGCCTGCTCGCCGGCACCAGCACCGGCCTCTTCACCGGCACCGGCCTCTTCACCGGCGCCCGCACCAGCGCCGGCCTCCTCGCCCGCACCGGCCTCTTCGCCCGCACCGGCTTCCTCACCGGCACCCGCACCGGCGCCGGCCTCCTCGCCCGCACCGGCTTCCTCGCCCGCACCGGCCTCTTCACCGGCACCGGCGCCCGCGCCGCCGGCGCCGCCCGCGCCGAGGGTCGCGCCGACCGCCTCCAGGGCGGTGGTCACCGGCTGGAAGAACGTCTCGCCGCCGGCCGTGCAGTCACCGCTGCCGCCCGAGGTCAGGCCGATCGCGAGACCGTCCTGGGTGAACAGCGAGCCGCCGCTGTCGCCGGGCTCGGCGCAGACATCGGTCTGGATGAGGCCGGTGACCGTGCCCTCCGGGTAGTTCACCGTGGCGTCGAGTCCGAGGACCTGGCCGTCGTTGAGCCCGGTGGTGCTGCCCATCCGGAAGACCTCCTGGCCGACGGTCGCCTCCGCGGCCTCGGTGATCGGGACGGTCTGGTCGCCGGTGTTGACCTCGCTGGGCGCCTCGGTCGCCGGGTCGTCGTACTTCACGAGCGCGAAGTCGCCGTCGCCCGGGAAGGTGGACTGGTCGACCGTGGCGATCGGCTGGCCGCCCTCCGCGTCCGACCACTCGTTGCCGCCGAGGGTGCAGTGGCCGGCGGTCAGGAAGGCGGGCGAGCCGTCGCCCGCGGTGACGTTGAAGCCGAGGGAGCAGCGCGAGCCGCCCGCGAAGATGGCGTCGCCGCCCGAGACGAACGGCTTGAAGGTGCCGGCGGACTTCGAGAGGGTCGCCATGCCGGTACCGAGGCTCTTGACCGTCGATTCCAGTCTGTCCCACTTGGCACCGGTCACGGTGCTGTCGGCGGTGACACGCAGCTTGTTCGTGCGCGGGTCGATCGACCACGAGGTGCCCGCGATGGTCGCGTCGGACTTCAGGGTCGACGCGCCGCTCTGCAGCTCCGACCAGCTGTTGTCGACCTCGCGGACCTTCGCGCCTGCCGCCTTCGCCTGCACGATCACGTTGTTGTTGTCGCCCGGTACGACGTTGACGACGAGCTGCTGGCTGTCGCCGTCGTAGTAGGAGCCGCCGAACGCCTCACCGAGGAGCCCGGAGAGCTGCGAGGCGAGATCCGAGGCGTCGCCCGCCTTCAGTGTCTTCGGCGCGGCGGCCGCGCCGTCGGACGAACCGTCCTGTGACGCGTTGGCGTTGGGGAGCAGGATCGCGGCCGCGCCGAGCGCCGCCACGCCGCCCACCGCTATCGCGGCCTTGCGCTTCGGAATTCGCTTGTGACTCAAACTTCTCTCCTCCTGGGGGGACGGAGCCTGTGCCGCCGTTCGGCAGCTTTGGGGGGCGCCTGGATGGCTGTTGGTACGCACGTGCCACGTGGGGCGTTCAATCGCGTTTGCAAGTGATCCCTTCGCATCGCGGAATCAGCCAACTCCCGCTGCCCGTACGCCCACCCACCCGGCCCACGACTTCCCTGGTCACGGCGAGGAGACCGGGCGGAGGAGTCCTGTCGGCCCAGGACAGTGCCTGGCTTGATGACGGTCTTTCGGCTACGGCCCCCGTCCCGGCCCGCCGAACCGACACGATCCGTATCCGACCGGAAACGATCTGTTGCGAACACCGAGTCGAATCCCGACTTCAGCGAATCTGCACACCGAATGCTCAACCCAGTCACCAAGCGGAGGGTTATCCACAAGCGGGAGGTGCCTGTCACGCCTTTGGGGCGGGAGTGCCGGATTCGCCGCCTCCGGATGCAAGGCGTCGGATGAGCCGATGCTGTGGCGCATGTGAAGAACTCGCCACCGAGACGTGCACACTCCTGCACCAATAGGTACCGCTGGGGCGCAAGTTCCCTGGTGAGACGGCTGGTTGATTGGAAGCGCGGACCCGCAGCGTGCTTTGATCCATCGCATCGCGGGAGCCGCGGAGGGCACTCCGGAAACGGGTGCCCGGCGCTCGCGGTCGCGGCCGTCATCTGTCCCCAGAGGGGGCCGCTCCCCCCTTGTGAGATATCCATATGAAGGGAAGTTCCATCATGAACTCCACCCCCCAGGTTGAGACCGTCGAGATCGCTGACGCCCAGCTCGACGCCATCTCCGGCGGCCTGTCCGTGAACGCCGTCAACACCGTCACCGACACGGTTGACAGCATCGCCCCGGTCTCCGGCGTCGTCGACACCGCCGTCGGCACCGTCGAGGGTGTCACCGGCCTGAACACGGCCCCGGTCACCGGCCTGGTCTCCGGTCTCTGATCGAGCCTTGTGCCGTTGACTCCCGGAACCGCAGCCGGCGGTTCCGGGATCTTCGGGTGCCGTGACCCTTTCCGTCACGGCCGTTAGAACCTCTTCTACGGGTGAGGGAAGTTCCTTGCAGTTCCGCCAACAGGCCCTCGCCAAGCTCCAGTCACCGGAGGAACTCGACCTCCCGGTGCGTTTCGCCCGCCCGCAGGGCTGGCTCGTGCTCTCGGTGACCGTGGTCGCCATGGCGGCCGCCTCGGTGTGGGCGGTGACCGGCTCGGTGGCCTCCACCGTCAGCGCACCCGCCATCCTCACGCACGGGCAGGGCAGTTACCTCCTCCAGAGCCCCGTCGCGGGCCAGGTCACCGCGGTACTCGCCAAGCAGGGCGAGCAGGTGACCGCGAACTCCCCCGTGCTCAAGGTCCGCACGGCCAAGGGCGAGGCCGTCGTGCGCGCGCTCGACGCGGGCCGGGTCTCCGGGCTCGCCGCGACCGTCGGGCAGATCATCCAGACCGGCGCGAACGTGGCCGCCGTCGAGAAGGTCGCCCATACCGGGGACGCGTTGTACGCGACCGTCTACGTCCCCGCCGAGAACGCCGCCTCGATCCCCGACGACGCCGCGGTGGACCTGACCGTGCAGTCGGTGCCGACCCAGGAGTACGGCGTGCTGCGCGGCCATGTGAAGTCGGTGGACCGCGCGGCCCAGTCTCCGCAGCAGATCTCCGCGTTCCTCGGGGACAGCCAGCTGGGCGAGCAGTTCACCAAGAAGGGCAGGCCCGTGGCCGTGACGGTCCGGCTGGACAAGTCGTCCGGCACCAAGAGCGGATACAAGTGGTCGTCCGCGGACGGGCCCCCGTACAAGCTGTCCTCGATGACGATGGCCTCGGGATCGATCCGGCTCACCGACCAGCGTCCCGTCGACTGGCTGCTGCCATGAGCGCCACCGCACAGGAGCCGCGGAGCAGGCGCCGCGCGGCCCCGCCGAAGCGCAAGGTGCCCAAGGCCTCCGCGAAGACCGTCCGTACGCCCACCGTGCTCCAGATGGAGGCCGTCGAGTGCGGCGCCGCCTCCCTGGCGATGGTGCTCGGCCACTACGGCAAGCACGTCCCGCTGGAAGAGCTGCGCATCGCCTGCGGCGTCTCCCGAGACGGCTCGCGCGCCAGCAACCTCCTCAAGGCGGCCCGCTCTTACGGCCTGACGGCCAAGGGCATGCAGATGGACCTGGCCGCGCTCGCTGAGGTGAAGTCGCCGGCCGTCCTGTTCTGGGAGTTCAACCACTACGTCGTCTACGACGGCATGGGCCGCCGCTTCGGACGCCGCGGCGTCTACATCAACGACCCCGGCAAGGGCCGCCGTTTCGTCCCGATGGAGGACTTCGACGGCAGCTTCACCGGTGTCGTGCTGGTCATGGAGCCCGGCGAGGACTTCAGCCGGGGCGGCCGCAAGCCCGGCGTCCTGGGCGCGATGCCCGCCCGGCTGCGCGGCACCGCGGGCACGATGCCCGCCGCTGTGCTCTCCAGCCTGCTGCTGGTGGCGGTCGGCGCGGCGGTGCCCGCGCTCAGCCGCACCTACATCGACGAGTTCCTGATCGGCAACCAGACCTCGCTGCTCGGCGTTCTGTTCGCGTCGATGGGCGCGTGCGTGCTGCTCACCGTCGTGCTGACCTGGCTCCAGCAGGCCAATCTGCTGCACGGCCGCATCATCTCCTCCACCCTCTCCAGCGCCCGCTTCCTGCGGCATCTGCTGCGGCTGCCGGTGACGTTCTTCTCCCAGCGCAGCCCGGCCGACCTCGTCCAGCGGCTGCAGTCCAACGACGCGGTCGCCGAGACCCTGTCCCGCGACCTGGCGGCGGCGGGCGTGGACGCGATCGTGGTGGTCCTGTACGCGGTGCTGCTGTACAGCTACGACCCGCAGCTGACGTTCGTCGGCATCGGCGTGGCGCTGCTGAACATCGTGGCCATGCGGGTGGTCGTACGGCTGCGCGCGACCCGTACGGCGAAGCTGCGCGCCGACACGGCCCGGCTCACCAACACCGCCTACACCGGTCTTCAGCTGATCGAGACGATGAAGGCGACCGGCGGCGAGGACGGCTACTTCCGCAAGTGGGCCGGGCAGCACGCCACCACGCTGGAGGAGCAGCAGCGGCTCGGTGTGCCGAGCGCCTGGCTGGGTGTGGTGGCGCCGACCCTGGCCACCCTCAACAGCGGGCTCATCCTCTGGATCGGCGGCATGCGGGCGGTCGAGGGCCATATCTCGGTCGGCCTGCTGGTCGCCTTCCAGGCCCTGGTCGCCCGCTTCACCGCCCCGCTGACCCGGCTCAACGGCGTCGCGGGCCGCATCCAGGACTTCGCGGCCGACGTGGCCCGGCTGAAGGACGTGGAGAACTTCAAGGCCGACCCGCTCTACGGCCGGCCCGACTCCGGCGAGTCGACGCGCCGTCTCCAGGGCCATGTCGAGCTGGAGAACATCACCTTCGGCTACAGCCCGCTCGACAAACCCCTGCTCACCGGCTTCGACCTGACGGTCGGCCCGGGCCGGCAGGTCGCGCTGGTCGGCGGTTCCGGCAGCGGCAAGTCCACGGTGTCGAGGCTGATCTCCGGGCTGTACGCGCCGTGGGAGGGCGTGATCCGCATCGACGGGCAGCGCATCGACGACATTCCGCGCGGGGCGCTGGCCGCCTCCGTCTCCTTCGTCGACCAGGACGTGTTCCTCTTCGAGGGCACCGTCCGCGACAACGTGGCGCTGTGGGACCCGTCGATCCCGGACGACGCGGTGGAGGACGCGCTGCGGGACGCCGCCCTGTACGACGTGATCACGCGCCGCCCCGGCGGCATCCACAGCAGGGTCGAGCAGGACGGCCGCAATTTCTCCGGCGGGCAGCGCCAGCGGCTGGAGATCGCGCGGGCGCTGGTGCGCCGGCCGAGCATTCTGGTGCTGGACGAGGTGACGAGCGCGCTGGACGCGGAGACCGAACTGGTCGTGATGGACAACCTGCGCAGGCGCGGCTGTGCCTGTGTGGTGATCGCGCACCGGCTCAGCACCGTGCGCGACAGCGACGAGATCGTCGTCCTCGAGCACGGCACGGTCGTGGAGCGGGGACGGCACGAGGAGCTGGTGGCGCGCGGCGGCGCGTACGCCACGCTGGTCAGGGAGCGGTGAGATGACGGCCGTTCAGGGACATGAGGGCGACCTCGTCCTCAACGCGTTCGGGCAGATGGGCTCGCGCATCGACTGCGCCGGGTTCAACCGTCTCGATCTGGAGGGCCCGCAGGTGCTGTGGCTGGTCGCGGCCGGTGCCGTGGACCTGTTCGCGGTGGACGCCGGCCAGCAGGGCCACTGGCACCACCTCGGCCGGCTGGAGGCCGGCTCGCTGGTGCTCGGCCCGGTGCCGGGGCCCCAGCACACGCTGGTCGCCCGCCCGCTGCGGGACTGCGTGGTGCACCGCATCGGCCTGCGCGAGCTGTACCAGCCCGCCGACACCGCGACCTGGTCCTACGACGAGTACGGCAATCCCCAGTACGTGCCTCCGACGACGAGTCCGCTGGAGTACGCGCTCGCCCTGGGCGTCGGCCGCAGCCTGTCCATCCTCTTCCAGGCGCCGATGGCGACCGAGCGGGCCGCGGCCCCCACGGACGACGACGTGTTCTGGATGCAGGTGCCGCCGGGCAGCGTGCAGTACGGCTCGCTGTACGGCGCGGAGGCCGCGGCCGACCTGCTGATGGACCCGGCGCTGTGGCAGAGCATGGTCGACCAGCAATACCGGCTGCTGACCACGCTGGACCGCTGGATCGAGGAGCTGGAGAGCACCCACGAGACGCGGACGGCCGAGGGCATCAAGGCCGGTGAGGCGGTCCGCGCCCAGGCGGACCAGACCCTGCTCGCCTCCATCGGCAAGCGGTCGTCGAAGCGGACCACCTCGGCCGACGCCGACGCCTCGTACGCGGCCTGCAAGCTGGTCGGCCAGGCGGCCGGGATCCGCCTCACCGAGCCCACCCAGAAGGGCACCGGGGGCGACCGCCTCGACCCGGTCGAGCAGGTCGCCCTGGCCTCCCGCGTCCGCACCCGGGCCGTGCGCCTGGACGGCCGCTGGTGGCGGGACAATGTGGGGCCGCTGGTCGGCCACCGGGCCCTGTCCGGTGCGCCGGTGGCGCTGCTGTGGCGGCGCGGCGGATATGTCGCCGTCCATCCGTCCACCGGCCGTGAGACGCCGATCGAGAAGGCCAACGCCGACGAGTTCGAGCCACGTGCGGTGATGTTCTACCGCCCGCTGCCCGAGCGGAGTCTCAGCCCGCTCGGGCTGCTGCGGTTCTGTATGCAGGGCATGCGCGGCGACCTGACCGGTCTGCTGCTCAGCGGCCTGGTCACGGTGGCGATCGGCGCGATGGTGCCCATCGCGACCGGCAAGGTGCTCGGCGAGTTCGTGCCGAAGGCCCAGACGAACCTGATCGTGCAGGTGTGCCTGGCGGTGATGCTCAGCAGCGTGGTGGCGGCGGCCTTCATGCTGTTGCAGAACCTCACCATCCTGCGGATCGAGGGCCGGATCGAGGCCACGCTCCAGCCGGCCGTGTGGGACCGGCTGCTCAGACTGCCGACGCGGTTCTTCACGGAGCGCTCCACCGGCGAACTGGCCAGCGCGGCGATGGGCATCAGCTCGATCCGCCGGCTGCTGGCGGGAGTCGGGCCGACGGTCGCCCAGTCGGTGACCATCGGGGCCATGAATCTGGGGCTGCTGCTGTGGTTCAGCGTGCCGATGGCGATGGCCGCGATCGGCATGCTCGTCGTCATCGCGGCCGTGTTCCTGGGGCTGGGACTGTGGCAGGTGCGCTGGCAGCGGCGGCTGGTCGTGCTCTCCAACAAGCTGAACAACCAGGCGTTCCAGACCCTGCGCGGCCTGCCCAAGCTCCGGGTGGCCGCCGCCGAGAACTACGCGTACGCAGCGTGGGCGTCGGAGTTCGCGCGCAGCCGTGAGCTCCAGCAGAAGGTCGGCCGCATCAAGAACCTCTCGACGGTGCTGGGCGCGGTGTATCTGCCGCTGTGCACGCTGCTGATGTTCATGCTGCTGGCCGGCCCGGCCCGGGGCTCGATGTCGGCGGCCGCGTTCCTCACCTTCAACACCTCGGTGACGATGGTGCTGACCGCGGTCACACAGCTGACCGGCTCGTTCGTCTCCGCGGTGGCCGCGCTGCCGTTGTTCGAGGAGATCCGGCCGGTGCTGGACGCGACGCCGGAGGTGCGGACGGCGAGCACGCGGCCGGGTCCGCTGTCCGGCGCGATCGAGGCACGGCGGGTGTCCTTCCGGTACTCGGACGACGGTCCGCTGATCCTGGACGAGGTGTCGTTCGAGGTGAAGCCGGGCGAGTTCGTCGCGGTCGTCGGCCCCAGCGGCTGCGGCAAGTCGACGCTGCTGCGTCTGCTGATCGGCTTCGACCGGCCGCTGTCGGGCAGCGTGCTGTACGACGGTCAGGACCTGGGGGCCCTCGACCAGTCGGCGGTGCGCCGGCAGTGCGGTGTGGTGCTCCAGCACGCGCAGCCGTTCACCGGCTCGATCCTGGACGTCATCTGCGGCACCGAGCCGTACACGCCGGAGGAGGCGATGGCGGCGGCGGAGATGGCGGGCCTCGCCGAGGACATCAAGCGGATGCCGATGGGCCTGCACACCATCGTCTCGGGCAGCGGTGCCGTCTCCGGCGGTCAGCGCCAACGGCTGATGATCGCGCAGGCACTGATCCGCCGGCCGCGCATCCTCTTCTTCGACGAGGCGACCAGCGCTCTCGACAACGAGACCCAGCGCACCGTCATCGAGAGCACCAAGGCGCTCAACGCGAGCCGGATCGTCATCGCGCACCGGCTGTCCACCGTGATGGACGCCGACCGGGTCGTGGTGATGGAGGACGGCAAGGTCATCCAGCAGGGCCCGCCCGACCGGCTGCTCGCCGACACCGGCGGCCGGCTGCACGAGCTGGTGCGGCGGCAGATGGCGTGAGGGATCACTCCGGTCCGGGGACCGGGGCGCCGGAGGGGACACCGGCCGCGCGATAGGCGGCGTAGAGCTCCTGCCAGGGCGCGTCGGTCCCGGCGTGCGGACCGGCGGCCTGCTCGCCGCGCGCCCTGGCGTCCAGCGCGGTCAGGCACACCTCCCAGCCGGCGCCGTTGCGGGCGGCGGAGTCCTCGGCCTGGAGGACGTTGGTGAGCGTGAAGAGGGTGCGCTTGTCCCCGGCCTCCTCCAGGTCGAAGCGCAGTTCGTCCCCGCCCCACTCGAACGACAGGTGCCGGGGCGGGTCGACGGCGATGACCCGGCCCGTGGAGTCCGCCATGTGCGGGTCGCCGCTGAACGTGACCGCGCCGCCGGGGCGCAGCTCGATCTCGGCGCGGGAGGGGAACCAGCGCTCCAGTTCGTCGGGGTCGGTCACGAACTGCCAGACACGGTCGACGGGATGGTCGTAGGTGCGGCTGAAGCGGACGGCGGGGCGGCCGTCGTCCAGGGTCAGATAGGTGCCGGTGAGTTCGGCTGCCATGGCGGATCAGTCCTTCGGTGCGGGTGGTTCCGTGGTGTCCGGCGTCTCGTCGAGGCGGCGGCCCAGCGCGTCGAGGCTCTCGTTCCAGAGCTTGCGGTAGGGAGCGAGCCAGGCGTCGAGTGCGGCGATCGGGCCGGGATCCAGGGCGTAGACGCGTCGCTGCGCGTCCTGTCGTACCCGGACCAGGCCCGCCTCCCGCAGCACTTTCAGGTGCTTGGAGGTGCTCGGCTGGCTCAGTCCGCACGCCTCGACGATCTCACCGACGGCCCGGGGCCGCTCCAGGAGCAGGGCGACGATGGCCCGCCGGTGGGGATCGGCGAGGGCGGTCCAGAGGGCGGCGTCGGACATGCCTTCAATATGCCTCGGCCGTTATATTCCTGTCAAGGAATATGCCCACGCATGCTTGTGTCCGATGGCGTGACTTCGCCGTACTCCACGCACACTTCCGTTGCTCCGGCCCGTATTTGGGTACCCACGTCCAATGCGAATCAGCGTGATGGATGTGGGATCGAACACGGTCAGACTCGTCGTCTCGGACGCGGAGGACGGCGTACCGCTGCCGGTGCACACCGCGAAGTGGCGACTCAGGCTGTCCGAACAGGTCACACCGGGGGGACCCATCCCTGAGCATGCCGTCGGGCAACTCGTCGACGCTGTCGCCGAGGCGAGCAGGACCGCCACGCGGTGGGGGGCGGCCGGCCCGCTCGCCTTCGCGACCGCCGTGGTGCGCAACGCGCCGAACCGGCACGAGGTGCTGCACACCGTCCGGGCCCGTACCGGCGTGGACCTGTGCACCCTGCCGGGCGAGGTCGAGGCCGAGCTGACGTTTCTCGGGGCCCGGCGCTGGATGGGCTGGCGTTCGGGGCCGCTCGCGCTGCTCGACATCGGCGGCGGCTCACTGGAAGTCGCCTTCGGCCGCGGCCGGTTGCCCGACTTCGTGGCGTCCCTGCCGCTGGGCGCGGGGCGGCTCACCCACGAGTTCTTCGAGGACGAGGACCCGCCGTCGCCGGAGCGGGTGCGGGCGCTTCGCCGCAGGGTCCGCCATCAGCTGCGGGACGTGGCGGCGCGGATCCGCTGGGAGGGCCCGCGTACCGCGGTGGCCACCTCCCGCACCTTCCAGCAGCTGGGCCGCCTCTGCGGCGCCCCACCCGGACGCCACGGCCCGTTCGTGGACCGGGAACTGCACCGCGTGGGGCTGCGGGAGGCGATCACGACACTGACCGCCCTGCCCGCCGCCGAACGCGCGCGCCTGCCCGGTATCTCCGCGCCGCGGGCCACGCAGAGCCTGGCGGGCGCGGTGGTCGCGCACACCGCGATGAAGCTGGCCGGCATCAGGTCCGTCACGGTCTGCCCCTGGGCGATTCGCGAGGGCGTGCTGCTGCGCCACATCGAGGACGGCCCCTCCTGGTGGGCGGAGGTGACCCGCCGCAACGAGGAGACCACCCCTCCTGACCCGGTGCCGCTGCGCATCGCGGCCGCCGCTGCCAACTGATCACGGCGGACGGAACCGACGTATCGAACAGGGAAGGGAGACCCCCATGCCCCACGACGAGAACCGGGACGCCTCCGGCAAGCAGCCCGAGACGGCCCTCGATGAAGTCCTGCGCGAGATCGAGGACGCCGAGAACCGCGCCGAGGACTCCCCCGGGCAGCGACGTCACCGGGGTGAGGCCGGGGACGCCATCACGCCGAACGAGCGTGCGCAGGAGGAGTCCGAGGGAGAATGACGCGGGCGGGTGACGCGGGCGGGTGACCGGCCCTCGCCCGGGTACCCGGCGCGCATGGAGCACGACCGCGACGAACCGCCCCTGCCCACCCCGCGCGGCCCGCTGAGCAGGGGCGTCGAGGCGTACCTGCGGGGCGCGGGCGCGCTGCCCCGTCCTGAGGAAACCGCCCGGGCCCAGGTGTACGGCGACGATCTCCAGCTCGCCCTGTACCTGTGTTACGAGCTGCACTACCGCGGCTTCGCGGGCGTGGCCCCGGAGCTGGAGTGGGACCCCGATCTGCTGCGCGTCCGAGCGGCCATGGAGCACCGCTTCCTGTCCGCGCTGCGCACCGACGCCAAGGTCCACGACAGCCTGGACGAGGCGCTGCGGGGTTTGCTGGTGGAGCCCGTCCACGGCACGGGTGTCACGCCCTTCCTGCGGGACGAGGGCGAGCTGTGGCAGGTGCGCGAGTACGCGGCCCAGCGCTCCCTGTACCACCTCAAGGAGGCCGACCCGCACGCCTGGGTGCTGCCGCGGCTGTGGGGCCGGGCGAAGGCGGCGATGGCGGCGGTGGAGTTCGACGAATGGGGCGGAGGGCGCGCCGACCGCGTCCACGCGCGGCTGTTCGCCGACCTGATGACGGATCTGGGCCTGGACACCGCCTACGGCCGCTACCTCGACGCGGCGACGGCCGAGGCCCTGGTGACGGTGAACCTCATGTCCCTCTTCGGCCTGCACCGGGCCCTCAGGGGCGCCCTGGTCGGCCACTTCGCTGCGGTCGAGATCACCTCGTCACCAGGGTCGCGGCGACTCGCCGAGGCGATGCGCCGCACGGGCGCCGGGCCGGCGGCCGAGCACTTCTACGACGAGCACGTCGAGGCCGACGCGGTCCACGAGCAGGTGGTGCGCCACGACGTCATCGGCGGTCTGCTGGAGCGGGAGCCGCATCTCGCCCCCGATGTCGCCTTCGGGATCGACGCCACCGAGTTCGTCGAGGACCGCCTGGGCGCCCGCATGCTCAGCGACTGGCGTGCGTCACGTTCGTCACTGTATGCACCGCTTGCTCAGGAGACAGCCCATATCTCCTGACGGCCGGGGTACCCGAGCGGCGTGAATCCACTGGTACCCCCGGGCGTCTACGCCCCGCAGGAGGACACCGATCTACTGGCCGGTGCCCTGTCCGACGAGCCGGTGCCCCCGGGCGCCGAGGTCCTCGATGTGGGCACCGGGACGGGCGCTCTGGCCTTGGCCGCCGCGCGCCGCGGTCTCCGCGTGACCGCCGTGGACGTGTCCCGGGGCGCCGTGTGGGCGGCGCGGCTGAACGCCCGGCTGGCGGGACTCCCCCTCCGTATCCGGCACGGCAACCTCTTCGATCCCGTGCGCGGGGAGTCGTTCGATCTGATCCTGGCCAATCCGCCGTACGTGCCGGCGCCGGGGGGCGGCAGGGAGCCGCGCGGCTCGGCCCGCGCATGGGACGCGGGCGGAGACGGGCGGCTGGTCGTCGACCGGATCTGCCGGGAGGCGCCCGCCCTGCTGCGTCCGGGCGGGGTGCTCCTGCTCGTGCAGTCGGCGCTGAGCGACCCGGACCTGACCGTCGGGCAACTGCGCGCGTCCGGCCTGAAGGCCGCGGTGATCCGCCGGCACCGCATCGCGTTCGGGCCGGTGCTGCGCGGCCGGGAACGCTGGCTGCGACAGCGGGGGCTGCTGTCCACCGCCGAGAACGAGGAAGAGCTGGTGGTCGTCCGTGCCGAACTCCCCGTCTGACCGGTCCGCGCCGCCGCGGCGCATCACCGTCCAGCGCAAGGGCCCGCTCCTGGTGGAGGGCCCGGTGGAGGTGGAGCTGGAGGACGGCTCCGTCGTCCGCTCCGACCGCTTCCGCGTGGCCCTGTGCACCTGTCGCCGCAGCCGCCGCTACCCGTGGTGCGACACGAGCCACCGCGACCGGGCGTGACCCGGGGGCCGACGGGCGGCCCCACTCCGCCCGCCGGCCCCCTGTACGAGATCGCAGTTCCCCGCGCCGGCAACCCGGCTCCCCAGCAACGGGCCGCCTACTTCACGGGAACGGCGCGATCCCGGTCTCAGAACGCGAAGAGGCCCGAACCGTGGGCGTTCTTCACGCAGTCATTGGAGAAGGTGCGCTCATACGAGACGCGCTTGCCCTGCCAGACACCGTCGACGGTGATGACCACGGGGTCGTACTGCTTGGTGCACATCACTCCGTCCCTGGCGGTCAGGGCGTCGATGTTCCCGCCGACGCCCAGTAGTTCCGTACAGGCCGAGCCGGCGGCCGGGTGCGTGCCGCCGGGCCTCGGGGCACAGGTCAGGGTGACCGCGCGTTCCGGGGTCACGGCGATCGCGCTCTCACCGTGGCCCACCGTGAGAACGAGGGCCGAGGGGGCGTAGAGCGCGGTGGGGGCCTGACCCGGACTGGCGAGCGCGGACCCGGTGAGGGGTCCGCAGACGGCGGTGGCCGTCAGGCCGAGGGTCATGGCCCAGCGCGCGGTGTTCCGCATTGTGTGCATCCTTCCGCTCGATTACAGGGTGTGCCGATCCATGCTCGTTCGGTGCCGGATCGGCGAGCGCGAGTCTGCCGAGTCCACCGCCGAAACACACATCGACCCCACCGGTTTCAGTAACATTGCGTGTTGAATCAGTGGCGTGAAGTTACGGAATCCACACGGGTGAAGCCCGTAACCGCACGGGCCCCGGGGGGCACGATGCGGCCAGATGGCCGATTTCCCGCTGTTCGTTAATAGGCCTGAAACATTCCGATTCCGCTCTCGGCCGACCACTTCGCAACCCCTTGTGTTCATGCTCGGGTCGAGTAATCGTCATTACATGATTACGAAAGAGCAGATCGAGAAACTGCGCGGCTGGTTCGCCGGCCGCCTCCCCGACGACCTCTTCGAGGAACTGACCGAGCTCACGGTCGACCGCGAGGAGATCACCGTGATCGGCCGCATCCCCGAACCCCGGCTGGCTCAGGACGCTCCGGACGCCGAACGGGAGGCGGCCCTGGAAAGCCGGGTGCAGGAGTTCCGGGAGCGCACCCGCGAGGACCGGATGGCCGTGGCCCGGGAGGCCGAGCACCGCTTCGGCCGGAAGGTGTCCTGGGGCGTGGAGTGCGGTGGGCGGCGCGCGCTCTTCACACACGTGGCCGCGCCGGTGATGACGCGGCTGCGCCAGCCGGAGCGCCAGGTCCTCGACACCCTGATCGCCGGCGGCGTCGCCCGCAGCCGCAGCGACGCGCTGGCCTGGTGCGTGCGTCTGGTCCAGCGTCATACGGACGACTGGCTCGCGGAGTTGCGCGATTCCCTGGAACACGTGCAGCGGGTGCGGGCACAGGGGCCGGACGCCGAGACGGACCACACACCGCCCGCGGACGACGAGGAGTGACCGAGGAGTGGAGGAATCGTCCAACAGCAACGCCGGGAATGGATGAACCGTCCTCTGGCGTCGGTCGCCCTTGATCGTTTACGGTCGGCAGACCCCATGAGGACGGCATCCGCGCGCCGCCGCACACCCCGGCGCCGGCGGGCGGCCGTCCGCCAAGCAGTCGCGTCACACCGCGCTCCGCCGACCCGTCCCCCGCTGGAGCTCTCTTGTCCTCGGCCGACCACCCCTCCCCCGCCGCGTCTCCCCCGTCCCTGACGGAGGTCGAGACCCACGGCGTCGACCGGATCCCCGACGCCGAGCGCTCCGCGACCCCGCTGGACCTGTTCCGGCTCTCCTTCGGCGGTGCCAACACCTTCTCCACCTGCGTCCTCGGCGCCTTCCCGATCCTGTTCGGCCTCTCCTTCTGGCAGGGCCTCGCGGCCACCCTCCTCGGGGTCGTCGCGGGGGCGCTGATCCTTTGTCCGATGGCGGTGTTCGGCCCGGTCAACGGCACCAACAACGCCGTCTCCTCGTCCGCGCACCTCGGGGTGCACGGCCGGGTGGTCGGCTCGTTCCTGTCGCTGCTGACGGCCGTCGCGTTCTTCTCCATCTCGGTGTGGAGCTCCGGCGACGCCCTGGTCGGCGGCGCCCACCGGCTCTTCGGACTCTCCCGGGACGACCTGTCCTACGCCGTCGCCTACGCGCTGTTCGCGGTGCTGGTCCTCGCCGTCTGCGTCTACGGCTTCCGGTTCATGCTGTTCGTCAACAAGATCGCGGTGACCTCGGCGAGCGCCCTGTTCCTGCTCGGCGCGGTGGCGTTCGCGGGGGACTTCGACCCGTCGTACACGGGCGTCTTCACCGACTCGGCGGACGCGGCGACTGCGGACCTGTTCTGGCCGTCGTTCATCGGGGCGGCGCTGATCGTGCTGTCGAACCCGGTGTCGTTCGGGGCGTTCCTCGGCGACTGGTCGCGCTACATCCCGGCGAGCACCTCGCGCCGGAAGGTGATCGGGGCCGCGTTCCTTTCACAGCTCGCGACGCTGCTGCCGTTCCTGTTCGGACTGACGACCGCCAGCATCATCGCGGCCGAGGCGCCGGAGTACGTCGACCCGGCGGCCCCCGACTTCGTGGGCGGGCTGCTCGCGATCTCCCCGGGCTGGTTCTTCCTGCCGGTGTGCCTGCTGGCGCTGATCGGCGGCATGGCGACGGGCACGACGGCGCTCTACGGCACCGGGCTCGACTTCTCGTCCGTGTTCCCGAGGCTGTCCCGGGTCCAGGCGACGCTGCTGGTCGGCGCGTTGTCGATCGCGTTCATCTTCGCCGGCCGGTTCGGGCTCGACCTCGTGCGCTCCATCTCGACCTTCGCCACGATGATCATCACCTGCACCACACCGTGGATGGTCGTGATGATGCTGGGCTACTGGACACGGCGCGGCTGGTACGACCCGGAGGCGCTCCAGGTCTTCAACCGCCGTCAGCGAGGCGGCCGTTACTGGTTCGCGCACGGCTGGAACTGGCGGGGCATGACCGCCTGGTGGGTGTCGGCGGTGCTCGGCGTGCTGTTCACCAACATCCCCGGGCAGTTCGTCGGCCCGCTCGGCGACCTGGCCGGCGGTGTCGACATCAGCCTGCCGCTGTCGCTGGTCGTGGCGGCGGTGCTGTTCCTGGCCCTGCTGTGGCTGTTCCCCGAACCCCGGGCGGTGTACGGCCCCGAGGGCGCCCGGCTGGCCCGGACCGTCGAGGTGCCCGTTCCGCCGATCACGGGGCCCGGCGCCGAGGGGGCGTTGTCAGACCCCTCGGCTAAGTTGCCCTCATGACCGACTTCGTACTGGTGGCGGGGACATGGCTCGGGGCGTGGGCGTGGGACGAGGTGGCGGGAGAGTTGCGCGCGGCGGGGCACCAGGTGCGTGCCGTGACGCTGTCGGGCCTCGCCGAGAGGCAGGGGCTGCCCGCGGGACAGCAGACGCACGTCCAGGACATCGTCGACGAGGTCGAGCGGCTCGATCTGCGGGACGTGGTGCTGGTGGGGCACAGCTACGCGGGCGTCCCGGTCGGGCAGGCCGCCGAGCGGATCGGTGAGCGGCTGCGGCGTGTGGTGTTCGTCGACGCGAACGTACCGGTGGACGGGGAGTCGTTCCTGTCGGGCTGGCCGAGCGAGGACGTACGGCAGTCGATCGCCGACCACGACGGGTACTGGCCGCCGCTCGGCGCGCCGGAGTACGCGGGACAGGGGCTGACGGACGAACAGATCGCCCGGATCGTGAACGCCACCCCGCACCCCGGTGCCACCCTCACCGGACCGGCCGAGCTCACCCGCCCCCTCGGCGAGCTCCCGGCGACCTATATCAAGTGCCTGCTCGACGGCGACGAGCCGATGCCCGTGGTGGCCGAACTGCTCAAGAGCGACCGCTGGGAGCTGATCGAGATGGACACCGGCCACTGGCCGATGTTCTCCAGCCCGCGCGAACTGGCACGCGTCCTGCACGAGTCGGCGGCCCGGCCCTGATCACTCCCGTCCTGCCTACCGGTCGGTATGGTCGGCGTACTGCGCGTTCTCAGCGACGAGAGGCGGGACGGACGACATGGCGAAGCACTGGGCGGACTTCCAGTACGAGATCTATCTCAACGGGATGACGGGTGCCGTGCCGCGCCTGCCCACCGATCTGACCCGGCTGGAGGAACTGACCGAACAGCGGCTCGGGCCCGGCCCGGTCGGCTATGTGGCGGGCAGCGCCGGGAACGGCAGCACCGCCCGGGCCAACCGGGCGGCCCTGGAGCGCCGCCGGATCGTGCCGCGCATGCTGCGGGACGTGCACGAGCGGGATCTGTCGGTCGAGGTGCTGGGCCGCGCCCTGCCCGCCCCGCTGGCGCTGGCCCCGGTCGGCGTGCTGTCGATCATGCACCCGGACGCCGAACCCGCCGCCGCCCGGGCCGCCGCCGCGCAGGGCGTGCCGTACATCCTGTCGTCCGCCTCGAGCACGCCCATGGAGCAGGTCGCCGAGGCGATGGGCGACGCCGAGCGGTGGTTCCAGCTGTACTGGCCGAAGGATCCCGAGGTGGCCCGAAGTTTCCTCAACCGGGCGAAGGCATCCGGGTTCAGCGTGCTCGTCGTCACCCTGGACACACCGCTGCTGTCGTGGCGGCCCCGGGATCTCGACCAGGCGTACCTGCCCTTCCTCCACGGCGTCGGCACGGCCAACTACTTCTCGGATCCGGCCTTCCAAGCGGGTCTGGCCAAGCCGGTGCACGAGGACCCGAACGCGGCCGTGATGCGTTTCGTCGGCATGTTCTCCGACCCGGCCAAGTCCTGGCCGGACCTGGCGTTCCTGCGGGAGAACTGGGACGGCCCGATCGTCCTCAAGGGCGTCCTGCACCCGGACGACGCACGGCTGGCCGCTCAGGCGGGCATGGACGGCGTCGTCGTCTCCAACCACGGCGGCCGCCAGGTCGCGGGGTCCGTGGCCGCCGCCGACGCGCTGCCCCGTGTCGTGGACGCCGTCGGCGACCGGCTCACCGTCCTCTTCGACAGCGGCGTCCGCACCGGCGACGACATCTTCAAGGCCCTCGCACTGGGCGCGCGGGCGGTGCTCGTCGGACGCCCGTACGTCTACGGTCTCGGCCTCGACGGACAGCCCGGCGTCGAGCACGTCATCCGCTGCCTCCTGGCCGAACTCGACCTCACCCTGGCCCTGTCGGGTCACGCCACGCCTGCGACGGTCGGCCCGGCCGATCTGACGGAGGAGCCGGGCTGAGGCGTGGGGCGGGGGCGAGGCCGAGTTCACCGCTCAGCCGTTCAGCGGTTCGGCGCTGTCACCTGCCGTGCGGTCGGGACGTCCTCCTCCGCGATCGACAGGGACCCGGCCGCCGTGGGCACGGGCTCCGGCTGCCAGCGCTGTTCGTCCGACCGGTCGCGGACCTTGACGACGATGTCGGCGTCCGGGTCGTCGTTGGTGGAGGTGAGGGCCAGCTCCTCGCCCCAGCGGGGCAGCAACTCCCCTTGCACGGTGAGGTCGTAGCGCACGTCCTCGCCCCGCTCGGCGTCCTCCTCGGCGCAGGTGCCGAGCACGACGACGCCCGCGTCCTTGTGCGAGTCCAGGCACAGCCCGGGATCGGCGACGCTGCGCAGCAGCCCGTCGTTCTCGTACGTCCACTGCTGGGTCCACGCCGTCGAGCACGAGGCCAGCTTCGCCCCCGAGCCCTCCTTCGGCAGGTCCCGGATGTCGAGGCACAGATCGGCGCCCGCGTTGCGCAGCCGCGTCACTCCCGGTGCGGTGGGCAGCACGGCCGTGTCCGGCGGTGTCACCGACCCGCCGCCGTTGCCGCCGGCGGCGCTGTTGGAGCCGGCCGGGTCGGCCTGGCCGCCGTCGTACGAGGACGCGCTGATGATGAGCACCGTCGCCAGCACCCCGGCCGACACCGCGCCGACGCCCGAGAGCAGCGCCCGGGAGGACCGCAGCGCGTCCGGGACCCGGACGCCCGGGACCCGGCGGGCGGGCATGGGGATCCTGGACAGCAGACGGTGGCGTGCGCTCCCGGACCGCCCGCCGCCGCGCCGGCCGCCGCGACCGCCGCGCGTACCGTGCGAGGCCCGGCCCGGACGCGAGTCGAGGTAACGGCGGGCGCCCCAGCCGAGCACCGCTTCGGCGATCAACGGGCCGAGACCGCCCTCGAAATGGCTCAGTTGCTCGGCGGCGTTCCGGCAGTAGCGGCACTCCGCCAGATGCTGCTGAACGTCCGGCAGCAGTGCGCCGCCCCGGCGGATCGGGACGTCGAGGAGGCGGTTGTAGAACCGGCAATCATGGGTCGGCGCGAGTTCACGATGGGCATGTACACAACCCTCGCGGAATTTGTCACGCGCCTGTTCGAGGGCGGCCGACGCGATGTCGGTATCCATGCTCAGCAGGCCGGCGGGGACGCTTAAAGGATCTGCCTCGACCTCGACATGCCAGAGCAAACAGCGCGCGGCGGCGGGAAGTGCCTGGAATGCCCGCTCCGCGAGTGCCCGATTTTCGGGCGTCATGGACGCCGCCGCGCGCAGCCCGCGCCCTCCGGCCGGTTTCTGCAGCGCCGGCAGAACGGCGGATATTCGATCGTCGCCGGACCACTCCCGGATCGTGTCGCGCACGGTCACGAGAAGGACCGGGCGCAGCGCGACGGCCGAGTCGCCGAAGGCCACGCGGTTGAGGGTCCGATGGAAGGCGGTCCCGGTGACCATGGCGGCGACCTGCGCCGACGAGGCGAGACAGATGACCGCGTAGTCGTGCACCGGCTGCCAGTGCCGCGCCATCAGCAGCGCGACGGAATGGGCGGCGACCTCGCCCTCCGGGCTGCCTCTCAGCGGGGCGGCGAGTGATTCATCGGAGTCCCCGGGATCCCCGCCGGGCGGGGGATACGGGGGACGAGGGGGGTGGGGGGTGGGCACTGAGATGGTTCCTTCCCACGCGCAGGTGACACACAGAAGTCCTGCCGCCGAAAAAGGAGCCCGGTTGGTGCGAACCTTTTCTGGCGCGGCGCGGGAGGTGCGAATTCACCGGCGGCGAATCGGACCCGGTCCACAAATCACGTGCGACACCCGGCCATTCCCCCCGCACGTGTGTTTCACTCTTGCACAACCCCCACACGACCAACAAGGCGCCCGTGCAACATCCGGCCCATTGACAGAAAGTCAGAAACGGGGAACGCGCGTACGCCGCTCGCACCCGTTTTCGACATTTCCGTGCGCCCTGTGTGAATCGGGTCAGATCTGCCAGGACCGCAGCCGGTCCGCCGCGCCGTAGACGTCGGTCGTGTTGGACATCAGGTCGCGGGCGAGGTCGACGAGGGCGCCGTAGGGCGGGTCGATGCCGGCGCCGCTGACGAACATGTACGCCACGGCCGTCGCACAGGCGAAGCGGGCGTTGGCCGCCGGCAGCGGCCGGAGCACGGCGAGGGTGTGCAGCAGCGCGGCGGCCCGCCAGGCCGGGTCGGAGTTCACCCCGAGGCGCGGCGGATCGACCCGGTGCCGGGCGACGGCGGCGACCAGCGCGGAGAAGTCGTTGACGGTGGGCTGGTCCGGCAGGACCTCCTCATGGCGCTGCAGCAGCCAGGGCACGTCGATATGAATGACGGGTGCCATCGGTCAGGCAGCCCGCCCTTCACCCTTGGCGGACGGCTCGTCGTCCGGGAAGGCCGCGGCGAACTCGTCGGCGTGGGTCGCGAAGAACCTGCGGAAGGCCTCCGCGCCCTCCTGGAGCGCCCGGTGACGGGCTATGTCGGCCGCGGCCGCCTCCCGCACGAGCGCCTTCATCGACGTACCGCGTTCCTTGGCGATCTGCCGCAGGTCCTCGAGCTCGCGGTCGCTGAACTCCACGTTGAGAGCTGGCATGCCTCCAAGGTACCGCTCGGGTACTGACTCGTAAATATCCCCAGGTCAGAGAGGAATCAGACGGTACCGGGAAGCGGTGGGGCCCGGCGATGTCACATTCCGGGCCCGCTCCCCGGTCTCAGTGGTGAACACGTCTCCGGGAGGACCACGCATGACCGAGATCACCGCACCCGGCACCGACGCCCCGGCCGACGAGGCGACCGGGGTGTTCGTCGACCATCGCGAGCTGCTGTTCGGCGTCGTCTACAACATGCTCGGCAGCGTCGCCGACACCGAGGACGTCCTGCAGGAGACCTGGCTGTCCTGGACGGCCCGTGGCGGCGGCGCTCCCCTGGCCGGCGTCGACAACCCCCGCGCCTATCTCGTACGGGTGGCGGTCAACCACGCGCTGCGCCGCCGCGCCACCATCAGCCGCAGGCGGGAGACCTACGTCGGCCAGTGGCTGCCCGAGCCTCTTGTCGCCGACGGCGAGGCCGACACCGCCGACGGGCCCGCCCTGCGCTCCGAATCGGTGTCGCTGGCGATGCTGGTCGTCCTGGAGTCGCTGACCCCGCTGGAGCGGGCCGTGTTCGTCCTGGGCGAGGTGTTCGGCTACCCGCACGCCGAGATCGCGGAGGTCATCGACCGCTCCCCCGCCGCCGTACGGCAGTTGGCGCACCGGGCCCGGGAGCACGTGCACGCACGGCGGCCGCGGTACGAGGCGCATCCGCGGGTGCGGCGGGAGGCGACCGAGCGGTTCGTGCGGGCGGCGCTCGGCGGGGACATCGCCGCACTGATGGAGGTCCTCGCGCCCGACGTCACGGCGTGGACGGACGCCGGCGGCAAACGCAAGCCGGCGAGCCTGCGCCCGGTGCACGGCCGGGACAAGGTGGCCCGCCTGCTCACCTCCGGGCGCGGCGGTCCGCGCAACCCGGTCTGGAGCTACCGCCGGGTCAACGGCGACGACTCCGCCGTGCTGTTCGACGGGGAGGCGCCGTTCGCCGTCCTGGTGCTTGACCTCACCCCGGAGGGCGACCGGGTGCGCGGCATCTATGTCGTGGCCAATCCGGACAAGCTCACCCACGTGCCCAAGGAGGACGCGTGAACGACCGGGGCCGGTCCGCTCAGGACCGGGAGCGGCAGAACTCCCGCACGGTCCGGTTGAAGGCCTCCGGGGCTTCGATGCTGCTGAGGTGCCCGACGCCCGGGAGGACGACCAGCGTGGCGTGCGGGATCGCCGCCAGGAACGGGTGGGCGACCTGCTCCACCGGGGAGCGCGCGTCGAGCTCGCCCCAGAGCAGGAGCGTCGGCACCGTGATCGTGGGCAGCAGGTCGCGCTGGTCGGCCTCGGCCATGACGGTGAGCTCGGTCCGCATGGTCTGGGGGCGCGTGTCGGCCGACATCACGGACATCAGGCGTACGGCTTCGGCGGGCGGCCGGCCCGCGAACAGGCCCGGCATGGTCGGGGCGAAGTCCTCGGCCGGGACCGCGAGCAGCCGCTCGGCACCCTCGACCCGCGCCCGCACCTCCGCCGCGGGCAGCGAGCCCTTCCAGCCGGCGTAGGTGTCGACGAGGAGCAGCGTCCTGACGAGATCGGAGTGGTGCCGGTAGAGCTCCAGCACGATGGTCCCGCCCCAGGACAGGCCGAGGACATGGGCCGGGCCGAGGCCCACGTCCTTGATGACGGCCGCCAGACAGCGAGCGTAGTCGGCGAGGGTGAAGGTGGGCGGTACGTCGGAGGAGCGGCCGGCTCCCGGTTCGTCCCAGGCGACCACCGTGAACGCGTCGGCCAGGTCGGCGACCTGGCCACGCCAGAGGCGGGCGTCCGCCGTGGCGCCGTGCACGAGCACCAGGGGCGGGCCCGAGCCCACCCGGTCGTAGGCGACCTCGATGCCGTCTACCCGCACCGCGTGCATGTGACCAGGCTACGCGCGGGTGCCGGAGGCGTCCTGTCGGCGGAATCCCCCGGCACCGGGCACGTCCCTACCCCTGGTCCGCCACGAAGGCGGCCATCCGGGTCAGGGCGGCGTTCCAGTTGATCGTGTGCTCGTTGGTCGACCAGGACTGGATGTCGTCGATGTAGCAGAACTGCCCGACGCAGCCCTGGAGTTTGCTCTGTGCGTAGGGGTCCTGGATGCTCGAGTTCGGCCCGCCGGCGAGGGTGCCCCGCGGCGGGTGGGGCAGGCCCGGGTCGAGCTGGCGGGCGTACCAGCGGCTGTGCTGGTTCTGGGAGCTGACCTCGCCGTAGCCGGTGACGTAGGAGATGTTCAGCGCGTTGCGGCCGAGGATGTAGTCCATGCTCTGCAGTGCGCCGTCCCGGTACTTCGAAGCGCCGCTGATGTCGTACGCGGTGGCGAGGACGACGGCGTTGTTGAGGACCTGGTGGCTGGAGCCCCAGTCGTACTTGTTGCCGTCGGGTGCGTAGGGCATGCCGTAGGGGTGGTCCTTCAGGGTGGCCAGGTAGCGGTCGGCGCCCTTGACGACGGACTCGCGCACCTTGTCCCGGCCCGGCAGCTTGTTCGGTACCGTCGCGAGATCGAGCCGGCCCGCCGCCCCGGTGCGGGCCCAGTCGAAGCCGAGGGGCTTGAAGAGGTCGGCCGTATGGACCGGGGACTTCAGGACGTACTCCTCGAACTGCTTCTCCCCCGTGCTGAGGTACAGCTCGGCCGCCGCCCAGTAGAAGTCGTCGGTCACGTCGTCGTCGGGGTAGGCGCCGCCGCCGATGCCGTCGCTCTCGGAGGCGTAGCGGTCGGGGTGGGCGAGCGCCGCCGACCAGGCCGTGCGGGCGGCCGCCAGGGTCTTGTCGGCGAACGCCCTGTCGTGGGACCGGAACAGGCGAGCCGCCTGCGCGGCCGTGGCGGCCAGGTTCAGGGTGGCCGCGGTGGACGGCGGGTGCAGTTCGCGCTTCTGCGGGTCGTCGCTGGGCAGCAGCGGCAGCCCGGTCCACTGCTCGTCGTGCATCTTGTGGTGGGCCATGCCGGCCAGCGGCTTCCCGGCGGGCACCTGCATCTTCAGCAGGAACTCCAGCTCCCAGCGGGCCTCGTCGAGGATGTCCGGGACCTTGTTGCCGCTCTCGGGGATGGCGAGCGTGCCGTCGCCGAGCTTGCCGGCGTCGCCGGTGCGGGCGTGCAGCGCGCGTTCATGGGTGCTCAGCAACTCCCAGGTGGAGATGCCGCCGTTGACGACGTACTTGCCGTGGTCGCCGGCGTCGTACCAGCCGCCGCTGACGTCGAGGCTGTAGTCGCACACGCCCGGCTGGCACGGTACGGAGGTGTCGCCCTGGTTGGGTGCCACGCCCACGTGACCGGCCCGGCGGCCGTACCCGGGCCGCAGGTCCTCGCGGATCTCGATGCCGCTGCGCTGGGTGTAGTAGTACTTCGCCGAGTCGAGGCGGAGCCGCTCCCAGACGCTCGCGTCGACGTCGAAGGGGCGGCTGGTCTCGCCGTCGGCGACCAGGGTGAAGCCGGTGCCCTTCGTGCGGTACGCGCCGAAGTCGATCGAGTGGACGTTCTGCCCCGACGAGGCGTCGACCCCGCGCGGCACGGTTGTGCCCCGGGCGACCACGGCACCGCGGGCGTTCTTCAGCTCCCAGGGCAGTTTCGCCGTGGCATCGGTGACCAGGGTGGCGTTCTTCGGCCCGGCGGGCAGATAGGCGACCTGGTTGACGCGGACCCGGGGGCCGGTGTCGGGCTCGTACGGTTCCGGCGCGACGCCGCCCAGCAGCGAGACGTCGTCCATGCAGAAGCGCCAGGCGTCCGCGCTGCCGCCGAGCTGGAAGCCGACCTGCCCCTGGTCGGTGTCGACGGGCGAGGTGAAGGTGTAGGAGTAGCGGTCGCCGGAGACGCTGAGCTGCGGTGTCACCTCGTAGTAGGTGTCGTACGGGGACACCGACAGGCCCACGATCGCCCGCACCACGTGCCCGGCGGGCGTGCCGGTCGCGCTGAAGGAGAAGCGGTACGACTCCCCCTTCACGAGGGTGATGTCGTTCTGTCCGACGGCGGCGTCCCAGCGGTTGGCGGTGCCGCCGGGTACGTCGGCGCAGAGCCGGCCGTCGGACAGCGCTCCGGTGACATTGCTGGTCGTCCACCAGGGGGCGGTGGTGGTGTCGAAGGTGCCGTTCTCGACCTGTTCGACCTCTTCGGCCCCGGCCGGTGCGGAGGGCAGCGCGGTGAGCGCGGTCGCCAGGAGGGCCGTCAGGGACAGCAGGGCGGTTCTGCGTCGTTTCACGTCCGGGCTCCTCTGGTGAGGTGCGGGTGGCGCTCGTCGTGGGAGCGCTCCCAAATACGGATGCCCGCCATGGTTGTGGCTGATGTGACACTCCGTCAACGGTCCGGACGGGACTGGCTGTCCGCCGCCCGTCCGGACCGGTGCGGCCTAGACGGTGTCCAGTCGGCTGATACGCATCGCGCCCCGTGCCTCGTCGGGGTGGCGGCTGGTCAGGGTGAGCCGGATCCGGGAGCCGCGGACGGGCTTGAAGGTGATCACGGTGGCGGCGTCGGAGGCGGTGGCCCAGTCGATCGCGGTGTCCCGCACGGCCCGCCACGCCCGGCCGTCCCACACCGCCACTTCGATGGCCGCGGGCAGGCTGTGGGTGGCGTCCGCCGTGAAGGACACGTCCACCCGGTCGAAGTCGCGGGTGCGCCCGTGGTCGACCGAGACCCAGTCCTCTCCGCGGGCCCCGTCGAAGGCGGGCAGCAGGGCCGTGGCCTGCTTGAAGAAGCCGTTGGACCAGCCGGTGGCCGGATCACCGTCGAGCATGGCGGCGGGCAGGGTGTCCGGGCGGCCGGAGTAACCGGCGTCCGCGTGCGGGTAGTCCAGCGGAGCCGGATGCTCCGGCCCGAAGGCGGGCGGGATCGTCTCGGCCCGGTCCCGGGCCGGGGTGGCGCGGACGGTCACCGTGCCGGTGCGCAGGCCGGCGGCCCGGGCTGTCACCCGCACCGTGCCCGGCCGCGCGCCGGAGCGGACGATGGCGAGGGCCTTGCCGTGGTAGGCGGTGCGGGTGCTCGCCTGGTAGCGCTCGGCGCTCTCCTGCCGGCCGTTGTCGAGCCCGGCGAGGGAACCGCCCGCCACCTCGAAGGAGATCAGGTGCTCCGCGCCGGGCACCACCACGCCGCGCCGGTCGACCACCTCGGCCGTCACGAAGACCAGCGAACGGCCGTCCCCGGCGAGGGACTCGCGGTCCGGTGTCAGGCGTATGGCGTGCGGGGCGCCCGCGGTGCGCAGTACGTCGGTGGCTACCGTCTTGCCGTCCCTGCGCGCGACGGCCTTCAGCTCGCCCGGCTCGTAGGGCACCTTCCACGTCAGGCGCAGCTTTCCGGCACTGCCGTTGGGGCTGGTGTAGCTGCCGGGGTAGGGGCCGTCGGTGAAGGTCTTGTCGTCGCCGGTGGCCTCCGTGGTCTCCAGGTACGCGCGGCCGTCGACGGTCTTCTTGGTGTCGAACCGCCGTACGCCCAGGGACTTTCCGTTGAGGAACAGCTCGACGGTGTCGACGTTGGCGTACGCCCAGACCTCGACCGTGTCGCCCTCGGTGTGGTTCCAGGTCATCGGCAGCAGGTGGACCATCGGCCGCTCGGTCCACTGGCTCTGGAAGAGGTAGTACATGTCCTTCGGGAAGCCGGCGGTGTCGACCGCGCCGAAGAAGGACGCCTTGACCGGGAAGACGTCGTACGGCGTGGGCTCGCCGATGTAGTCGATGCCCGACCACAGGAACTGCCCGGCGAACCACTTGCGGTCCCGGTCCTTCTTGTGGCCGTACTCGCCGCTCATGGTCCAGGAGGCGAGGTTGTTGTCGTACGAGGAGGTCGCACGCCGGCCGGGCGTGTAGTCCTCGCCGGTGTTGAGGTGCTCGGGCTCCTGGTAGGCGCCGCGGGTGGAGGTCTCCGAGGACGACTCCGACTCGAACAGGAACAGCTTGGGGTAGCGGGCGTGCAGGGCGTCCACCGACTTGGCGGTGTTGTAGTTGAGGCCGAGGCCGTCGATCTTGGCGAGGATCAGATCGCCGGGAGAGCCCGGGGCGGGCACGCTGCGGTGCCGGTGGGAGCCGATCACGACCGGGCGGGTGGTGTCGTAGGCCTTGATGGCGGCGATGAGCCGGTCGGCCATGGCGAGTCCGGCGGTGGAGGTGAACTCACTCACCTCGTTGCCGATGGACCACATCAGGACGGCGGGCGAGTTGCGGGCGGCCAGGACCATCTCCGCGATGTCCTTGTCGGCCCACTCGTCGAAGAAGCGGCCGTAGTCGTACCGCGTCTTGGGGCTCTTCCAGCAGTCGAACGCCTCCACCAGCATGACGATGCCGAGTTCCTCGCAGACCTCGATCATCTCCGGGGAGGGTGGGTTGTGGGAGGTGCGGAAGGCGTTGACGCCCATCGACCGCATGATGAGCAGCTGCCGGCGGATGGCGTCGTTGCTGACGGCCGCGCCGAGTGCGCCCAGGTCGTGGTGGAGGTCGACGCCCTTGAGCTTGTGGTGGGTGCCGTTGAGGAAGAAGCCCTCGTCCGGGTCGAAGCGGAAGGTGCGGAAGCCGAAGGGGGTGCGGTAGGTGTCGGTGGTCCGGCCGCCGACGCGCAGTTCGGTGTGGAGGGTGTAGCGGTGCGGGGCGGCGATGTCCCACAACTCAGGCCGCTCGACGAGGAGTTCGTGGGTCTCGGTCTTCTCGTCGGTGACGGCGACCGTGGAGGAGGTACGGGCGACCGTGCGGCCCTTCCGGTCGACGATCCGGGAGACGACCTCGACGTCCGCGCCCGTGCCCGACGCGTCGACGACCGAGGTGTCGATCCGAACGACGGCCCGCTCGGCGGAGACCTCGGGCGTGCGGACGTGGGTGCCCCAGCGGGCCACGTGCACCGGCTCGGTGATCACCAGACGGGCCTCGCGGTAGATGCCGCTGCCCGAGTACCAGCGACTGCTGGGGAGCCGGTTCTGGACCTTGACCGCGATCACGTTCTCGGTGGTGCCGTCGGTGTGCACCAGGTCGGTGAGGTCGAAGGCGAAGCCGGTGTAGCCGTAGGGGTGGCGGCCGGCCTCCTCGCCGTTGCAGTAGACGTGGGAGTCCATGTAGACGCCGTCGAACTCCACCGAGATCCGCTTGTCCGCGAGGGCGGGCGGCAGGGTGAAGGCGAGGCGGTACCAGCCGAGGCCGCCGGGGAGGAACCCCGTGCCGCTGGTGGTGCCGTGCTCGGTGGTGGGGGCCTGCTCGATGCTCCAGTCGTGCGGGACGGCGACCTCGCGCCACCCGGAGTCGTCGTAGCCGGGCAGGGCGGCGTCGGCGTAGGCGCCGGTCGGGTCTGTGATGCCACCCGGGTTGACCAGCGCGAACCGCCAGCCGTCGCGCAGGGCGACGGTGCTGCGGCCGGACGCGCCGCGCACCTCCTCGGCGGCCCACGCCTCCGGGGCACCGAACAGCGCTCCGGCCGCGGGCGCCGCCGCGGAGGCGAGCAGGACCGATCTGCGCGTGACCGACATGGCGGCTCTCCCTCATCAAGGCCCAGAAGTACTCACAACTGATCGCGAACAAACAGATTCTGTCGAGGTGTCACACACGGCCGTCAAGGGTGCGGCGACATCCTTCTGTCCCAGGCGTCACATCGGCCGGAATCACGCCACGCCCCGGCACGGCCGGGCGCTGCCGGGGTTACCCGTTCACGTCGGGCGCCTACGGACTAGGCTGGAACTCAAGCGACCTCTCTGATCACTGTGAGTGTCCGTATGGAGTGGCGACGATGATCCCGGACGAGCCGTTGGACGATGGCATGGCCGCCCGTGCCGTCATCGCCGCCGACGGCACGCTCACCGGGTGGAGCGAAGGCGCCCGCCGTCTCCTGGGCCACACGTCCGCGGAGGTCGTGGGCCGCCCGGCCGTCGAGCTGCTGGCCGACGAAGCGGACGCGCCGCCCGCGCCCCACGACGCCCGCTGGAGCGGCATGCTCGCGCTGCGGCGCCGCGACGGCCGCACGGTGTCCGTGTGGGTGCTCGCCCACCGCAGACCGCCGGAGGGCGAGACGGCCGAGTGGTTCGCGGTGTCCCCGCCGGAGGCCGCCGACGTGGAGCAGGCGGACGACCCGCTGGTGCGGTCGGCCCTCACCCAGTCACCCTGCGCCACGATGATCTTCGACGAGGGACTGCGGCTGCGCGGCCTCAACGACGCCATGGCCGACCTCCTCGGGATGCCCGCCGACCGCCTGCGGGGTCTGAGACCCACCGATATCGGCAGCCGGCCGCAGAACACCGAGCTCGAGGAGAATCTGCGCCGGGTGCTGAGCACCGGCCGGCGGCAGGACATGGAGACGTACATGAAGGCCAGCGGCGAGACCCGGGGGGCGCACGCGTGGCTGGCCCGGATCGCACCGCTCACCGACCCGTCGGGCCAGGTGCGGGGCGTGTGCGTGACCGCCCACGACTTCAGCGACCAGTACCGGGCACGGGAGCGGCTGCAACTGGTCAACGAGGCGAGCGTGCGCATCGGCACCACCCTCGACGTCACCCGTACGGCCCAGGAGCTGGCGGAAGTGTGCGTTCCGGCGCTCGCCGACTTCGTCAGCGTCGACCTGCTCGACACCCGGGAGCACGGCGGCGAGTCCGCCGGGCCGCCCGTCCCGCCGGTGAGCCTGCGCCGGGCGGCCCACCAGTCGGTCAACGCGGGCAGCCCCGAGGCCGTCGCCAAGCCGGGGCAGGTGGAGGTCTACCCGGCGTCCTCCCCGCAGGCAGCCTCGCTGACCGCGGGCCACGCGGTGGTGGCGTCGGGATCGGAGGACGACCTCGAACGGTGGCTCGCCTGGGACCCGGTTCGCTTCCGGCGAGTCCGCGAGTACGGCATCCACTCCACGATGTCCGTCCCGCTCCAGGCCAGGGGCACCATCCTCGGGGTCGCGGTGTTCACCCGCTTTCGGCGCCCCGAGAACTTCACCGACGACGACGTGATGCTGGCCGAGGAGGTCACGGCCAGGGCCGCCGTCTGCATCGACAACGCGCGCCGCTACTCCCGCGAGCGGGAGACGACCCTCACGCTCCAGCGCAGCCTGCTGCCCCGCCACCTGCCGCGCACCGCCGCGGTGGAGGCGGCCTCCCGCTATCTGCCGGCCACCCGCTCCGGTGTGGGCGGCGACTGGTTCGACGTGATCCCGCTGTCCGGGATGCGGGTCGCCATGGTCGTCGGGGACGTCGTCGGCCACGGCATCCAGGCCTCGGCCACCATGGGCCGGCTGCGCACCGCCGTCCGCACCCTCGCCGACATCGACCTGGCCCCCGACGAACTGCTCACCCACCTCGACGACCTGGTCGTCCGGCTCTCTCAGGAGTCCGGCGGCGAGGAGGCGGCCGGCACCGGGGAGGTGGGCGCGACCTGCCTCTACGCGGTGTACGACCCGGTGTCGCGGCGCTGCACCCTGGCCCGGGCCGGGCACCCGCAGCCCTTCCTGGTCCCGCCGGACGGCCCGGCCCGGCAGCTCGACCTGCCCTCCGGTCCCCCGCTCGGTGTCGGGGGGCTGCCGTTCGAGAGCGCCGAGGTGGAGCTGCGGGAGGGCAGTGTCCTGGCGTTCCACACGGACGGGCTGCTCGCGAGCCGCGAACGGGACGTCGACACGAGCCAGCAGATGCTCCGCGAGGCCCTGTCGGCCCCCGCCGGCTCGCTGGACGAGGTCTGCGACCGCGTGCTGCAGGCGCTGCTCCCCTCGGGCGGCTCCGCCGACGACGTGGCCCTGCTGCTGGCCCGCACCCGGGGCCTGCCGTCCTCCCAGGTCGCGACGTGGGACATCCCGGCCGACCCGGCGCTGGTGGCCCCCATCCGCAAGCAGGTCGTCGAACAGCTCGATCGCTGGGGGCTGATCGAGGCCACGTTCACCGCGGAGCTGGTGGTGAGCGAGCTGGTCACCAACGCCATCCGCTACGGCGCCAAGCCCATCCGGCTACGGCTGATCCACGACGCGGCCACACTGATCTGCGAGGTGTCCGACACCAACCACACGGCCCCGCATCTGCGCCGGGCCAAGACCTGGGACGAGGGGGGCCGCGGTCTGCTCCTGGTCGCCCAGCTCACCCAGCGCTGGGGCAGCAGGCACACCCCCGACGGCAAGACGATCTGGGCGGAGCTGACGATGCTCGACGCGATGTGAGCGTTCTTACCGGAGCCTGGTTTCATGGGCGGGCACCGCCTGAACACGCCCCGGAGGACTCCGCCCTGAACACCCCGCTCGCCGAAGTCCTGTCCGTTGCGCTGCTGGCCGCGGTCCTCGTCTGGGCCGTCGTCCGTCCGAAGGGGCTGCCCGAGGCCGTACTGGCGGTTCCGGCCGCCGGGCTCGCGGTCGCCGTCGGAGTGATCTCGCCCATGCACGCGTGGGAGGAGATCCAGCGACTGGGGCCCGTGGTCGGTTTCCTCGCGGCCGTGCTGGTGCTCGCCCACTTCTGCGACGTCGAGGGACTCTTCACGGCGTGCGGGGCGTGGATGGCCCGCTGGGCGGCGGGACGCCCCGGGCGGCTGCTGACCGCGGTGTTCGCCCTGGCCTCCGTCATCACGGCCGTGCTCAGCCTGGACGCCACGGTCGTCCTGCTGACACCGGTCGTGCTCGCCACCGCCACCAGGATGGGCGTCCAGGCCCGGCCGCACCTCTACGCGTGCGCGCACCTGTCGAACACCGCCTCGCTGCTGCTGCCGGTCTCCAACCTGACCAACCTGCTCGCCTTCTCGGCGAGCGGGCTGAGCTTCACCCGGTTCACGGCGCTGATGGCCTTGCCCTGGCTGGTCGCGATCGGCGCCGAGTACTGGGTCTTCCGGCGTTTCTTCGCCCGGGAACTGGCCGCTCCCCTCCCGGCCGCCGACCCCGCGCGGCCTCCCGAGCTGCCGCTGTTCGCCCTGGTCACGGTGGGCTGCACACTGGCCGGGTTCGTCGTGGCCTCGGCCCTCGGGATCGCACCGGCGTGGGCCGCGCTGGCGGGTGCGCTGGTGCTGGCCGGGCGGGCACTGCTGCGGCGGCGGGCCACCCCGCTGACGGTGGTGCGCTCCGCGTCCCCGGCCTTCCTGGCGTTCGTGCTCGCGCTCGGCGTGGTCGTGCGCGCGGTCGTCGACAACGGGCTCGCCGACGCGCTCCACCGTGTGCTGCCCGACGGCTCGGGCCTGCTCGCGCTGCTGGGCGTGGCCGCGCTGGCCGCCGTCCTGGCCAACCTCATCAACAACCTGCCCGCGGTGCTGGTGCTGCTGCCGCTGACCGCCGGGGCCGGTCCCGGCGCCGTGCTGGCGGTGCTGCTCGGCGTGAACATCGGCCCCAACCTGACCTACGCCGGTTCGCTGGCGACCCTGCTGTGGCGGCGCATCGTGCAGCGGCACGGGCACCGCGTCGAGCTCGGGGAGTTCACCCGGCTCGGGCTGCTCGCGGTACCCGCCGCGCTGGTGCCGGCCGTGGTGGCGTTGTGGCTGTCGCTGGCGGTCGTCGGGGGCTGAGCCGCGCCCGGTCAGTGCCCGCGGCCCCCGTAGCCGTAGCCGGGGTAGCCGTAGCCGTAGCCATAGCCGTGGTCGCCGCTCCCGGAGCAGTAGTAGCCGTAGTAGTGGCACGTGGTGCTGGGCGACGGGCTCGGGGGCGCAGGCCGGGACGTCGACGGAGTGGCGGTCGGGGTGGGGGCCCGCTCGGGTGTCCTCGACGGTGTGGGGCTGGGGGTCGGGGTGGGCTCGGGCTGCGGCACCGGAGCGGCGGCTTCCCAGTTGACGACCTCCATCTGGAGATCGGTCTTGGAGGTGTCGATCACCCAGCGCTGGACCTCGTCGTCCGCCCGGGTCTTGAGGACCAGGGCCCCCGAGCCGTCGGTCGCGGCCGGGGCCAGGGCGAGCTCCTGGTCCCGGCGGGGCACCAGGGCGCCCTGCAGGATGAAGTCGTAGCTGATGTCCTTGACGTCGGGCCGGGACGGGCCGGCGCAGGGGGCCAGCCGCACCGAGTAGCCGAGCCGTGAGTCCAGGCACAGGTCGGGGGCGGCACCGTTGCGCAGCAGCCCGTCGGTCTCGTACGTCCACTGCTGGGCGGGCGCCGACGAGCAGGTGGTGAGTTCGGCTTCCGCGTTCTCGACGGCCTTCTTGCCGTCGACGCCGACACACAGGCCCGAGGCCACGTTGTGCAGCCGGCCGCGCAGCGCGCCCTTGCGGGCCTCGCCCGCCCCGATCCAGGACGGATCGCCGGTCGGCTTGCCCGCGCCCGGGTCGGATGCCTCGGAGGGCCGGTCCCCGCCGGCCGGCGGGGCCGTGTCGCCGGAGTTGCCGATGGACCAGAGGACCAGCGGGAGGACGACCAGGCCGCTGACGGTCAGGATGCCCACGGTGAGGTTACGGCGGCGGGCGGCACGGCGGGCCGCCTTGTGGGCGGATCTGGGCGAGGCGGTGCGGGGGCCCACGGCGTCCGGGCCGGGGGCCGTTCCCCCGGCCGGTGCCGGCGCGTCGGCCGGGGTGGCGGGGAATGCCTCATGGGCGTGGACCAAGGCCTGCGCCCTGTCCTGCGGCTGGTCCCGCGCCGGAACCCGGACCCGCGGTGGGGCCCCCGCTTCCCCTTCGGCTGCGGGGGCGGGTGGCGTGGCCACCGGCTCGACGGGGTCGGTGAACGACTCCCCGACCGCTCCGGCCAGGAGGACGGGGTCCGGGAATTCCGCACGCGCGGCGCCGGCCGGCTCCGTGCCGGCCACGTCCCCGGGAACTCCGCTCTCCGGGGAGGCCTCAGCGACGCCGCTCGCCGCGCTCGCCGCGCTCGCCGCGCTCGCCGCGCTCTCCACGTAGTCCTGCCCGCCCCAGCCCAGCACCGCCTCCGCCAGGGCGACGCCGAGCCCGTGGTTGAACCGGTCGAGCTGGTCCGCGGCGGCGCTGCAGTGCCCGCATCCCCCGATATGCGCGCGTAGATCGGGGTCGAGATCGAGGGCGCCACGTCTGTACGTCACGTCGAGCAGGCGCAGATAACGCCGGCATTCCTCGTCGGGGGCGAGTTCGCGGTGCAGCTGGAGGCACTCCTCGCGCATCCGGTCACGGGCCCGGCCCAGTTCGACGCGCGCGCCCTCCTCGTCCAGGCCGAGCAACCCGGCGGGAGCCGCGAGCGGTTCGGCCTCGACCTCCACGTGCCACAGCAGGCAGCGGGCCGACTGGGGCAGCCGCTGAAAGGCCCCGGACAGCAGGCGCCGGTGCTGCGGCGGCAGCAGCCGGGCGGCCGGTCGCTCCCCGTCACCGGCCTCGGACCGCAGGTCCGGGTGGAGCATGTCGCGTCGGTGGTCGGTGGCCCACTCGGCCGCGATCCGCCGCACGGTGACGAGCAGCTGAGGCCGCCAGGCCGATGTCGGGCCGTTCTGGCGCAGGCTTTCGCCGAAGAGCCGGGTGAAGGCTGCGGTGGTGAGCATTCCGGCGAAATGCGGACCGGCGGTGCACAGCCGCGCGTAGGCGAAAGCCGCCTCCCAGTGCCGGTCCAGCAGCTCACCGACGGGATGAAGCGCGGGCGTCGCGCCCGTCCACTTCCTGAGCTCGGCGCTCAGTTGCTCGTCCGTCGGGCCGAACCTGCGGGCCGGGGCCGGGGAATTCGACGGACTTGCGTCGTTCACGGCTGCATTCCTCTCAAGGACATGCGGAATAAAGTCCATACCAAGGGGTATGCAGGCACGGCGGCCTCGCGCATACGAAAGAAAGGCGCGCTGTCCGCACGCCGACAGGGCACACCTTTGCACAGCTCAGCGACAGGGAACAAGAGATCTCGCGGTTTCGTGCATTACGTAGGCGGCCAGGGCTTTTTGACAAAATGTCAATCAGCGGCTCGAAAGGGATTTCCGGGCTGCCTGCGCGGTTTTTATGGCAGGTATTCGCCCGGTTCCCGTCGCCGTGCGGAAACCGCCGGGCCGGACGGGTCGCCGTACCGTGTCCGGTAGGCGCCGGGCGGCATCCCGTAGCGCTCGCGGAAGACGCGGTTGAAGTGGAACGGGCTGGCGAAGCCCGAGGCCGCGGCCACCCGTTCCACGGGCAGGTCGGTGCCCTCCAACAGCCGCGCGGCGTGCCGCAGCCGCGCCTCGCGCAGGGCGCGCATGGGCGACTGGCCGAGCTGGCGGCTGAACAGATGGGCGAAGCGGGACGGCGACAGGGCGACGCCCTCGGCGAGCGAGCGGACGGTGTGCGGGGCGCCGGGGTCGGCGGCGATCAGCTCCTCGGCCCGGCGGATCCGTGGGTCGAGGCCGGGGCGGGGTGCCGCCGGCCGGGCGCCGGCGGCGGTGAGCAGGACGATCTCCTCGAGCGCGCTCAGGGCGAGTTCGCGGGCCGCGCTGCCGTGTGCGACGGCGACCTGCCCGTCCGGGGGCACCGGTGCGGGCGGCGCCTCGGTCCCGGTCCAGCGGGCGTCGGTGTGCATCCGCCGGAACGCCGACTCGACGCGGCCGTGCACACCGGCCGGGGCGGACGTGACCACGTACACCCCGTCACCGGCGTCGTACGGCCGCAGCCACCCGGCCCACGACGGGCGGGCCTGGCAGTGCGCCCACCAGAACCGCCAGTGCCGGGCGCCGGGCTCCACCGCGTAGCCGTGCGGGACACCCGGGGCGAGCACCACGAGGTCACCTGCGCCGACCGAGGTCTCAACGGCGCCCTGCCGCAGCCGGCCCCGGCCTCCCGTGGTCCAGGTGAACAGCCAGCTCGCCGAGCCCCGAGGGCGGTTGACGGCGTAGCCGGGCGGCTGGTCGAAGTGGCCGAGCACGACCAGGCCGGGAGGCGGGGCGGGGTCCCCGTCGTTCCCATTCTCAGCAGTGCCGGGCAATCCGTCAGCACGCACGGGCATCCTCCTCGACGACAGGGCGGCCTAGTGTCGGACCGTGGACACCCGACCGAGGAGTGCGCTCATGACAGTCACGGGCAACGGCGCCGCCGGCGCTCCCATCCTGGACCCCGCCGGGCTCCGGCGGTACCGGGAGGGGTTCGAGGAGGACGGTTTCACCGTCGTGCGCGGGCTCTTCGGGGCCGACGAGGTCGAGCGGCTGTGCGGCGAGTTCGCGGCGCTGCACGCGGGCGGCCCGGTTCCCGGGCACTTCGAGCCGCGTGCGTCCGGGGCGGACGCGGATCCGCTGCGCGTCTGGCCGCGGGTGATGCACCCGCACGAGATCAGCGGCCTCGCCCGGGACGTCCTGCTGGACGCCCGGCTGCGCACCGTCCTGGAGGTGCTCCTCGGGGAGGAGGTCCTGGCCGCGCAGAGCATGTTCTACTTCAAGCCGCCGGGCGCCCGGGGCCAGGCGCTGCACCAGGACAACTTCTATCTGCGGGTGGAGCCGGGGACGTGCGTGGCGGCGTGGCTGGCGTGTGACGTGATCGACCGGGAGAACGGCGGGCTGGAGGTCGTGCCGGGCACGCACCGGATGGATGTGTTCTGCCCGGAGGAGGCGGATGAGGGGGTTTCCTTCGCCCGGGAGTATGTTCCGCCGCCGCCCGGGCTGGCGGCCGTGCCGGTGGACATGTCGCCGGGGGATGTTCTGTTCTTCAACGGCAGTCTGGTGCACGGGTCGCAGCCGAACCGTTCGGGTGATCGGTTCCGGCGGTCGTTCATCGGGCACTATGTGGGGCGGTCGGCGGAGCGGATCGGACGGTTCTACCGGACGTTGTCGATGAGTGGGGCGCGGGTCGCTCTGCGGGAGAGCGAGGGGGCGGGGCCCTGCGGGACTGAGTTCGCGCCGCAGGGGCCTCACTGATCGGTTGTCCGCAGCGCCATTGTGGCTGGTCGCGCAGTTCCTCGCGCCCCTGAAAAAGCTCAGTGGCCGGCGATCGGATGTGCTGTGTAGGGGCGTTCCAGTTCCTCGAGTTCCTTGTCGCTGAGCTGGAGGTCGACTGCGGCCACCGCGTCCTCCAGGTGCTGCGGCTTCGACGCTCCGACGATCGGGGCCGTCACCGTGTTCTGGTGGAGCAGCCAGGCCAGGGCCACCTGGGCGCGGGGGACGTCGCGGTCGGCCGCGATGCGGGTGACGGCCTCGACGATGGTGCGGTCGCCCTCCTGGTACAGGTTGCTGCCGAAGGTGTCGGTGGCGCTGCGGTCGGTCGTGGTGTCCCAGTCGCGGGTGAGGCGGCCGCGGGCGAGCGGGCTCCAGGGCAGTACGCCCACGCCCTGGTCCGCGCAGAGGGGCAGCATCTCGCGCTCCTCCTCGCGGTAGATGAGGTTGTAGTGGTTCTGCATGGAGACGAAGCGCGTCCAGCCGTTCAGGCGGGCCGTGTACTGGGCCTTGGAGAACTGCCAGGCGTACATCGAACTGGCCCCGATATAGCGGACCTTGCCGGCCTTGACGACGTCGTGCAGGGCCTCCATCGTCTCCTCGACGGGGGTGAGCGGGTCGAAGCGGTGGATCTGGTAGAGGTCGACGTAGTCGGTGCCGAGGCGGGTCAGGCTCTGGTCGAGCTCGGTGAGGATCGCCTTGCGGGACAGTCCGCCGCCGTTCGGTCCGGGCCGCATCCGGCCGTTCACCTTCGTCGCGAGCACGATCTCGTCGCGGCGGGCGAAGTCGCGCAGGGCACGGCCGGTGATCTCCTCGCTGGTGCCGTCGGAGTAGACGTTGGCCGTGTCGAAGAAGTTGATCCCCGCCTCGACCGCCTGCCGGATCAGCGGGCGCGAGGCCTCTTCGCCGAGGGTCCACTCGTGACGGCCGCGGTCGGGCAGGCCGTAGGTCATGCACCCCAGACAGATCCGGGAGACGTCCAGGCCCGTCGAACCGAGCTTCACGTACTGCATCGTTGCTGCTCCTGCCTTCGGGAGGGGGTTTCAGGGGGAGCGTACGTGCTCGTGTGCGCTCGAAGGCAGGGTGCGCCGGACCGGCTGACGGGCCGTCATCGTTGCTGCCCACAGGTGACCGCACGGCGTGGGAGCGACGGGGCGGCCGGACCGCTGCCGCATCCTCGGCGCAGGTGACCGGCGCCCGGCCGGTCGGCGGCGCAAGGGAGCAGGCGTGGCGGCACGACGGAGGACACTCAGGATCCTGACCGGGGCGGCCGCGGCGTCCCTCGCCCTGATCTCGACCGCCTGGAGCCGGCCGGCCCCGCCCGGGTACGAGGTCCGGGCGCAGGTTCCGGCGGCCGAGGGACCGGCGACGCTGTGCGCACCCGCGGGCACCCTGCGCGGACCGGAGGGCGAGCGGGCCACCGTCAGCCTGTGCGCGGGCAGCGGCACCCCGGTGATGGCGGTCTCGGCCCCCGCGAACTGCGTCCGTCCCGGCACCTCCGCCCGGTACGCCTGTCTGACCTCCGGTACCTGGACGGCGAAACGCCAGGGCCGGACGGTCGCCTCCGGGACGCTCCCCGGTTCGCAGCCGTACCCCGGCCCGGGGACCTACGACGTCACGGCCACCGTGCACGTCCGCTCCACGCCGGGCGGTGTGGATCTGCGCGGCACGGTCCGGACCACGCTCACCCTGAGCGCGCCGAAGCAGCGGCCCACGCACCGCGTCGAGGTCGACCGGACCGCCCTGCGTCGCGGGGCCACCACCACGCTGACGTACCGGGTGTACCGCGACAGCGAACAGGGCGACGGCAGTGCCCGCTTCGGGCTGATCGGCGAGGAGAGCAAGGGGGTGCGGATCAGCACGGCGGACGCCCGGTGCGTCAACCCGCTGATCGGACGGGCCCCGTCCGAGGCCAGGCTGACGTACTCCGTGGACTGTGCGCTGACCGACCTCCAGCCGGGCCGTCCGGCCACCGTTCGGGTCCAGGTCACCCAGGGGGCCGCCTGCTCGACGGTGGTCTCGAAGCTGGGCTACTGGATGCCGCGCGGGCAGGCGCTGTACACCGGCGGCATGGTGGAGGGGCCCACGGTCGGCTGCGGCTGACCGTCAGTCCCGTTCGACCAGGTCCAGCGCCCGCTCCCAGCCGAACGCCGGCCGCCCGCCGTCCTCGCCCGGTTCTCCGGTGTACGGCTGCCCGAACCGCACGCCCATCCCCCGCAGCCGTTCGAGGCTGTCCCGGTAGGCGGGGTGGGCGGCCAGGGCGTCTGCCACGCACGGCAGGACGGCGATCGGCACGCCGAGCCCCGCGACCTCGCACAGGGTGCCCAGCGCGAGGGTGTCGGCGATGCCGGCCGCCCACTTGTTGACGGTGTTGAAGGTGGCGGGCGCGAGGACCAGGGCGTCGGGCGCAGGGAACGGGCGGGGCTCGCCAGGGGTGCGCCAGGCGGAGCGGATCGGGCGGCCCGTCTGGGCTTCGACGGCGGCGGTGTCGAAGAAGCCGTTCATGGCGACGGGCGTCGCGATGACGCCGACCTCCCAGTCCCGCTCCTGCGCGGCGGTGATCAGTTTGCTGACGTCCGCGGCGATGCCGGCGGCGCAGACGACGACGTAGAGGAAGGGCTTGCGGGCGGCCTGTTCGGTCATCCCGGAAACCCTAGCGACTCCCCCGAACTCACTGGACCGGCAAGGTGCGTCCGCGCTCCTGTTCAGGCCGCGGGCCGAAGACGCGGCGCTCCTTCTCCTCGATCGGCACGTCGTTGATGCTCGCCTCGCGGCGGGTCATGAGGCCGTGCTCGTCGAACTCCCACAGCTCGTTGCCGTAGGAGCGCCACCACTGTCCCTCGGCGTCCCGGCACTCGTACTGGAAGCGGACGGCGATGCGGTTGCCGTCGAAGGCCCACAGGTCCTTGCGCAGCGCGTACTCCTGCTCGCGCTCCCACTTGCGGGTCAGGAACTCGACGATCCGGGCGCGGCCGGTGACGAAGGTGTCGCGGTTGCGCCAGACGGAGTCCTCCGAGTAGGCGAGGGCGACCTTGTGCGGGTCGCGGGTGTTCCATGCGTCCTCGGCGGCCTGGACCTTCTGCGCGGCGCTCTCGCGGGTGAAGGGCGGCAGGGGCGGGCGGTCGGTCATCGAATCTCCCTGGTCACGTTGGAGAACGAACGTTCTCCCGAGGGCTGCTACGGTAGGAGAACGCTCGTTCTCTCGTCAAGGAGTGGTGGCACATGGACAGCGCGGTGGCCCGGGAGCGGGCGCTGGACGCGGCCGAGGAGCTGTTCTACGGGCGGGGCGTGCAGTCCGTCGGGATGGACGACGTCCGCGGCACGTCCGGGGTCTCGCTCAAACGGCTCTACCAGCTGTTCCCGGCGAAGGAGCAGCTGGTCGAGGCGTATCTGGAGCGGCGCGACACGCGCTGGCGCGGGCAGCTGGCCGAGTACGTCGAGCGGCACGGGGAGCCCCGGGAGCGGATCCTGGCCGTGTTCGACTGGCTCGGCGGGTGGTTCGGCGAGCCGGGCTTCCGCGGCTGCGCGTGGCTCAACGCCTATGGCGAGCTCGGCGCCACGTCCCCGCGCGTGGCCGGCCAAGTGCGCGCACACAAGCGGGCGTTCCGGGACTACCTCGCCTCGCTCGTGGACGCGGCGGAGCTGCCCGGCGCGCTGGCCGGGCAGCTGTTCCTGCTGGCCGAGGGTGCCATGGTCACGGCGGGTGTCACCAGGAGCGCCGAGCCCGCGGCCGAGGCGCGCGAGGCGGCCCGGCTGCTCCTGGGGACCATGTGAGCCCGGGTTTCAGCTCACCCTCTCCGAGACGGTGATGGCGCTCACCGGGCAGGCCCGGGCCGCCTCCCGCACCAGCGGGCTGCCGCCGCCGTCCTCCTGGCCGGGCAGCAGGGCGCTGTAGCCGTCGTCGTCCTGGGTGAACACTTCCGGGGCGGTCAGGGCGCACTGGCCGGCGCCGATGCAGACGTCCGTGTCGATCTCGATGTCGATGTGCATGTGCGCAAGCCTCTTACCAGGTCACGGGGAGTTCCAGCATCCCCTGGATCGTGTCGCCCGGCTTGAAGGGGATCTCATCGGCCGGGGCGGCCAGGCGCAGGTCGGGCAGCCGGGCGAAGAGGGTGTGCAGGGCGATCTCCAGCTCGGCGCGGGCGAGGTTCTGCCCGAGGCACTGGTGAATGCCGAAGCCGAACGCGACATGGTGCCGGGAGGGGCGGTTCCAGTCGAGCGTGTCCGGATCGGGGTACACCGTCTCGTCGCGGTTGATGACGGAGGTCGCGAAGACCACGCCCTCGCCCTTCTTGATGGTCGTCCCGGCCACCTCGATGTCCTCGACGGCCAGCCGCAGCATGCCGTCCGCGATCGACAGCATCCGCATCAGCTCCTCGACCGCGGTCGGCAGCAGGCCCGGGTCCGTGCGCAGTTCGGCGAGCCGCTCGGGGTGCTGGAGCAGGGTGAAGGTGCCGAGCGAGATCATGTTGGCGGTCGTCTCGTGGCCCGCGACCAGCAGGATGAGGGCCATGGCGATCAGGCCGTCGCGGTCGAGTGCGCCCTCGTCCGGCCGCCGGTGGACCAGGTCGTCCAGCAGACCGGTGCCTCGCTTCTCCCGCTTGCGGTCGATCAACTCGCCGAAGTAGTCCTCCAGCCGGTCGCGGGCGTCCAGCACGTCGGCGGTCTCCGGGCCGCGCAGCAGCCGCCGTGACTGGGTCTCGAAGAAGTCGTGGTCGGAGTACGGGACGCCGAGCAGGGCGCAGATCACCATGGACGGCACGGGCAGCGCGAAGGCGGTCACCAGGTCCGCGGTCGGGCCTTGGGCGATCATCGCGTCGAGCCGCTCGTCGACGATCTGCTGGATCCGTGGCCGGAGTTCGACGGCCCGTTTGAGGGTGAAGTCCCCGACGACCATGCGGCGCTGGGTGCGGTGCTCGGGGTCGTCGACGCCCAGCAGGGCCGTTCTGCGGTTGCGGATCCCGGCGAACCGCTTGGTCGGGGCGGGGAAGCCGGGCCGGTCGCGGTTGGACGACAGACGCGGGTCGGCCAGCAGCGCGCGGGCGATCGCGTGCCCGCTGACCAGCCAGGCCTCGCGGCCGTCGAAGAGCGAGATGCGGGTGAGGGGGCGCTCGGTGCGCAGCGCGTCGTAGGCGGCGGGCGGCTGGTAGGGGCAGGTCCGGCTCTGGGGGAAGACGACGGGTGCGGTCGTGTCCGTCATGAAGACCTCGCAGACGAGTAGTGCGTCGTGCCGATCATCATTAGATGCCCCGGGCACCTATAGAGCGACGCGAAGTTCGGCCAGATCGGTGGCGGCTGCAAACATGGCCGGGGAATGCCGTCTTCACGTTCGAGGTCCGGGGTCGGGGTCCGTGGCGTGCGAACAGGGCCCTTGCCGGGAGCCGGGGCTCCCAGGAAGTCATGGCGGCGATTCGAAAACCGGTTGTCGCCGCGGCGGGACAGGCCCCAGGATCCAGCCATGCCTACGCTCGAGGTCCTTCCGCCGTCGCTGCCGCTGTCCGTCGCCGCTTCTGCCGCGCGCCGACAGCAGCGGTCCGGCCGCCGTGGAGGGCCGACGCCGCCGCGGTCATGACGGCCGCGCTCCTCGCGGGGCTGCTCGCCGGGTACGGCATCGCCGTCCCCGTGGGCGCCGTCGGCACCTACCTCGTCTCCCTCACCGCCCGCACATCCCTGCGTACCGGTGTCTGCGCCGCGCTGGGCGTCGCCACCGCCGACGGGCTGTACGCCCTCGCCGCCACGCTCGGGGGCACGGCCCTGGCCGCCGCGCTGCGGCCGGTGCTCGGGCCGCTGCGCTGGGTCTGTGTCCTGGTGCTGCTCGGGCTGGCGGTGTGGGGCGCGGCCGGTGCCCTGCGCGAGTACCGCGGCCACCGGCTCGCCACGCGCACGGCCACCGCTCCCCCGAGTCCCGCCCGCGCCTTCGCGGGGCTGCTCGGCATCACCCTGCTCAACCCCACCACCGTGATCTACTTCGCGGCGCTGGTGCTCGGCTCCCAGGCCACGGGTCCGGCCGGGCCGGTGGAACAGGGTGTGTTCGTCCTGGCCGCCTTCGCCGCATCCGCCAGTTGGCAGGTGCTGCTCGCCGGGAGCGGTGCCCTGCTGGGCCGGGCGCTGACCGGTCACCGGGGCAGACTGGCCACGGCGCTGGTGGCGAGTGGGGTGATGACGGCTCTGGCCGTCCGAATGGCGGTTTCTCCAGGATGATTCCCGGGCGTACCGATGTTGAGTACCAGGTACCAGTCGGCCTCTGACACGACGATGGGACGGAATGCCATGCCTCTCGAAGGCGAGTACGAACCCAGCAGGACGCAGTGGGTGCGCAAGCAGGTGGAACTGTACGAGAGCTCCGGCGGTACGGAGGGGACGACGCTGCAGGGATCCAAGATGCCGGTCGTCGTCCTGACCTCCCGGGGCGCCAAGAGCGGCAAGCTGCGCAAGACACCGGTGATGCGGGTGGAACACGAGGGGCGTTACGCCGCCGTCGCCTCCCTCGGCGGTGCGCCCAAGCACCCGGTCTGGTACTTCAACCTCAAGGCCGACCCGCATGTCGAGCTCCAGGACGGGCCCCGGAAGCAGGACATGACCGCCCGTGAGGTGACGGGCGAGGAGAAGTCCGAGTGGTGGGACCGGGCCGTCGCGGCATATCCGGCCTACGCGGACTACCAGAAGAAGACGGACCGGGAGATTCCGCTGTTCGTACTGGAGCCGGCAGAAGGCGAGTGACACAGAGCCGGCCCGCCCCAGCCCCCGGGAAAGCCACCGGCAGAAAAGTTTCGCCCGGTGTGCATGAACCCCCGGCGGCGGGGCACGCGTGGTTCAGGCCCCGCCGCGTTCCCCCGTCGCGGCGGGGCTTTCTGCTGCCTCCCGGGCGCGGCGGTCCGTGACATCGAGGAAGATCTGGTGCGCCTCGGGCACCGTCCGGGCGATGGAGCGCTTGATGCGCACGGCGACGTCCTCGACGTGCTCGCTGTCCAGGCCGGGCACAAGGTCGACCCGGGCGGCCACGAGGGCCGAGTCGAGGCCCGTCTTCATCGTGAACAGTGCCTCCACGCTGTCGATCTCGGGCTGCGCCCGCAGCAGCGCATGGATCCGCCCGCTCGACTCCGGGTCGGCCGCCTCGCCGATCAGCTGGTCGCGCGCGTCACGGCCCAGCCGGAAGGCGACGTAGACCAGCAGCGCGCCGATCGCGAGCGAGGCGGACGCCTCCCACACCACCTGGCCGGTGACCATGTGCAGGGCCATGCCGATCATGGCCAGCGTGACGCCCAGCACCGCGGTGCCGTCCTCGGCGACGACCGTCCGCAGAGCCGGGTCGCGCAGCCCGGCGCGGGTGCCGCCCTGCCGGCGTACCTGGTACAGGGCGCGCAACAAGGAGCCGCCCTCCGCGAGGAGGGCGATGCCGAGCACGATCAGGCCGGCGACATAGCCGCTGAGCTTCTCCTCCGATCCGCTCGCGAGGGCCTCGAAGCCCTGGAAGAAGGAAAAACAGCCGCCCATGACGAAGATCCCGACCGCCGCGAGGAGCGACCAGAAGAACCGCTCCTTGCCGTAGCCGAAGGGGTGACGCCGGTCGGCGGGGCGGCGGCTGCGGCGCAGAGCCGCCAGCAGAAACACTTCGTTCAGGCTGTCGGCCACCGAGTGGGCCGCCTCCGACAGCAGGGCGGGTGATCCCGCGGCCAGGCCTCCGACGGCCTTGGCGACCGCGATCACCAGGTTGGCGCCGAGCGCCACCAGCACGGTGACGCGTGTCCTCCGATCAGTTCCTTCATGAGTCACCCACGCCGATTGCCCCGGTCGGCGGTGCTCACACCGTGCCGTCGGCGGAAAAAGGGGAACGCGTTCACCAGGGCACACGCACGACAGACGGGGCACTCGCACGACGAGCGGGCCACACATACGCGAAGGAGGTCTCCCCCATGAGCCGCGACGACGGCGACGGCAACAGCGCCTACGGCAGGAGGTCGTTCAAACGGTCCAAGGCGCATTTCGCGGACCGGATCACGGCGGACGGCCGGGACGGCTGGCCGGTGGAGGCCGGCCGCTACCGTCTGGTCGTCAGCCGCGCCTGCCCGTGGGCGAGCCGGTCGCTGGTCTCCCGGCGGCTGCTCGGCCTGGAGGACGCCCTGTCCCTGGCCGTCGCCGACCCGCTCCAGGACGACCGCAGCTGGCGCTTCACGCTGGACGAGGACGGCCGCGACCCGGTTCTCGGCATCCGCTACCTCGGCGAGGCCTACGACCGGCGGGAGAACGACTACCCCGGCGGTGTCAGTGTGCCGGCGATCGTGGACGTGCCCAGCGGGAAGCTGGTCACCAACGACTACCAGCAGCTCACGCTCGACCTCGCGACCGAATGGACCGCCCTGCACCGGGAGGGCGCGCCGGACCTGTACCCGGACGCGCTGCGCGACGAGATCGACGCGGTGATGGCGGACGTCTACGAGGACGTCAACAACGGTGTGTACCGGGCGGGTTTCGCCACCGGCCAGGAGGAGTACGAGACCGCCTGCGCGGGCGTGTTCCGGCGGCTGGAGCTGCTCGCGCACCGACTCGAACGGCAGCGGTACCTCGTCGGGGACACCATCACCGAGGCGGACATCCGGCTGTTCACCACGCTGGTCCGCTTCGACGCCGTCTACCACGGCCACTTCAAGTGCAACCGCTGGAAGCTGACGGAGAACCATGTGCTGTGGGGGTACGTCCGCGACCTGTACCAGACGCCCGGGTTCGGGGACACCGTCGACTTCGACCACATCAAGCGCCACTACTACCAGGTGCACACCGGCATCAACCCGACCCACGTCGTGCCGCTGGGGCCGGACCTGTCCGGGTGGCCGACCCCGCACCACCGCGAGGAGCTGGGCGGCCGGCCGTTCGGTGACGGCACTCCGCCTGGGCCGGTCCGCGCCGAGGAGCGGGTCCCGGCCGCGCACACCCCCTGACCACTCCCACCCACCCCCCTGAGCGAACAAGGAGATCCCCGTGGCCAAGAAGAAGAAAATGCCCCTCGCCTACCAGCCCCTCGGGTTCGTGCTGGGCTGGTCGAGCGGCTGGCTGGCCGGGCTCGCCTTCCGCAAGACGTGGATGGCGATCCGGCACGAGGAGGACGCGCCCGACGCGCTGGACCGGGACCGCGGCTGGGGCGAGATCCTGCTGGCCGCCGCGGTCCAGGGCGCCATCTTCGCGGTGGTGCGCAGCGCCGTGGACCGCGCGGGCGCCAAGGCCATCGAGCGTTCGACCGGCGCGTGGCCGGCCGACGAGAAGGGCGGCAGGGACTGACAAAGAGCCCCGGCCTCGCCCGGCCTCGCCCGGCATGTACCGCGGGCGGGGCCGGTCCGTGCCGGGCGTCCGCTCAGCCGTCCACCTTGATCGTCTTCATGGTGAGGTGGGACTCGAGGCGCAGCACGGCGGGCAGGCCGCTGAGCTTGCCCATCATGAAGGCCTCATAGGCGGCGTGGTCGGCGACGGCGACGCGGAGGAAGTAGTCGGGGCGTCCGTACATCCGCCGGAATTCGACGACCTCCTCATAGGAGGCCACGGTGGTCTCGAACTCCTCGACGGTCCTGCGGTCCTGGGCGTAGATCTCGACGTCGATGAGCACTTCGAGCTCGCGGCCCACGGCTTTGGGGTCGATGACGGCCCGGTAGCCGGCGATGACGCCGCTCTCCTCCAGACGCTTGACCCGGCGCAGGCAGGGGGGCGGCGTCAGCCCCACCCGCTTGGCGAGCTCGACGTTCGACAGCCGTCCGTCCTGACGCAGATGAAACAGAATTTCTCGATCGACGGCATCGAGGCCACTTTCATTGCCCATATGGAGATCATAGGGCCATCATCGGCAACCATATGAGGCGTGCACTTTTCTAAAATGTCGACATGCGAATAAGCCCTGCGGCGCGGGCCGCTTTCCAGGACTGTGCCTCCGTGGGCCTCGGGATGGTGCCGCTCGGTCTCGCCTTCGGGGCGCTCGTCGTCCAGTCGGGGCTCGACTGGTGGTGGGCCGGGCTGTCCGCGGCGGTGGTCTACGGCGGTTCGTTCGAGTTCCTGCTGATCGGCATGGTCGTGGCCGCCGCGCCGCTGGTGTCCATCGCCCTGGCCGCCTTCCTGGTGCAGGCACGGCACGTCTTCTACGCGCTGTCCTTTCCCCTGCACCGTGTGCGGGGCCGGTTCGCCAGGACCTACAGCACCTTCGCCCTCACCGACGAGGCGTACGCGCTGACCGCGACCGAGCAGGCCCGCGGCTGGTCCGGCCCGCGCATCCTGTGGCTGCAGTTCTACATGCACCTGTACTGGGCCGGCAGCGCGACCGCCGGGGCCCTGCTCGGCTCCCTCATCCCGGACGGTGTCACCGGCCTGGACTTCGCCCTGACCGCCCTGTTCGTCGTTCTCGCCCTCGACGCGGTCCGTGACCTGCGGGGCGACCTGCCGACCCCCGTGCTCGCCCTGCTCTGCGCCCTGGGCGCCCGCCTGCTCTTCCCGGGTCAACTGCTGCTGGCGGCTTTCGCCCTGTTCACCGCCGGCCTCCTGGCACGCCGGCTCGCCGACCGGAGGAAGCCCGCGCATGTCTGACACCTACGCCGTCGTCGCGGTCCTCGTCACCGCAGCCGTGACCTGGTCCCTGCGCGCCATGCCGTTCGCCGCCCTGGCGCCGCTGCGGGCCAGCGACACCGTGCGGTACCTCAGCGCCCGTATGCCCGCCGGGGTGATGGTGATCCTGGTGGTCTACTGCCTGCGCGATCTGCCGGTCACCGAGTCGCGCGCCGTGGCCCCGCTGGCCGCCCTGGCCGTCACCGTCGGCCTGCACCTGTGGCTCCGCAACGCCCTGCTGAGCATCCTCGCCGGCACGGCCGTCCATGTGGCCCTGGCCAGCGCGGTCTTCGCCCACTGATTCCCTTCATGAAAGGCACGCGCCCCTTGCACACCGACCACTACTACGAGCCCGTCGACACGCACCGCTTCAAGCCCACCGTCCACGCGAGCGGTGCGTGGGACCCGGACGAGCAGCACTTCAGCCCGCTGGCCGGCCTCATGGTCCACGCCGTCGACCGGTACCTGGCCGGACGGCCGGACGGCGGCCTGACGTTGTCCCGGATCAGCTTCGACATCCTCGGCCGACTGGCCCTGGACGAGTGCGAGATCCGGGTGGAGACCCTCCGGCCGGGCCGCACCATCGAACTCCTCGAAGCGGTTGCGCTCATAGCCGGCCGTCCCGTCGTGCGGGCCCGCGCCTGGCTCCTCGCCGACCACGACACCAGGGAGGTCGCCGGTGACACCGCGGACGCACTCACCCCTCCCGAGGCGCTCGCCCCTTGGCCGCTGACCTCCGTGTGGCCCGGCGGGTACATCGCCTCCCTGGACGTCCGGCCGGTCGCGTCCCCGCGGCCGGGCCGCACGACGGCCTGGGTCTCCACCCGTGTCGGACTCGTGGCCGGACAGGCCGTGAGCCCTCTCGCCTCCTACATCGCGCTCGTCGACACGGCCAACGGCATCGCCGTACGCCGGCCGCCCAGCGAATGGATGTTCCCCAACGTCGACCTCACCCTGCATCTCCACCGCCGGCCGGAAGGCCGCTGGACGGGGCTCGACACCACCGTCGCCTTCGGCCCGACCGGCCAGGGCGTCACCAGCACCGTCCTGCACGACCTCACCGGTCCCGTCGGACACGCCCAGCAGATCCTCACCCTCCGGCCCCTGCCGGCGACCGGCTGAACGGCGTCGGGGAAACGCCGCGCTCAGCCCTGCTTGGGTGCCGTCGGCGCGGTGCGCCGCAGGGTGAAGGAGTGGCCCGCCGGGTCGGCGTAGCCGCGTTCCTCCAGGGGGCCCGAGGCGTCCTTGGCCTCCAGGGGGCGTCCGCCCAGGCTGATGACCCGGCGTTCCACCGCGTCGAGGTCGTCCACCACGAACTCCAGATGGGCCTGGAGGGAGTTCTCGGGGCGCGGCCAGCTGGGCGGGGTGGCGTTGACGTCCCGGCGCAGGGCGATCCGGAACCCGTCGGCGCTCTTGATCTCCACCCGGTTGGCCGTCGCGTCCGACTCCTCCCCTTCCAGCAACTCCTTGTAGAACACGGCGAGCTTCTCGGGCTCGGCGCAGTCGAGCACCAGGACACCCGCTTTCACCAGGGCCATGTCTCCTCCGCAGGATTCCGGCCGCGGGGCGTGCTGCCCCGCGGCCTCGTACCTTGCGGTTATCCCGGTACGGCCGATTCAGTCGGCCCTCAACCACCGTCCGTCGCGCATGAGTTCACGGCCGTCCGGTTCGTCGGCCTCCCGCCAGACCTGCACCGCCGGGTTACGACGCGGAAGCAGAGGTACGGCGTGGCCGGCCGGCGGGGATCACGGGCCGGCCCGATGCCCACCCGGGCGCGGCCGGTCGCGGTCAGGTTGCGTCCGGTGGGGCTCGACGCGGGGGTGGCGAACGTGCTGGTGCCCGGCCGGAGGGCCGGGCACCACCGCTACACGGCGAACTCGACCGGGAGGCTGTCCAGCCGGGACTCCCACGTGGAGGCGGTCGAGGTGAGCTCCTCCGGCGGTGCGGCCAAGGTCAGGCCCGGCAGGCGGTGCAGCAGGACGTCCACGGCGATCGCGATGATGGACTGGCCGATGCTCTGCCCGGGGCACTCGTGCGGACCGGAACTGAACGCCAGGTGGGCCTGGTTGCCCTGGACCGAGACACCGATGTCCGGCCGGACGTCGGGGTCGACATTGCCCGCCGCGAGGCCCATCAACAGCAGGTCGCCCTCCTGGATCTGGTGGCCGCCTAGTTCCAGGTCGCCGGCCGCGAACCGGCCCGGCAGCACGGCCAGCGGCGGGCTGTTCCACATGACCTCCTCCACCACGGCGGAGATGTTCAGCTGGCCGCTGATCAGTCCGGTGAGCCGGGCGGTGTCGGTGAGGACGAGCTGGAGGACCCGGGCCAGCAGATTGCTGGTGGTGGTGTGCGCGGCGATCAACACGAGACGCAGATGGCTGACCACCTCCTCGTCGTCGAGCCCGGCCGCGTGCTCCAGCAGGGCGGTGGTGAAGTCACCGCCGGGTTCGGACTTCTTGCGCTCGGCCAGTTCGCCGAGGATCACCATGATGCGTTCGTTGTGCACGAGGGCGTCCTCACCGCCCTTGAAGACCTGCGCGCAGGACTCGACCAGGTCCCGGCCCTCCGCCTCGGGGAGCCCGAGGATGCGGGAGAGGACGAGCATCGGCAGGTACTCGGCGTAGTCCTTCACCAGGTCGGCGTGCCCGGTGTCGGCGAACGCGTCGATCTGCTTGTTCGCGATGCGGGTCGCGTGGCGCCGGATGCCCCGGACCGCGGCGGCCTGGAGTCCGTCGGTGACGGCGGCCCGCAGCCTGCGGTGCGGATCACCGTCCTGGGACACGCAGTCCGGCCGCCAGCCGAGCATCGGGATGAGCGGCGAGGTCTCCGCCACGCGCCCCTCCGTCCAGTCCCGCCAGATGCGCGCGTCCCGGCTGAACTGACGGGGGTTGTCGAGCACCCGCCGGTTGTCGCGGTAGCCGAGGACCAGCCAGGCGGGCACATCGCCTTCGAGCAGGACGGGTGCGACCGAGCCGTGTTCCTTGCGCAGCCGCTCGTAGATGCCCACCGGGTCGGTCGCCGCCTCCGGCCCGTACAGCCGGGCCGGATCGGACCCGTGATGGGCGACGGGGCAGCCGCTCGGGACCTGAACGGCGTTTTCGGTCTGATCGTTCATCGGGGCTCCAGGGCCACGGCCGAGCGTTCCTTCAGGTGGTGGATCAGGGCGACGAGGACGTCCCGGCTGGAGGCCCGGTCGCGGGCGTCGAAGGCGATGACCGGGGTGTGCTCGGGGATGTCCAGGGCGTCCCGGATCTCCTCGACCGGGTAGTTGTCGGAGTCGGGGAAGACGTTCAGGGCGACGACGAAGGGGACCTCCTGCCGCTCCATCTCCTCGATCGCCCGGAAACTGGACTCCAGTCGGCGGGTGTCCACCAGGACGATCGCGCCGAGCGCCCCCTTGAACAGCCCGTTCCACAGGAACCAGAAGCGCTCCTGCCCCGGCGTGCCGAACAGGTACAGCACCAGGCTCTCGTTGATGCCGATCTTGCCGAAGTCCAGGCTGACGGTGGTCTGCGTCTTGTCGGCGACGCCGATGAGACGGTCCACGTCGGCACTGGCCTGGGTGAGGGTCTCCTCCGTGGTGAGCGGCTTGATGTCGCTGACCGACCGGACCATCGTGGTCTTCCCGGTGCCGAACCCGCCGGCGATCATCACCTTCACCGAGCGGGCGTCCCCGCCCGCCCGCCCTCCGGGTTGGTCAAAGCCTTTCAAGTCCACTGAGTACCTCCTCAAGGAGCGCGAGGTCGGGCCCGCGGCCGGCTTCGTGTGCCGGGATGGGGTTACGGGCTTCGACGCGACCTGCGACGAGCAGGTCCGACAGCAGCACTGCGAGAATGTTGAAGGGCAGCCCGAGGTGAGCGCCGAGTTCGGCGACCGACAGCGGATCGCGGCACCGGCGGAGAATCTCCTCGTGCTCGTGCTGCATGCCCGGTAACGGGGCGGCGCGGGCGACGACCAGCGTCGCCACGTCGAGGCTCGACGCCGAACCGCCCGGTCCGCTGCGACCGCCCGTGAGGACGTAGTAGCGCTCGAGACCGGACGGGTCCGACGGCCTGCGGGGAGCACTCATCCAGAGTGCTCCTCCAGGCGCGGAGTGGTGCCGAGGAGCTCACCCATCCTGCGGGCCAGGTCTCTCATCTGGTGCCCGAGCAGGCCCTGGTCGAGGCCTTCCCTGGCAAGGACACCGAGGTACGTCTCCACACCGGCGCGGACCACGAAGAGGTGCCCGCCGTCGACTTCGATCATCGCGAGGCGCAGCTGCCCGGCGTACTTGGGGAACTGCTCGGCGACCGGCTGGGCGAGGGCCTGCAGGCCGGCCACCACGGCGGCGAAGCGGTCGACGTCGTCGGGGTCTTCAGCGCCGTAGGAGGTGATGGCCTTGCCGTCGCTGGAGGCCACGAGGGCGAAGCGGATCTCCTGGATGCTCTCGACAAGATCGCGGAGCGCCCAGCTCACATCTGTTCCTTGTTGCGTCATGAGGACTAGTCGCTCTCTTCGGTGCGGTGCTCGGTGGACTCGCGTCCGGCATCGGTGTCGCGGTCGCCGGGCGCCGGGGACGCCTCTTCGGCGTCGCGTCCGGCGGTGGCGAAGGCGGCGAGACCGGAGAACGAGGCGTCCGGCGGGATGGCGGAGACGGTGCTCCGGTCCGTCCGCTCGGCCTCCCTGGGCTCGGCCGCCTCGTTCCGCTTGCTGCGGCGCCGGGGCAGTCCGCCGGGTGTGGTCTCCGCGGCCTCGGCCGGGGCGTCCGGTGTTGGTGCGGTGACCGTCTCGCGGGCCGGGGCGGCCGTTGCGGTGCGGACCTCCGGTGCGGGCGCGGCCGGTGCGGCGGCAGCGGGCAGCGGGCTGAAGTACTTGTGCGGAACCACGACCACCACGGAGGTGCCGAGCCACGGGGAGTCCGCGAAGGTGACGCGGATGCCGTAGCGACGGGCGAGGGCTCCGACGACGCGCAGACCGATGTTCGCGTCCTCGGTGATGCCACCGAGGCCCGCTCCGGGAGCGGTGCCCGCGAGGGCGTGCTCGGCCTCGCGCTTCTTCTCCTCGCTCAGGCCCTTGCCGGAGTCCTGGATCTCGATGCCGACGCCGTTGGGCACCTCCTTGCCGGAGATGAGCACCGGCTCGGTGGGCGGCGAGTAGCGGGCCGCGTTGTCGAGAAGGTGAGCGAAGATCAGCGTGAGGTGGTCCACGAGACCGCCGTCGACGCCGAGTTCGGGCAGGTGGCGAACCTGGATCCGGTGGAAGTCCTTGATCCGGCCGATGCCGCCGCGCGCCACGCTGAGCAGCCGCTGCGGCTCCTGCCACTGCCGGCCGGGCCGGTCCGAGCCGCCGAGCACACCGATGCTGGCGGCGAGACAGTCGGCGGGGCCGATCTCCTGGTCGAGCTCCATCAGGCCCCGGGCGACGGCGGGCAGCCTGCCGTGCTCGCCCTGCATCTCGTGCAGCCGGCCGCGGAGCTTGCTGGTCAGGACGTGGATGCGGTTGCCGATGCTGATGACGGCCTGTTCGGCCGAGGTGGAGCGGTCGAACTCCGACTCGAGGCCGATCAGGGCGGTGCGCAGCACCTTGCGCAGCTCGGCCTGGAGGTCGGAACTGACCTTGGCGCACTGGTTGACGGTGGGCAGGACGTCGTCGATGGCGTCACCGGAGCGCAGCGCCTCCATCGCGGAGGGCAGTTGCTCGTCGGCGAGCCGGGCGACCGCGGCGAGCTGGTGGGAGAGCTGTTCCTGCCAGACCTCGGCCTGGTCGGCGAGCTGGGCCTCGTAGGACGTGGCCTGCTCTGTCAGCCGTTCCTCGTAGGCCCGGGAGGTGTCGGAGAGCTGCGTCTCGTACGTGGCGCTCTGGTCGGCCAGGCGCCGCTCGTAGGTCGCGTTCTGCTCGGTGAGCTGGGACTCCAGGGTGGCGCGTTCGGCGGAGAACTTCCGTTCCAGTCCGGCCACGTGCTGCTGCCACTGCTGGTTGTGCTCGGCCTGCGTGGTGCGGAAGGAGTTCTCCGCCTTGTGCAGGTGTGCCCGGGTGCGCAGCAGCAGGCGTACGCACACGGCACTGGCCGCCGTCGCCGCGAGACCGGCGACGGCCGCGGTTATTCGCTCCGAGCTCATGAAGGTGGCGGCAACGGTCCCGCCTCCCAAGCTCAGCGGCATCAACCACCAGCTGTACCAGGCGACAGGGGCCCGCGCCGCCGGTGGCGGAGTGGCGAGTTCCATCTGCATCCTTCGAACAAACACGATCGAACAGGGGGGTGTGGATCGCACTCATGAGTACGCACCGCGAGTCGACCGGACGCGATCGCGTCAACTCGCAGCGCCGATCGGAACCTTATCGGGTTTAGAGCCGAAAGGATCAACTCGTCGCTCTGCGGACGTGAGGGTTCCGTCACGCTCCGACAGAAAGAAACAGGTCGACAAATGCCCATGCCAGCCTGCGGAGTTGAGCGAGCGATGGCCGTGCGCGGTCGGCAGGCGGTCAGCGGGCGGTCTGGAAGGTGCGGCGGTACGCCTGCGGGGACACCCCGATCGCCGCGTGGAGATGCTGGCGCAGGGACGCGCCCGTCGCGAAGCCGACCCGGCCGGCGATCTGATCCACCGTGAGGTCGCTGGACTCCAGCAGATGCCGGGCCCTGGCCACGCGCTGCTGGATGAGCCAGCGGCCGGGGCTGAGGCCCACCTCGTCGTGGAAACGGCGGGCGAAGGTGCGCTGGCTCATCCGGGCGTGGCCGGAGAGGTCGGCCAGGGTGAGCGGTTCGCCCAGGCGCTCCAGGATCCAGGCGCGGGTGGCCGCGGTGCTCGCGGCGCCCTGCTCGGGGACGGGCTGTTCGATGTACTGGGCCTGGCCGCCGTCCCGGAACGGCGGGACCACGCAGCGGCGCGCGACGGAGTTGGCCAGTCGACTGCCGTGGTCCTTGCGGACCAGGTGCAGGCAGATGTCCACGCCGGAGGCGGCTCCTGCGGACGTGAGGAAGGGGTGGTCGTCGACGAACAGCACGTCCGGGTCGAGGTCGACGAGCGGGAACATGCGCCGGAACCGGTCGGCGACCTGCCAGTGGGTGGTCGCCCTGCGCCCGTCGAGGAGCCCGGCTGCGGCGAGGACGAAGGCGCCGGTGCAGATGGACACGATGCGCGTTCCGGGCCGGATGAGCGCGAGGGCGGCCAGGACGTCGCCCGGCACCTCGTCGGTGAGGTGGGCTGGTGCGACGGGCGCGATCACCACCGTGCCGGCCGTGGCCAGGATCTCGGGCCCGTGCTCCACGGTGACGCCGAAATCCGCGTTGGTGCGCACCGGACCGCCGTCGACCGAGCAGGTCAGCACCTCGTACCGGCCGTCGGCCGCGCCGAGGATCCGGCTGGGGATGCCCAGCTCGAAGGGATACACCCCGTCCAGGGCCAGGACCACCACTCGTTCGCGTCGCATGGCACGATCCTATCGAAGGTTGGCAATCTTGCCATTGGCGAGCGGCGCGCGAACCGGCACGCTTGATCACCATGAGCACACAGAACACGATGCGAGCCATCAGCCAGGACGTCCTCGGCGGTCCCGAGGTCCTCAAGGAAGTCGAAGTCGAGCGTCCGGTGCCGGGGCCGAACCAGGTGCTGGTCCGGGTGCGGGCCGCCGGCGTCAATCCGACCGACTGGAAGCACCGCGCTACCGGCGGATTCCTGGGCGACGCGCCCTTCGTCCTCGGCTGGGACGTCTCCGGGGTGGTGGAGGCGGTCGGCATCGGCGTCGTGGCCTTCGCACCCGGCGACGAGGTCTTCGGCATGCTCCCGTATCCGTACGGGCACGGCTCGCACGCGGAGTATGTCATCGCTCCGGTCCGCGCCCTCACCCGCAAGCCGGCCGGTATCGACCACGTCCAGGCGGGCGCCCTGCCGCTCGTCTCGCTCACCGCGTGGCAGGCGCTGGTCGAGCACGCGGACCTGCGGCCCGGGCAGCGGGTGCTGATCCACGCGGCCGCGGGCGGGGTCGGGCATGTGGCGGTGCAGATCGCCAAGGCGCGGGGCGCGTATGTGATCGGCACCGCGAGCGCGGGCAAGCACGAGTTCCTGCGCGGGATCGGCGTGGACGAGACGGTGGACTACAGGGAGACGGACTTCACCGAGGCCGTGAAGGACGTCGATGTCGTCCTGGACACGATCGGCGGCGACAACGCCCTGCGCTCACTGCGGGTCCTGCGCCCCGGCGGTGTCGTGGTCTCGATCCTCCCGGGCGGCTCGGACGAGTTCTACGAGGAGGCCGAGCGGCTCGGGGTACGGGGGCTGCGCATGCTCGTGGACGCCGACCGCGGTGGCATGGAGGCGATCGCGGAACTCGCCGGGACGGGCAAGCTCCGCGCCACGATCGCCGGCACCTTCCCGCTGTCCGCCGCGGCGGAGGCGCACGCCTCGGGCGACACGGGCCGGACGACGGGGAAGCTGGTGCTGGTGAACGACTGAGCGGGGCGGCCGGGCGGTCTGTTTCTGGTCTCCCGGCGGGGCGCTGCCCGGCCCCGCCGGGGAGCTCCCGGCTGGTGACGTGCGCCGGACGACCGGCGGACTCCCCGGGGATCACCAGGGCCGACGACCGGCAGGATCCCCGGGGATCACCAGGGCCGTAGCGGCGTACGACAGCCGACGCACAGGACGGCGGCGCGGGGACGGCCCCGTCTCGGAACCCACCCGCGCCGTGCCGCCGGCCCTCGCCGATCGGCAACCGGCCGGCGGGACCTCCAGGCCGACCGCCCAGCTCAGCCGACGCGCGTCAGAACGTCAGCACCGGCTTGATGGTCTTGCCCGATTTCATGTCCTGCACCGCCCGGTCGATGTCCCCGAAGGGATACGTGCTGATCAGGCGGTGCAGCGGCAGGCGCCCCTCCTTCACCAGGCGGACCAGCGCGGGGATCATCGTCTGGGTCTCGCTGTCGCCGAGGGTGAGACCGACGATCCGCTTGCCGCCGAGCAGACCGTTGACGTCCAGGGCGACCTCGGTGCCGAAGGGCGGGGCGCCGACCACGACGAGGGTGCCGCGGGCGGCGAGCGCGTCGACGCCCTGGCGCAGGACGCCGACGTTGCCCGTGGTCTCCACGACGCCGTCCGCGCCCTGGCCGCCCGTGATGCCGGCGAGGGCTTCGGCGAGGTCCTCACGGCTCGTGTCGACGGTGTGCGTGGCGCCCAGCTCCGTGGCCAGCGACAGGCGTTCGGCGACCCGGTCGACGGCGACGATCCTGGTGGCCGGGGTGAGGGCCGCCGCCATCACGGCCGACAGGCCGACCGCTCCGGCGCCCAGGACGACGACCGTACTGCCCGTGTCGGGCTTCAGGACGTTCCAGACGGCGCCCACACCGGTCTGTACGCCGCAGCCCAGCGGGGCGATCGACTCCAGCGGCACCTCCGGGTCGACCTTGACCAGGCTGCGCTCGTCGGCCAGTGCCCGCTCGGCGAAGGAGGACTGGCCGAAGAAGTGGCCGCCCAGGGCCTCGCCGTCCCGGCTGATGGTGTTCGAGCCGTCGGCGCGACTGCCGCCGAGGAGGTTCAGCGGCAGCCAGGTCGCGCAGTAGGCGGGGTGCCCGCCGCGGCAGTTGCGGCAGTCGCCGCAGGAGGTGAAGGAGAGCAGGACGTGGTCGCCGGGCGCGACGCCGGTGACGGCGGGGCCGACGGCCTCGACGACACCCGCGCCCTCGTGGCCGAGGACCCCGGGCAGCGGGAAGGGCAGTCCGCCGCTCGCCACCCCGAGGTCGGTGTGGCACAGGCCGGTGGCGACCATGCGGACCAGCGCTTCGCGCGGGCCGGGTTCGTCGAGGACGACGTCGGAGAGGGTGAAGGGCGCGCCGCCGGACTCGACGACCGCGGCACGGGTGGTGGTGGGCATCGCAATGGCTCCTTGACGGTGTCTCAGTCGAGCGAGACGACGACGGACTTGACCTTGGTGTAACCGGCGAGGGCCTCGGGCCCGTACTCGCGGCCGTAGCCGGAGTCCTTCACACCGCCGAAGGGCACGGCGGGGTCGAGCATCGCCCAGTCGTTGATCCAGACGATCCCGGCCTGGAGCCGGTCGGCGACCCGGTGGGCGCGGGCGAGATGGCTGGTCTGGACGCCCGAGGCCAGGCCGTAGGGCGTGGAGTTGGCGAGGGCTACGGCCTCGTCCTCGTCGTCGAAGGGCTGCACGGTGAGGACGGGGCCGAAGATCTCCTCCTGGATCACACGGGAGTCGTTCGACAGGTCGGCGATGACGGTGGGCATGTAGTAGTAGCCGCCGTCGAGGTCGAGCCGCTCGCCACCGCAGACGACGCGGGCGCCCTCCTTGCGGGCCAGCGCGACGTACTCCTCGACCTTCTTCAGGTGCTTCTCGGCCGCCATCGGGCCGATGACCGTGGCCGGGTCGCGTGGGTCGCCGATCGGCACGCCGGGTACGGCCTCGGCGAGGATGCCGAGCAGCGTCGGGTACACCGAGCGGGCCACCAGCAGACGCGGGCCGCCCATGCAGAACTGGCCGGTGTTGAAGACGAAGCCCTTGATGACCGCGCCGACCGCCTTCTCCAGGTCGGCGTCCTCGAAGACGATGTGGGCGGCGTTCCCGCCCAGCTCCATGGTGACGGGCTTGAGCGCCTCGCCGGCGACGCTCGCCACATGCCGGCCGATCGCGGTGGAGCCGGTGAAGGCGACCTTGTCGACGCCGCGGTGGCGCAGCAGCGCCTCGCCGGCCACGGGGCCGCTGCCGGTCACGACGTTGACCACACCGTCCGGTACGCCCGCCTCCTGGAGGAGCCGGGCCATGTACAGGGCGCTGAGCGGGGTCTCGTCGGCGGGCTTGTGGACGACGGTGTTGCCGGCCGCGAGCGCGGGGCCGAGCTTGGAGCCGGCGAGGATCAGCGGGAAGTTGAACGGGGTGATCGCGGCGACCACGCCGAGCGGCTCGCGCCGGGTGTAGGCGAGGGCGTTCATGGGGGTGTCGCGCAGGGCGCCGTCCTGGCTCTGGGCGAGGTTCGCGAAGTACTCGTAGTCGTTGGCCGCGTTCGTCACGTCGACCGCGCCGCACAGTGTGATCGGCTTGCCGACGTCGAGGCTCTCCAGGGCGGCCAGCTCGTCGGCGTTCTCGCGGATCAGCCGGGCGACGCGGTGCAGCACCCGGCCACGCTCGCGGCCGCTCAGTCCGGACCAGGCGCCGTCGTCGTAGGCCTCGCGGGCGGCGCGTACGGCCGCGTCGACATCGTCGGGGCCCGCCTCCGCGACGGTGGTGACGACCGTGCCCCGGGACGGGTCGACCACCTCGGTACGCGCCCCGTCGGCGGCCTCGCGCCACCGGCCCCCGATGAACAGCTGCCCGGGTTCCCTCTCGAAGGTGGTCATCGCCGCTCCCCAGCGTCGTCGCCAAGTTTTCAACAAACAGGATTCCTGTTGGTTCGCAGTCTCTTTACAGACAGGTTTCCTGTCAATGCTCTAGCCTGCATCCATGCTCGACACACAGGTGACCAAGGCGCCCCCTTCCCTGCTCTACATGGTCAAGCAGGTGGAGCTCGTCGTGCGCTCCCACCTGGACGAGCTGGTCAGACCCTCCGGGATCACCGCTCTTCAGTACACCGCGCTGACCGTCCTGGAGCGACACGACGGACTGTCGGCGGCCCAGCTGGCGCGCGATTCCTTCGTCACCGCGCAGTCCATCGCCGATCTCGTCCGCTCACTGGAGGGTCGCGGGCTGGTGCGCCGGGAGCGCAACCCCCGCAACCGCCGGGAGCTGCTGATCCTGCTCACGGACGATGCCCGGGAGCTGCTCGCCCGGCACGCGGGGCCGGTCCGGGAGCTGGAGGAGCGCATGGTGCGCGACCTCACGGGGCACCAGAGCGAGCAGTTCCGCCAGGCCCTCACCAAGGCGTGGCACGCCCTGTCGTAGCCCGGAGCGCACGCCTGGAATCGCGCCCGCTCTCACGCCCGCGCACTCCCCCGCGCGAACCTCGGCCAACTCGCCTGCAATTCAGAGACATATGTCAATCGAACATGCTCAAATTCACTCGTTGGAGGGTAACTTGCGGGGCGGGGAACGGTTTTGAGGACCGTGGCCCCTCCCCACGCACGGAGCAGGCTGGAGGCGATCTCGTCGTGCGGCAGGAACCTGCACCGCTCACCCGGCACCTGCGCGTCCGCCAGGAACGGGGACACACCGTGCTGGAGTTCCGCGGCGAGATCGACCTCGCCGCGGCCACCGAGATCGCCCCGCACCTGGACCGGGAGACGAACCGTCGCGCCGCCCGGGTCGTGATCGACCTCAGCCGGATCGAGTTCTTCGACTGCTCGGGCCTGCGGCTGCTGTACCGGGCCAGGAGCCGGGTCCTCGACCGGGACGGTTACCTGCTCCTCGTCTGCGCCCACCCCCTGACCTTGCGGGTGCTGCGCATCACCGGCCTGTCCCGGCTGCTGCCGCCGCAGCCGACGCTGGACGCGGCGCTGGAACAGCCGGAGGCCACGTCCGGCTCGGTGTGACGCCCGGGCACACCGTCCGTCCCTCCGTCCGTCCCTCCGTACGTCCCTCCGTCCGTCCCTCCGTACGTCCTCTCCTGTCCGTGTGCGCCCTTTCGTGCTTCCGCCGAAGTCGTTCCCTCCTCAACCGGCCGGTCTGGCAAGGGATGTGGCGGGCATCCGGACAGTAAGGAAGGAGGGCCGTCGCATGACGACTCCCGTCAAGCGCCTCCCCAGGCGCATGCCCGGCTGGGCCAAGGTGGTGGCCGCGCTCGTGCTGGTGCTCGTCGTGTTCTTCGCCGGGATCCGGCTCAGCGTGATCCCGGGCCTGAAGGACCTGTTCGGCACCGACACCCATGACCGGTCCGGCCCCGCGCTGCTGAAGTCCATCCAGGACATCAGCCGCTACGACGCCGCCTCCGGCAACTTCCAGGTCGTCGTGGACCTGGAGAAGGACGCCAGGTTCCTGCCCGACGCGATCCGCGGCACCCGCACGCTGTACGTCGGTGCGGGAACCGTGGACGCCTACGTCGACCTGGGCAAGGTCGGCGAGAACGACGTGAAGGTCAACGGCGACCGTACGTCCGCCACGCTCCGGCTGCCCCACGCGCAACTGGGCAAGCCGGCCCTCGATCCCGACCGCTCCTACGCCGTCTCCAAGTAGCGCGGTCTCTTCGACCGTCTCGGCGACCTCTTCTCGGACAACCCGAACGGTGAACAGGCCGTGCAGAAACTCGCGGTACGGCACATCGGAGACGCGGCGAAGGAGAGCGAGCTGACCGCACGCGCCGAGAAGAACGCCACCGGCATGCTCGAAGGCCTGCTGCGTTCCCTGGGCTTCAAGGAGGTGCGCGTGTCGTACGGGAACTGATCAGCCGCCGAGCACCCGTGGACAGGGCGGAGTGCCCCGGCGGAACGCGGGCAACAGTGGCTGGGAACGATCCCCGGCGGCATCGTCGGCACGCCCGTGGGTAACCGCCCTGTCACACAGGGAAGTTGAAGACTGGAGGAGCGTATGGCCAGTGCAGCCTCACGTCCCCGTAGCGCCGGGTCCGGGAGCGAGCGACATCCACTTCCGCTGCCCGTCCGGCTGCTGGCGATGCTGTGCGCTTTCACGTTCATGGTCGCCTTCGCCGTGGTGCTGGCGCGGCTGACCCTGCAGCCCTCGCCCGCCTCCGAGGCGCTGACCCACACCAACCTCCAGCCCGGCGACTCCCTGAAGGCCTATCTCGACCAGCCGGAACTGCGGGACGCCGTGCGCCAGATCGGCGGCAACATCCTGCTCGGCGTCCCCTTCGGCATCCTCGTGCCCGTCGTCGCGCCGCGCACGCGCGGCATTCTGCGCGTCCTGCTGATGACCGCGATCGTGATGCTGCTGGTGGAATTCGCCCAGGGCGCCCTGGTCACCGGCCGCGCGTTCGACATCGACGACGTCATCCTCAACACGACGGGCGCGCTGATCGGCTATCTGCTCCTGGGCCGCCGCATGAGCCGGGCCGTCCACGCGCGCAGGCCCCGGCGCGGCCGGGCGGCCAAGAAGCCGTCGGCCGGAAAGGCCTAGTGCAGGGTCCAGGTGTACTTGTCCCCGCCCACCCAGCGGACCACGTCCGGATCGTCCATGTCGTGGACCGTGATGCCGAACGCGGCCGCCGCCGTCAGTACGTCGGTGGCGGCCCTGGCCTCCCCGACCATCTGGCCGTCGATCTCCACGATCCGGAACGGCGGTGTACCCGGCTGCACCCCGAGCACCATGATCCGCGGGTGGGATATGTACGGGCTCGCGCTTTCGGTCATGCATCGAGAGTAGAGCGCAACCGGCGTCTACGGGGAGTTCAAGCCCGTCGTGCGGTCCGCCGGGGGCTGGGGAACCCTTGAGGTGGAGGTGGCGATGGATCCCGTCGAGTCACTGGACCGGATCGCCTTCCTGCTGGAGCGGTCCCTGGCACCGACGTACCGCGTGCGCGCCTTCCGTACGGCGGCCCGGGTGCTGAAGGAGCTGGGCGACGACGAGGTGCGCCGGCGGGCGGCGGACGGTTCGCTGGAGTCGCTCAAGGGCGTCGGGCCGAAGACCGCGCAGGTGGTGCGGGAGGCGCTGGCCGGGCAGGAGCCCGGCTATCTGCGCACGCTGGAGGGCGAGGCCACGGAGCGGCCGGCCGTGCGGGGCGGCGAACGGCTGCGGGAGCTGCTGCGCGGCGACTGCCATCTGCATTCCGACTGGTCGGACGGCGGCAGTCCGATCGAGGAGATGGGCCGGGCCGCGGCGGCGCTGGGCCACGAGTGGGCCGCGCTGACCGACCACTCGCCACGGCTGACGGTGGCACGTGGCCTCACGGCCGAGCGGCTGCGGGAGCAGTTGGACGTGGTGGCGGAGCTGAACGAGACCTGGGCGCCGTTCCGCCTGCTGACCGGCATCGAGTGCGACATCCTCGAGGACGGCTCCCTCGACCAGGAGCCGGAGCTGCTGGACCGGCTCGACGTCGTGGTGGTGTCGGTGCACTCCAAGCTGCGGATGGACGCCCGGTCGATGACCCGGCGGATGGTGGCCGCCGTACGTGATCCGCACTCCGACGTGCTCGGGCACTGCACGGGGCGGCTGGTGACGGGGCGGGGGCGGCCCGAGTCGGAGTTCGACGCGGACGCGGTGTTCGCGGCGTGCGCGGAGACCGGCACGGCCCTGGAGATCAACAGCAGGCCGGAGCGGCTGGACCCGCCGCGGCGGCTGCTGCGCCGGGCGGTGGACGCGGGGGTGCTGTTCTCCGTCGACACCGACGCGCACGCGCCGGGGCAACTGGACTGGCAGATCAACGGGTGCGCGCGGGCGGAGGAGTGCGGGGTGCCGCCGGAGCGTGTGGTGACGACGTGGTCCCTCGAAGAGCTGCTGGCCTGGACCCGTGAGCGGCGGGTGCCGTCCGGCGTGGCGGGCGGCTGAGGTGGTACCCGGGCGAGCCGGAGAGGAAGGGACCACACCTATGGACAGCGCCGAACGGGCGGCTGTGTTCGACGTCGACGGCACGCTGGTCGACACCAATCACCTGCACGTCGTGGCGTGGTGGGAGGCCTTCCGGCAGGCGGGCCACCAGGTGCCGATGCACGCCGTTCACCGGGCCGTGGGTCTGCCCTCCACCGATCTCGTCGCCCACCTGCTGGGAGACAGCCGCGACAAGAAGCAGGATGCCGGCATCAGCGCCGCGCACAAGGCGCTGTACGGGCAGTGCTTCGACCGGCTGCCCGCGCTGCCGGGGGCCGGGCCGCTGCTGCGCCGGCTGCACCGGGAGGGCTGGGCGGTGGTGCTGGCCACCTCGGCGGGCGGCGCCGAGCTGAGCGCGCTGCGCCGGGCCATCGACGCGGACGACGCCATCACCGCCACGGCGAGCGCCGACGACGTCGACGAGGGCAAGCCGGCACCCGAGCCGGTGGAGTACGCGCTGGAGCTGGCAGGGGTACCGGCTCAGCGGGCGGTCTTCGTCGGCGACACCGTGTGGGACATGCTCGCGGGCAGCCGGGCCGGGGTGCGCTGTGTGGGCGTGCTGTGCGGCGGCATCCCGCGCGCCGACCTGGAGAAGTCCGGCGCGGACGCGGTCTACGCCGACCCCGCGCACCTGCTGTCCTCCCTCCGCGGCAGCCCGCTGGCATGAGACCGGCATGAGGCCGCGTGCAACCGCCGGTGACGCGGATACTCGCAGCGCATGACGCGCGTGACGAGGGCGGTACGGCGGACGGCTCGGGCCTTCCGCCCTGGGCGGGACAGAGGCACGCCGGCCGATGAGGGGGCGGGAGGGAGCCGCGCGCTGGAACAGGGGGCCCACAGTGCACGGACGGTGGATGCCGTGCGGCGGGAGACAAGGGCCGCCTGGGACGCCCTGCGAGCCGCCTGGAACGGGCCCGGGCGCGAACGCGATCTGGTCGTCCAGTCACTCAAGGCCGCCGCGGCGGCGGTGCTCGCCTGGCTGGTGGGCGGCGTCTGGATGGGAGACCCGCTGGCGCTGATGGCGCCGTGGGTGGCACTGGTGCTGGTGCAGGCCACCGTCTACAGCTCGCTGGTGCAGGGCGCGCGGCAGTTCGGGGCGATCTGCGTCGGCACCGTGCTGGCCTCGGCCGCACAGGCGCTCACCGGCGACACGACGGGAGCGCTCGCCCTGTCCGTCCCGTTGCTGATGCTGCTCGCGAACTGGTCCCGCTTCGGCGACCAGGGCATCTACGCGGCGACCACCGCACTGTTCACCCTCACCGCGGGCTCCGTGAGCATGTCAAGTGTCGGGCACCGGGTGGGCCAGGCGGCACTCGGCGCGGTCATCGGCCTCGCGGTCAACGCGCTCGTCCTGCCGCCGGTCCATCTGCGGGACGTACGGGAGAACCTGGCGGCCCTCGCCCGGGAGGCGGGCGACATCCTGCGCACCGTCGCCGCCGACCTGCGCGAGGGCGAATGGGACGCGCAGACCGCCGCCGGCTGGCTCGGTGCGTCGTCCCGGCTGGACAACCGGCTGGAGGCGCTGCGCTCGGCGCGCCGGTGGAGCCGGGAGAGCCTGCGCCTGACCTACGGCCCGCTGCGCGCCCTGCACCGCGTGCCGCACGGGGGTGCCCTGCCGCCGGTGGACGAGGACGAGCGGTTCAGCCGGGTGACCGGGCATGTCACCGCGCTGACCCGGGCCCTGGCGGTGTCCGTGGACGACAACCGGACGCCCGCCCCGCCCGAGGGCCCGGCCCTTGACGCGTACGCGCGTCTGCTGGACCTGATCGGGGAAGCGTGTCACACCGAGGCCGACAGTCTGCTCGACGGCAGCGTGCGGCCCCGGCCGGACGAGGAGACCGTGGAGGCGATGGGGGAACTGCACCAGGAGCTGCAGGAGAAGCTGCGCCGACACGCCGGGGAGGGGGCCGCGCACACGGCGGTTCTGGGCACGCTGCTGCTCCAGGCGGAGAACCTGTGGGCCGAGACCGTCCCGGACGACCGGGGGCCGTGACTCACCTCACCGGACACGGCGTCGAGCGTGGAACACCCAGCGATGGTTGCCCGTTGAACAAGATGTGGGGAGGCGCCCACACCCTGAGCCGCCCCGGCCGTGATTCCCCCGTCCGGCCGGGGCTTCCTTCTGCCCTCGCGCGACGGGCCCGCCCGCGTGCAATCCGCGCGGCCCCCGGGTACTCGGTCACCGCTCGCGGAACCACGCGGCCGAGAGGAGCGGAAGGTGAGCAGCACAACGGGCAAGAGGATCGTCGTCACGGGCGCCACCGGCAATGTGGGCACCAGCGTGGTGCGCCTCCTCTCCGAGGATCCGGAGGTCGCCTCCGTACTGGGCCTGGCCCGGCGGATCCCCGATTGGTCGCCGCCGAAGACGGACTGGTCCGCGGTGGATCTGGCCTTCGCGGAGTCCGACCTCGTGGAGCGTTTCGCGGGCGCCGACGCGGTCGTTCATCTGGCCTGGGCGTTCCAGCCGACCCACGACCCCGCGAAGACCTGGCGCACCAATGTGCTCGGCAGCATGCGGGTGTTCGAGGCGGTGGCCGCCGCGGGGGTGCCGGCGCTGGTGCACGCCTCGTCGGTCGGCGCGTACTCGCCGGGTCCCAAGGACCGGACGGTGGACGAGTCGTGGCCGACGCACGGCTGGCCGGACGCCGCGTACTGCCGGGAGAAGGCCTATCTGGAGCGTGCGCTGGACACGTTCGAGCGCGATCACCCCGGGACGCGGGTGGTGCGGATGCGTCCCGCCTTCCTCTTCCGGCGGGAGTCCGCGAGTGAGCAACGCCGTATCTTCGGCGGGCGTTTCCTGCCGGGCCCGTCGGCCCGTCCGGAGCTGCTGCCCTTCCTGCCCGACATCGCGGGGATGCGGGTGCAGGCGCTGCACACGGACGACGCGGCGCAGGCGTACCGGCTGGCAGTGCACTCCGAGGCGCGCGGCGCGTTCAACCTCGCGGCCGAGCCGACGGTCGACGCGGAGCTCCTGGGCAGGATGTTCGGCGCCCGCCCGGTGCGGCTGCCGCGCACGGCGGCCCGTTCGGCGATCGCCGCCGCCTGGGGCCTGCGGCTGCTGCCCGCCTCACCGCATCTGTTCGACGCGGTGCTGCGGCTGCCCCTGATGGACTGCGCACGCGCGCGCAGGGAACTCGACTGGCGGCCGGAGCACACGGCGCCGGAGGTGCTGGAGCAGTTTCTCCAGGGACTCCAGCAGGGTGCGGGCGCGCCGACGGAACCGATGCAGGGACACAAGGTGGGCTGACTCGAGGTCACCCCGCACCCCGCACCCCACACCCCGGATTCGACCGATGGCCGCAGCCGGCCCCCACGGTCAGCTGCGGCCATCGGCACTCAGGGGTGGTCAGTCGGCGGGCTCGTCCGGCACCGGATGCTCGGGGTGCACCGTTCCCTGTCGCGGCGCCTCCCCCTGCCGGCCCGTCCCCGCCTCGTCCGTGTCGGGGACGTCGTCGGCGGGCTCGTCGGCTTGGCCCTTGCCGTCCTCGCCGGTGCCCGTGAAGCGCGGGGCGACCTCCCACGGGTCCTCGCCGGTGTCTGCCTGCTGGTCCGGCATGTCCCGCGGGACGGGCTCACCGTTCTCGCCGGGTCCTTCGAGGCGGTGGTCGGTCACGGCGTACTCCCTTCGTGGTCCGGGCGCCACGCGAGTACCTCCGCCGTGACCTGCGAAACCTCAGCGCGGCGCCCGCTCCCGAAGTGCCGCGTGCCATGCGGGAAGCGGACTCTCCGGTGCCGGATCGGGACGCCGTCCGCCACGGGCGAAGAAGTCGGCGAGCGGCAGGATCGCGGCGCCGACCGTGACCGCGTCGGGGCCGAGCCGCCCCAGCTCGACGGTCACCTTCCCGGCCGGGTGGCGCAGCGCGTAGGACATGGCGTGACGGCGTACGGCGGGCAGGAAGCGGGCGCCGAGGGCCAGGCCAGCCCAGCCGCCGATGAGGATGCGCTCGGGCTGGAAGAGGTTGATCAGGTCGGAGAGACCGGCGCCCAGGTACTCGGCGCTCTCCTCCAGGACGGCCAGCGCGACCGGGTCGGCCTCGCCGTCCCCGGGCGGGTACGCGGCGGCGAGCATCGCGGTGAGCGCGGACTCCTCGTCGGCGCCGTCCTGGGCCCGGCCGCCCTCCTCCCGCCAGCGGGCGAGCAGCGACTCGGCGCCCGCGTAGGCCTCCAGGCAGCCGAGCGCCCCGCAGCGGCAGCGGCGGCCCCGGACCCGGACGGTCAGGTGTCCCCATTCGACGGCCCGGCCCTGCTCCACGTCGGGGGTGACGAGGCTCGCGCCGACGCCGGAGCCCAAGAGGACCACCACGGCGTTGTCCGCGCCGCGTCCGGCGCCGAACCACATCTCGGCCTGGCCCAGCGTCTTGGCGCCGTTGTCGATGAAGTACGGGACGGTGTCCGGCAGCGGGGTTCCGGTGCGGAGCAGGGCCTCCAGCGGGACGGCGTCCCAGCCGATGGTCTGCCCGTGCACGAGCGCGCCGCGGTCGGGGGTGTGCTCGACGATGCCGGGGACGCCGATGCCGACACCGAGGAGCCGCTCGGGCGCGAGGCCGGCGGTGTCGAGCACCTCGGCGATGCCCTGGCGGATGTGGTCGACGATGGCCTCGACCTCGTACCCCTGGACGGCGAGCGGGCGCTCGACGCGGGCCAGCTCGGTGAGGGTGAGGTCGAACAGTTCGACACGCACCCGGGTCTCGCCGACGTCGACGCCGATCATGTGGCCGCTGCCGGGCGCGACACGCAGCAGGGTGCGGGGGCGGCCGCCGTCGGAGTCGACGCTGCCGGCCTCCTCGACCAGACCGTCGGCGACCAGATCGGCGACGACGTTGCTGACGGAGCCGGAGCTCAGTCCGGTCGCCGGGCCGAGTGCGAAGCGGCTGAGCGGGCCGTCGAAGTAGAGCCGTTGCAGCACGGCCGTGCGGTTGGCCCGCCTGAGATCGCGTACCGTGCGCCCGTTCCGCCCCGCCATGTGGCTCCTTCCGCCCCTTGCCCGACCTGCAACATACCGCCGGGGCAGGCTCGGCGCGACATTCCTCCACCCCTTATTTCACGCTGTGAGATTTCCTGCCGAGGAGTTCCTCGATCTCATCCAGGGACGCGACGAGTTCCGGGGCGACCGCGCTCTGCACCCAGCGCACCTGTTCCTCGCCGGTCTGGCGGGGAACCGTCTCGGTGAGCATGATCAGGTACAGATAGGCGCGGTACAGGGCGAGACGGAGGCGGGCCGGGACGTCGAAGTCCGCCCGGCCGCCGGACTCCCGGTAGCCCGACAGGAACGCCTCGTCCTCCTTGATGTCCCCCAGCAGCGCCAGGGAGACGAATTCGGCGAGGGGGTCGCCCCAGAACATGCGCTCCCCGTCGATGAGGCCGCCGACGCGGGCGTCTTTGTCCGAGCGGTCGACGAGGATGTTGCCCCGCCACAGGTCGAAGTGCACGAGGCACGGGACCGTGACCTCGTCGAGGGCGCCGTACGCGGAGCGGGCGGTACGGGCCACCGCGTCGGCCGGGCGGGGCAGCCGGGCCCCGTAGCGCCGGGCGTCGTCGAGGACGGCGTCGAACATCGTCGTGAACGCGGTCCTCCAGTCGGGGGCGAGCGGGCCGAGGGCGCCGGAGGGATAGCCGAAGCCGGGGCCCGTCACGCGGTGCAGACGGGCCGTCAGCCGTCCCAGCTCCCTACGCAGCGCGGTCTGTTCCGCCGCCGTGAGGGAGTCGTCCCAGGAGTCGCCCGGGCAGGCCGTCATCAGCAGGAAGTCCTCGCCCAGGGACACCAGCCGCGGCGCGGGAACGCCGACGCCGGCGGCCGAGTGGTAGAACTCGGCCTCCGACACGAGCAGTCGGCGCTCGTGCCGCAGGCCGGGGGTCGCAGCCGAGGGCGGGACCTTGACCACGTAGCGGGTGCCGTCGGTGAGGCGGAGTTCCTCGACGGTGTTGTACGTGCCGCCCGTCAGCGGGCGGAGGTGGGCGAGGCGGCCGGGTTCCAGGCCCGCCGCCTCCAGGATGCGCCGGGCCCGTTCCCAGGAGTCCACCACCGTGCGCCCACCCCTCCCCTACGGCTTCGGTCAGCCGGCCGCGTACACGTCCTCGACGTAACGCCCGTCCGCGACCAGCCCGTCGAGCCACTGCTCGGCGGCCGTCTCGTCCGTGCCCGGCGTGTGCTTGCGGTACAGCGTACGGAACGCCTCCCGCACCCCGGGCGCCATCCGCGAACCGTCGCCGCAGACGTACACCCGCGCTCCGGCGGACAGCAGGCCCCAGACCTCCTCGGCCTCGGCGGCGATGCGGTGCTGTACGAACCGCACCTCGCCCTCGGGGGTCTCGCTGAAGGCGGGGCGCAGCGAGACGGCCCCGGCGGTGTCGGCGGCGCCCAGCTCGTCGGCGTGCATGAAGTCGGCGTCGGGCGCGTCACAGCCGAAGTAGCAGACGGCGGGGGCGAGTTCGGCGCCGATGGCGAGGGCCGCCGTACGGTCGGCGATGGCGCCGCGGAACGGGGCGAGGCCGGTGCCCGCCGCGACCATGACGACCGGTGCGGATCCGCCGGTGGGGTCGATGCGGAAGGCCTCCCGGCACGGCTGCACGCGCGCGTAGAGCGTGTCGCCGGGCTCGACCGCGTTGAGGTGGCCGGATCCGGTGCCCCGGTAGACGCCCTTGCCGGAGCGGGCGGGTGCCTGCAGCAGCGACACCATCAGGTCCACGTGTCCGGGGTCGACGGCGGGCGAGGAGGAGATGGAGTAGTGGCGGGGGCGCAGCGGGGTGAGGAGGTCGAGGAGGCGCGGCCAGTCCAGGGCGCCCCGCAGGGCCGGGTGGTCCTCGAGGATCTCCACGAGGGTGCGCGGGTCGTCGGTGAGGGCCTCCAGGGCGATGCGCTCCGGCGGGCACGGGTTGGCGGCGGCGAGCGCGGCCAGCTGCCCGGCGCTCGGGCGCTCCTGCAGTTCCACGTGGTGGGTGAGGAGCTGCCGTACCGTCACGGGCCGGTCGACGGCGATGCCGTCGCGGCGCGGGCGGGTGGCGCGGATGTCCAGGACCGTGTCGAGGTCGAGGCCGAGCGCGGCGGCGGTGCGGGTGACGAGGTCCGGGTCGTTGGCCGGCAGCACGGTGAGGTGGTCGGCCGTGCGGTAGGTGACTCCGTCCGGGAGGGCGACGCGGAGGAACCGCTTGCGGCGCGCGTAGCCGGGCGCGGTGAGGTCGTAGGCCTCGGTGACCCGCATGGGGACGAGTTCGTGCCGTTCGGCGAGGGCGTCCAGCGGGCCGCCGGTCAGGGCGCGGACCTCGTAGGCGGCCGTGGGCTCGGGATCCGGGGCCGTGGCGTCCGGGTCGCCGTACTGCCGCAGGAGGGCGGTGCGCAGGGCCGCCGTGAACTCCCGGACGGTTCCGGTGAGGTCGCCGGAGGCGTCGGCGGCGGCGCGGTCGAGGAGCCGGGTGGCGCCGGACTCCGCGAGCCGCTCGTCGATCCGGGTGGGGACGTGCTGGTAGGTGGCGGCCCAGTTGCGGTCGCCGACACCGAGGACGGCGTACGTCACCCCGGCGAGGTCGTGGTCCTCTTCGAGGCGGGCGGCGAAGGCGGTGGCGTCGTCGGTGGGGCGGCCGTTGTAGGAGGCGGCCGTGATGACGACGGGCCGGTCGGTGGGCAGGCCGCCGGCGTAGGCGTCCAGGGACGCCACCTGGGTCTCGCAGCCCACGGCAGCGGCCTCGTCGGCGAGCTGGGCGGCGAAGTCGCGGCAGGTGCCGTAGTTGCTGCCGTGCAGGAAGAGGGCGGCGGTGCCGGGGCGGACGCGGGCGGGCAGGTCCTGCGGCTCGGCCGAGCCGGTGTCCTGGAGCGGGGCGGCGCCGGGCAGCGGCGTGTGGACGCGGTCGGCGGAGGTGCGCGGGGTGAGCGCGAGGGTGAAGCCCTCGGGCTTGAGGGTGAGGGTCTCCTTGATGTCGAGCCGGTAGTCGGCGTGGTCGCCCAGCCGGTAGCGGTGGACGAGCATGGCCAGCAGCATGGTCGCCTCGTGGAGTGCGAACTGGCGTCCGATGCAGGCGCGCTCACCGGTGCCGAACGGCTTGAAGGCGTGCACCGGGCGCTCGGCCTCGGCCTCGGCCGTGAAGCGGGAGGGGTCGAACAGCTCGGGGTTGTCGCCCCAGACGGGCTGCCGGTGCAGCATGGGCGTGAGCACCAGGGCGGAGTCCCCGGCGCGCATCGGGATCCGGCCGCCGAGCAGCGTGTCCTCGCGGGCCTGCCGGGCGAACACGGCGGCCGTGGGCCAGAGCCGGAGCGCCTCGTTGAGGACCTGGCGGGTGTAGGTCAGCCGGCCGATTTCGTCGTACGCCGGCTCGACGTCCGCCGCGTCGCCCCACAGCTCGTCGACCTCGCGCTGCACCATCTGGAGCGCGGTCGGGTGCTTGGCGAGGTAGTACAGCGCGAAGGACATGGCGCCGGAGGTGGTCTCGTGCCCGGCGATGAGGAAGGTGATGACCTGGTTGCGGATGTTGGCCGTGTCGAGCGTGGTGCCGTCGGCCGGGTGCTCGGCGGTGAGCATCAGGCCGAGAAGGTCGTCGGCCTGGCTCTGGTCGGTGCCGGTGCGGGCGGCGATGACCTCGTCGACGACCTGGGCGAGGTAGGCGGAGTCGTCGCGGAAGGCCGCGTCCTGCGCCGAGTAGTCCTGGCCCGGGACGCGGGCGAGGCTGGTCATGCTCCATTCCAGGCAGCGGACCATCGACTCGACGAAGGGGTGCGGCTCGGCCCGCTCGAAGGAGCCGAAGTCGTAGCCGAAGCCGGCGAGTCCGATGGTGTCGAGCGTCATGCGGGTCATGTCACCGGGCACGTCGACGGGCTTCCCGGCACCGGCGTCGCGGTCCCAGGACGCGATGAGCCGCTGGGCGACCCGCAGCATCACGGGGTGGTAGGTCCGCATCGAGCCGAGCGCGAAGGCGGGCATGAGGATGTCGTGCGCCTTGGCCCAGTTGGGCTCGTCGTTGTAGGCGGTGAACAGGCCGTCGGCGGCGAATTCGCGGACGTTCTCCAGACCGGGCCCGATGTGCTTGGCGAACCGCTGCTCGTCCGCGAGGTCGGCGACCATGTCCAGGTCGCCCACGAACAGGGTGTCCCGCCCGTACAGCCGCCGGACGAAAGCGGGCCCGTGCTCGCGCATCAGGTCCATGGCCTGCTGGATGGGCGCGGGGCCGGGTCCGGTGGCGGTGATGTCGGCGACGGGGATGTCGGCGGGGGTGTCTGCGGTGCGGGAGGTCTGTCCGGTGGGGGGCATGACGCGGCAACTGCCTTTCGCGGTACGGAAGTACTGCGATCCAGCGTGATCCACGGGGCCCGGCGGGCAACGCCGCACCCCTACATGATTGTGTAGTGCAAGCAGATGCGTCGCTCTTGCGCGAGAGCGGCCCAGCGTGGCAGGAGATGCTCGTGGACCTGGCCCGGCAGGAGGCCGTGACGTGGCGCAACCGCGCCCTGCTCCTCTTCGACCGGGTCGCGATGCCGGTCGCGGTGTGCGACGTGTACGGCGCGGTGCTGCTCGCCAACCCGGCGATGGCGGCGGAGTGCGGTACGACGCCGGGGCGGCTGCGCGGCCGTGATGTGCTGGAGCTGTTCAGCCCGCGGGAGGCGACGCAGGTGGAGCGGATCGCGGAGGCGCTGCGGCTGCGGCACCGCTCGCGGTACCAGGTGTCCGTGCGCTGGCGGGCACCCGGCGGGGCGGAGCGGTACGGGGAGCTGACGGCGGACCCGGTGAGCGACACGGTGGAGGAGACGCCCGCCCTGCTGGTGATGCTGCGGGTGGACGGCGAGCACGAGGCCCGCGGCACCCCGCCCGCCGAGCGGGTCACTCCGGCGGAGGCACGCATCCTGGCCCTTCTGGCCGCGGGCGCCACCACGGCCCGGGCCGCTCGCGAAACCGGCCTCACCACCGACGGCGTGACGTACCACCTCCGCCGCCTGTCCTCCCGCTGGCACGCCGCCAACCGCACGGAACTGGTGGCCCGCGCCTACGCGCTGGGGGTACTGGCCCCTGGGGTGTGGCCGCCGGAGCTCTCGGCGGCGGAGCCGGGGTGAGACGGCCTTCCGGAAATCCACTCGACCCGTTCGTCGCGGCTGTCTAACCTGACCTGGCCCCCGAAACCTAGGACCCCTAGGTTTGGCCGAAGAGAAGCAGGAGCCCTCCCATGAAGCCGCTCACCGAGCAGGACATCCGCACCTCGTTCATCAACTGCTCGAAGGGAGAGGCCAAGCGTCTGGCCGTCCCCCGGGACCTCGGGGAACGGCCCTGGGACGATCTCGACTTTCTCGGGTGGCGGGATCCGGGGGCGCCCGATCGGAGCTATCTCGTGACCGAGCGGGAGGGCCGGCTCGTCGGGGTGACGATGCGGTTCCAGCCCGCACAGCGGGGGCCTCTGCAGCGCAGCATGTGTTCACTGTGCCTGACGACGCACCCGCGGGGCGGGGTCTCGCTGATGACCGCGCGGAAGGCCGGGGCGGCCGGGCGTGAGGGGAACTCCGTCGGTGTGTACATGTGCACCGACCTCGCCTGTTCCCTCTACGTACGCGGGAAGAAGGTGCCGGAGAGCGGCTCCCGCCTGGAGGAGAGCCTCACCCTGGCGGAGCAGATCGACCGGACCACGGACGGGCTGGCCGGCTTCCTCGACAAGGTGTACGCCTGAGCGTCCACGGTCGCCCCTGTTTTCCCTCGGCGCTAACGTCCTTCATGGATGCGTTCGATGCGCCAGGGGAAGGGGAACAGCCCGAGGATGCGAGAGGTACGTGAGTGGACGGCGCACGCCACTCGGATCATGCACAAGCGCCGGGATCCCGTGGTCGTCCAGACGTTCCGGTCCGCGACCGCGGCGACGATCGCGTACGTCATCGCGCTCCGGCTGAGCCCCGAGCCGACGGCCGCACCTCTCACCGCTCCCCTGACCGCGTTGCTGGTCACCCAGGTGACGCTGTATACCACGCTCACCAACGGCTTCCGCAGGGTGAACGCCGTGGTCACGGGAGTCCTCGTCGCCATCGCGTTCAGCCTGCTGGTGGGCCTGACCTGGTGGAGCCTGGCACTGCTCCTCCTGGCCGCGCTGGCCGTGGGGCGGCTGGTCAAGGTGGAGGAGTACGTCCCCGAGGTGGCGATCAGCGCGATGCTGGTCCTCGGGGTCACCACCGTCGGGAACACCGCCTGGGCCCGGGTGGTGGAGACGCTGATCGGCGCGAGCGTCGGGCTCGCCTGCAATCTGCTGCTGGCGCCGCCGGTGTGGGTGGAGGAGGCGGGCGAGTCGATCGAGGGTCTGGCGCGCCGGCTGCGGCAGCTGATGCTGCGCATGGGCGAGGAGGCCGCCGGCGGTACGCCCGTGGACCGCGCGGCGGAGCAGCTGCACGAGGCGCGGCGCCTGGACCACGACATCGTCGAGGTGGATGCCTCCCTGAGGCAGGCCGAGGACAGTCTGCGGCTCAATCCGCGTGTGCAGGACAGCGTGCTGCACCGGGTCGTGATGCGCACCGGCCTGGACACGCTGGAAATCTGCACGGTCGTCCTGCGTGTGCTCGCGCGCTCCCTCACCGACCTGGCGAAGGAGCGCGAGCCCAAGCCGCTGTTCGAGGCCGAGACGGGCGCCGCCCTGGAGCAGTTGCTGTCCGAGATCGCCGATGCCGTGGTGAGCTTCGCGGTGCTGGTCACCACTCACCTCAGCACGAGCGCCGAGTCGGCCGAGGAACGTCTCGCCGCGGAACTGCGCACCGCGGCGGGCACCCGCGACAAGCTGGCCCTGCTGCTGCGCGAGGAGGCCGAGCGCGCCCCAGGGCACTGGCAGCTTCCGGGCGCCGTCCTGACGGAGGTCAATCGCATCCTCGACGAGCTGGACACCGAGCACCGCTCCCGGCGCCTGTTCGAGGAACTGGACCGTGTGTCGCGCGAGCAGCGTGCGCGGATGCCCCGGCTGACGCGACTGCGTGAGCGGCTGGGCGTCACGGAAGAGCTGTGGCGGAACCGCGCCGGGTTCGACGCGCGTTCTCGCTGAGGGAGCGCCGGGAAGGGGCCGGCGCGGGATGCCGATGCGAGGGAGCGGGCCGATGGCCGAAACGACCGTACGGATCGACGGGAACACCCTGCGGCTGCCGGGCGGTGTGACCGTGCGCTTCATCCGCACCCTGCGGCTGCCGGAGACGGGCACTCATCCACTGCCGCCCGGCCTGGGCGAGTTCCCGGTGCGGCGGGTCGCGGACTACGGGGACCGGGTGCCCGAGGCGTGGCGGGCGCGCGGCGGTGTGATGCTGCCGGTGTATCTGCGCGAGGCGATGTGGCTGAGCTTCGCGGGCACGTCGGAGCCGGCCGCGCTGCAGGTCGGCGTCGGCAAGGTGTGCGCGGTCTCGGGCCGGCCCTGGAGCGACCGCCCGGCACGCGACCCGCAGAACTATGTGGTGCTCCCCCGGCAGCCCTGGCTGGACGGCATCAACTCCGGCACGGGCACGGTCCGTCAGTTCGTGGCCGTCCCGCTCGGTCTGGGCGCCACGGTCGAGGGCCAGGTCACGGGCGAGGAGGTCTGGGGCGGCGTACAGCTGCAGTCCTTCCCGCTGAACGACCGGGAGCTGGCGCGCTGGCGTGCCGAGGAGGATCGCCGGAGGGCGGAGCGGACCCCGGGGACGGCCCCGTCGGGCGGCTACGGCGCCGCCGTGCCGGGCGGTTTCGGTGCCGGCGGGCCGGGCGGTTTCGGTGCCGCGATGCCGATGGCGGCGCCGCCCGCGACCGGTGCGCCTCCGGCGCCCTCCGCGCCCGGGTCCGCCCCCGCGCCTCCCGCGTACGGCACGGCCCCCGCGCCCGCCGCCGGAGCCGCTCCCCCGGCTCCCTCCCCTGCGCCCGCGGCGATGGGGCTCGGCGTCGGCGGTTCCATGCGGCAGGAGGTCTTCCAGGACGACCGGCCGCTGTCGGACTGGGCGGAGCAGCCGGCGGGCCGGGTCTTCGTGCACCTCGTGACGCCGCCGGAGTGGCGCCGCATCACCGGCGAGGCGGCGCCGCCTTCTCCGGTGGACCGGGCCGCGTACACCCGGGCGGGCCTGCCCTGGTTCGACTACTACGACCAGGACGCGGAGGATCTCGCCCCCACGGACACGCTCCGGGCCGTCAAGCCGGCCGGCGACTGGCTCGGGGACGACCACGAGCCCTGGCAGGAGCCGGAGCCCGGGCAGGTGCGGCAGCTCAAGGACGCGCCGGGCCGGCCGGTGGAGGACGGGGACTGGTAGGCGGCCGAGGGGCGTTGCATCTCGCGCAACGCGCGGTGCCGTTGTTGCACCCGGTGGGTGATCCACGCCAAGGTGGCTGTCGCGACGGGGACGAGTGACGACCTGAGGGGCGACATGGGCAGTGGTGGCTGGAGCAGGCGCCGGTTCGTCGGCGCACTGGCAGGAGGGTCCGCCGCGGCGGCGCTCCCGGCCTGTGACAAGGCGCCCGCGCCCTCGGCCTCGACCACCCCGCCGGCCCCGGAGTCGAGCCCGTCCGGAGAGGCCCGGCGGCCTTCCGGGCCCCGCCCTCTGTACCTCGGCACCTACACGTCCGTCGAGGGCGGCGGCAAGGGCATCGGCCTGGCCACGTACGACGCGGCGACGGGCCGGATCACCGGCACCGGCACGATCACCGGCGTCGGTGACCCGTCGTATCTCGCGATCCACCCGGACCGCCGCACGCTGTACGCGGTGGACGAGCGCGAGGACGGCGCCGTGACCGCCGTCCGGCTGGCCGACCGAAAGGTCCTGGGCGGCCGGAGCACCGGGGGCGCGGCACCCTGCCATCTGTCGGTGCATCCGGGCGGGCGCTGGCTGCTCAGCGCGAACTACGGCTCGGGGAGCGTGGCCGTGCATCCGATCGGCTCCTCGGGAGCCCTCGGCGAGCGCACCGACCTCGTCCGGCACTCCACTCCGCCACCCGGTCCGGGCCAGGACGGGCCGCACGCCCACCAGATCTTCACCAGCCCCGACGGGCGGCACGTGCTCGCCGTGGACCTCGGTACGGACACCGTCTACACGTACCGGCTCGACGAGAAGGCCGGAAAGCTCACCGAGGTGTCGCAGGCGCAGACCCGGCCGGGTGCCGGGCCGCGTCACCTCACGTTCCACCCCGGCGGCCGGTACGCCTACCTCGCCGACGAGGTCGACAACACGGTGGCCGTCTGCTCGTACGATCCGGCCTCCGGCCGTCTGACCGTCGGTGAGGCGCAGTCCACGGGCACGGGCTCGGGCACGAACTATCCGGCACAGATCCTGGTGACCTCGAACGGCCGGTACGCCTACCTCGCCAACCGCGGCGCCAACAGCCTCACGCGCTATGCGATCGAGGCGGACGGGGCCAGGCTCAGACTGCTGGACACCGTGCCGGTGGACGGGGACTTCCCCCGCCAGATCGCCTTCTCTCCGGAGGGCACGCTGCTGTTCGCGGCGAACCAGAAGTCCGGCACCGTCACCGTCTTCCACGTGGACGAGAAGAGCGGTGCGCTGCGGCCCGCCGGAGAACCGTTTCCCTCACCGGTCGCCGTCTGTGCGCTGCCGCTGTAGGGCCCGCGGGCAGGACGCGGCGCTCGCCTGCGTGAGCAGGACATGCATGCGCTCGGTGAGCTGCGCGACGTCGTCGGCGGGCGCGTGGAACGCCAGGCGTACGTCGCCGTGGGCGCGGGCCCGTTCGATGCGCAGCGTCAGTCCGTGCCGGTCCACGGCGAGCGGCCGGACGCGGACCGCGCCGTGCAGGCTGTCGTGCTCCACGAGCCGGGTGAGCCGCTCGACGGCGTCGGCGTGGCAGTCGGCGAGATGCGTCAGCAGCCGGGCCTCGGCCGTGGTGAGCGGGTCGGGCGCGGCGGCGGTGAACTCGTCGACATCGACGACCACGGCACCGGACGACTGCCGCAGCACCACACGGGTGGGCCTGAAGGCCAGTTGGCCCTCTTCGACGGCGAACCAGCCCGCGAGCCACAGCCGGGCGCGGATCCGGTTGCGCACGGGGACGGGCGCGACATCGGCGAACTCCAGCACCGCGGACGGCTCGCCGCGGGGCGCGCAGATCGCGGCCGCGAGCAGGGCGCTGTCCTCCGGCACGGTCACGAGTACCCTGCCGTCCTCGGTCACCGTGTGCGCGCCGACCAGCTCCTCCCGCGTGCCCTCCGCGGTCACCGAGCAAGACCAGGCGGCGGCGAGCACCGAGCGCGCCCGCTCCGCCGCGGCAGGGGCCGCCGTCCAGCTTTGGCTGTCGTCACCCATCCCGAACCTCCTTAGGTAAGCCTTGCCTAACCTACCGAAGATCGGGGCGTGAGCCAACCACGTCACGTGATCTTTACGAGACGTTTCAGGCAGTGAGCACACCCAGCAGGGCACGAGCGCACAGCTCGCGCACCTGTTCCCGGCCCAACTCCGCGTCGCGCAGCCACTCCAGGCAGACGGCCGTGGTGAACGCCAGCCAGCCGCGCACGGCGAGCCGCACCTCGGGCCGCTCCTCGAAGGCCGGGCCGAACTCGGGGTCCGCGGCGAGCGCGGCGAGGATCTGCCGCTCCTGCGCGGCCAGGGCCCGCTGATAGACCCGCCGCACCGTCTGGTCCCCGGCCGCGTCGGCACGGTGGAAGGCGCGGTAGCCGTGCGCGTGGGCCCGGACGTACTCCAGGAACGTGTCGAGACCGGCCGCGAGTTGCTCGCGCACCGGGACGCCCGGAACCGCCGCCGTCATGCGCAGCATCCGCTCGCTCTCGCGCTCCACGACCGCCGCGAAGAAGTCCCGCTTGGTCGGGAAGTAGTGGTACAGCAGCCCCCGCGACACCCCGGCGATCTCGGCGACCTGCTCGATCCACACGTCGTCGTACGGGCTCTCCGAGAACAGCCGCGCCCCGACCGACAGGAGCTGCTCCCGGCGCTCCTCGGTACTGAGCCGGCGGCGTGTGCGCCCGCCCTGGTTCGCGGCCATACCGGCACTTTACTTGACGCCGGTTCAACAACGGGACCAGACTGACCACGCTATTGAACTCACGTACAACACGTGCGAACCCGCCGCCGGATCAAGGGAGATCGCGTCATGACGGAGGCGCCGATACGGGCATCAGGGCCCAAGGGGTTCCGGAGTGCCGAGCTGGGCTGGCCCGAGCTGGACCGCATTCCGCATCCGCCGCGCCGGGTCCCGCTGCTCGGTGACGTGGTGGGCGTGAACCGGCGCACGCCTGTGCAGGACTCGCTGCGGTACGCCCGGCAGCTGGGTCCGGTCTTCCGGCGGAAGGCCTTCGGCAAGGAGTTCGTGTTCGTGTGGGGCGCCCGGCACGCGGCCGATCTCGCGGACGAGTCGCGGTTCGCCAAGCACGTGGGGCTCGGCATCGCCAATCTGCGGCCGGTCGCCGGGGACGGCCTGTTCACGGCGTACAACCACGAGCCGAACTGGCAGCTGGCGCACGACGTGCTCGCCCCGGGGTTCAGCCGCGAGGCCATGGCCGGCTACCACCCGATGATGCTGGATGTCGCGCGGCGGCTGACGGAGCACTGGGACCGGGCGGCGGCGACGGGCCGGTCGGTGGACGTGCCCGGCGACATGACCAAGCTGACGCTGGAGACGATCGCCCGCACCGGCTTCGGGCACGACTTCGGGTCGTTCGAGCGCTCCCGGCCGCATCCCTTCGTGACCGCGATGGTCGGGACGCTGACGTACGCGCAGCGGCTCAACACCGTGCCCTTCCCACTGGCCCCGCTGCTGCTGCGGAGCGCGAGCCGCCGCAACGCGGCCGACATCGCCCACCTCAACAGCACGGTCGACGAGCTGGTCCGGGCCCGGCGCGCGAACGGCGGCGGCGAGGGCGACCTGCTGGACAGGATGCTGGAGACGGCCCACCCGGAGACCGGGGAGCGGCTCTCGCCGGAGAACGTCCGCCGTCAGGTGATCACCTTCCTCGTCGCCGGCCACGAGACCACCTCGGGCGCGCTCTCCTTCGCCCTGCACTACCTCTCCCGGCACCCCGAGGCCGCGGCCCGGGCCCGCGCCGAGGTGGACCGGGTGTGGGGCGACACGGCGGAACCGGCCTATGAGCAGGTCGCCAGACTGCGTTACGTCCGCCGGGTGCTGGACGAGTCGCTGCGGCTGTGGCCCACCGCGCCCGCCTTCGCCCGGGAAGCACGCGAGGACACGGTGCTGGCCGGGGAGCATCCCATGCGGCGCGGGGCGTGGACGCTGGTGCTGACGCCGATGCTGCACCGGGACCCGGAGGTGTGGGGCGCGGACGCCGAGCGCTTCGACCCGGACCGCTTCGACGCGCAGGCCGTACGGTCCCGAGCCCCGCACACCTTCAAGCCGTTCGGGACCGGGGCGCGGGCGTGCATCGGGCGCCAGTTCGCCCTGCACGAGGCGACGTTGGTGCTCGGACTGCTGCTGCGCCGCTACGAGCTGCGGTCCGACCCGGCCTACCGGCTGCGCGTCACGGAACGGCTGACGCTGATGCCGGAGGACCTGAGGCTGCACCCGGAGCGACGGACCCCGGTGCGGGAGCCCGCCTCAGACCTGCGCTGTCCAGTGCCCGGGGCGGGTGACTGACTCCGGCAGCCGGGTCCCGGCACTCCCCCGGGCCGCGTTCAGCTGCGGCTGGGTGAGGAAGAACGCCCCGGTCAGATCGGCGTCGGTGAGATCCGCGTCGCGCAGGTCGGCGCCGATCAGGTCGGCGCCCCTGAGGTCCGCGCCGGTGAGGTCGGCGGCGATGAGGTAGGCGCCGCGAAGACTGGCACCGCGCAGGTCGGCGCCCTTGAGCCGGGCGCCCATGAGGTCCGCGCCCCGGCGGTCCTTCTTACGGCCCTTGGTGCCGGCCCTGGCCAGTTCGCTCGTCCTCAGCAGCAGGACGTTGATCTCCTGGCGGTGCGCCGCCACGTCCAGCCCGGCGAGCTCCTCGGGGGTCCCACCGGTGAGCTCCCGCGTCTTCTCCAGCGCCTCGCGCAGCTCGGCGTGGACCGGTCGGGCAGCGGGCAGGGCGAGTGCCTCGGTCAGGTACCACAGCAGCTCGTGCAGTTGCCGGACGACCGGGAACACGTCGAACATGCGGCGGGCGTGCTCCGGGGGCCCGGACCTCCAGTCCCGCCCGCCGAAGGTGATCTGCGAGACCTGCTGTCCGGCGCCGAAGCAGTCGTAGACGGTGCAGCCGGTGAACCCTTTCTGCCGCAGTCTGGCGTGGATGCCGCAGCGGTGGTCTTCCTGGAGGTTGCGGCAGGGCGTGCCAGCGTCCTTGTCGACCGCGAAGTCGGCCGATCGCGCGAAGGGCAGGGCGACACAGCACAGCCCGAAGCACTGCTCGCAGTCGCCGCGCAGTTCCGCTCGCGCGGCTTGGTGATCTCGCATGCCGTTCAGCATACGAAACGAAGAACGCCGGTCAGTCCATGAGCCCGGGTGCCTCCAGGCGCTCCAGCCGCTCCGGGTCGGCCAGGATGTACATGCCGGTGATCCGGCCGTCGGCGATCGTGACGCCCATGACCGACTGCACGCGTCCCTCGGGCGCGTGGACGAGGCCGACCGTGCCGTTGACCAGCACCAGCCGCGCGGACGTCGTGTACCGGGCGAACATGAGCGCCTGCTCCGCCACGGTCTTCGCGCCCTGGACGACCTTGGACGCGGCCGCGCCCCGCACGAGGGCACCCGAGTCGGCCCGCAGCACCACATCCGGGTGCAGCAGCGCGAGCAGCGCCTCGAAGTCACCGCCGCGCGAGGCGGCGAGGAAGGCGTCGAGCACCTCCTTCTGCCGGCCGAGGTCCGGCTCGGCGGAGGGGGTGGCGCCGCGGACCCGGCGGCGGGCGCGGCTCGCCAGCTGCCGGGTCGCGGCCGGACTGCGCTCCACGACCGGCGCGATGTCGTCGAACGGCACGGCGAACATGTCGTGCAGCACGAACGCGAGCCGTTCGGCGGGCTCCAGGTTCTCCAGGACGACCAGCAGGGCCAGACCGACCGAGTCGGCCTGGAGCACCTCCTCCGCCGGGTCGAGGTGTGTGAGGGGCCTGAGCACCGGGTCCGGGACGAAGGCGTCGCCCATCGGCTCCTCACGGCGCGCGGTGCGCGAGCGCAGCAGGTCCAGGCAGACCCGGCCGGTCACCGTGGTGAGCCAGCCGCCGAGGTTCTGGATGTCGTCCGCGTCGGTGCGGCTGAGCTTCAGCCAAGTCTCCTGGACGGCGTCCTCCGCCTCGGCCAGTGAGCCGAGCATGCGGTAGGCCACGGCCTTGAGCCGCCCGCGGTGCTCCTCGAACCGGTCGGCCAGTTCCGTGCTGCCTGTCATGGTCTCCCCGTCATCTGCCGAACAGTTCGAACGCCACCGCCGGCCTGCCCCCGAACCGCTCGCCCGTGGCCTCGGCGTGCTTGGTCAGGAAGCCGCGGACGTAGGTCTCCGGGTCCTGGTCGGTCAGCGCCTCGATGTAGCTGCGGTGTTCGAGCAGTGAGGCCACCGCGCGCTCCAGGCCGGACGTCGCGTCGACGGCGTGTGTGGGTGTGCTGGAACCGGCGACGGCGACCCAGCGCACTCCGTCCCACGGCTCGAGGCCCTGCTCGACGAGTTCCTGGAAGATCCACCGGTTGCCGGCGTCGCCGGCCGCGTCGAGCGTGGCGCGGCCGACGGCGACATGGTCCGGGGTGTTCCAGGCGACGCCGCCCCAGGTGTCCCGGTGGTTGAGGGTGATGACCAGCTCGGGCCGGTGCCGGCGGATCGCGGCGGCGATGTCACGGCGCAGGGCGGTGCCGTACTCGATGACGCCGTCCTTGTGGTCGAGGAACTCCACGGCCGAGACGCCGACCACCGCCGCGCTCGCCCGCTGCTCGCGCTCCCGCAGGGGGCCGCACTTCTCCGGCTCCAGCGTGTCGATGCCCGCCTCGCCCCGGGTCGCCAGCACATAGGCGACCTCGCGGCCCCCGTCGGTCCAGGCCGCCATCGCCGCCGAGCAGCCGTACTCGAGGTCGTCCGGGTGGGCCACGACCGCGAGGGCACGCCGCCAGTCGTCGGGCATGGGCTGGAGTTGAGTGGTCGTCATGTCCGCAGAGTAATCCGCGCCGCGGACATCATGCCTCGCCCCGCGCCATCGCCAGCAGCCGGTCGAGGACGCGGGTGCCGCCGGTGCGTACGCCGTCGTGCTCGAACTCGTCCGTGATCCAGGTGCGCAGGCCCCGGATGGTGCGGGCGGTCCGCAGGGAGTGGGCCGTGTCGACGTACATGTCGTCGTGGTAGACGGCCGCGACGACCGGCACCTTGTTGGCGGCCAGGCGGGCCGGGTCGTACAGGGACGCCCAGTCGGTACGGGCGGCGAGCAGATCGGCGGTCTCGCGCAGGGGCCGCAGGGCCGGGTCGCAGTCGAACATCCAGGGGTGGATCGACTCGCCGGTGAACAGCAGCGGCTCGTCACCCGCGAGTGCCTTGGCGGCGTCGAACTGCGGGAACTCGGCGCGGACCCGCTCGGCCGACCAGTCGGTGGGCCGGCCGTCCTGGCCGTAGATCGACTCGTGGACGAGGGCGTACAGCGGGTGGCGGGCGTAGGACAGCATGCCCTGCGCCTGCTCCTGGAAGGCGTCGGACAGGGTGAAGCCCTGCGGGGTGCGGACGAAGGCGTCCTCCAGGAGGTAGTGGAGGCGGTGGGTGCCGTCGCCGGTGCCGAGGAGGATGCCGAGGGACTGGAACGCCTCGACGGTGAGCCGGTAGCCGTTCGGCAGGACCACGTCGTGGGTCAGCAGGTGGTCGGCGATCCGGCGGGCGCGCTCGGCGTCCTGCGGGTAGCGGGCGTAGTGGGCGGCGACCTTGCGTTCGATGCGCGGGAAGGCGGCCCGGTAGACGTCGTCGGCGTGGGCGTCCAGGGCGGGCAGCCCGCCGGTGATCACCGCGGTGGCCAGGCCTTCGGGGGCTAGGGAGAGGTAGCTGGTCGCGCAGAAGCCGCCGAAGCTCTGGCCGAGGACGGTCCAGGGCGCACCGCCCGTGACCAGCGGGCGGATGGCCTCGCAGTCGCGGACGATCGAGTCGGCGCGGAACCGGGTGAGGTAGTCGGCCTGCTCGGCGGGGCCGCCGCGCAGCGGGAGCGTCTGCCGGTTGGCGGGCGTGGAGTGGCCGGTGCCGCGCTGGTCGAGGAGCAGGACGCGGAACTCCTTCAGGGCCCTGCCCAGCCAGCCGGGCCTGCCGACGGAGCGGTCCGCGCCGAAGCCGGGACCGCCCTGGAGATAGAGCAGCCAGGGCAGCTCCTGATGGGCCTTGTCGCTCGCCACGACCTCGCGGGCGTACAGCTCGATCGTGTCGCCCTCGGGGCGGTCGTGGTCGAGGGGGACGGTGAAGCGGCGGTCGGTGAGGACGACTCCGGGCTGGCGGTAGCTGACGGTCAACAGGGCTCCCGGGACGGACGGATTTTCGGACCGCGTCCCAGTTCATCACAGGGAACGTCCGCGGGTGGGCCCTTCGGATCATGAAACTTCCTGAACGGCCGTTCAGGCGCTCAGCGAGCGGACAGGCTGGAGCGGCGGACCACCAGCTCCGGCTGGAGGACGACCCGTCGGTGCTCGTGCGGCTTCACCGCGCCCTCCGCCTCCGTCTCCTCCAACAGCAGGTCGGCCGCCATGGCGCCCATCGTGACGGCGGGCTGCCGTACGGAGGTGAGCGGGACGGCCGCCGCGGCGGCGAACTCGATGTCGTCGTAGCCGACGATGGCGAGGTCGTCGGGGACACCCACGCCCGCCGCGTACATGGCCTGCAGCACGCCGAGGGCGAGCAGGTCGTTGGCGCAGAACACGGCGGTCGGCCGGTCGGCGAGGCCGAGCAGCCGGGCCCCGGCGTCGCGGCCCGCGGCGACGTCCAGGCGTTCGGTGGGCAGCTCGCGCAGCGCCTCGGGGCCGAGCCCGGCCTCGGCGAGCGCCTCCAGGGCGCCCGTACGCCGGTCGCGGACCTGGTTGAGGCCGGGCGGGCCGCTGACGTACGCGATCGAGCGGTGCCCGGCGTCGACGAGATGGCGTACGGCCAGTGCGCCGCCCGCGACGTCGTCGACGGAGACCGAGCACTCCGTGGTGCCCTCGGCGACCCGGTCGACCAGGACGAACGGGATGCCGTGCCGGCGGAACGTCTCGATGTTGCGGCCTGTGGCGTCGGCGGGGGTGAGCAGCACCCCGCGCACGCGCTGCTCGGCGAAGAGCGACAGGTAGTCGGCCTCCTCGCCGGGGTTCTGAGCGCTGTTGCAGACCATCACGCCGAGTCCGGCCTGGCGGGCGGCACGCTCGGCGCCGCGTGCCACGTCGACGAAGAAGGGGTTGCCCATGTCGAGGACGAGCAGCCCCATGATCCGGCTGCGGCCCGCGCGCAGCTGACGCGCGGACTCGCTGCGGACGTAGCCGAGCCGGTCTATCGCGGACTGCACGCGGGCCCGGGTCTCGGTCGCGACCGTGTCCGGGCGGTTGATCACGTTCGACACCGTGCCGACGGAGACTCCGGCGGCACGGGCGACGTCCTTGATACCCACCGACTGGGACATCGGACAGGGACCTCCAAGGGGAAAACGAGGGGGCGGGGGCCGGAGCGGCTTCACATTACCGGCATGCCGCCCCGGCGACCGGGTCCGGTCAGGCGGGCAGCCGGAAGTCGATGACGTGCAGCGCCGAGGGCGTCGTACCGCTGGATTTCTCCTGGTACATGAAGGACAGCACCCCGTCCTGCCCGACGCGTGTCTCGTCGATGACGACCTCGCCGAAGGCGTTGAGACCGCTGCCGTCGAACAGGATCCTCCAGTCGGTGTACCCGGAGGCCGCGGAGGCGGCGGCGATCCGGCCGAAGGGGAAGACCGCGTACGCGTTGTCGTACTTGTCCAGGATCAGCTTGGTGCGCTGGCTGGAGTTCAGCGGGACCGGGATCTCGGTCTTCTGCCAGGTGCCGGAGGCGTTCCTGCGGACGTGGAAGGCGCGGCCGTCGGCGGTCCGGTTCGCGACGTAGTTCGTGGTGCACTGCCCGAAGCGGCCGGGGACGTAGGAGATGATCGCGTGCGGCCGGCCCGCGGAGTCGGTGAACTGGCTCTCCTGGTTCATCAGGGAGTGGTCCGCGTTCAGCGGGTCGACGACCAGGCCGGTGTCGTTCACGGACACCTTGTCGGAGCCGCCGGTGGTGCCGACGACGCCGCCGGCGTTGTTGCGCCAGGTGCGGCCCCGGTCGTCGGAGTAGACGTAGCCGGTGTCGTGGTTGCTGATGCCGCCGCCGTCGCACATCACGGCGCCGTTCTGCTCGCGCCAGGTGAAGAAGGAGTGCAGCCGCCCGTTCCGGTCGTAGTCGATGCCGTGCAGGTACATGTTCCGGGCGGTCGAGGAGCCGTGCTCGCTGGTGTATGTGCCCGTCGAGCTCGACCACTCGCCGAGGTTGGTCCACTTCGTGCCGTCGTATTCGGCGAGCGCGTTGCGGCCGTTGCCGGAGACGGCGACGCGGTAGCTGAGCTGGAGCCGGCCCTCGGGCGTGGAGACGAACTGCGGGTAGGTGAACTGCGAGGTCAGCGCCAGGCCGTCGAGGGTGGACTGCGGCGCCCCGAAACGGCTCGCGGTCCAGCTCAGCCCGCCGGGGTTGTCCATCAGCCCGGCGACCGACTTGACGTAGGTGAAGCCGTCGCTGTGGGAGTCCATGTTGAGGTGCAGCCGGCCGTCGGTCCTGGAGACGCCCATGGAGATGACGTTGTGGGAGTCGTTGTACCGCAGGGTGTGCCCGACCTTCACGGTGGACCAGGTGCTCGAACCGAGGGCGCGGCGGCCGACGACGGCGTTGCGGTCGGCGGTGTACCAGACGGCGTACTGATAGCCCTTGTAGGTCAGCAGGCCGTTCTTCTGGAACGCGTTGTTGTTGACCAGCCCGTCGTACGACACGAAGAAGAGGGCCTGGCCGTCGAGCGTGGTGGTACCGGTCCGGGTCACGGAGGGGCCGGGGTCGGCGGCCCTGGCGGTGCCGGAGCCGAGGGCGGGGGTCACCACGGCTCCGGCGAGGGCGGCGGCCAGCAGCGTACGTCTGTGCATCTCATGGACTCCATCGTCATACGAGGTGGAACACTTCCGTAAGCGGTTTCATGGCCTCGTCGGGCCGGGCGCCGTCCAGCGACTCGAAGAACGGCGCCATCTCCGCCTGCCAGCGGGCGTTGACGTCGGTGGCTTCCATTCCTGCCTGGGCGGCCGCGAAGTCCTCGGTCTCCAGATAGCCGACGAGCAGTCCGTCCTCGCGCAGGAAGAGCGAGTAGTTGTGCCAGCCGGTGTCCGAGAGCGCCCGGCGCATCTCGGGCCACACGGTGGCGTGCCGCTCGCGGTACTCGTCGAGACGGTCCGCCCTGACCTTCAGCAGGAAGCACACGCGCTGCATCAACAACCCTCCGGGGACTAGAAGTTGAACTGGTCGATGTTCTTGGCGTCGAACACGGTCGGCTTGCCGAGGCTGATCACGCCGTCCTTGCCGATGGTGTACTCGCCCATGGAGCCGGCCTTGAAGGTCTCGCCCTCCTTGCCGGTGATCTGCCCGGAGGACAGGGCGACGGCGGTGCGGGCGGCCAGCTCGCCGAGCTTGGCCGGGTCCCACAGCTCGAACGCCTCGACGGTGCCGTTCTTGACGTACTTGCGCATGTCGTTCGGGGTGCCGAGACCGGTCAGCTTGACCTTGCCCTTGTACTTGGAGCCCGACAGGTACTGGGCGGCGGCCTTGATGCCGACGGTGGTCGGGGAGATGATCCCCTTCAGGTTCGGGTGCTCCTGGAGCAGGCCCTGGGTCTGCTGGAAGGACTGCTGGGCGTCGTCGTTGCCGTACGCGGTCTTCACCAGCTTCATGTTCTTGTACTCGGGCTTCTTCAGCTCGTCCTTCATGAAGTCGATCCAGGTGTTCTGGTTCGTCGCGGTCTGCGCGGCGGACAGGATCGCTATCTCGCCCTTGTAGTCGAGCTGCTTGGCGAGCAGCTGCACCTCGGTGCGGCCCAGGTCCTCGGCGGACGCCTGCGAGACGAAGGCGTTGCGGCAGTCGGCCGTGGTGTCGGAGTCGTAGGTGACGACCTTGATGCCGTTCTTCATGGCCTGCTTGAGCGCGGTGCACAGGGCGCCGGGGTCCTGCGCGGAGACGGCCATCGCGTCGACCTGCTGCTGGGTGAGCGTGTTGACGTAACTCACCTGCCCGGCGGTGTCGGTGGCGCTGGACGGACCGACCTCCTTGTAGCTGGAGCCGAGTTCCTTCAGTGCCTTCTCGCCGCCCTTGTCGGCGGAGGTGAAGTAGGGGTTGTTGACCTGCTTGGGCAGGAAGCCGACGGTGAGCCCCTTCTTGGTGGCGGCGTTCGGATCGGCCTTGCCGGCGGTGGCGGCGGAACCTCCTTCGTTCGCGACGTCCTTCTTGGTGGTCCCGCCACAGGCGGTCAGCGCCAGGGCGAGCGAGGTGGCGGTGGCGAGCGCCGCGCAGCCACGGCGGAGGGTTGTCTTACGCATGACGGTTTCCTTTGACGAAGGTGAGTGAGACGCGCCTTTGTTTTTCGTGGGGGCGCGGGGAACTGCGCGACCAGCCACAAGCCGCCGGTCAGCCGGACGATTGAGCACGCAACACGGCGATCTGCCGAGCCACCCGCGGCCCAAGAACGGAAAGCACGAGCAACACACCGGTCACGACGATCTGCGACTGCGCCGAGACATCCTGAAGGCTCATCACGTTCTGCAACGCGCCGAGCAGAAACACCCCGGCGATCGCACCACCCAACGTGCCCTTGCCACCGTCGAAGTCGATCCCGCCGAGCAACACCGCGGCCACCACCGACAGTTCGAGCCCCGTCGCGTTGTCGTAGCGCGCGCTGGCGTAGTGCAGGGCCCAGAAGACGCCGGTCAGCGAGGCCATCAACCCGGTCAGCGTGAACAGGAGCAGCTTCTGCCGCTTGACGCGGATGCCCGCGAACCGTGCCGCCTCCTCACTCGCCCCGATCGCGAACAACGACCGCCCGAACGGCGTGGCGTGCAGCGCGACCACGGCGATGGCGAGCAGGACGAGGAACGGCAGGAAGGCGTACGGGATGAACGTGTCGCCGAGGCGCCCGGCCGCGAAGTCCAGGTAGGGGGTCGGGAAGTCGGTCACCGCGTCCGAACCGAGCACGATCTGGGCGATGCCCCGGTAGGCGGCGAGCGTACCGATCGTGACGGCGAGGGACGGCAGGCCCAGCCTGGTCACCAGGAGCCCGTTGATCAGACCGCACACCACACCGAGCAAGAGGCAGATGGGAATGATCGTCTCGATCGTCATGCCCTGGTTCCACAGCGCACCCATCACGGCACCCGAGAGGCCGGCGGTCGATGCGACCGAGAGATCGATCTCGCCCGAGACGACCAGCAGTGTCATCGGCAGGGCGATCAACGCGATCGGAAGGGTGTTTCCGATCAGGAACGACAGGTTGAGAGCGTTGCCGAAGCCATCGACCGTGGTGAAGGACAGCAGGAGCACGACGATCAGAAGGGCGCCGACCACCGTGTCCCAGCGAACGGCGCGCGCGAGCGACGAGTCAGCCATGGCGGGCGTTCCTCTTCTTCAGGGCGTTGGCCACGCGCAGCGCGACCACACGGTCCACGGCGATGGCGAGGATGAGCAGGATGCCGTTGATGGCGAGCACCCACACGGAGCTGACGCCGAGGGCGGGCAGGACGCTGTTGATGGACGTCAGCAGCAGCGCGCCGAGCGCGGCACCGTAGACGCTGCCGGAGCCGCCCGTGAAGACGACGCCGCCGACCACGACCGCGCTGACGACGGTGAGTTCGTAGCCGTTGCCGGTGCCTGAGTCGACGTTGCCGAACCGGGCCAGGTACAGGGCGCCCGCGAGACCGGCGAGCGCACCGCAGAAGGTGTACGCGGCCAGGATCCGCTTGCGCACCGGGATGCCGGCGAGGCGGGCTGCCTCCGGGTTGGAGCCGAGGGCGTACAGTTCGCGGCCGCTGCCGAAGTGCCTGAGGTAGTACGCGGTCGCCACCAGCACGGCGAGTGCGATCAGCGCCAGCCACGGCACCGCCCAGATGCCGCCGGAGCCGAAGTCGACGAAGCCGTCCGGGAGGTCGGCCGCGGTGATCTGGCGGGAGCCGACCCAGATGGAGTCGATGCCGCGGATGATGTAGAGCGTGCCGAGGGTGACGACGAGCGCGGGCACCTGGCCCAGGCTGACGAGCAGCCCGTTGAGCAGCCCGAAGCCGATGCCGAGCAGGACGGCCAGCACGATTGCCACGACCGGGTTGCCCCCGCCCTGGAGATACGTGCCGGCTGCGAACGCGCTGATGCCGAGTGTGGATCCGACGGACAGGTCGACGTTCCTCGTGATGACCACCAGGGACTGGCCCGTGGCGACCAGCACCAGGATCGTCGCGTTCAGCAGCAGGTCCTTGATGCCCTGCTCGGACAGGAACTCGCTGTTGCCGGCCTGGGTGACGGCGATCATCACCAGGAACACGACCAGGATGGCGAGTTCGCGCATCTTGAAGACCCGGTCGACCAGCCGTGTGCCGCTCGACTTGGGCACATCGGCCACGGGGGCCTCTCGGGGAGTGACGACCGTCATGCGGCGGCCCTCCCGGTGGCTGCGGCCATCACGGTTTCCTCGGTGGCGTCGGAGCGCGGGATCTCGGCGGTGAGGCGGCCCTCGTGCATCACCAGCACGCGGTCGGCCATGCCGAGGATCTCGGGCAGGTCGGAGGAGATCATCAGGACGGCCACACCGTCGGCGGCGAGCTGGGACAGCAGCCGGTGCACCTCGGCCTTGGTGCCGACGTCGATGCCCCTGGTCGGCTCGTCGACGATCAGCACCCTGGGGCCGGTGGCCAGCCACTTGGCGAGCACGACCTTCTGCTGGTTGCCGCCGGACAGGGTGTTGACGGTGTCGGCGATCCGGGCGTACTTCACCTGGAGCTTGACGGCCCAGTCGAGGGACCTGCTGCGCTCGGCGCCGCGGTCCATCAGTCCCGCCTTGACGGTCGTACGGAGCCCGGTGAGGCCGATGTTCCGCTCGATGGACATGTCCATCACCAGGCCCTGGGCGCGCCGGTCCTCGGGGACCAGGGCGAGTCCGGCGGACATCGCGGTGGAGGGGGCGCCGTTGACGAGTGCCTTGCCCTGTACGGAGACCTCGCCCGCGTCCCAGCGGTCGATGCCGAACACGGCCCGGGCGACCTCCGTACGCCCGGCGCCGACGAGCCCGGCGAGGCCGACGATCTCGCCGTGCCGCACCTCGAAGGAGACGTCGGTGAACACGCCCTCGCGGGTCAGGCGGCGGACGCTCAGGGCGACCTCGCCCGGCGTCACGTCCTGCTTGGGGTACAGCTCCTCCAGGTCGCGGCCGACCATGCGGCGCACGAGGTCGTCCTCGGTCATGCCGTCCAGGGGCTCGCTGGCGATCCAGGCGCCGTCGCGCAGGGTGGTGACCCGCCGGCAGATCTCGAAGATCTCCTCCAGCCGGTGGGAGATGAACAGCACGGCGGCGCCCTGGTCGCGCAGGGTGCGTACGACGCCGAAGAGGCGGGCGACCTCGCTGCCGGTGAGGGCGGCGGTCGGCTCGTCCATGATCAGGACGCGGGCGTCGAAGGAGAGGGCCTTGGCGATCTCGACGATCTGCTGGTCGGCGATGGACAGACCGCGGGCGGGCCGGTCGGGGTCGAGTTCGACGCCGAGGCGCTCCATGAGGGCGGCGGTCGCGTTGCGCGTGGCCTTGTGGTCGATCCGGCCGAAGGCGCGCTTGGGCCTGCGGCCCATGTAGATGTTCTCGGCGATCGACAGGTCGGGGAAGAGCGTGGGCTCCTGGTAGATCACGGCGATGCCGGCGTCGCGGGCGTCGCCGGGGCCGTTGAAGACGACGGGCGCACCGTCGAGCAGCACCTGGCCGGCGTCCGGCCGGTGCACTCCGGCGAGTGCCTTGATGAGGGTGGACTTGCCGGCGCCGTTCTCGCCGGCGAGGGCGTGCACCTCCCCGGGGAACAGCTCCAGGGAGACGTCCCGCAGTGCGCGGACCGCGCCGAAGGACTTGGACACGTCCCTCAGTGCCAGAACCGGGGCCGGACCCGTGGTGGACGGGTGGGTCATGAGGGCTCCTCGACGACGCCGGCGGGAGGCCCTCTCGGCGTCGTGAAAGGTTTCAACTGGATTGCCGGGACGTTAGGCGGGCCGCGCATGTCACGTCAATGGGTACCGGTCGAAAATATTTCGAGGACAGAAGGTCACGCACCGGTCACGGGAAACCGTGTGGGCCGGAGGGGTTGACACCCCTTCGGGGGGCCCATAGCTTCGCGTCCTGAATCGTTTCATTCAGTGGTCGTTACGACCCGATGCCACAGGAGCCTTGACGTGACCGAGCTCGCCGCGGCGAAGACCGCTCTCAAGACCCAGGCCGTCGAGACGCCGTCGTGGGCGTACGGGAACTCGGGCACCCGGTTCAAGGTGTTCGCGCAGGCGGGCGTGCCGCGTGATCCGTACGAGAAGCTGGACGACGCGGCGAAGGTGCACGAGTTCACGGGGGTCGCCCCGACGGTGGCCCTGCACATCCCGTGGGACAAGGTCGACGACTACGCGGCGCTGGCGAAACACGCGGAGCGGCGTGGTGTGCGGCTCGGCGCGATCAATTCCAACACCTTCCAGGACGACGACTACAAGCTCGGGAGCATCTGTCATCCGGACGCAGCGGTGCGGCGGAAGGCCGTGGATCACCTGCTGGAGTGCGTCGACATCATGGATGCGACGGGATCGACGGATCTGAAGCTGTGGTTCGCCGACGGGACGAACTATCCCGGGCAGGACGACATCCGGGGGCGGCAGGACCGGCTGGCCGAGGGGCTCGCGGAGGTCTATGAGCGGCTGGGCGAGGGGCAGCGGATGCTGCTGGAGTACAAGTTCTTCGAGCCGGCGTTCTACTCGACGGATGTCCCGGACTGGGGGACGGCGTACGCCCACTGTCTGAAGCTCGGGCCGAAGGCGCAGGTCGTGGTCGACACGGGGCATCACGCGCCGGGGACCAATATCGAGTTCATCGTGGCGACGCTGTTGCGTGAGGGGAAGCTCGGGGGGTTCGACTTCAACTCGCGGTTCTATGCGGATGACGACCTGATGGTGGGGGCGGCGGATCCGTTCCAGTTGTTCCGGATCATGTACGAGGTGATTCGGGGTGGGGGGTTCGTGCCTGGGATCGCGTTCATGCTCGATCAGTGTCACAACATCGAGGCGAAGATTCCGGCGATCATTCGGTCGGTGATGAATGTGCAGGAAGCGACGGCCAAGGCCTTGCTCGTCGATGGCGACGCGTTGAGTGCGGCGCAGCGGGCGGGGGATGTGCTGGAGGCGAACGCCGTGGTGATGGATGCGTACAACACGGATGTGCGGCCGTTGCTGCGGGAGGTGCGGGAGGAGTTGGGGTTGGATCCTGAGCCTGTTTCGGCGTACCGGCGTTCGGGGTGGGCGGAGAAGATCGTTGCCGAGCGGGTTGGTGGGGAGCAGGCCGGTTGGGGAGCGTGAGCGTCTGCCGGGTTCTGTTTGATTCGGGCTGCGGGCCGGTTGTGGCTGGTCGCGCAGTTCCCCGCGCCCCTGAGTGAGTCACCCGCCGTCCCTTGAGAGGAATACGTATTCATGGCTACCCATCCCGAAGCTGCCGCTCTGCTCGCTCGTTCGCATCGGCTCGGGGCCGATCCCCGCAACACCAACTACGCGGGAGGCAACGCCTCCGCCAAGGGCACTGAGACCGATCCCGTCACCGGGGGTGATGTGGAGTTGATGTGGGTCAAGGGGTCCGGTGGGGATCTCGGGACGTTGACCGAGGGCGGGCTGGCCGTGTTGCGGCTGGATCGGATGCGGGCGCTCGTCGATGTGTATCCGGGGGTGGAGCGCGAGGACGAGATGGTCGCCGCGTTCGACTACTGCCTGCACGGGAAGGGCGGGGCGGCTCCCTCGATCGACACCGCCATGCACGGCCTGGTCGAGGCCGCTCATGTCGATCATCTGCATCCTGATTCCGGGATCGCGCTCGCCTGTGCCGCCGACGGGGAGAAGCTGACCGCCGAGTGTTTCGGGGACAGTGTGGTGTGGGTGCCCTGGCGACGGCCCGGGTTCCAGCTGGGGCTGGACATCGCCGCCGTGAAGGAGGCCAATCCGCAGGCCATCGGGTGCATTCTCGGCGGGCACGGGATCACCGCCTGGGGTGACACCTCCGAGGAGTGCGAGCGGAACTCGCTGCACATCATCCGGACCGCCGAGAAGTTCCTGGCCGAGCGGGGGAAGGACGAGCCCTTCGGGCCGGTGATCGAGGGGTATGCCGCGCTGAGTGCCGGTGAGCGCCGGGAGCGGGCCGCCGCGCTCGCGCCGTATGTACGCGCCCTCGCTTCCCAGGACCGGCCTCAGGTCGGGCACTTCAACGACTCCGAGGTCGTTCTCGACTTCCTCGCCAGCGCCGAGCATCCGCGGCTGGCCGCGCTGGGCACCTCCTGTCCGGACCACTTCCTGCGGACCAAGGTCCGGCCGCTCGTCCTCGACCTGCCTCCGTCCTCGACGCTCGACGAGGCCGTCGCCCGGCTCAAGGAGCTGCACGCCGAGTACCGCGAGGAGTACGCCGCCTACTACCGGCGGCACGCCCTGCCCGACTCCCCCGCCATGCGCGGCGCCGACCCGGCGATCGTGCTGGTGCCCGGTGTGGGCATGTTCTCGTTCGGCAAGGACAAGCAGACCGCCCGGGTGGCCGGGGAGTTCTACGTCAACGCCATCAATGTGATGCGCGGGGCGGAGGCTGTCTCCGCGTACGCGCCCATCGAGGAGTCGGAGAAGTTCCGTATCGAGTACTGGGCGCTGGAGGAGGCCAAGCTTCAGCGGATGCCGAAGCCCAAGGCACTGGCCACGCGGGTCGCGCTCGTCACCGGTGCCGGCAGTGGGATCGGGAAGGCCATCGCGCACCGGCTCGTGGCCGAGGGGGCGTGTGTGGTCGTCGCGGACCTCAACGGCGAGAACGCGCAGGCCGTCGCCGAGGAGCTGGGCGGGGCCGACAAGGCCGTCGCCGTGACGGTCGACGTCACGTCCGAGGAGCAGATCGCCGAGGCGTTCCGGGCGGCTGTGCTGGCCTTCGGCGGAGTCGACCTCGTCGTCAACAACGCGGGGATCTCCATCTCCAAGCCGCTGCTGGAGACCTCCGCCAAGGACTGGGACCTCCAGCACGACATCATGGCGCGCGGGTCCTTCCTGGTGTCGCGGGAGGCGGCGCGGGTGATGATCGCGCAGGGGCTCGGGGGCGACATCGTCTACATCGCCTCGAAGAACGCCGTGTTCGCCGGGCCCAACAACATCGCCTACTCGGCCACCAAGGCCGACCAGGCCCACCAGGTGCGGCTGCTCGCCGCCGAGCTGGGCGAGCACGGCGTCCGGGTCAACGGGATCAACCCGGACGGTGTCGTGCGCGGCTCCGGGATCTTCGCCGGAGGGTGGGGGGCCAAGCGGGCCGCCGTGTACGGGGTCGAGGAGGAGAAGCTCGGTGAGTTCTACGCGCAGCGGACCATCCTCAAGCGCGAGGTGCTGCCCGAGCATGTCGCGGGCGCCGTCTTCGCCCTGACCGGCGGGGACCTGACCCACACCACTGGGCTGCACATCCCGGTCGACGCCGGCGTCGCGGCCGCCTTCCTGCGATGAGCGCGGCCGTGAAGTCGTACGCCGCGGTCGACCTCGGCGCGTCCAGCGGGCGCGTCATGGTCGGCCGTGTCGGCTCGGACTCGCTGGAGCTGAGCGAGGCCCACCGCTTCCCGAACCGGCCGGTGCGGGTGCCCGAGGGGCTGCGCTGGGACGTGCTCGGGCTCTACGCGGGCGTGCTGGACGGGCTGCGGGCGGCCGGGCGGGTCGACTCCGTCGGCATCGACAGCTGGGCCGTGGACTACGGCCTGCTGGATTCCGACGGGGCGCTGCTCGGCAACCCGGTGCACTACCGCGACAGCCGTACCGAGGCCGTCGCGGAGAAGGTGTGGGCGACCGTGCCCGCCGAGGAGCTGTACGCGGCGACGGGGCTTCAGTACGCGCCCTTCAACACCCTGTACCAGCTGACCGCCGCCCGTTCCACGGCCCAGCTCGACCGGGCCCGGCGGCTGTTGCTGATGCCGGATCTGCTGACGTACTGGCTGACCGGTGAGCAGGGCACGGAGCTGACCAACGCCTCGACGACCCAGCTGATCGATCCGCGCACCCGGGACTGGGCGTACGGGGTCGCGGAGCGGCTGGGCATCGATCTCGGGCTGTTCGCGCCGCTGCGGCAGCCAGGGGACGCCGCGGGAGTGCTCCTGCCTGAGGTGCTGGAGGAGACCGGGCTGACCGGTCCCGTGCCGGTGACGGCCGTCGGGTCGCACGACACCGCGTCGGCGGTCGCCGCCGTGCCGGCGTCGGGCGAGCGGTTCGCGTACATCTGCACCGGCACCTGGTCCCTGGCCGGTCTGGAGCTGGACGCGCCGGTGCTGACCGAGGAGAGCCGGGCGGCCAACTTCACCAACGAGCTGGGGCTGGACGGCACGGTCCGGTATCTGCGCAACATCATGGGGCTGTGGCTGCTCCAGGAGTGCGTGCGGGCCTGGGGCGAGACGGATCTGGGGGCGCTGCTGCTGGACGCCTCCAAGGTGCCCGCGCTGCGGTCGGTCGTCGATGCCGGTGACGCGGCGTTTCTCGCGCCGGGGCGGATGCCCGAGCGGATCGCCGAGGCGTGCCGGGCCTCGGGGCAGCCCGTGCCCGAGTCGCCGGCCGAGGTGACGCGCTGCATCCTCGACTCTCTCGCCCTCGCGCATCGCAAGGCCGTGCGGGACGCCCAGCGGCTCGCCGGGCATCCGGTCGACGTGGTGCATGTGGTGGGAGGGGGTACGCGCAACGCGTTGCTGTGCCAGCTGACCGCCGACGCCTGCGGGCTGCCGGTGGTCGCCGGGCCGACGGAGGCCGCCGCCCTGGGCAATGTGCTGGTGCAGGCGCGGGCGCACGGTCTGGTCGGTGACCTGGACGGGACGCGGCGGCTGCTCGTCCGGACGCAGCCGCTCACGCGGTACGAGCCGCGCGGCGGGACCGAGCGGTGGCGCGCCGCGCAGGACCGGCTCGCCGGGGACTGACGGGGTCTCCCCCGGGTCTTGTCCCCGCACTACGCTTCACTCATCCGATGATCGACCACAAGGAGCCGCGATGCGTGTCGCCCTGTTCCTGACCTGCGTCAACGACACGCTGTATCCGGACACCGGGCGCGCCGTGGTGAAACTGCTGACCAGACTGGGCGTCGACGTCGACTTCCCGATGGCGCAGACCTGCTGCGGGCAGGCGCACTACAACACCGGATACCGTCACGAGGCCGAGCCGCTCGCCCGGCATTTCTCCGATGTCTTCGGGGAGTACGAGGCGATCGTGACGCCGTCCGGGTCGTGCGGGGCGATGGTGCGCGAGCTGTATCCGCGGATGGGCGAGCGGGCCCGGGCCGAGGGACGTGGGGACACCCTCGCGGCCACCCTGGCGCCGGTGGTGCCGAAGACGTACGAACTCACGGAGTTCCTGGTGGATGTGCTGGGCGTGACGGACGTCGGGGCGTACTACCCGCACAAGGTGACGTACCACCCGACCTGTCACGGGCTGCGCGGACTCGGGCTCGGCGACCGGCCGCGGCGGCTGCTCCAGGCAGTGAAGGGTCTGGAGCTGGCCGAGCTGCCGGGGGCCGACGAATGCTGCGGGTTCGGCGGCACCTTCGCGCTGAAGAACTCCGATGTCTCGGCGGCGATGGGCGCCGACAAGGTATGCAACGCCGAGTCGACGGGCGCCGAGGTGCTGTGCGCGGCCGACAACTCCTGTCTGATGCACCTCGGCGGGACGATGACCCGGCTGCGGACCGGCATGCGGCCGGTGCACCTCGCGGAGATCCTGGCGAGCACGGAGGAGGAACCGGCCCTATGAGCGGGACGTATCTCGGCATGCCGGCGTTTCCGGAGGCCGCGCGGGAGGCCGTGGGCAACGAGACCCTGCGCGGCAATCTGCGGCACGCCACGCACACCATCCGCGCCAAGCGGGCGAAGGCCGTGACGGAGGTGTCCGACTGGGCCGAGCTGCGCGAGGCGGGCAAGCGGATCAAGGACCACACGCTGCGCCATCTCGACCGCTATCTGGAGCAGTTGGAGGAGTCGGTCACTGCGGCCGGCGGCATCGTCCACTGGGCGGCCGACGCCGACGAGGCCAACGAGATCGTGACCCAGCTCGTGAAGATGACGGGCGAGTCGGAGGTCGTCAAGGTCAAGTCGATGGCCACGCAGGAGATCGGTCTCAACGAGGCGCTGGAGGCCGAGGGCATCCGCGCCTACGAGACCGATCTCGCCGAGCTGATCGTGCAGTTGGGCAAGGACCGGCCGTCGCACATCCTCGTCCCGGCCATCCACCGCAACCGGGGCGAGATCCGGGACATCTTCCGCTCCGAGATGAGCGAGTGGGGCCGCGCGGCCCCCGAGGGCCTCACCGACACGCCCGCCGAACTCGCCGAGGCGGCCCGGCTGCATCTTCGGGAGAAGTTCCTGCGCGCCAAGGTCGGCATCTCCGGCGCCAACTTCATGGTCGCCGAGACAGGCACCCTGGTGGTCGTGGAGTCGGAGGGCAACGGCCGGATGTGCCTGACCCTGCCCGAGACGCTGATCTCGGTCGTCGGCATCGAGAAGATCGTGCCGACATGGCGGGACCTGGAGGTGTTCCTGCAGACCCTCCCCCGCTCCTCCACGGCCGAGCGCATGAACCCCTACACCTCGACGTGGACCGGCACGACGGACCAGGACGGGCCCGGCACGTTCCACCTCGTGCTGCTGGACAACGGCCGCACCGACACCCTCGCCGACGAGGTCGGCCGGCAGGCGCTGCGCTGCATCCGCTGCTCGGCGTGTCTCAACGTCTGCCCGGTGTACGAGCGGGCCGGCGGCCACGCCTACGGCTCGGTGTACCCGGGTCCGATCGGCGCGATCCTCAGCCCTCAACTGCGGGGCACGGCCAGCGAGATCGATGCCTCGCTGCCCTACGCGTCCTCGCTGTGCGGGGCGTGCTACGAGGTGTGCCCGGTCGCCATCGACATCCCCGAGGTGCTGGTGCATCTGCGGGAACGGGTCGTGGAGGGCGGTGAGGTCACCCGCGAGGGCAACAAGGTGGTGCTGCGTCCGGCGAAGGGGCATGCCGCCGAGCGTGCGGCCATGCGGGCGGCCCGCTGGGCGTTCACGCACCCGGGCGCGCTGCGCACCGGCCAGCGCGCCGCCTCCCGGACCCGCCGTTTCCATCCCCGTACGCTGCCGGGGCCGGGCCGGGCCTGGAGCGGTACCCGGGATCTGCCGCCGGTGCCCGCCGAGCCGTTCCGGGACTGGTGGCAGCGCACGCGTGGTGGGAAGGACGGTGCCAAGTGAACAGCAGGGAGCGGATCCTCGGTCGGGTGCGGCGCGCGCTGGCGGACGTGCCCCGGGACGACGGTCCGTACGAGCAGGCGGTTCCTCGTGACTACGTGCGCGAGCACGGGGACCGGAGTGCCGAGCAGACCGTCGAGCTGCTGGCCGAGAATCTGGCGGACTACCGCGCGATCGTGCACCGCACGGACGCCGAGGGGCTGGCCGGGCTGCTCGCGGGGCTGCTCGACAAGCGCGGGTCGGCTTCGGTGCTGGTGCCGCCCGGGCTGGACTCGGCGTGGCTGGAGCGGACCGGGGTGACGCGGGTGGCGGACCGGGCGGAGAGCACTCCGGGCGAACTCGACCGGGTGGACAGTGTCGTGACGGCCTGTGCGGTCGCGATCGCGGAGACCGGCACCATCGTGCTGGACGGCTCGCCCGACCAGGGCCGGCGCCGGATCACCCTCGTCCCGGACCACCACATCTGCGTCGTGCGCGTCCCCGGGCAGGTCGTGTCGTCGGTGCCGCAGGGCCTCGAACGGCTCGACCCGGCACGGCCGTTGACCTGGATCTCCGGGCCGTCGGCGACCAGTGACATCGAGCTGGACCGGGTCGAGGGGGTGCACGGTCCGCGCACGCTGGAGGTGATCCTGGTGACCGGGGACGGGCCCGGGGCTCAGGGCAGGATCGAGTCGACGTAGCCGCCGTCGACGCGCAGGGCACCGCCCGTGGTCGCCGAGGCCTGGTCGGAGCCCAGGTAGACGACCATGTTCGCGATCTCCTCCGGCTCCATCAGCCGCTGGAGCAGGGACTGCGGCCGGTGCTGTCGCATGAAGGCGCGCTGGGCCTCGTCCCAGGGCAGGTCGCGGTCGACGAGCTGGTAGACGAAGTCCTCGACGCCGCCGGTGTGGGTCGGCCCGGCGATGACGGAGTTCACCGTGACGCCGGTGCCGGCCGCCTGCTTGGCGAAGCCCCGGCTCACCGCGAGCAGGGCGGTCTTCGACATGCCGTAGTGGATCATCTCGGCGGGGACGACGACCGCCGAGTCGCTGGCGATGTACTGCACCCGGCCCCAGCCGCGTCCGGTCATACCGGGCAGGACGAGCCGGGTGAGGCGTACGGCGGCCAGCACGTTCACCTCGAAGTAGCGCCGCCACTCGTCGTCGCTGATCTGCAGGGGGTCGGCGGACTCGAAGACGCCGAGGTTGTTGACGAGGATGTCCACCTGCCCCAGGGCGTCCACCGCCTGCCCCGCGCCCTCTTCGGTCGTCACATCGGCGGCCACGGGCACCAGGTCGGCGCCGGGGACCTCGCCCCGCATCCGGTCCACGGCCTCCCGCACCCGCCCGGGCGAGCGGCCGTTGACACCCACCCTGGCGCCCGCCCGGGCCAGGCCCGAGGCGATCGCGGCGCCGATGCCCTGCGTGGAGCCGGTCACCAGCGCGGTGCGGCCCTTCAGATCGATCTGCATGCCGGGTCAACCCTTTCGGTGCTGGTGTGATCGGGTACCCCCGGGGTGTCGCTGAGTACACCCCCCGATACGGGTTCTGCGGCCAGTGTGGTCACGTCACCTTCTCCGTAGCGTCGAGGACGAGACACAGGGCGTGTCGGACGGAGGGGGACGACGATGGTGCGCACCGGTGCACGAAAGGACCAGGACCCGGGGCCCGCGGCCGAGGCGCTGCGGCTGGTCAAGGTCACCAAGACGTACGGGAGCGCCGACAGCGCCGTGACCGCCCTGGACGATGTGACGCTCGGTCTGGGGCGTGGCACGTTCACGGCGGTGATGGGGCCGTCCGGTTCCGGCAAGTCGACGCTGTTGCAGTGTGCTGCGGGGCTCGACCGGCCCGACAGCGGGATCGTGCAGGTCGACGGCACGGAGCTGACGGGCGGCGGCGAGGCCGAGCTGACGAGGTTCCGGCGTGGCCGGATCGGGTTCGTGTTCCAGCAGTACAACCTGCTGGAGACGCTGACCGTCGCTCAGAACACGGTGCTGCCGCTGAAGCTGGCCGGGCGGCGGGTGAACCGGCAGCGGGTCCGCGACGTACTGACCGCGGTGGGACTGGGTGACCGGCTCGGACACCGGCCCGATCAGTTGTCGGGCGGTCAGCGCCAGCGGGTCGCGATCGCCCGGGCGCTCGTCACCGAACCGCGGGTGATCTTCGCGGACGAGCCGACGGGCGCGCTGGACACGCGCAGCGCGCGGGACGTGCTGCGACTGCTCCGGCAGGCGGTGCGGGTGCACGGCCGGACCGTGGTGATGGTGACGCACGACCCGGTCGCCGCCTCGTACGCCGACACCGTGCTGTTCCTGGCGGACGGCCGGCTCGCGGGCCGGATGGACGCGCCGACGGCCGACGCGGTCGCGGAGCGGCTGGCGCACCTGGGCGACGACGTGCGGACGGGGGTGTGAGCCGTGTTCGTCCTCGCGATGCGGTCGATACGGCAGCGGCCCGGGCGGTTTCTCGCGACCCTGCTGTCCGCGTTCCTCGGCGCGGCGATCGTCATGACGTTCAACTCGATGCACGACACGGCCGGGCAGCCGGGCGTGGACTCGGTGAGCAAGGAGACCCTGTCCACCGCGGCGGGCGTGGTCGGCGGCTACGGCAGCCTGCTGGTGTTCTTCGCGATCGCCTCGACGCTGACGGTGAACGTGCGTCAGCGGGCCGCCGAGATGGAGCTGTTGCGCTGCTCGGGGGCGACTCCGGCGCAGCTCAAGCGGATGGTCGTGGGTGAGGCGCTGGCCGTGGCCCTGGTGGGCGCCGCGCTGGCGATCGGCCCGGCGCTGCTCGGCGGCCGGGCGCTGCTGGAGGTGTTCCGGGACAGCGGTCAGGTGGCCCGGTCCGTCGAGCACTCCTTCGGTCCGGTGGCGTCGGCGTCCGGTATCGGCGTCACGCTGCTCGCCGCGGTGGGGGCCGCGTTCCTCGCCGTGCGGCGTGCGACGGGTAGGAGCCGGCGGCGGGGCCGGGCGCGGACGGTCCTCGCCTACGCGGCTCTGGTGGCCGGTGCCGCGTCGGCGACCTCGACGTTCGTGTTCTCGGCGACGGACGCCGCGCTGATGGCGCCGCCGACGTACGGGGCGATCCTGCTGTCCGTCGGGTGCGCGCTGCGGGCGCCGCGGCTGCTGGCGGCTGTGCTGGACCGGCTGCCGCTGAGCGGCGCGAGCGGCTGGCTTGCGGTGCGCAATCTGCGCGAGCGGGCCGGGCAGCTCGCCGGGATCCTGATGTCGCTGATCCTGTTCACGGCGGTCGCCACGGCGACGCTGACCATGCAGGTGGTGGAGAGCGATGCCATCGAGGCCTCGGGGGCGGTGAAGTCGGTCGACGCGAAGACCCTCGAGACGCTCAACTTCACGGTCGTCGGGATCATCGTGGTCTTCGTGTGCGTCATGCTGGTCAACTCGCTTTACGCGGCGACCAGTTACCGGATCCGGGAGTTCGGGCAGCAGCGCCTCGCGGGGGCCACTCCGGGGCAGGTGCTCGGGCTCGTGGGGGCCGAAGGGCTGATCCTGATGGCCACCGGGGTGTTCTTCGGCACGCTGGCGGCGCTGGCGGGGGTCGTCCCCTTCACGGTGGTGCGCACGGACGAGGTGGTGCCGGGCGAGTTCTTCGGCATCGGCGTGGCGGTCGTCGCGGTCGCGGCGGTGGTGACGCCGGGCACGAGCCTGGCCACGGCCCGGCGGACGCTGCACACTCCGGCTGTCGGGGCGGTCGCGGTGGCGTGACGACCAGGACGGTTACGAGGGGGCCGCTTTCGGCGGTCGCGGGGGTGGGGCGGTCGCTTCGGCGGTCACGGGGACGGTCGCTTTCGGCGGCCGTCCCTTCACCGCATGGCGGACGCGTCCAGCAGCGTGGTCACGGTCGCCGTGGTCAGGCCGTCCAGGGTCTCGATTCCGGCCCCTGCCCGGGCGCCGGCCCCGTCGAAGACCAGCATCAGCTGCCGGGCGAGCAGCTCCGCGTCCCGCGCGCCGCCCTCCTCGGCCTGTGCGCGGAAGAAGCCCAGCAGCCGCTCCTTCGCCCCGCGGGCGACCGCACTCGCCGGGTGCCCGGGATCCTTGAGCTCGACCAGCGCGGCGAGATAGGGGCAGCCCTGGTAGGCGGGTTCGGCGGAGGCCTTCTCCAGCCGGTCGAAGACATGCAGTATCCGCTCGCGCGGAGTGCCGGTCTCCTCCTGCGGGCCGGGCACCAGCCGTGCCTCGTACTCCGGGAGCCGCCGGGCCAGGCTCGCCGCCAGAACCTCGTCCTTGCTCGCGAAGAGCTGGTACATGGACCGCTTCGAGACCCCGGCGCTCCGGCACAGCGCCTCCACACCGACGGAGACGCCCTCGCGGTAGAAGATCTCGGCCGCCGCGTCGAGCAGCCGCTCCCGGGTGGACGCCTTGTCTGTGGTGGCCATAGAGGTGAGGCTACCTCGCCCCGGAGAGCGGGGAAACCGATCGGTCTACCACCTTCCGGTACCCGGAACCCCCGTGACATCCTGGCTGAACAAGCGCTTAGATAGTCCACTGACCATCGCCGCCGTCCTGGAGGCCCCGTTGTTCACATCCGTCGACGACGTCTCCGCACGTCTGGCCGGGACCGGGTATCTCGCCTCGCCCGCCGTCGCCACGACCGTCTTCCTCGCCGACCGTCTGGGCAAGCCGCTGCTGGTCGAGGGCCCGGCCGGGGTCGGCAAGACGGAGCTCGCCAAGGCCGTCGCCGAGGTCGCGGACGCACGGCTCGTGCGCCTCCAGTGCTACGAGGGGGTCGACGAGTCCCGGGCGCTGTACGAGTGGAACCACGCCAAGCAGCTCCTGCGCATCAGCGCGGGCCGCGACGAGTCGTGGGACGAGACGCGCACGGACATCTTCAGCGAGGAGTTCCTGCTCACCCGGCCGCTGCTCACGGCCATCCGGGGTGACGACCCGAAGGTGCTGCTGATCGACGAGACCGACAAGGCGGACGTCGAGGTGGAGGGCCTGCTCCTGGAGGTGCTCAGCGACTTCCAGGTGACCGTGCCCGAGCTGGGCACCATCTCGGCGACGCGCCGCCCCTTCGTCGTCCTGACCTCCAACGCGAGCCGGGAGCTGTCCGAGGCGCTGCGCCGCCGTTGCCTCTTCCTCCACATCGGCTTCCCGGACGAGGAGTTGGAGCGCCGGATCGTACGGCTGAAGGTGCCGGGGCTCGACGAGGCGCTGGCCCGCTCGGTCGTCCGGGTGGTGGGCGCGCTGCGGGCGATGGATCTGCGCAAGGTGCCGTCGGTCGCCGAGACCATCGACTGGGCGCGCACACTGCTCGCGCTGGGCGCCGGCACTCTGGACGAGACGGTCGTGCGGGCCACCCTGGGCGTGCTCCTCAAGCATCAGGAGGACGTCCTCAAGGCGAGCGCCAAGCTCGACCTGGACGCGCTGTGACCACCCCGACGGGCCCGGGCGTCGCGGAACGGCTGACGTCCCTGGTCGGGGCGCTGCGCGCGCACGGCATCCGGATCGGCACCGGGGAGACGGTCGACGCGGGGCAGGCGATCGAGGCGCTCGGTCTCACGGACCGGGAGCTGCTGCGCGAGGGGCTGGCGGCGACGCTGCTGCACGGCACCGGGCAACGGCAGGTGTTCGACCCGGTCTTCGACCTGTACTTCCCGCGCGGCGTCGGCGGCCCGGAGCAGAAGGCCGCCGGACGGGACGATCTGCGCGACCGGCTGGCAGCGGCACTCGCCGCCGACGACCAGGCGATGCTGGGCCGGCTTGCGGTCGAGGCGGTCGACGGTTTCGGGGGCTACGGCTCCTCGCCGGAGTCGGACGGCTGGTCGTCGTACCAGGCGCTCGAACGGCTGCGCCCGCAGACCCTGCTCGCCCGGGTCCGCGACAACGTGCGTGGGCAGGGCGGCGGTTCGGGCTTCGCCGACCGGCTGCTGGAGGACGAGATCCGGCGACGCATCGACGGTTTCCGCGCGTTGGTGGCCACGGAGGCGCGGCGTCGGGTCGCCGAGCGGCGGGACCGGGACGAGATCGCCCGGCGGGCGGTGGCCCCGACCGCCGACCAGGTGGACTTCCTGTTCGCCGGGAAGGCCCGGCTGGCGGAGCTGCGCAGGGCGGTCCAGCCGCTCGCCCGCAAGCTCGCGACCCGGCTCGCGGCCCGGCGCCGCCGCGCCTCCCGGGGCACGATCGATCTGCGGCGGACCCTGCGCGGTTCGCTGTCGACGGGCGGGGTGCCGATGAAGCCGGTGCTGCGCCGGCGCCGCCCGGCCCGCCCCGAACTGGTGCTGCTGTGCGATGTGTCGGGGTCGGTGTCCGGGTTCTCGGACTTCACGATGCTGCTGGTCCAGGCGCTGCACGACCAGTTCAGCAAGGTGCGGGTGTTCGCCTTCGTCAACCGGATCGACGAGGTGACCGCGCTCCTGAGGCACGGCACCGCGGACCCGGAGGGGCTCAGCGTCCGCATCGGGGCGGAGGCCACCCTCACCGGATGGCACGACAGCAGCGACTACGGGACGGCGCTGGGCGAGTTCGCCGAGATCTACGGCGACGCGGTCGGTCCGCGCACGACCGTGTTCGTCCTCGGTGACGCCCGGACGAACCGGAGCGACCCGAATCTGCCCGCCGTACGGCGGATCGCCGGACGGGCGCGCCGCGTCTACTGGCTGAACCCCGAGCAGCGCTCCCTGTGGGGCACGGGCGATTCCGTCGCGCCGCTCTATGCCGAGCTGGTCGAGATGCACGAGTGCCGCAATGTCGGACAGCTCAGCGCGCTGGTGGCACGGCTGCTGCCGGTGTGACCCAGGGCGTGATCAGGCGACGGCGAGCTGCGGGTAGAGAGCGGCGGGGTCGGCCGCAAGACCGGCCTTGACCTGCCGGGAGATGTCATCGGCCAGGACCTCGTAGGCGTCCGACGCGACCCCGTCGAGGGCCTGGGCCGCGACACTCTCCGCCGTGGACTTCGGAGCGTCGACGGCGGCGGTCAGATCGGTGTCGACATACCCGACGTGCAGGCCGGTGACCTCGATGCCCCGCGGCTTCAGATCGAGTCGCAGCGAGTTGGTCTGGGACCAGAAGGCGGCCTTGGACGCGCTGTAGGAGCCGGCGAGGCCGATCCACGACAGCACGGAGTGCAGGTTGAGGATGTGGCCGCCGCCGTTGCGCTCGATGACGGGGACGAAGGCCCGGGTCACCAGGAGCGGCCCGTAGAAGTTGGTCTCGAACTCCCGGCGGACGTCCTCGACGGGCGAGTCGAGGAAGTTCGCATTCACCGACGCGCCCGCGTTGTTGATCAGCAGGGTGACGTCCCGCGCCCGCTCGGCCGCAGCTGTGACGGACGCGGGGTCGGTGACCTCCAGCGCGAGCGGCACGGCGTCGGGGTGCGTGACGGTGCGCGGGTCGCGGGCGGTGGCGTACACCTTCTCGGCACCCCGCTCGTACAGGGCCTCGACCAGGGCCCGGCCGATGCCGCGGCTGCCGCCGGTGACCAGCGCGACGGAACCTTCGATGGCGGTCATAGGGGTCTCCCTCGTGTTCTCCACACGGGAAACCGATCGGTTTCCCACGGAGGGAAGCGTAAACCGATCGGTTTCCGAAGAGCAAGAGGGCGCTACTTCTTCGCGAACTCCCTCGCCGACTGCCCCTGGAAGTCGTAGACCACGACCTGCTCGTCGCCCACCACCCAGGCGTCGTGACCGGGCGTGCAGACGAAGACGTCGCCGGGGCCGACCTCGCTCTCACCGCCGTCGTCCATGCGAATGTGCATGCGACCCTGGAGCATGTAGGCGTTGTGGTGCATCTGACAGCTGGCGGTGCCCGCGATCGGGGCCACGGACTCGGACCAGCGCCAGCCGGGCTCGAAGGTCGCCACGGCGAAGTCGAGTTCCGTCATATGGACGGCTTCGAGGTGACCGCGGGGAAAATCACGCCGCTCGTCCGGCTTGTCGAGCGTCTTCACTTCCAACATGACGCGCTCCCTTCCGACCGCGGCGCACCGCGGCCGGGGGCCGGTCTCCCCGGCGGCCCTGGACACCGCCGTCGGCGGCCGGCCTCCTACCCCTCAATCGTCCGCCCGTCCATCCGGGGCCGCCACCGAAGAACGCCCGATCAGACCTCGTTTCCGCAGAGCTCGGCGAAGCGTCCGGCGTCGATGTTGCCGCCGGAGAGGATGACGCCCACGCGCTGCGGGAGAGGACCCGCGCGGCCGGTCAGCAGGGCGGCGAGCGGGGTGGCACCGCTCGGCTCGAGGACGATCTTCAGGCGTTCGAAGGCGAACCGCATCGCGTCCCGGATCTCGTCGTCGGTGACCAGCGCGATCTCGTCGACGAGCCGCCGGTTGACGGAGAAGGTGAGTTCGCCCGGTGTGTACAGGGCCTGTCCGTCGGCGATCGTGTGCGGCACCGGGATGCTGATCCGCCGTCCGGCCTCCAGCGAACGCTTGGTGTCGTCCCCGGCCTCCGGTTCGACGCCGATCATGCGGATGTCCGGGTGCAGCCCCTTGGCCACCGTGGCACTCCCGGCCATGAGCCCGCCGCCACCGACCGGTGTCACGATCGCCCCCAACTCCCCCGTCTCTTCGAGGAGTTCGAGGGCGGCCGTGCCCTGGCCGGCCATCACATGCGGGTGCTCGTACGGCGGGATGAGGGTGAGACCCCGTTCGGCGGCCAGGGCCTCGGCGATGGCCACGCGGTCGCCGGTGTAGCGGTCGTAGGTGACGATCTCGGCGCCGTAGCCGGCGGTGGCCGCCCGCTTGGAGGGCGGGGCGTCCTCCGGCATGACGATCACGGCGGTGGTTCCGAGCTCACGGGCGGCCAGGGCGACGGCCTGGGCGTGATTGCCGGAGGAGTAGGCGGCGATGCCCCGCGACAGCTGCTCTGGGGTGAGGCGGGAGGCGGCGTTGTAGGCGCCGCGGAACTTGAAGGCGCCGACGCGCTGATAGTTCTCGCACTTGAGGTGGATCTCGGCACCGGCGAGTGCGTCAAGCGTGCGGGAACGCAGCACCGGGGTGCGGTGGGCGACGCCCTTGAGCCGGGCGGCGGCGTCCCGGACGTCGTCGAGGGTGACCGGTGGGGTGGTGGTCGTCACGCGGGTCCTCCGGTGGCAGTGTCGTGGGCGGCCCGGGCCTGGGAGAGGTAGTTGTAGGCGGAGGCGCGGGAGATCCCGAGCCGGGCGGCGACCTGTTCAACGGCGCCCCGCACGGCGAAGACGCCGCGTGTGTCCAGCCCGCCGAACAGCTCCAGGCGCTCCGCGCGGTCCAGTTCCGCCCAGCTCCCCCGCTGCTTCGACTGGTGGACGTCCACGAGGGCGTCGACCACGGCGTCGATGTCGTTGCCGAAGGTGGTGGTCGGCAGCTCCGCCGGCTCGGGGCGGATTCCGGCGAGCGCGCCGAGCAGGCCGTGGACCTGGGTGACGGCGCTGACGTCCACGTTGACGCAGAGCGCGCCGAACACGGCCCCCGTGGAATCCCGCAGCACCATCGTGGAGGACTTCACCAGCGTCCCGTTCCGGGTGCGGGTCACGTAGTTCAGCTCGTCGGCCGCCTCGTCACCCCCGGCGAGCACGCGCATGCCGATCTCGCTCATCGCGCCGCCCACCGTCCGCCCGGTCACCGATCCGGCGACGGCGACCACCGACTTCTCCGGGTTCCGGTAGTCGTGCAGCACGACTTCGCAGACCGGCCCGAAGGTCGCGGCGATTCCTTCGACGACCGGTGTCAGCGCGGCGAGGATCGCATCCCGTTCCGCGGTCAGAGTCTCTCGCATGGATTTAGACTACGTGTCCAATGCCTGGATTTCCAGTCCAGATCTCCTGCTTCAACAATTGGCAATGGTTTTCACATGACTTCGGCCGGAACCCGCTTTTGACATTCATTCCCATCTAGCGTGGCGCTGCCAAGTACCCAGTGCACGTCCGTCATGGAGGAGCCATGTCCCTGTCCACGTCCCGCCGCCTGGCGCTGCTGACCAGCGCGTCACTGGCCCTTCTCGCGGGCTGCGGCAGCTCGTCGGACTCCACCGGCGGCCAGAGCACACCGGGCCGCGTCGCGGTGGTCGCCTCCACCGACGTCTACGGCGACATCGTGCGGCGCGTGGGGGGCGACAGAGTCGACGTCACCTCGATCATCAGCGACCCCGACCAGGACCCGCACTCCTACGAGGCCGACCCCCAGAACCAGCTGGCGCTGTCCAAGGCCGAGGTCGTCGTGGAGAACGGCGGCGGTTACGACGACTTCGTCGGCCGCATGCTGAAGGGCGGCCACAACGACTCCGCCCGGGTGATCGACGCGGTCAAGGTCTCCGGCAAGACCGCGCCGAAGGGCGGCGAGCTGAACGAGCACGTCTGGTACGACTTCCCCACCGTCGCCAAGGTCGCCGACCGTACAGCCGCGGCCCTCACCGAGGCCGACCCGTCCGACGCGGCCGTCTTCGAGAAGAACGCCGCCGCCTTCAAGGCCGGGCTCAGGCCACTGGAGGCGAAGGAGGCCCGGATCAGGAAGGCGCACGGCGGTGCGGGCGTGGCGATCACCGAGCCCGTGCCGCTGTACATGACCGAGGCGAGCGGCCTGGTCAACCGGACGCCCGCGGAGTTCAGCGAGGCGATCGAGGAGGGTGACGACGTCTCCCCGCGGATCCTCCGGGAGAACCTGGCGCTGTTCAGCGGCAGGAAGGTCGAGGCCCTCGTCTACAACGAGCAGACCACCGGCCCGCAGACCGAGAAGACCGAGGCGGCGGCCAAGGCGGCCGGCATTCCCGTCGTGCCCGTGACCGAGACCCTGCCTCAGGGCAAGGACTACCTCGGCTGGATGACCGCCAATGTCGACGCGCTCGCGAGCGCACTGGCCAAGTGACCCCGATATCCCGGCAGGGCGGCGTTCCTGTCATCAGTCTGCGCGGCGCGGCCCTGTCGTACGGTGCCCGCGAGGTGTGGAGCGGCCTCGATCTCGACGTACGGGCCGGGGAGTTCCTGGCCGTGCTGGGGCCGAACGGTGCGGGCAAGACCAGTTTCGTACGGGCGCTGCTGGGCCGCCGGCCGCTGTCCGCCGGGACGCTGACCGTCCTCGGCCGCCCCGCCCGCGACGCCGCCCGGGACGTCGGCTACGTCCCGCAGCAGGCCGCGCTGTCCGCGCAGGCCATGCTGCGCGCCCGGGACCTCGTACGGTTCGGCATCGACGGGCACCGCTTCGGGCCACGGCTGCGCACCGGCGGGGTCCGTCGCCGGGTGGACGAGATCCTCGAGGCGGTCGGGGCGTCGTCCTACGCCGATGTGCCGCTCGGGATGCTGTCGGGCGGCGAACGGCAACGCGTCCGCATCGGGCAGGCCCTGGCCACCGACCCGCGGATCCTGCTGTGCGACGAGCCGCTGCTGTCGCTCGACCTGAACCACCAGCGGGCCGTCACCGAACTGATCGACGCCCGGCGCCGCTCCCACGGCACGGCGGTGGTCTTCGTGACGCACGAGATCAACCCGGTGCTGGGAATGGTCGACCGGGTGCTGTACCTGGCCCCCGGCGGCCACCGCGTCGGCACCCCGGACGAGGTGCTGACCTCCGAGTCGCTGTCCAGGCTGTACGGCACGCAGGTCGACGTCGTGCGGGTGCGCGGCCGGGTGGTGGTCGCGGGCGCGCCCGACGAACCGGCCGCACCGGCACACCATCCCGAGCCGTCGGACGAGACGGACGGAGTACGCGCATGACGCTCGCGGCCGGGATCTGGCACCAGATCTTCGACTTCACCGACTACGGCGAACTCCTCGCCCTGGTCCGCAACTCCCTCCTCGCGGGCGTGGCGCTGGGGCTCGTGGGCGGGCTGGCCGGGGTGTTCGTGCTGATGCGGGACCTGCCGTTCGCGGTGCACGGCATCAGCGAACTGTCCTTCGCGGGCGCCTCGGCGGCGCTGCTGCTGGGCGTGAACATCGTGGCGGGGTCGATCGCCGGCTCGCTCCTGGCGGCCGGCGTCATCGGGGTGCTGGGGACACGGGCCCGCGACCGCAACTCGGTGATCGGCATCATCATGCCGTTCGGGCTGGGCCTGGGCGTGCTCTTCCTGGCCCTCTACCAGGGCCGGGCGGCCAACAAGTTCGGGCTGCTCACCGGGCAGATCGTGGCCGTGGACACCCCGCAGATGTCGTGGCTGCTGGGCACGTCCGTGCTGGTGCTGGCCGCTCTGGCGGTCATGTGGCGTCCGCTCGCCTTCGCCAGCACCGATCCGGACGTGGCAGAGGCGCGCGGGGTGCCGGTGCGGGCGCTGTCCTTCGCGTTCATGCTGGTGCTCGGCCTCGCGGTCGCCCTGTCGGTGCAGGTCGTCGGCGCGCTGCTGGTGCTCAGCCTGGTCGTCACCCCGGCCGCTGCCGCCGCCCGGGTCACCGCGTCGCCGGTGCTGCTGCCCGTGCTGAGCGTGCTGTTCGCCGTGGCCTCGATCGAGGGCGGCATCCTGCTCGCGCTGGGCAGCAGCATCCCCATCAGCCCCTACGTCACGACGATCTCGTTCGGCGTCTACGCGGTGTGCCGGGTGGCCGGTCGCCGGATCAGCGTTCGAAGACCACTCGCCCGTCGAACACGGTGAGATCCACCCGCACTTCGGTGATCTCGTGCGGGTCGAGGCCCAGCAGGGGCCGGTCCAGGACGCACAGGTCGGCGGCCCGGCCCGGTTCGACGGTGCCTTTGAAGTCGTCGGCGAAGTCCTGCCAGGCGGCGGTGGCCGTGTAGGCGCGCAGGGCGTCGGCGAGCGGCACGCACTGTTCGGGGCCGCTGGGCCGGCCGCTGGCCTTGGACTCCCGGAGCATCATCGAGGCCACGCCCTGCCGCCAGTCGGGCTCGGTGATCGGCGCGTCGGAGCTGGCGCAGACCCGTACCCCGGCGTCGAGCGCGGAGCGCACCGGCCACTGGTAGGCGGAGCGTTCGGGGCCCACGACCTCGTCCATCAGGTCGGAGATGGTCCATTTGATGGCGGGGTTCATATTGACGCCGTAGCCGTGTGCGGCGAGCTTGGCCAGGCTGCCGGGGCTGATGAAGTCGCCGTGGATGACGTAGTGGCGGGCGTCGGGGCGGGGCGCGGCGGTGTTCGCGGCGACGAAGGCGTCCACGACCGTGTCGATGGCCCGGTCGCCGGTGACGTGCACGCCGAGCTGGAAACCGGCTTCGTGGGCGACCCGGATCATCTCGCGCAGTTCGTCCGCCTGGAGGGCGGGGGTGTCGCCGTGCACACAGAGGGCGCCGTGACCGCCTTCCGGGTAGGGCTCGCTCATCCAGGCCGTGCGGTTGGGCGGTACGCCGTCGCCGAAGACCTTGACGCCGATGGCCCGCAGCAGCCGGGGGTCGGCCGACTCGGGCCGGCGCAGTTCTGCCAGGCCCTCGCGGACGTCGTCGGCGGAGCCTCCCATGGGGGCGGGCAGCAGCAGGACGCTGACCCGGGCCTGGAGTTCGCCGCTCGCCGCGAGTTCGGCGTACGCGGTCCAGTTGTCGGTGCTCAGGCCGCCGAACAGGGTTCCGGCGCCGCCGGGGCCGAGGCCCGGCTCGGTGTAGCTGGTGATGCCGCGTGTGTGCAGCTCGCTGATCACGCCCTGGATGGCCTGGCGGCGCTGGGCGACGGTGGGCGCGGGCAGTTCGGCCTGGACGAGCCGCCCGGCGGCCTCGCGCAGGATGCCGGTCGGCCGGCCGTCGGGGTCGTGGTCGATGACGCCGCCGGGCGGGGGCGCGGTGTCCGCGTCGATGCCGCAGCGGCGCAGCGCCTCGGAGTTGGCCCACACCATGTGCGAGGAGAAGTCGGTCAGACAGACCGGGTGGTGCGGCGCCACCGCGTCCAGGTCCCGGCGGTGCGGGAAACGGCCCGGATCGGCCAGGCACTCGGCGAGATAGCCGGGGTCCCAGCCCAGGCCGACGATCCACTCGCCGTCCGGGGCGTCCCGCACCGCCCGGCCCACGGCTTCGGCGATGTCCGCGAGGGAACTCACCGCCGGATGGCCGACGTCGATGGCAAAGGGCGGTTTCGTCATCCCGTAGGCGGCTCCGTGCAGATGCGAGTCGTTGATGCCCGGCAGCACGGTCCGGCCGCCCAGTTCGACGATCCGAGTGCCGGGTCCGGCCAGGGCGCGCATCTCCGCGTCGCTGCCCACGGCCAGGATGTCCCGGCCGCGCAGGGCCACGCCTTCGGCGACGGTGAAGTCCGCGTCGACGGTGAGGACCTGGCCGCCGGTCAGGACGAGGGTGGGAGCGGTGTCGCTCACGGGTGACCTCATTTCGGGTTCGGGTTCGGGTTCGGGTTCGGGTTCGGGTTCGGGTTCGGGGAGGGACGAGGTGGGTCAGCGCCCCGTGCGGGGTGCGAAGTACGCGAGGGCCGCGCCGGCCACCAGGGCAACGCCCTGGGCCATCTGCTGCCAGAACGTCGGCACGTTGAGCAGGGTCAGGCCGTTCTGCAGGCCGCCGAGGAAGAGCACGCCGAGCAGGACGCCGAGGATCGAGCCGGTGCCGCCGGTGAGGGCGACTCCGCCGAGCAGCACCGCGGTGAGCACGGTCAGTTCGAACCCGGCCCCGGAGGTTCCGGCGACCACGCTGTCCAGCACCGACGCCTTGACGGCCCCGGCCAGGGCGGCGGCCACGCCGGTGACGACGAACAGCGCGAACGGGGTACGGCGGACCTGGATGCCGGAGAGGTGGGCGGCCTCCCGGTTGACGCCGATGGCGAAGACGTGCCGTCCGGCCGGGGTGAGCGCCAGGAAGAGCACGCCCGCCGCCAGCACCAGGGCCGCGATGACGACCGGCGCCGCGACCCCGGCGATCCGCGCCCCGCCGATCCAGGCGAACCCGGAGCCGAAGCCGCTCAGCGGCAGCGGGAACAGCTGCTGTGCCAGGCCCCGTACGGCGGTCAGCATCCCCAGGGTGACGATGAACGCGGACAGGCCGAAGTAGCAGCACAGGACGCCGTTCACCGCCCCGACCGCCGCCCCGGCGGCGAGCGCCCCCAGCAGGGCGACGGCGGGCGACTGGTGGTGCTGACCGGCCAGCCAGCCCGCGACCAGCCCGCCGAGGGCGAGCGTGGAGCCGACCGACAGGTCGAGGTAGCCGCTGATGACGAGCAGGGCCAGCGGGACGGCGACGATGGCGAGGGTGGCGGCGTCGGTGGCGATGCCGCTCAGGTTGGCCGGGTCGAGGAAGCTGCCCGTGGTCAGCTGGAAGACCAGCACCATCGCGACGAGCACGACGAGGAGCGGGTTGCGGCGTACGGTGTCCAGTCCGCCCGTGGCCAGGAGTCGGGGGCGCGTGAGGACGCGGTCGGCGGTGGTCATGCTGCTCCTTCGGCGGGCAGGGGGGTGTGGACGGCCGACAGCAGGGCCTGTTCGGTGAGTTCGGCACCCGAGAGTTCGCCGGCGATCCGTCCCCCGGCGACGATCAGGCAGCGGTCGGCGAGCGCCACGATCTCCTCGGGGTCGCTGGAGGCGAACAGCACGGCGGTGCCGCGCTCGGCGGCGAGTGACGACACGACCCGGTAGATCTCCTGCCGGGCGCCCACGTCGACGCCCTGCGTCGGCTCGTCCAGCAGCAGGACGTCCACGTGCCGGGCCTCGTTGATCCACCGGCCGAGGACGAGCTTCTGCTGGTTGCCGCCGGAGAACGCGCCCGCCGGCAGCCCGGGCCGGGCCGGACGCAGCCCCACCGCCGTGGCAAGCGCCTCGAACACCCGCCGCTCGGTGCGCAACGCCCGTACGCCGTGGCGGGACAGGGGCCGGACGGCCGGCAGCAGTGTGTTGTCCTGCGCGGACAGGGACGGGAACAGGCCCTGTGAGCGCCGGTCCGCCGGCACGAGCGCGATCCCGGCGGCGAGTGCGTCGGCCGGCCGGACGGGGGCGACGGTGCGGTCACCGACCCGGATCGTTCCGGCGGTGGCGCGGCGCCTGCCGTAGAGCGTCTCCAGCACGCGGGTCCGGCCGGAGCCGATGAGCCCGAACAGACCGACCCGTTCGCCTTCGGCGACGGTGACGTCGACGGGGCCGAAGCCGGGGCCGCGCAGGGCTTGGACGACGAGCCGGGGCGGGGGCGAGGTGCGCCGGGAGCCGGGGACGTCAGGGGCCGGCGTGTACGCGGGGTCGCGCCCGTCTCGGCTGGGAGTGCGCCGTGGTTCATGGGCCTCCGAACCAGGCCCCTGCCCCGGCTCGCGCAGGCCCGAACCAGGCCCCTGCCCCGGCTCGCGCAGGTCCGAACCGGGCGCCCGCCACGGCTCGCGCAGGCCCGAACCGGGCGCGTGCCACGGCTCCCGGGTGTCCCGGGCAGGCCCGGGCGGCGGGTCCTGAACGTCCGTGGCCGCCGCGCGGCGAGGCCCGTGCGCGTCCCCCGGCGGCCTGCCCGAGATCGCCGCGACCAGTTCGGCCCGGGTCTGCCCGGCCACCGTGCCCTGGTGCGCGACCCGTCCGTCGCGCAGGACCGTCACCGCGTCCGCGAGCCGTTCGACCTCCGCCAGCAGGTGGGTGACATAGACGATGGCGAGCCCCTGGGGGCGCAGGTCCTCGACGCGTTCGGCGAGGGCGTCGGTCTCCGCGCCGGACAGGGCGGCCGTCGGCTCGTCGAGGACCAGGACGGAGGCGCTGCGGCTGAGGGCCTTGGCGATCTCGACCAACTGGCGTTGTCCCATGGGCAGATCGCCGACCCGGTCGCGCGGGGAGCACCGGGCCGCGACCCGTTCCAGCAGCCCGGCGGCGACGTCCTCCTGGGCGCGCCGGTCGATACGGCCGTACCGGGTCCACTCCTGGCCGAGGAAGATGTTCTCCGCCACGGTCAGAGCGTCGACCACGCTGAGCGTCTGGAAGATGATCGCCACGCCGGCCGCGATCGACTCGCGGGGGCTGAGGCGGGTGTGTGTCGTTCCGCCCACCTCGATGGTGCCGGCGTCGGGCGGGTAGGCACCGCCCAGGCACTTGATGAGGGTGGACTTGCCGGCGCCGTTGTGGCCGAGCAGGGCGTGCACCTGGCCGGCGGGGACGGTGAGGTCCACGCCGTCCAGGGCCCGGACTCCGCCGAAGGACTTGGTCAGGCCGCGGATACGGAGGTTCGTGGTCGTCATCGTGGTGGGCCTAGGCGTTCTGCGCGAGGAGCGCGTCGATCCTGGCGGTGTCGGCGCGCTGGACCAGCGTGATCGGCACCTGGGCGCTGGGGTTGGCCTTGCCCGCCGCGACCGCGCGCGGTACCTCGACGATGGCCGCGGCGATGTCCTTCGGCGCGAGGGCGGCGGAGGCCCGGTAGAAGGTGCCCTGCTTGACGGCGAGGAGCGAGGGCGCGGAGCCGTCCTGTCCGCCGACGAAGGTCTTCGCGTCGTCCTTCCCGCGGCCCGTCTGCTGGAGTGCCTTGAATCCGCCGTACGCGGCGGCGTCCGTGACACCGAGGACGAGGTTGAGGTCGGGGTGCTTGGCCAGGATCGCCTTCGTCTTCGACAGGCCCGTGTCCGGGTCGATGGCCTGTTCCCGCGCCACCACGTCGACGCCCGGCGCCAGCTTGGTGAAGGCGTCGATCATGCCCTTGGTGCGTTCCCGGCCGAGTTCGATGGTGCTGTCGGTGAGGAAGGCGATCTTGCCCTTGCCGCCGAGGTGCTCCTCCGCCCACTTCGCCGCGGCCTCGCCGAGCAGGGTGCCGCCCTCGCGGAAGCTGAACTGGATGTCGGCGCTCTGGTGCCGCAGGGAGCCGCCGTAGGTCACCCAGATCAGTCCCGCGTCGAGGGCCGCCTTGGCGATGGGCTCGGCGGCCTCGAAGACCATCGGGAAGGACACGATCGCGGGGACCTTGCGGGCGACCCAGGTGTTGAGGTTGCTCGCCTGGGTGTCGGCACTGGCGTTGTCGCTGGTCGTGAGCAGCGAGATGCCGTGCCGCTTTGCCTGGGCGGTGGAGAGCTTCACCAGCGTGGAGTAGAGCGGGAGCTGGGTGAAGGGGTAGTCGAGGCCGATCTTCGTCAGGGGCGTGCCGCCGGAGGGCGAGGCTTTGGCCGAGGCGGCCGTGTTCTGCGGTGCCGAGCATCCGGCCGCCGCCAGGGCGGTGGCGGCGGAGAGGGCGAGGAAGTGTCTGCGCGAGGCGGCATACGACGGTGGGGTCATGGCAGGGGCTCTCCGAGGGGCGGGCCCGACTGGAGCGGGCGTCCGGCTGTGCCGAACAGGAAAGACCCGCCGGGCCCGACGCACCATCCGTACAAATACCGACTGCCGACGGCGACCGGCGGAACACCGGGCCCTCGCACGAGTCGGCCGACACCTTGTGGGGCACGGACCGGAGGCCTATCGTTAGGCCCCAAACGATATCCTCGCCCGAGCCGGCCGGAGGCTCGTCATGCCCAGCCACCACCAGATCGCGGCAGCCGCCCGCATCGGCATGCTCACCCGTGAGCGCGACACCGCGACGGCCTCCGCGCAGGCCCTGCGCGAACTCGCCCGCGCCCTGCCGCTGGACGCCGCGACCCTGCTCACGATCGACCCGCTGACCGGCTCCCACGTCCAGGTCGCGAGCATCGGCTACACCGCCGCGGCCTCGCAGGCCCTGGCCGGTGAGTTCGTCGGGACGCCCTGGTACCGCAACGTCGTACGGCGTGAGCTGCCGCCGTCCATCTCGCAGGACGCGGAGGATCCCGAGGACGCCGGACCGCGCTTCCGGCACGGCTGGTTCTACGCCGAGCGCGTCCGCCCGGCCGGCTTCCGGGACGGCGTCACCGGAGCACTGCGGCACCGGGGCCGCCTGGTGGGTCTGGTCCATCTCTCCACCGAGAGCGCGGACGCCTACGGCACCGACGCCCGGCTGCTGCTCGCCTCCGTGATCCCGGCCCTGGCCTCGCTCGCCGACCCGTTGGCGCACGCCGGTGATCTGCACGGTCTGGCCGAGGAGGACGCGGCGAGCCTGGTCACCGGCGACGGCGGGGTGATCGACCTGCCGGGCCGGGACCGGCCCCTGGTGCTGCGGGACGACGGGCCCTTCCGCGCGCTGCTCGACGCCTTCACGGGCACGGGCGGGCGGCGGCTGCGGCTGCTGTGGCCGGCCGGGGACGGCTGGCAGCGGGTCGCCCTGCACCGGCACCCGCCGGGCACCGGCCTGGTGCCGGAGGCGGTACTGGTGCACGAGACGCCCACGGAGCTGCCGTACGGGCTGAGCCCCCGGGAGCTGGAGGTGCTCACCCGGGCGGCCACGGGGCAGACCAACCAGGCCATCGCGCAGGCGCTGTTCCTGTCCCCGCGGACCGTGCACAGCCATGTCGAGCATCTGCTGCGCAAGACCGGCTGCGCCTCCCGCGCCGAGGCCACGGCGCTCGCGGTCCGGGACGGGCTGCTGCGGCCGGACCCGGATCACCTCGCGCGTTTCGTCGAGCGGTGATCCGGGTCCTGGCACTCAGGCGGTAAGCGCCTCGACGCGCCGCATGACCTCGCGGCAGAACGCCCCGACCCCGTCAGGGTCGTCGATGAACTGGTTCGGTTTCACACAGAACGTGGTGAAGCCCTGCTCCAGTTGCTCGGGGATCACGGCGAGCGCCGCGCCGAGATCCGCCGGTGAGCGGTCGTCGGGGAAGACGGCCCGGGTGCCGCCGATCATCTCCAGGTGGGCGATGTCCCGCCCGGCGGCGGTCATCGCCTCCTTGAGCGACTGAAGGTCCTCGGGCGTGGGCCGGCCGAGCGGATGGAAGCCGTGGCCGTACCGCACCAGGCGGCGTAGGACGGGTCCGTGCAGGCGCTGTCCGCCGAACCAGAGCCGGGGACCGTCAGGGCGGTGGGCCTTCGGCTCGAACCAGACGTCCTGGAAGGGGTAGTGCGGCCCCTCGTGGGACAGCGGGGACGGGCCCCAGGCCTTCGCCCAGACCTCCAGCTGCTCGTCGAGGAGCCGTCCCCGGCGGGCGAAGGGCACGCCGAGGGCGTCGTACTCGTCCTTGCTCCAGCTGACCGTGGGCTGTACGACGAGCCGTCCCTCGCTGAGGAGGTCGAGGGTGCCGAGCTCGCGGGCGAGCAGCAGCGGGTGGCGCAGCGGGGCGAGCACGGCTGCGGCGGCGAGGCGCAGCCGGGAGGTGACGGAGGCGATGGCGGCGAGCAGCAGCAGGGAGTTGGGCCAGGGGGTGTGCGGGTCCTGGTTGCCCGGGAGGGCGTAGTCACGGGGGTTGCCCATGATGCCGGCGGCCGCCGCGTCGGGGCCGAGGACGATGTGCTCGCTGACCATGACGGCGTCGAAGCCGGCGTCCTCGGCCTCGCGGGCCCAGCGGACGGCGGCGGGCAGATCGGCCCGGCCGCCGGTCAGGGTCCAGTTCTCGCTGAGGACGAGGAGCATGCGGACAGGCGTGGGCATGTCGGGTTTCCCTTTCGCTTCGTACAATTTGAGTCCGAACGACTGGACCGGCACTGAGCCGGCCCGAGAAAGGAGCCGCCCGTGCCGGGCCACCGATCCATCACCGAGGCCGAGAAGCTCGCAGCGGCGAAGATCGGCGGTTTTCCGATCCGCCGGGAGCAGATGGCGGCGGTGGCGAACATCTACCGGGCGGCGTCCGCCGTGCGGCAACATCTGGAGAACTCGGTGCTGCGCGGTTCCGACCTGACCTGGACGGCCTTCGTGGTGCTCTGGGTCGTCTGGGTGTGGGGCGAGTCGGAGACCCGGCACGTGGCGGAGGAGGCGGGAATCTCCAAGGGCACGCTGACGGGTGTGGTGCGCACGCTGGAGTCGCGGGGGCTGTTGCGCAGGGCGGACCATCCGAGCGACGGGCGGCTGGTGCTGCTGAGCCTCACGGAGGAGGGCGACGCGTTCATGCGGCGGGTCTTTCCCGCGTTCAACGAGGAGGAGGCCTTCGTGACGGCCCGGCTCAGCGACGAGGAGTGCCGCGGTCTCGCCGAAGGACTGCGCAGTGTCGTGCTCCAGGTGGAGGAGCGGGGCGAGGAGCGGCGGCAGTCGCTGCTGGGCGGCGCCGAGCCCGCGCCGCGGCGCAGTGGCCGGCGGCCCCGGGCCTGACTCCCGGGGCGGCCTCACCGGGCGGCGGCCCGTACGAGCGCGTCGAGCAGGCCCTGTTGGGCGGGGTCTTCGTGGGCGGTGTCCTCGGGGTGCCACTGGACGGCTGTGAACCAGCCTTGGGCGCCGGGCAGTTCGAGGGCCTCGATGGTGCCGTCGGCCGCCCGGGCCGTGACCCGCAGGCCGCTGCCCGGGCGGTCGACACGCTGGTGGTGGTAGCAGGACACATCGGCCTTCTCGGTGCCGGTGGCCCGGGAGACGGCCGAGTCCGGTTCCAGGGTGACGGGATGCACCAGGTGCCGGTGCTCGCGCTCCGGTCCGCCCATGTCCTGCTCCAGGGTGCCGCCGAGGGCCACGTTGACGACCTGGAGGCCGCGGCAGATCGCGAGCAGCGGCAGGCCCGACTCCAGGGCGTGGCGGGCGACGTCGAGGTCGAAGGTGTCCTGGAGGGTGTCGACGTCGTAGACGGTGTCGTGCGTGTCGGCGGCGCCGTAGCGGTCGGGGGCCAGGTCGCCGCCGCCGGGGAGCAGGACGCCGTCGAAGCGGGCGAGCCGGGCGGCGGTGCCGGTGTCGGCCGGGTGGATGCCCGCCGGTTCACCGCCGGCCCGCCAGACGGCCTCGATCAGGGCGCGGGCGTTGACCTCGGCGGCGTACCGGAGTGCGGAGGTCCGCGCGGAGAACCGGGCAGGGACGGCGATCAGCGGCCTCACAGCTGGATCCAGGTGGTCTTGAGCTCGGTGTACTTCTCCAGCGCGTGGACGGACTTGTCACGGCCGTTGCCCGACTGCTTCATGCCGCCGAAGGGCACGGTCAGGTCGCCCTCCTCGTAGCAGTTGACCCAGACCGTGCCGGCCCTCAGCCTGCGGGAGACCCGGTGGGCGGTGGACAGGTCGGAGGTCCACAGGCCGGCGGCGAGGCCGTACTCGGTGTCGTTGGCCAGGCGCACCGCCTCGTCGAGGTCGTCGAAGGCGAGCACGGACAGGACGGGGCCGAAGATCTCCTCCCGGGCCAGTCGCGAACCGGGGCCGACCTGGTCGAAGACGGTGGGCTCCAGGTAGGTCCCGCCCGTCTCGGCGAGCAGGCGTTCGCCGCCGGTGCGCAGACGGGCGCCTTCGTCGACACCGCGCCGGACATGGTCGTGTACGCGGTCCAGGTGCACCCGGCCGGCCAGCGCGCCCATCTCCGTCTCCGGGTCGAGGGGGTCGCCGACGCGCAGCTCCCGGGCCCGCCCGACCACCGCCTCGGTGACCCGCTCGGCGATCGAGGCGTGCACGAGCAGCCGCGAAGGCGCCGTGCACATCTCGCCCTGGTTGAAGAAGATGCCCCAGGCGGCCGTGGCGGCGGCCTTGTCGAGGTCGGGGGCGTCGGGCAGGACGATGTTGGGCGACTTGCCGCCGAGTTCCAGCCACACGCGCTTGAGGTTGGAGTCGGCTGCGTAGCGCAGGAAGTGGCGTCCGACGGCGGTGGAGCCGGTGAAGGCCAGGACGTCGACGTCGGGGTGGAGCCCGAGGGCCCGCCCTGCCGTCGGTCCGTCGCCGTTGACGACGTTGAGCACACCCGGCGGCAGTCCGGCCTCGGTCCCGAGGCGGCCCAGGAGCAGGGCGGAGAGCGGGGAGTGCTCCGAGGGTTTCAGGACGACCGTGCAGCCGGCCGCCAGTGCCGGGGCGATCTTCCAGCCGGCCAGGGTCAGCGGGAAGTTCCAGGGGACGACCGCCCCGACCACCCCGGTGGGTTCCCGGGTGACCAGGGCGAGGGCGTCGGGGGCGGTGTGCGGGGACTCGTCGGTGAGCTTGTCCGCGAGCCGGCCGTACCAGCGGAAGGTGTTGATGACGGCGCGCAGTTCGATGTCGTGGGCGTCCGTGATCGGTTTGCCCATCTCCAGGCTGACGGTCAACGCCAGTTCCTCGCGCCGCTCGTCGAGCAGGTCGGCGAGGCGGAGCAGGGCCCGGCCGCGCTCGGCGGGCGCCAGGCGCGGCCAGGGGCCGGTGTCGAAGGCCCGCCGGGCGGCGGCGACGGCCGCGTCCACCTCGGCGGCGCCCGCGTCGGCGACCTCGGCGATGATCCGGCCGTCCCGCGGGGACACGACCGGGAACACCGCCCCGCTGCCCGGTTCGTCGGCGCCGTCGAGGTGATGGGCGCCGAAGAGCTGGAACGTCTTGGCGCGCCGCAGCCACTCGTCGTGGGTGACGGCCGGCATGGAACCTCCTTGGGGTTTTCCCTGACCAGGTCAGGTGGGGGCGAGGTGCGGGTCAGGTGCGGGCGGCCGGCTTGCGCACGCGCGCGGCCACCACGCCCAGTGCCATGACCACCGGCACCGACAACGTGAGCCACAGGGCCGTGGTGCGCTCGCCGCCGATGAGGGTGGTGAAGTTGGCGAGGATGAGCCAGATCGCCCCGGCGATGCCGAGCGCGCCCAGGACGGGTGCGATCAGGGTGTTCCAGGGGCGGGCGTCGAGGCGTTCGCGGCGGAAGAAGACGACGACGGACACCGAGGTCAGCAGGTACAGCAGCATCATCGCCAGGACGGCGACCCCGCTGAACCAGGAGAACAGCGTGAGCACCGGGTCCTTGCCCGCCAGCGCGAAGGGGAGCACGAGGAGGACGGCCAGGATCGTCTGGACGCAGCCGGCCGCCCACGGGGCGTGGCGGCGGTTGAGCCCGCACAGCCGGCGCGGCAGCAGCCCGTCGCGGCCGAGCGAGAACAGGTAGCGGTTGGCGGAGTTGTGGAAGGTGAGGATGCCGGCGAAGAGGGAGGTGGCGAGCAGGACCGGGAGCACGTCGCCCACCCAGCCGCCGAACTCGGCCGCGATGGGCGCGAAGACGAACCCGGCCCCGTCGCCGCCCTCCAGGGCCTTGCCTGCGGCTCCGGTGGCCTGGGAGGCGCCGTACGAGGAGACGATCATCCAGGAGGTCAGGGCGAAGAATCCGGTGACGACGGCGACCGCGAGGTAGGTGGCCCGCGGCACGGTCTTCCTGGGCTCGCGGGCCTCCTCGCCGTAGATCGCGGTGGCCTCGAAGCCGAACATGGACGCCACGGCGAACATCACGGCCACGCCGGGCGCTCCGTCCAGGGCGGCGGACGGGGAGAAGCTGTCGGCGACGCCGAGCCCCTCGGGGCCGCCGCCCTTGACGAGGGTGACCAGGGCGAAGACCGCCAGGATGCTGAACTCCGCCAGAACGAAGACGGCCAGCACCTTGGCTCCCATCTCGACACCGGCGGCGCCGAGCACCTGCACGACGGCCATGGTGGCCAGCGTCCAGACCCACCACGGCAGGTCGAGGCCGGTGTGGTGCGCTACCAGACCGCTCACGATGGAGCCGTAGAGCCCGTACATGGCGGCCTGGATGGTGCAGTACGCGAAGAGCGCGAGGCCCGCGCTGCCGGTGCCGGTGGTCCGGCCCAGGCCCTTGCCGATGTAGGTGTAGAAGGCGCCCGCGTGCACGACATGGCGGCCCATGGCGACGAAACCCACCGAGAACAGCAGGATCACCAGGCCCGCCACCAGATAGGCGGCGGGCACGCCGGGCCCGTTGCCGAGCGCCACGGCGATGGGGGCCGCGCCGGCGATGCCGGTGAGCGGGGCCTGGGCGGACAGGACGAAGAAGAGGATGCCCAGGACGCCGAGGGCGTCGGGCTTGAGCGTGCCTGCGGTGGGCGCGTCCGGTTTCGCCGTGTGCGGGGAGACCGTCTGACTGTCCACTCGGATCACCTGCCAGAGGGAGGAAGGATCGTTTCAGGCCAAACGAGTTGCCTCATCGTGGGGCGGAACTATCCGTTTGGCAAGGGGTGAGGGACGAGGAATTCCGGAGCGCGAAGGACCGGTCGTGCCGCTCGGGACGACGGGCTCAGGCCTCGTCGCCCCGCCGCTCGGCCAGCAGCCGCAGCACCGAGCGCAGCTCGTCGAGGGCCTCCTCGATGACCTCGCGCTCGCCGAAGACCAGCTGGTGCAGGACGAGTCCCTCCAGCGTGGCGAAGACCATCCGGGACAGGCCCTCGTCGACCGGTCCGGGCAGCATCTGGGTGAGTTCGCGCCGGGCCGCGTCGAAGTACTCGTCGTACAGCGAGCGCAGGTGGGCCAGGAGCTCGGGGCGGCGCCGGGACTCCAGCAGCAGTTCGTACTGGAATGCCTGGAGGTCGGGGCCGGACTCCACCATGTCCGTCAGGCCCACCGAGAAGTCGGCGGCCTTGCCCGTGCCCGGTTCGAGGGCGCTGCTGCTCAGGGAGGCGCGGATGGCGTGGGCCAGGGCTTCCTCGATCAGCGCGTCGCGGGAGCCGAAGTGGTGCACGACCAGGCCGTGGGTGACACCGGCCTCCTCCGCGACCGCCCGGTAGGTGAGCCTGCGCAGCCCGCCCCGGGCGACGACCCGCACGGCGGCCTCCAGCAGGGCCTCGCGGCCCGTGCCGTAGTGCACGCGCTTGCGGGGGCGGCGGCCGGCGGGCTCGGTCATGCCCGCGACCCTACCCGGGCCGTCCCGCTCGACGACGCGGCGGCCGGTTCCCTTGTCGGCGGCGTCGCATGCGGTCCGCACGCCGGCGACATCGCGGCGGGTCCGCACGACAGCGACACCGCATCCGGTCCCCACGTCGGCGACATCGCGGCCGGTCCCGCCTCAGCGGCGCGGCGGCCGGATGCCACGGAACTCCCAGTCGCCGCCGAGCGCGGTCGACAGCACCTCCTCCGACTCGGTGGGCTGGGCGCCCACGTCCGTGCGGACGGCGGTCGGCCCGGTCACGATGTGGTTGGTGAGCCGTCCCAGCCCTTCGACCTCCACCTCCACGACGTCTCCCGGCTGGACGGGGCGGGAGTTGGCCGGAGTGCCGGACAGCAGCACATCGCCCGGGCAGAGGGTGATCGTGCGGGCGATGTCCGCGACGAGATAGTGCATGTCCCATTTCATCTCGTCCGTCGAGCCGTCCTGCACCACCTCTCCGTTGACATACGTCCGCAGCCGCTTGCCGTGGAAGTCCCAGTCGGTGACGAGGCCGGGGCCGAGCGGGCAGAGGGTGTCGGAGCCCTTGACGCGGAGCATGGAGCCGGCGTCGGTGTCGCGGAAGTCGTGCAGCCCGTAGTCGTTGGCGACGGTGTAGCCGGCGATGTACTCCCCCGCCTCGACCGGTGCGATGTTCCGGGCGGTCCGCCCGATGACGATGGCGACCTCGCCCTCGTAGTTGAGCCACTTGCAGCCCTCGGGCCGGACGATCGCGCCCTGGTGGGCGTTGAGGGCGGAGGTCGGCTTGTGGAAGTACGTGGGCGTGTCGGGCAGGCCGATCCGGAACTCGTCGACCCGGCTGCGGTGGTTGAGATGGACGGCGATGACCTTGGAGGGCACGACCGGCGGCAGGTGCCGGGCGTCCCCGGCCTTGACGCGACGGCCGTCCCCGGCGACGAGTTCGTCGCCGTCGACGGTGACCTGGACGGCGGCGCCGTCGAGGAGGATACGGCGGTACTCAGGCATGGGCGGACTCCTGCGCGGGGGTGTGGTCTGCGGTCCAGCCGTCGGCCGGGCGGTCGAACCAGAGGTGGACCTGGCCGGTGCCGACGGAGTTCTCGTACGCGCCGTACTGACGGGCCGGGGCGACGCAGTCCTGCTCGCCGAGGGCGCCGGCCAGCATCAGGTAGTGGAAGAACTTCGCCTCGGGCTTGTACCGCCAGAACGCGTCCATGGTGTCGAGGACCTTGTCGTGGCGGCCCTCCTTGAACCAGGCGATGCGCTCCTCATCGGCCTCACGTGCTTCGGGCGTACGAATATGGATGGGGTCACTGGCCTCGTGGTCGCGCAGTTCGCGCAGTGGCCAGAAGGTGTGCGACAGGGCGCCGGAGGCGATGATGAGGACCCGTCGCCCGGGGGTGGCGGCGATCCCGTCGGCCAGTGCCCGCCCGAGCCGCAGATGGTCCTCCATGTCGCCGGTCTGGCAGACGCCGATGGTGATCCACCGCTTGTCGGACAGGCCCTCCCCCAGGTACTTCCAGAGGTTGAGGGTGGCGTAGTAGATCGGCAGGTACGCGTCGTCGATCGGGGTGATCCAGGTGCCGTGCTTGTCGGCGAACCCGGCCACGTTGTGGGCGAGTTCGGGGTCGCCGGGGAAGTCGTACGGCATCCTGCACATGCCGCGCGGCAGCTCCTCGGAGGTGAACAGGCCCGCGCGCCGCTCCTGTGCGGTGACGACGAACTCGACGGTGGTCGCCCAGTGGGAGTCGAGCACGACCACGGTGTCGTAGTCGTCGCGTTCGAAGACGTCCTTGCGGAGCTCCCGGAGCCCGGTGACGAGGGTGATCTCCTTGCCCTCGTTGAGCTCCTGGCGATCCGCCTCGGGCAGCACGATGGTGGGGACGTGGGCGAGCAGCCCGGCCCCGACGATCTCACCCATGGTCCTGGTTCCATCCCTTCGGGGCGGTGACGGTGTTCTTCAGGTCGCAGTAGAAGTCGAAGCTCCAGGTGCCGCCCTCACGGCCGACGCCGGACTGCCGGGAGCCGCCGAAGGGCGCCTGGAGGTCGCGTACGAAGAAGCAGTTGACCCAGACCGTGCCCGCGACGAGCCGCCCGGTGACCCGCTCGGCGCGTTCCCGGTCGCCGGTGACGACGGTGGCGGCCAGCCCGAAACGGGTGCCGTTGGCGAGCCGGACGGCCTCGTCCTCGCCGGCGAAGGTCTGGAGGGTCAGGACCGGCCCGAAGACCTCCTCCTGCACGATCTCGGAGTCCTGGGCGACCTCCGTGAGCAGGGTCGGCGCGTAGTACTGGCCGTCCTTCCGCTGCCCTCCGATGACGACCCGCGCCCCGGCCTCGACGGCCCGCCGCACGAAGCCGTCGATCTTCTCCAGCTGCCGGGGGTGGATGTTGGGCCCGATGTCGGTGGCCTCGTCCCGCGGATCCCCCTGCCTGAGTCCGGCCGCCTTCTCGACGAACCGGCGGGTGAACTCCTCGGCGACCGTCTCCTCGACCAGCAGCCGGGTGCCCGCCAGACAGACCTGCCCGGCGTTGTCGTACTGCTCGACGGCGAGGTCGACGGCCAGGTCGAGATCGGCGTCGGCGAACACCAACAGGGGTGATTTGCCGCCGAGTTCGAGACTGAGCGGGGTGAGGTGCGCGGCAGCCGACTCCGCGATCCGCTTCGCGGTCGGCACGGATCCCGTGAAGCTGATCCGGCGCACGTCCGGGTGCGAGGTCAGGGCGTCCCCGATCTCCGAGCCGTATCCCTGGACGACATTCAGCACCCCGGCCGGCAGTCCCGCCTCGGCGGCGATGTCGGCCAGCAGGGAGGCGGTCAGCGGGGACCACTCCGCCGGCTTGAGTACGACGGTGTTGCCGGCGGCGAGGGCGGGGGCGGCCTTCCAGGTGGCCAGCATCAGGGGTGCGTTCCATGGGGTGATCAGCACGCAGGGGCCTGCCGGGTCCCAGCTGACGTGGTTGGTGTGCCCCCGGGTCTCGAAGTCCTCGTGGCCGAGCGACAGCAACCAGTCGGCGAAGAACCGGAAGTTGTGGGCGACGCGGGGCATCACGCCCCGGCGGTGCGAGCGCAGAAGGGCGCCGTTGTCGGTGGTCTCGACGATCGCCAGCTCTTCGATCCGCTTCTCAACGCCGTCGGCGATGGCATGGAGGAGGCGGGCGCGTTCGGCGCGGGGGGTCGCCGCCCAGGCGGGAAAGGCGTCCCGGGCAGCGGTGACAGCGGCTTCGGCTTCTGCGGCACCGCCTCGGGCTATCTCACCGAGAGCACGGCCGTCGATCGGAGAGTGGACGGCAAAAGTGCCGGCGGAGGCGACGCGCTCGCCGCCGATCCAGTGCCGGGTGTCTATGGAAACACCGGCAACGGTGATTTTCTCGGGCATGGGAAGAGTTCCTTTCAATCGAGGGCATTCGCAGGTACCTAGGGGCGCGGGGAACTGCGCGACAAGCCACCAACAGCCCGCACCCGCTCACCGGCACTACTCGGCAGCCGCTCCGGACGTACCGACCTCCAACAGCCGCCCCCCATCCCAAACCACCCCGACCTGCCGGAAGTACGCAGCGATCGGCTCCCGCACCTCCAGCCGCGCCAACTCCTCCGTAGGCGCCTCGAACAACTCCAACTCCGCATCACCCACCCACGGCTGCCCACCCTCGAACGAAGCCGCCCCGGACTCGATCAGCTCATCGAGAGCCAGCCCCTTCCCCGTCTCGATGGACGGCAGCCACCGGTGATGAGCCATGGGATGCGCATTGACGAACCCACCACTCTCAGACGGCTCGCGCAGCGTCACCACGGCCTGCGCAATACGCCGGTCCGCCGCGGCCAGCGTCGCCCCGAACCGCGCCCCCGCCTCGATCCGCGGCGCGGGCCCGAACGGATGCGGCCGCGTCTGATGGATGGACCCGAGCTTCTTCGGATACCCCTGGTGCAACCCCCGCGCGATCGCGAAGTCCTTGTCCACCCAGATGTGGACACACCGCGAATAGGTCCGCCCCCGGAATGCGCACCGCACCACCGCGAACGCCTCCTTGTACTGCGCCCGCACAGGATCGAGCAGCTCGTCCCCCGCCCCCGAACACGACTGCCAGTCCGCCCAGATCAGGGCCACGGCCCCCGGATCCTCGTCGGCCGGCTCCAGCGGCTCGGGCAGCAGTTCACGCACCCGCGCGGGATCGGTGCGGTACTCGACCGTGAGCAGATCACCGGAGTACCGCCACGGCGGCGCGGGGATCAGTGACGAGGCGCCGCTCGCCGTCTTGGGATGGAAGTAGCCACGGACAACGCTCACTTGAGGGCTCCTTGCACAGTGAGGGCGGGCTGCTTGAGCAGCTCGGCGCGGTATCGGGCGGCGCCCCTCGCGGCGGCCGGTCCGCCGAGCGCGACGACACCGACCAGCAGTCCGTCGCTGTGGTAGCCGACCAGGACGTCCCCGGACGGATCGCCGTCGAGGACGCGGACGTCGCCGAGCCCGAGAGCGGGCGCGCCGAAGGACTGGAGCCGGAAGTCGTGCTGGTCGCTCCAGAAGGTGGGCAGCGGTGCGAAGGGCGTCAGACCGGCCGCGCCACCGGCCAGCACCTTCGCGGCGTGCTTGGCCGAGTCGGCCGGGACGGACCAGTGCTCGACCCGGCGCGGCACTCCGTCGTAGCGGGCGTTGGGGAAGCGGGCGATATCGCCGACGGCGACGACTTCGGACCGGCCGCCGACGCGCAGGTGTTCATCGGTGAGCACCCCGTCGTCCAGGTCGAGCCCGTTGCCGTCGAGCCACTCGGTGTTGGCGACCGAGCCGACGGACTCCACCACCACATCGGCGGGAAGCACGGAGCCGTCCCCCAGGACGACACCGGTGACACGGTCCCGCCCCTCGAACCCGTCGACACCCGCACCGAGCACGAAACGAACTCCCCGCCGCTCATGCCGCCGCAGCAGCACACGCGCGAGCAGTTCGCCGAGCGGCCCGATCATCGGCAGCGGCAGCGGGTCGACCACCGTCACCTCAGCCGCGCCCAGCCCGACAGCCGTCGCGGCGACCTCGCAGCCGATGAACCCCGCACCGACCACGACCACCCGCACCCCGGGCCGGGTGAGTTCGCCCCGCAGGAGCTGCGCGTCGTCGATCGTGCGGACGGTGTGGCGGCCGGCGGCCGGCCCGGGGCACCGCAGCCGCCGGGGCCGCATGCCGGTCGCGACGACCAGACCGTCGTAGGAGAGCACCGAGCCGTCGTCGAGCTCGACGGTGCGCTCGGCGAGCCGGGCCGCGACCGCCTTCGTGCGCAGCCGCCACTCAACGTCCGCCACGGACGCCTTCGGGGTGAAGGCCAGCGACGCGAAGGCCGCCTTGCCCGCGAGGACCTCCTTGGACAGCGGGGGCCGGTTGTACGGCGGGTGCGGCTCGTCGCCGAGCACCGTGATGCCGCCGGTCCAGCCGGCGGTGCGCAGCTGCTCGGCCGCCCGTAAGCCGCCCAGGGAGGCGCCTGCCACGACGATGCGCCCGCTCATGTCAGTCCTCGATCCGGATGGCCTGGAGCGGGCAGACGTCCGCGGCCTCCTCGACCTCGTCGCGCAGGGCGTCGTCGGGGTCGGGGACGTGGGCCAGGCGGCCGGTGTCGTCCATGTGGAAGACGTCGGGGGCCGCGAAGACGCACTGGCCGTGGTCCTGGCACTTGTTCATGTCGACGACGACCTTCATGGCCGGTCCTCCTGTATGTGAGGGCGTCGAAGGGGAGGGAGAGGGGCCCGGCCGGAAGGGCCGGGCCCCGGCCAACGGGGTGCGGTGAGACGCGCCCCGAACTCGTTTGGCTTCAAACAAGGTAGGCAGGGGCAGGGGTCTGGTCAATAGCTATCCGGATGGATAAATTCTTGCCCCCGCCCTCTTGCGGCACCCCTCACCCGTCCCTACCGTTTGGCATCAAACAAAGCACCGGGCGGTCCCTGGCTCCGCCGCGCCCGGCCTGCTCGCTCTCCCGCCACCCGCCTCCCCGGCCCCGTGTCCCGGAGGTGTCCCGACGTCCGCCCGAGGAGACAACGGTGAGCGCTCATGACCTTGAAGAAGTCCGCCGCCACATGGAGCGGCTCGCCGCCGACGGCATCGACGTGGTCCGGGTGACCTATCCCGACCTGATCGGCACCGACCGGGCCCGTGACGTACTGCTTGAGGAACTGCCCCGGGCCTGCGCGCACGGTCTCGCGTTCTGCCGGGCCGTCTACCACACCAGCCCGCAGGGCGATGTGGTCCCGGTCAGCGGCGGGCTGGACGCGGGGCTGCCGGACATCTGCGTACGGCCGGACCTCGGCACGCTGGTGCCCCTGCCGTGGGAGCCGGGGGTGGCCGCCTGTCTGGGCGAGGTCGTCGACCCGGCGACCGGCGCGCCCGCCCCGGAATCGCCGCGTGACCTGCTGCGCGCCGTCCTCGCCCGGTGTGCCGAGCACGGGCTGCGGCCGGTGGTGGGGCCCGAGCTGGAGTACTTCCTGTGCGAGCCGGAGCCCTCCGGCGGCTGGCGCCGCTACGCACCCGAACCGGGCGTCGTCTACACCGCGGGGCTGCGCGCCGACCCCGACAACCATCTGCTGCGCACCCTGCGCCACGTACGCGATCTGAGGGTCGGGGCGATCAGCGGCAACCACGAGTTCGACGGCGGCCAGATCGAGATCAACCTGGCGCACTCCGACGCGCTCTCGGCAGCGGACCGGTCCTTCCGCTTCAAGGCGGCGATCAAGGAACTGGCCCGCAAGGAGGGCAGGCTGGCCACCTTCATGGCCAAGCCCTTCAACGACGCGGGCGGCTCCGGCTTCCACCTCCACCTCTCCGGCGAGGACGACCGGGGCGGCAACACCTTCGACGACCCGTCGGGCCCGTACGGTCTGTCCGCCGTCGCCCGGCACGCCGTGGCCGGTGTCCTCGCCCACGCGCCCGCCCTGGCCGCGCTGCTCAACCCCACCGTCAACTCGTACAAGCGCTTCGGCCCGGACACCCTCGCGCCCTGGCTGATCGACTGGGGGCTGGACAACCGCAGCGCCATGGTGCGCATCCCGCCCGAGCGCGGCTCGGGTGCCCGGCTCGAACTGCGGCTGGGCGACGCGAGCGCCAATCCCTATCTGGCGATCGCCGGTACGGCGGCCGCGGCTCTCCTGGGCGTCCTGGCCGGCGAGGAGCCGCCCGCCCCGCTGGAGGGCTACGGCTACGACACCGCCCGGTCCGCCGCCCTGCCCCAGACGCTGTCCGCCGCGCTGGACGCACTGGAGGCGGACACCGCCCTGACCGACCTGCTCGGCAAGGGCTTCACCACGTCCTTCGTCTCCTACAAGCGCGACGAGGTCGAACGCTTCCACCGGCATGTCACCGACTGGGAGTTCACCGAGTACGCCTACCACCTGTGACGCCGAGGAGCTGTTCGATGACCACCGAGACCCCGACCGACGCCGTGCGCGAGCCGCTGCCGCTGGCCGATGTGAACCTCGCCGACCTGGACCGTTTCACGGACGGCGTCACGCCCTGGCGGATGTTCCACACCCTGCGTCACGAGGACCCCGTGCACTGGCAGCCCGAGGAGGCGCCCAACTCCGGTTTCTGGGCGCTGACCCGGCACCGGGACATCGTCCGGGTGGACCGCGACCCGGAGACCTTCACCTCCACGAGGTTCGTCAATCTGGAGGAGGTCGACGACGACCAGATCAAGAAGCGCGCCTCGATCCTCGAACTGGACGGGGTACGGCACCGGGCGCTGCGCAGCCTGATCCAGCGGCAGTTCGGCGCGAACGTGATCAGCGGCTACGCCGACTTCCTGCGCGGTCTGACGGCCCGGACCCTCGACGCCGCTCTCGCCAAGGGCCGCTTCGACTTCGTCGAGGACGTCTCGGCGGACTTCCCGATCAACGTCCTGGCCCGGCTGCTGGACGTGCCCCCGGAGGACAACCAGCGGCTGATCGACTGGGGCAACCGCATCATCGGTCACACCGACCCCGACTACGCGGACGTCCTGCTGCACAGCGAGGAGAGCGAGCGGTACCGCGATCTGCCCTTCCGCTCCCCCGCCTCGCTGGAGGTATTCGAGTACGGCCGGGAGCTGGCGCGGCAGCGGCGGGGCGGGGACGGCACGGATCTGATCTCCCGGCTGGTCAACACCATGCCCCGGGACGGTGTGCCGCTCTCCCCGCAGGACTTCGACAACTACTTCCTGCTCCTGGTCGTCGCCGGCAACGAGACCACCCGGCACACCATCTCCCATTCCATGCTGGCCCTCATCCAGCACCCCGAGCAGCTGGCCCGCCTCCAGGAAGACCCCTCACTGATCCCGGTCGCGGTGGAGGAGTTCCTGCGCTGGGCCTCCCCCGTCTACCACTTCCGCCGCACCGCGACGCGCGATGTCGAACTCGGCGGCAGGCGGGTCAGGGAGGGCGACAAGGTCGTGATGTGGTTCGCCTCCGGCAACCGCGACGAGGAGGTCTTCGGCGATCCGTACGACTTCGACGTCACGCGCATCGACAACGACCACGTCACCTTCGGCAAGGGCAGTCCCCATCTGTGCCTGGGCAATCTGCTGGCGCGCACCGAGATCCGGATCATGTTCGAGGAGCTGATACCGCGCCTCGCGGACATCCGTCTGGCCGGTGACGTGCCGCGGGTGCGGTCCAACTTCGTCAACGGCGTCAAGAAGCTGCCGGTCGAGGTCACCCTGGTCTGACTTCGGCGGAGAGGTCCGGTAAACGCTGGCCACAGGGGGTGCGGGCCCTGCGGACATGCATCGCCGCGCGGTCGGCGGGACGCTGGTGATATCAGCACGGTCACGCGTCCCGAGGAGATCGTCATGAACAGCGCCACCCTGGAAGACATGCGGACCACGCTGCGAGGACCGGTCATAGGCCCGCGGGACGCCGAGTACGACCAGGCCCGCAAGATCTACAACGCGATGATCGACAAACGCCCCGCCGCCATCGTGCGGTGCGCGGACGCGGCGGACGTCATGGCCGCGGTCGCCTACGTCCGTGATCACGGCCTGGAACTCGCCGTGCGGGGCGGCGGGCACAGCGGCCCGGGTCTGTGCCTGGTGGACGACGGTGTGACCATCGACCTCTCGCCGATGCGCGGGGTGCGTGTCGACCCGGCGGCGAAGACCGCGCAGGCCGGCGGCGGCGCTCAGCTCGGCGACCTGGATCACGCCACCCACGCGTTCGGCCTGGCCACCCCCACGGGCATCATCTCCATGACGGGGGTCGGGGGCCTGACCCTCGGCGGCGGACACGGCTATCTCACCCGTAGGTACGGCCTGACCGCGGACAACCTGATAGCCGCCGATGTCGTACTGGCGGACGGCGGCTACGTCACCGCGAACGCGGACGAACACCCGGACCTGTTCTGGGCCCTGCGGGGAGGCGGCGGCAACTTCGGCATCGCGACCTCCCTCACCTACCGGCTGCACCCGGTGGACACGGTCGGGGTCGGGGTGACCGTCTGGCCGGTGGACCACACCCGCGAGGCGCTGGCGTGGTACCGCGAGTTCCTCCCGCAGGCGCCCGAGGACGTGTACGGCTTCTTCAACGTCTTCGTCGTCCCGCCCGGCCCGCCCTTCCCCGAGGAGCTCCACCGGCAGAAGGTGTGCGGCATCGTGTGGTGCCTCACCGGAGACCTGGACCGGCTCGACGAGACGCTCTCCGTGGTGAACGAGGCAGGTCCTCCGGCCTTCCACTTCACGACCCCGATGCCCTACGTCGGGCTGCAGAGCATGTTCGACGAACTGATCCCGACCGGCTACCAGTGGTACTGGCGCGGCGACTTCTTCGACCACATCCCGGACGCCGCCCTGGACGTCCACCTCAAGTACGGCGAGAACAACCCCACCCAGCTCTCGCTGATGCACCTCTACCCGGTCGACGGGGCGGCCCACCGGGTGGGCCCGGACGACACGGCGTGGAGCTACCGGGACGCGGTCTGGTCCGGCGTCTTCGCCGGTGTGGACCCCGATCCGGTCAACGCCGGGGCCATCAGGCAGTGGTGCGTCGACTACCAGGAAGAGCTGCACCCGTACTCCATGGGCGGCTCGTACGTGAACTTCATGGGGTCGGGCGAGGGCCAGGAGCGGGTCCGGGCGACCTACCGCGACCACTACGACAGGCTCGCCCGGGTCAAGCGGACGTATGACCCGGACAACCTGTTCCACGCCAACCAGAACATCGCCCCGGCGCGAGGGTGACGACACGGGTCACCGCTACGGGAGGCGGCCATGGGACAAATGATCAACGCTGACGGTGTGGATCTCTGGGTCGAGCGACGGGGCCAGGGACCCGACGTCCTGCTGATCTCGGGGCTCGGAGACCCCGCCGAGGCGTGGCAGGCGCAGCTCGACGGGCTCGCGGACCGCTACCGGCTCACCGCCTTCGACAACCGTGGCGCCGGGCGTACGCCACTGCCCGAAGGGCCGCTCACCGTGCCTCGGATGGCCGACGATGCCGCGGCCCTGCTGCGCGCGCTCGAGATACCGGCCGCCCATGTGACCGGTTTCTCGGGAGGCAGCTTCATCGCCCAGGAGCTCGCGCTGAGGCATCCCGGCCTCGTCCGCAGCCTGGTCCTGATGAGCACGACGGCCCGCCCTGATTCCTACTTCCGCGCCATGACGCGCTTCTGGGAATGGATGGTGGAACGGGCCCCGAGCGAGCGGGCCATGCTAGAGGCGTTCTACCTGTGGATCTACACGCCGCGTGCCCACGCCGACGGCATGGTCGACCGGCTCATCGACGAGGTGCTGGCCTTCGAACACCCGCAGTCCGCCGAAGCCTTCCAGCGCCAGCTCGCGGCGTTCGGCCGCCATGACACGGCCGAACGCCTCGGCGGCATCACGGCACCGACACTCGTCCTCGCGGGCGAGATCGACCTCGCCACTCCGCCGCGCCTGGGCCGCGCGGTCGCGGACGGCATCCCGGACGCCGAGTTCGAGATCCTGCCCGGGGAGGCTCATCAGCCGTTCCAGGAGGTGCCGGAGGTGTTCAACGCGCGCGTCGAGGCGTTCTGGCGGAAGGTGGAGGCGGAAGGCTGACGGAACGTCACTCCTCGAGCCGGCGCAGCCGTTCCGTATCGCAGGTGCGGGGGCAGGTGCCGCAGGCCTCGTCGGGCCGGATGGCGTAGTAGAGGCAGCAGCCGGCGCGGGTGCGGGTCGTGTGACTGCGGCCGTCGGTGCCGGTCAGCAGGCGGAAGTCCGCTCCCGAGGGGTAGGGGCTGACGGGTTCGGGGAGCAGGGCGGTCGCCGCGCGTACGGCGTCCTCCTCGCGGCCGAGGGTCCGGCCGAGGTACCAGATCCCGGAGACGAGGTCGTCGCCGACCATGCCCCACAGGGCGCGCGGTCCGCGGCGCACGGCGGGGCCGAGGGCGGTGAGCAGCGGGCGCATGTGGTCGGCGACGGCGGCGCGCAGCTCGGCCCGCAGGGCCTCCTCGCCCGCGACGGTCACCGCGCCGGGCAGGGCGGCGACGGGGTCGCCGGGCAGGCAGGCGACGCGCGGCTCGGGCCTGATCGTGTATGCCCCCGCCGCGAGGTCCAGGCGCACCGACTGGGGCCGGATGCGCGGCACCCGGCGTTCCAGGTACCAGACGCCGCTCATGAGGAGGGCGATCGACCAGGCGTAGTCGTGCAGGGCGCGTGAGGCGGTGACATGAGGGCGGGGAGAGTGGGCGAAGCGGGTGTGGATGCGCGTGGCCTCGGCGTCCAGGAAGGCGTCGAGGACTGACTGATCCGACGTCAGTTCGGCTGCGGTGACCGCCTGTTGGCCGTAGGCCGTCCGGGGGTCCGCGACCTCGACGGTCAACGCCTCGCAGATGCCGGTCAACCGCCGGTAGGCGGTTCCGAGGACGGAGGCGAGGGTCGGCGGTGACTCCAGGACGGTGCGCATCGATCACTCCTACGGGCAGTTGCGACCCGCGATTGGATAGGTAAGGCTAACCTAATGTACAAGATCGTCGGACGTGCTCCCGACCCACCGATGGAAGACCGCCATGCGCCTGTACCTGCTCGCCCTCAATCCGACGGACTCCGTCACCGAGGGCTTCCTCCCCGCCGCCGCCCGGCTGGGCCTGGACGTCACCGTCCTCACCGACCAGCCCGACGCCCACCGGAGAACCTGCCCGGACGTCGAGGTACTGGAGTGTGACGTGCGGGACTTCCGGGCCGTCGTGTCGCGGATCTCGGCCCACGGTCGCCCCGGTGCCGTCTTCACCAACAGCGACCATCTCCAGACCCAGGCCGCCCTGGCCGCCGACTACTTCGGCCTGCCCGGCAAGGACTGGCGGGCCACGCTGCGCTGCCAGGACAAGGCGGAGATGCGACGCCGGCTGGCCGCCGCCGGGGTCGACGCCGTCTGGTCGGCCGAACTCACCGAACCGGCGGCCCCGCTCGACGCGCCCTACCAGTGTGTCGTCAAGCCCCGTGAGGGCGTGGCCAGCGAGGACGTCCTGCTCGTCGACGGCCCCGAGGACCTGGCGATCCGCGCCAAGGAGATCCTGGAGCGCCGGCCGGGCACCACCCTGGTCGTCGAGGAGTTCCTCCCAGGCGAGCTGTGCACGCTGGAGACCCTGGGCGACGGCCGGGTCCGCCACGTCCTGGGCGGCTTCCGCACCGCGCTGTCGCCGCCGCCGCACTTCGTCGAGCAGCGCCTCACCTTCGTCCCCGCGCACCCCGAACCGGTCGTCGCGCAGGTGCTCGCCCAACTGGACGTGCTCGGCGTCGGGTTCGGCGCCTGTCACACGGAGTTCGTGGTGCACGAGGGGCGGGCACGGATCATCGAGGTCAACTACCGGGCCATCGGCGACCAGTGCGATCTGCTGCTGGAAGGGCTCCTCGGCATCCCGCTGTTCGAGCACATCCTCCGCACCTATCTGGGCGAACCCCTCCCGGCCGATCCGGGTGCCCGCCGCGATCGCGCGGCCGTCCTGGAGTACCCGTGCGCCGACCGGGCCGGGACCCTGACCGACGCCCCGGCCGCCACCGAGCTCACCGTCGACGGAGTGTGTCTGACGTACCGTCCGCTGCGGGCGGTGGGCGAGCGGCACGAGCTGTACCGCACCAACCGCGACTACCTCGGCGTCCTGCGGGCCACCGGCACCGACCAGGACACCGTGGACCGCGTGGCCGCCGGCTTCCTGGCCGGCCTCCGCTGGGAGATCCGGGCGTGACCGTACTGCCACCCGTGCCGGACACCTGCGCGGCCGAACTGCTCACCCGGGTGCTGAGCGCCCTGCTGCGCGAGGACGTCGTCGGCCTGCGCACCCGCAGCACGCTCGTCCACCGGCCGGACGGACCCTGGCTGCGGCGCGCCGCCGGTCGTGACGCCCTGCTGCTGCCGGTCGCCGAGGACGGCTTCCAGTGCGCGTACGCCGCACGGCTGCCGCTGCTCCTGCGCGCGTCGGACGGCGCCGGGCTGACGTCGTACGAGGAGGTGCTGGACGCGCTGCGCGCGCTCGCCGAGCCCGAGGACCGGGCCGGCTTCGACGCCTTCGCAGAGGAGTGCCGGCAGACGCTGGCCACGTTACGGCTGCACGCGGACACCCGCGATGCCGTCGCCGGGCGGCTGACCGACCGTCACGGTGCCGAGCCGGCGCATTGGACCGGCCTCGGCGGCGGGACGGCGTTCGACGCGCTCGCCGCCCGTCTGGACCATCCGGTGTACCCGACGGCACGCGGCCGGGCAGGGCTGGACGAAGAGCAACTGCGATCGTACGCACCCGAGTTCCATCCACGGTTCCGGCTGCGCTGGCTCGCCGTGCCCAGGGAGGCGGCCCTGTTGACCGGCACGCTTCCGGAACTGTGGCCCACGCCCGCGCGGCTCGGTCTGGCCGGGCTGGAGCGCACGCACCTCGCCCTGCCGGTGCACCCGCTGACCGTCGGCCCCCCGCTCGACGCGGCCTTACGGGCCACCGGTCTGCGTAGGCGGGCGGTACTGGCCGAACAGGGCTGTCTCGACGTCGTACCGACCCTGTCCATGCGGACGGTGGCGACGGCGGCGGACCCGGCGCTGCACCTCAAACTTCCCCTCGCCACCTCGTCGTTGGGGCTGCGCAACAAGCGGTCCGTCAAGCCCGGCACACTCGTCGACGGGGCCGTCGGGCAGCGGCTGATCCAAGAGGTCGTCGCCCGCGAGCCCCGGTTCCGGGACACGATCCTGCACGCCGACGAGACCACCTACGCCCACGCGGGGCACGAACTCCTGGCCGTGCTGTGCCGCCGCTACCCGGCCGGTCTCGGGGACTCGGCCGTCGTGCCGATGGCGGCGCTTCTCGCCGAGGCGCCCGACGGGCGGCTGGTCGTCGACCATCTCGCCGACCGCTTCTACGGCGGCGATCCGATCGCCCTGCTCGACGCCTGTCTGACGCTGCTGTTCGACTGGCAGACCACGCTGTTCGGGTACGGCGTGGCGCTGGAGTCGCACCAGCAGAACATCTCCCTGGTACTCCGGCCGGGCGGTCTCCGGCTGCTGTTCAAGGACAACGACGGGCCGCGGGTCAACGCGGGGCGGCTGCTCGCCCGGATCCCCGGCGGGTGGGACTTCGACGACCCCCGGATCCTCGGCATGGAGGACGGGCCGGTGGCCGACCTCTTCGCCACCATCACCGTCCATCTGTGCGCGGGCGCCTACGCGTTCGGGCTGGCCCGGCACGGCCGCGCCCCGCTGCCTGTGCTGCTGCGGCTGGTGCGCCGACGGCTGGCCGAGGCCGTGGAGCGGCTCGGCGGCGAGGCGGGGGACGTGCTGCGCGCCCGGGTCCTCGACGCCCCGGAGCTGCCGGTGAAGGCGATGGTCACGGCCGGGACGCTGCTCAGCAAGGAGCGTTCGGGCGCCGCCGACATCAACAAGCACTACACCACCGGGCCCAACTACCTGCTGACGTCCCGGAGTACGCCATGAGAACCCGGGACCGGACCGCCGGTTCCGTCCTCGCCGCCCGTACTCGCCCCGCCCCTCCCCCGCACTCGCGCAACCGCTGGAGCCTGCCATGCCCTCGCTGACCGATTCGCCCGGCCGCACCACCGCGCCGGTCGCCCTGCCCGCCGCCGACGACGTGGTGGCCCACACCCTGCTGAACTGTCTGCTGCGCGAGGTGTCCGGGCCGGAGCGGCAGACCGTCGTCGCCGACGGCAGCCTGCTGCTGCGGCTGCCCCGCCGCGGGGTGCTGCTGAGTGTCGCTCTGCGCCGGACGTCGCTGCTCGGCGCGCACCGGTTCACCGGCCCGGTGCGCGAGGAGCGGGACGGCGGCTGGGCGGACGTGGACTGGCGGCGGCTGGCCGAGTACACGCGTGACGAGCTGTCGCTGCGCACCGGTGTGCGCAACGAGGAGTTCCTGGCGCAGGTCGCCTCCAGTCACGCGGCCGTCGAGGGCGCGCTCACCGCTCTGCCGGAGGTGCCGGAGCCTCCGGGCGATCCGCTGTCCGCATACCTCGCCTCCGAGCAGTCCCTGCTCTTCGGGCACCGTTTCCATCCCACGCCCAAGGCCCGCACGGGCGATCCTCGTTCCTGGGCCGCGTACGCCCCCGAGACGGGCGCCTCCTTCCCGCTGCGGCACCTCGCCGTGCGGGAGCACCTGATCGCACAGGAGAGCGCCGAACCGTGGGCCACCGCCGCCCTGGACCGGCAGCGCCCGGACGTCCCGGCCGGCTACCGGCTGCTGCCCGCCCACCCCTGGCAGTACGAGACGCTCCGGGAGCATCCGCTGCTGCGCACCGCCCTGGACCGCGGTGACGTACTCGATCTGGGGCCGGGCGGCCGTCCCTTCGCCGCCACCGCGTCCGTGCGCACGCTGTACGACGGGGAGACGTTCCTGAAGTTCAGCCTGAACGTGCGGATCACCAACTGTCTGCGCAAGAACAGCAGTTACGAGCTGACCGGGGCGGTCGCCCTCACCCGGGCGCTGGGCCCGGCCCTGTCCGATCTCGCCGGGCGCTTCCCCGGCGGTGCCGTGCTCCGCGAACCCGCCTACCGCACCCTCGCCCTGCCCGGGCCCGACGGCGTGCCGGACCGCAACCTGCTGGAGGGCTTCGGCGTCATCGTCCGCGAGGGCCTGTCCCGGCGGCTCGCCCCCGGCACCACTCCCCTGCTCGCGGCCGCCGTCGCCGACGAGTACCCGACGAGCGCCGCCCAGGTCTCCCGGCTCCTCGCCGGGGCGGACCCGGCCACGGCGCTCGACTGGTGGTCGGCGTACCTGGACCTCCTCCTGCCGCCCGTCCTCGCCGCCTACTTCGACCACGGCCTGGTCCTGGAGCCGCATCTGCAGAACGTGCTGCTCTGCGTCGACGGCGCGGGCCGGCCCGCCCAGGTCCTCTTCCGGGACCTGGAGGGCACCAAGCTGGTGCCCGAGCGGCACACGGAGACGCTGGCCGCGCTGGAGCCGGAGGTGGCCGGGCCGATGACGTACGACGCGCGGCGCGGCTGGGACCGGGTCGTGTACTGCCTGCTCGTCAACCACGTGGCCGAGATGCTCGCGGCGCTCGCCGATCTGCATCCGGAGACGGAGGCGGCACTGTGGGCACGCGTACGGGAGACCCTGCGCGCCTACGCCGACCGGCACGGCTGCCCGCCCCGCCTGGCCGCCCTGCTCGCCGGGGTGCCGCTGCCCGCCAAGACCAACCTGCTCACCCGCTGGGAGCGCAAGGCCGATCGCCAGGCCGGCTACGTCCGGCTGCCGTCGCCGCTGGGCGAAGAGGTGCTGCACGAGGCGAAGAGGAACTCGCGATGACCCGCCCCACCTCCGCGGTGCACGACCGTGCCCTGTCACTGCCGTCTGGGGAACTGCCCGCCTACCTCTACGACTTGGCGGCTCTGCGCACACACGCCGCCGGGATCCGGGCCGCGCTGCCCGGGCGGGTCGAGCTGTACTACGCGGCCAAGGCCAACCCGGAGCCGGAGATCCTGGCCGCGCTGGAGCCCTGCGTAGACGGGTACGAGGTCGCGTCGGGCGGTGAACTCGCCCATGTCGCCAAGGCGGTGCCGGGCCGGCCACTGGCCTTCGGCGGGCCGGGCAAGACTCCGGGCGAGATGACGGCCGCGCTGGAGCTGGGCGTCGAGCGCTTCCATGTCGAGAGCGAGCACGAGCTGCGCGTGCTGGCCGAGCTGGCCCGCCGCGTCGCGCCCCGGCGGCCTGTCGGGGTGCTGCCGCGCGTCAACCTGCCGGTGCCCGACGGCTCGCTCGCGGGGAGCTCGCTGGCGATGGGCGGACGGCCGACACCCTTCGGCCTGGACCCGGCGCGGGCCGAGTCCGTGATCCGGACGCTCGCCGACGGCACGTATCCGCGGCTCGCGCTGCGGGGCGTGCACGCCCACTTGGCCAGCGGCCTGGAAGCGGCGGAGCTGCTGAGGGTCGCGGAGGCGGTGGCCGGATGGGCCACGGGACTCGGTGTGCCGATCTCGGAGGTGAACGTCGGGGGCGGCATGAGCGTCGACTACGCCGACCCGGAGCGCCGCTTCGACTGGGCCGCGTACGGCGAGGGTCTGGCCCGGATCACCGAGGCGCATCCGGCACTGACGCTGCGGATCGAGCCGGGGCGGGCGCTCACCGCGTACTGCGGCTGGTACGTCACGGAGGTGCTGGACGTGAAGCGCAGCCACGGCGAGGAGTTCGCCGTCGTCCGGGGCGGCACACACCATCTGCGCACCTCGGCGGCGAAGGGACACGACCAGCCCTGCTCCGTGCTGCCCGTGGACACCTGGCCGCACCCCTGGCCGCGCCCGGCGGCGAAGAGCGGGCCCGTCACACTCGCGGGGCAGCTGTGCACTCCGAAGGACGTGCTGGCCCGCCGGGTAGCGGCGCCGGAGCTCAGGGCAGGGGACCGGGTGGTGTTCTCCCTGGCGGGCGCCTACGCCTGGAACATCTCGCATCACGACTTCCTGATGCATCCCAGGCCCGGGTTCCACTTCCTGGACGACGACGCCTAGGGTCCCTCGGTCACATGGGCGAGGAACGCGGCGGCGGTGACGCCGTCGCAGACCCGGTGGTCGAAGGTCAGTGAGAGGTGCACGACCTTGCGGACCGTCACCTGGCCGTCGACGGCCCAGGGGCGATCGGTGATCCGGCCGATGCCGAGCATCGCGGCCTGCGGGTGGTTGAGGAGCGGTGTGGCGCCGTCGACCTGGAGGGGTCCGTAGTTGTTGACGGTGAAGGTGCCGCCGGTGGTGTGGGCCGCGGTGAGCTCACCGTGGCGGGCCAGGGTCGTCATGCGGCGCAGCTCGTCGGCCAGTTCGTCGGGGGCGAGCAGGTGGGCGTCGCGCACCACCGGTGTGAGCAGCCCCTGCTCGGTCTGGGCTGCGAAGGCCAGGTCGACGTGGGGCAGTCGGACGAGTTCGGCACGGTCGGTGTCGATCCGGGCGTTGAGCTCCGGGTACTTGGCGAGGCCGGTGACGCACCGGGCCGCGAGGGTGGCGAGCAGGTCGCGGGCGGGGAGGCCGGTGGCGTCGGTGTCCCGCCAGATGGTGACGGCCGGGGTGTCGCGGTGGGCGCGCTCGTACTTGCGGGCGGCCGGGCCGAGAGGGGTGCGCTGTCCGGCCGGGACCTCGGAGTCGGCGGGGCCGGTGGGTTCGGGAGGTTCTGGGCGGGTGCCGTAGCCGGTGAGGACCGCGCCGGAGCCGGTCGGTGTCCCGGCGTGCTCCTGTGCGGGGCCGGGCAGCACGGACAGCAGCGGCGCGCCGACGGCCAGCGTCTCCCCGGCACCGCAGTGCACTCGGGTCACGGTGCCGGCGAAGGGGGTCGGCAGGGTGACGGCGGCCTTGGCGGTCTCGACCTCGGCCACGACCTGGTCCACGGCCACCGTGTCGCCGACGGCGACCCGCCACTCCAGCAGCTCCGCCTCGGTCAGGCCTTCGCCGAGGTCGGGGAGGGCGAAGAGCCGCTCGCCGGAGTCCGGTGTGCGAGGGGACCCGTGTGCGACGGCGCGTGGTGCGGCCGTACCGTCGCCCAGCAGCCTGGCGAGGGCGTTCAGGACGCGCTCCGGGCCGGGCAGATGGGCGTCCTCGAGGAGCGGGGGCGGGTACGGGATGTCGTAGCCGGTGACGCGCAGCACGGGTGCCCGCAGGGACGGGAAGCAGCGCTCCTGGACGCGGGCGGCGAGTTCGGAGGCGACCGAGGCGAAGCCCTGGGCCTCCTGGACCACCAGGCACCTGCCCGTGCGGCGCACCGAGGCCGTCACGGTGGCGTCGTCCAGGGGCGTGAGGGTGCGCAGGTCGACGACCTCGACGTCCCAGCCGCGCTCGCTCGCGGCCCGTGCCGCGTTCAGGGCGACGGCGACGGCGGGGCCGTACGCGACCAGGGTGGCGTCGGTGCCCGGGCGCCGGACGGCCGCGGAGCCGAACCCGGCCGTGCGCGGCGGGAGGACGAGGTCGGCCTTGGTCCAGTAGTGCTTCTTCGGTTCGAGGAAGACGACCGGGTCGGGGTCCTCGACGGCCTCGCGCAGCAGGGAGTAGGCGTCCTCGACGGTCGCCGGGGCGGCCACCTTCAGACCGGCGGTGTGCGCGTAGTACGCCTCGCTGGAGTCGCTGTGGTGCTCCACGCCGCCGATCCCGCCGCCGTAGGGAACGCGGATCACCAGGGGCAGGGGGAGGGCGCCGCGTGTGCGGTTGCGCATCTTGGCCACGTGGGAGGCGATCTGCTCGAACGCCGGGTAGGCGAAGGCGTCGAACTGCATCTCCACGACCGGGCGGAACCCGGCCATCGCCATGCCGACCGCGAGGCCGACGATCCCGGACTCGGAGACGGGCGTGTCGAAGCAGCGGTGTTCGCCGAACTCGGCGGCCAGCCCGTCGGTCACGCGGAAGACACCGCCGAGCCGGCCGACGTCCTCGCCGAACACCACCACGCGGTCGTCCCCGGCGAGGGCGTCCCGCAGGGCGGTCCGCAGGGCCTGCGCCATGGTCACGGGCGCCATGCCGCCTCCACCTCGGTTCGCTGGTCGGTCAGTTGTGATGTGGGGTGCCGGAAGACGTGGTCGAAGAGGGTGCGGGGGTCCACCTCGGGCGTCGCGGCCAGGCGTGCGCGCAGGTCGTCGGCCAGTGCCTCGGCACGGTCGGCGGTCTCGGCGACGGCGGCCTCGTCGAGCAGGCCCGAGGCGCGCAGCCGGCGCTCCAGCCGGGCGATCGGGTCGCGGGCCCGCCACTGTTCGCTCTCCTCGGGGGAGCGGTAGCGGCTGGGGTCGTCGGCGCTGGTGTGCGGGCCCACCCGGTAGGTGAGCGCCTCCACGAGCCAGGGACCGCCGCCGCTGCGGGCGTCCTCGACCGCGGTGGCGAGGACGGCCAGGACGGCCGCGGCGTCGTTTCCGTCGACCTGTTCGGCGCGTACGCCGTGGCCGACCCCGCGGTGGGCGAGGCTCGTGGCCGCCGTCTGCGCGGCGAACGGCACGGAGATGGCGTAGCCGTTGTTCTGGACGAGGAAGACCACCGGTGCGCGCAGGACTCCGGCGAGGTTGAGGGCCTCGTGGAAGTCGCCCTCGCTGGTCGCGCCGTCGCCGAGCAGGGCGAGGGCGACCGTGCCGGTGCCCTTGAGGCGCTCGGCGTGCGCCAGGCCGACGGCGTGCGGGGCGTGGGTGGCCAGCGGGGTGCACTGGGGGGCGGTGCGGTGCGCCACGGGGTCGTAGCCGCTGTGCCAGTCGCCGCGCAGCAGGGTGAGGACCCCGACGGGATCGATGCCCCGGCTCACCAGCGCCACGGAGTCCCGGTAGGTCGGGAAGAGCCAGTCGTCGTCACGCAGTACGAGTGCGGCGCCCACCTGGCAGGCCTCCTGGCCGAGCGAGGACGGGTAGACCGCGAGCCGCCCCTGCCGGGCGAGCGCGTTCGCCTGCTCGTCGAATCGGCGCCCGAGGACCATCTTCCGATAGGCGGCCAGCAGCGTTTCCGCGTCCGGCATCGGGTAATCCCGGCCGGCCTGCGAGGGATCGGCGTCTTTCTCGGGAAACGCGAAAGGAACGGGCCCGGGAAGCAAAATGTCGATTCCCGTCCGCCGCTCCGGCGCCAATTTCTCTGGCATGCCTGGGAAGCCTCTTTCCTCGATGCTCCGGGAAGGGTCGTAGAAAGCCTTTGCCGACGTCAACACAACGTCCACCAAGGGCAGATGAACACGGGTTGACATCCGGCGCGCAGGTAAGAATTCTTACCCTGGAGCCGATTTCGGCCTCTCCACATCGTCACCACACCCTCGTACTTGAGCATTCAAGCGGTAGCTACCGGCTGTTTTTCCCGCCCTGAAGCAATGACGTCATGCTCGGTAAGCGGCACTACTCGGTCGTCTGCGCGGCATGCGGCACGCGGTATGAGGACGACGGCCTCATACTGGAATGCCCGGCCCCGCACGAACCGGCTTTTCTGCGCACGGAATACCGGGCGCCGTGCGCGGACGCGGCGGATTCCGGACTGTTCCGGCACGCCGGTCTGCTGCCGGTCGCGCGTACCTTTCCGGACGTCGGCGGACCCGTGGTCCACCCCGCGGGGCGGCTCGGCCGACTGCTCGGGCTGCGGCGGCTCTGGGTCGCCTTCAGCGGCTACTGGCCGGAGCGCGGCGCGTTCCTGACGACCGGCACGTTCAAGGAGCTCGAGGCGTACACGGTGCTGGGCCGGCTGCCCGAGGCGGCGCCCGTGCTGGTCGTCGCCTCGGCGGGCAACACCGCCGCCGCGTTCGCCTGGGCCGCCACCCTGCATCGCGTGCCCGTCCTGATCGTGGTGCCCGCCTCGGCGCTGGAGCGCCTGCGCTTCCCCGGCCCGCTGGATCCGCGGGTCCGCCTGGTCGTGCTCGACGGCACCGCCACCTACAACGACGCCATCGCCTGCGCCGACCGGCTCGCGCGGCTCCCCGGGCATCATCCCGAGGGCGGCTGCCGCAACGTCGGCCGGCGGGACGGGCTCGGCACCGTCATGCTCGCCGCCGCCCAGACCCTGGGGCGGCTGCCGGAGGTGTATGTCCAGGCGGTCGGGAGCGGCGCGGGCGCGATCGCGGCGCACGAGGCGGCACTCCGGCTGTGCGGCGACGCGGACGGTTCCCCCTCCTCCCGGGTCCCCCGGGTCCTGATGTGCCAGAACACGCCGTACGCGCCGCTGTCGCACGCCTGGCGCGGCGGTACGGGCCCGGCGCCCGGCCGGGCCGTGGACGTGGTCGCTCCCGAACTGACCAACTGCCGCCCTCCGTTCGCGGTGCGCGGCGGGGTGCGGGACGTGCTCCGTGAGAGCGGTGGCGAGGTGCTGGAGGCGGACAACGAGGCCGCGCTGGCGGCGATGGCGCTGTTCGGGCAGACCGAGGGCATCGACATCGAGCCGGGCGCCGGGGTCGCCCTTGCCGCCCTCGCCGAGGCGGCCAGCACGGGCCGGGTGGGCCGCGACGAGCTCGTCCTGCTGAACATCACGGGCGGCGGCCGGGCCCGCCTCTCCCACGACGTTTCCCTGACCCCGGCCGAACCGTGGCTCCGTGTCCCGTGGGGCCCCGGCAGTACGGCCGACGACACGGCCGAGCTCGTCCGCCGCGCGCTGGGGCAGGTGCCGACCCCGAGTGGAGTGTGAGATGACGGCCGGTCAGGAGCAGGTGGACGTACGCCTCGGAGCCTCGGCCGCGCAGCGGGCGATGTGGTTCGGGGAGCAGGCGGACGCCGCCGGTGCCGCGTACAACGTGGGTGAGTACACGGAGATCCACGGGCCGGTCGACGCCGGGCGGCTGCGGGCGGCGATCGGCGCCGCCGTGGACGCGACCGAGGCGCTGCGCAGCCGTTTCGTCGCCGCCGGGCAGGACGTGGCGCAGCTGGTCGACGGGCGGCCCGAGTGGTCGATGCCGGTGGTGGACCTGTCGGCGGAGGCGGACCCGCTCGATGCGGCGCGGGCGTGGATGGCGGCCGACTTCGCCGTCCCGTTCGACCCGGCCGCCGGTCCGCTGTTCCGGTACGCGCTGCTGCGGCTCGCCCCGGACCACTCCGTCTGGTACCAGTGCTACCACCACATCGCGATCGACGGCTTCAGCTGCTCGCTGGTGGCCGCGCGGGTGGCCGAGGCCTACACCGACGCCGCGGTTCCGCCGTCGTCCCCGGTGGCCGCGCTGGTGGCGGAGGACGCCGCCTATCGTGCCTCGGAGCGGTACGCGGCCGACCGCGCCCACTGGGCCGAGGTGATGGCGGACGCGCCCGAGCCGGTGGGACTGTCGCCGGTGCCGCCTCGCGTGGACGGCGGATTCCGGCGTCGTACGGCGCACCTGTCGACCGCGGCCGGAGAGGCCGTGCACGCCTGCGCCGAGCACGGCGGGACGCGCTGGTCCCGGGTCGTCGTCGCCGCCGTGGCGGGATTCCTGCACCGGCTGACCGGAGCGCGCGAGGTGGTGCTGGGGCTGGCCGTCACCGCGCGGCGGTCCGAGGCCGCCCTGGCCACCCCGGGCATGGCCTCCAACGTGCTCCCGCTGCGGCTGGCCGTACGGCCCGACGCCACGGTCGCGGAGCTGGTCCGCGAGACGGCCCGGGCCACCCGGGACCTGCTGGCGCACCAGCGGTACCGGGGCGAGGAGCTGCGCCGCGAGCTGGACTGGTCCGGGACGGCCCACCGCTTCTTCGGGCCGGTGGTCAACATCATGGCGTTCGGGCCGGAACTGCGCTTCGACGGCTGTCCGACCACCCGGCACAACCTGTCCACCGGCCCGGTCGAGGACCTCGCCGTCAACGTCTACGACCGCTCCGACCGCCACGGCCTGCGCGTCGACCTCGACGCCGCGCGCGGCCGGTACCCGGAGGGCGAACTCGACGTCCTGCACCGGCGGTTCATGTCGTTCCTGGAGCACTTCGCGGCAGCCGGGCCGGACACTCCGCTCGGCCGGCTGGACGTACTGCTCCCGGGCGAGGAGGACGCCGGGCTGCTGGTGGGCGATCCCGCGACCGCCGGACTGCTGTCGGGCGACCCCGAGACGGTTCCCGCCGTCTTCGCCGCCCGGGTCGCCGAGCGGCCGGACGCGGTCGCCGTGACGGGCGAGTTCGACCTCACCTACCGCCAACTGGACCAAAGGGCAGAGCTGTTGGCGGAGGCGGTCGGGCCCGGCCCGGAGGAGCGGGTCGCCGTGCTGATGAGGCGCTCCCCCGATCTGATCGCCGCGCTGCTGGGTGTGCTGTCGGGGGGCGGCGCGTATGTGCCGCTCGATCCGCGTGCCCCCGACGCCCGGCTCCGCCGGATCCTGGCGCACACGGGTGCGTCCGTGCTGCTGACCGACGCCTCGCTGGCCGAGCGGGCGCGGACGGTGCACACGGGGCGGGTGCTGGTGGTGGACGACCTCGCCGTATCTCCGTCCGCCGAGCGCGGGGACGTGCCCCTGCGGCCGGACGGGCTGGCGTGCGTGATGTACACCTCGGGGTCGACGGGCGAGCCCAAGGGCGTCGCGGTGACGCACCGGGATCTGACGGCGCTCGCGGCGGACCGGCGGTTCGACGGGGCGGCGCACGAGAGGGTGCTGGCGCACTCGCCGGTGGCGTTCGACGCGTCCAGCTTCGAGCTGTGGGTGCCGCTGCTGCGCGGCGGCAGCGTGGTCGTCGCCCCGGAGGGGGACGTGGACGCGGCGGCCGTCGCCCGGCTGAGCGCCGAACACGGGCTGACCGCGCTGTGGCTGACCGCGGGGCTGTTCCGGCTCGCCGCGCAGGAGGATCCGGGGTGTTTCGCCGGGCTGCGGCAGGTGTGGACGGGCGGTGACGTGGTTCCGGCGGCGGCCGTGCGCAGGGTGCTGGAGGCCTGCCCGGGGCTGGTCGTGGTGGACGGCTACGGCCCCACCGAGACGACGACGTTCACCTCCGCGCGGGCCTTCGACGCGGCCGGGGCCGTCCCCGACGCGCTGCCCATCGGCCGTCCCCTGGACGGTATGCGGGTGCTGCTGCTGGACGCGGCGCTGCGGCCCGTCCCCCGAGGCGCGGTGGGCGAGCTGTACGTGGCGGGACCCGGTGTCGCCCGGGGCTATCTGGGCCGCCCGGACCTGACGGCGGAGCGGTTCGTCGCCGACCCGTCGGGCGAGCCGGGTGCGCGGATGTACCGGACGGGAGACCGGGCCCGGATCACCGGCGGAGGAGAGCTGGAGTTCCACGGCCGGGCCGACGGCCAGGTCAAACTGCGCGGCTTCCGGGTCGAACCCGGCGAGACCGAGGCACGGCTCACCGCTCTGCCCGGGGTCGGGCAGGCGGCCGTGGTGGTACGCGAGGACCGGCCGGGAGACCGTCGCCTGGTCGGGTACGCGGTGCCGGCCTCCGGTGTGCTTCTCGACGGCCCGGCGCTTCGGGAGCGGCTGGCCGGTGAGCTGCCCGAGTACCTGGTGCCGTCGGCGGTCGTGGTGCTGGACCGGCTGCCGCTGACGGCCAACGGCAAGCTGGACCGGGCGGCGCTGCCCGAACCGGCCCGTGGTCTGCCCCAGGCCACTTCTTCCCGCGGCCCCGCCACACCGCGGGAGGAGGTGGTCTGCGGGCTGTACGCCGAAGTGCTGGGGCTGCCGGCCGCCGGGCCCGAGGACGACTTCTTCGATCTGGGCGGCGATTCGCTGCTGGCGATGCGGCTGGTGGCCCGGCTGCGCGCGGTGTTCGGCGCGGAGGTCGGGGTGCGCGAGGTCTTCGGGGCACGGACCCCGGCGGCGCTCGCAGCGCTGGTGGCCGACACCGAGCCCGGACACTCCCGGAGCGACGTGAAGCCCGGAATCCCCAAGGCGACGGCGGACGACCGGCTCTCCGTCGCGCAGCAACGCCTCTGGTTCCTGCACCGCCTGGAGGGCGCCGGAGCCGCCTACAACATCCCGCTGGCCGTACGGTTCACCGGCGGCCCGCTGGACACGGAGGCCCTGCGGGCGGCGCTGGGGGATCTCGTCGGGCGTCACGAGAGCCTGCGGACGGTCTATCCGGACGTGGCCGGTGTACCGCACCGGCGTCTTGCGGAGCAGACGCCGCAGCCGGTCGTCGAGGAGATCACCGAGGCCGAACTGCCGGGTGCCCTGGCGCGTGAGGCGGGTCGGGGCTTCGACCTTGCGTCGGAACTGCCGCTGCGGGCCTGCGTGTTCGTCCTCGGCCCCGAGGACCATGTGCTGCTGCTCGTGCTGCACCACATCGCGGCGGACGGCTGGTCGCTGCGGCCCCTCGTCCGGGATCTGTCAGCCGCCTACCGGGCCCGCGCCTCAGGCGACGTGCCGGCGTGGACCCCGCTGCCGGTGAGCTACGCGGACTACGCGTCCTGGCACCGGCACCTGCTCGGCGACCCGGCCGACACGGACAGCCTGCTCGCCCGCCAACTCGTCTTCTGGCGCGAGGCGTTGGCAGGGCTCCCGGACGAACTGCCGCTCCCCGCCGACCACAAGCGCCCGGCACGCCCGACTCACCTGGGCGGGGACATCCCCTTCGCGCTGCCCGCCGCGCTCCACCAGCGGCTGCGCGTCCTGGCGGCGCGGCACGGCGGCACCGTCTTCATGGTGCTGCAGGCCGGTCTCGCGGCCCTGCTGACCCGGCTCGGCGCGGGCACCGACATCCCCGTAGGCACTCCGGTCGCCGGCCGCTCCGACGAGGCACTCGACGACCTGGTCGGCTTCTTCGTCAACACCCTGGTCCTGCGCACGGACACCTCGGGCGACCCGGACTTCCGCACCCTGCTGGAGCGGGTGCGCGGCAGCGCCCTGGCCGCCTACGCCCACCAGGACCTGCCGTTCGAACGTCTGGTGGAGGCGCTGAACCCGCCCCGCTCGCTCGCCCGGCATCCGCTGTTCCAGGTGATGCTCACCCTGCGGCCGCCCGGCGGCACCCCGTGGGACCTGCCGGGCCTGCGCGCGGCGGAACTGACGGTCGGCAGCGGTGCCACCAAGGTCGACCTGTCGCTGAACGTCGCCGAACGCACCGCCGGCGACGGCGCTCCGGCCGGTATCGAGGGTGTCCTCCAGTACAGCGCGGACCTCTTCGAGCCCGAGGCCGCGCGGGAGCTGGCCGACCGGCTGGCTCGCCTCCTGGCCGCGGCCGCCGAGAACCCGGACGCGCCGCTCTCCGCGCTGGAGGTCCTGGACGCGGCCGAGCGCCACCGGCTGCTCGTCACCTGCAACGACACCGCCCGGCCCGTGCCGGACATCGCCTTCCACGAGCTGTTCGCCGCCCGCGCCACTGAGACGCCGCAGGCACCGGCCGTTGCGGACGGCCGCGTGGAACTGACGTACGGCGAACTCAAGGAGCGGGCCGACCGGCTGGCGTGCGTGCTGCGGGACCACGGGGTCGGGCGGGGCGGGATCGTGGCCTTCGCCCTGCCGCGTTCCGTGGACATCGCGGTCGCCGTGCTCGGCGTGCTCACGGCGGGCGCGGCCTACCTGCCCCTGGACCCCGGCCATCCGGCCGAGCGCACCGCCCGCCTGCTCACCGACGCCGCGCCCGGCCTGCTGCTCACCACGGGCGCGGCAGACGACCGGCTGCCCGCCGACCCGGGCTGCCCGGTGCTGGACCTCGGCGCCCTGGACATGGCGGGCGGCGGCACCGAGCCGGTCCCGGTCTCGGGGTCCGACGCGGCGTACGTCATCTTCACCTCGGGCACCACCGGCCGGCCCAAGGGCGTGGTGGTCGAACACCGCAACCTCACCAACTACGTCCTGCGCTGCGTCGAGGCGTATCCGGGCCTGCGGGGCCGGACACTGCTGCACGCGACCATGTCGTTCGACGCGACGGTGACCGTGCTGCACGGTGCCCTCGCCGCGGGCGGCACGGTGCACATCGCGGAGCTGCACGAGGCGGGCGCCGCACCGCTGCCCGGCGGCTACACGTTCCTCAAGGCGACCCCGAGCCATCTGACGCTGCTGCCCGGACTGCCGTACGACGTCTCCCCCGGCGAGGAGTTGATGCTCGGCGGCGAGGCCCTGGTCGGCGAGGCGGTGCGCGACTGGCGGGACCGGCATCCGGGCGTACGGCTGTTCAACCACTACGGGCCGACCGAGCTGACCGTGGGCTGTACGGATCTGCGGTTCGAACCGGGTGAGCGGGTGCCGTCCGGGCCGGTGCCGATCGGCCGCCCGATGTGGAACACCCGCGCCTATGTCCTGGACGAGCGGCTGCGGCCGGTGCCGCCGGGAGTGCCCGGGGAGCTGTATGTGGCGGGCGCGCAGGTCACCCGCGGGTACCTCGGGCGGCCGGGGCTGACCGCCGAACGGTTCGTCGCGGACCCGTACGGCACGCTGTTCGGCGAGCCCGGGGCGCGCATGTACCGCACCGGTGACCGGGCGGTGCGCCGCCGTGACGGCGTGCTGCAACTGCGCGGCCGGGCGGACCGGCAGCTGAAGATCCGCGGGCTGCGGATCGAACCCGGTGAGATCGAGGCCGTGCTGGCCGGGCATCCGGACGTCGGGCAGGCCGTGGTGGGCGTGCACGACGGGCCGACGGGCCCCCTGCTGGCCGGCTACCTGGTCCCGGCGGACGGCCGAAGGCCCGGCCCCGAGGACATACGGGCGCATGCCGCGCGGCTGCTCCCGGCGCACATGGTGCCGCAGGCGCTGCTCCTCCTGGACACGCTGCCGCTGACGCCGAACGGCAAGCTGGACCGCGACGCCCTGCCCGCCCCCGCCGTGGCACCGGAGCGCACCACCGCCGGGCGGGCCCCGTCCGGTGAGCGGGAGGAGGTGCTCTGCCGGCTCGTCGCCGAGGTGCTCGGGCTCGACCGGGTCGGGCCGGACGAGGGCTTCTTCCGGCTGGGCGGGGACAGCATCCTCTCCATCCAGCTGGTCAGCAGGGCGCTGGCGGCCGGGCTGCGGATCACGCCCCGGGACGTCTTCGAGCAGCAGACCGCGGCCGGACTCGCGGCCGTGGCCTCCGGCACGGACGCCCTCCAGGCACCGTCCGACCCCGGTGACGGTTTCGGTGAGGTGCCGCTCACGCCCGCGATGCACCGGCTGCGCGAACGCGGCGGTCCGATCGGCCCGTTCAGCCAGACCGTGCTGCTGCGCACCCCGGCCGGGGCGGACGAGAGGCGGCTGGCCGCGGCCCTGCTCGCCCTGCTCGACCACCACGACGCACTGCGCCTGCGGCTCACGGAGAGTGCGGGCGACTGGTTCGCGGAGATCCCGCCGCCGGGCTCCGCGAAGCTGGCGCTGGAGCGAGCGGACATCACCAATCTGGCACCCGCCGCCGCCGAGTCCCTGATCGGCGAGCATGTGCGGGCGCAGCCGGGGCTGTTGAACCCGGCGCGTGGCGAACTGGTGCGTGCCGTGTGGTTCGACGCGGGCGCGGAGACGGAGGGCCGTCTGCTGCTCACGGTCCATCATCTGGCCGTGGACGGCGTGTCCTGGCGGATTCTGGCGGCGGATCTGGCCGACGCCTGGAAGGCGGAAGGGGAGCCCCGGTTCGCGCCGGTGGCGATGTCCTTCCGCGGCTGGGCGCGGCTGCTGCGGCGGGAGTCCGCCGAGCCGCGCCGGGCCGCCGAGGCGGAGCGGTGGCGTGACATGCTCGGCGGAAGTCCGTCCTTGCCGGGCGTGGCACCGCTCGACCCGAGCCGCGACACCGTGGGCGGCATTCGGCACCTCAGCCGTGAGGTGCCCGCGGGCGATCTGCTCACCGCCGTGCCCGCGCACTTCAACACCGGTGCCGAGGAGGTCCTCCTCACCGCTCTCGCCCTGGCCTTCGCGTGCTGGCGGGCCGGTCGGGACGGCGTACCGGGCCTGCTCGTGGACGTGGAGCGGCACGGGCGTGAGGAGCTCAGCGAGGGCGCCGATCCGGCCCGTACGGTCGGCTGGTTCACCAGTGTCGCCCCGCACCGGCTCGACCTCGCCGGCCAGGACGCCGACGAGGCGCTGCGCGGCGGCGCCGGGACGGGGCAGGCGCTCAAGCAGGTCAAGGAGCAGGTGCGGGCGCTGCCCGACCGGGGCATCGGACACGGCCTGCTGCGCCACCTCAACCCCGGCACCCGGGCGGCCTTGGCCGACCTGCCCACACCCCAGGTCGGCTTCAACTACCTGGGGCGGCTCGGCACCCCCGGCGAGGAGACACCCGCGTTCGGGCTCGTGCCGCACCCGGCGCTCGGCCCGCTGGGCCTGCTGGGCGCCGCCCGGGATCCCGCCGCGCCGGTCCCCCACGGTCTGGAGGTGACCGTGCTGGCCCGGGGGCCGGTGCTCGGGTCCACCTGGTCCTGGGCGCCGGGCGTGTGGGACGAGCGGGACGTGCGTGAGCTGGCCGACCTGTGGTGCCGGGCGGCCGAGGCGCTCGCCGCACCCGCCACCCGGCAGGACGCGGGCGGCCACACGCCGTCCGACCTGCCGCTGGTGTCGCTGTCCCAGGAAGAGATCGACGAACTCGAGGCCGAGTTCGCAAGCGAGTGGAGGTAGACGCGGTGACGCGGTCCGGACTGTCCGACATCTTGCCCCTGTCGCCGCTGCAGGAGGGACTGCTCTTCCACGCGGCCCTCGACGACACCGAGGCGCCCGACGTGTACGCCGCCCAGCAGGTCCTCGACCTGGACGGCCGTACCGACCCGGCGGCGGTGCGCGCGGCCGGTCAGGCGCTGCTCGACCGGCACCCCAGCCTGCGTGCCTGCTTCCGCCGCCGCGAGAGCGGCCGACCGCTCCAGGTGATCCCGGCGGACGTGGCGCTGCCCTGGGCGGAGGCCGACCTGTCCGGCCTGGCCGAGGCCGGGCGGGACAAGGAGTGGCAGCGGCTGCTGGACGAGGAGCGGGACCGGCGCTTCGACCTCGACCGGCCGCCGTTGTTGCGCTGGCTGCTGGTGCGCTGGTCGGCGGACCGGCTCCGTCTGGTGGTCACCAACCATCACATCCTGCTGGACGGCTGGTCCAAGCACCTGCTGGTGCAGGAGCTGACGGCCCTGCTCGACGGAACCCACCCGACGGCCCTGCCGGCCGCCGCTCCCTACCGCGCCTACATGGAGTGGCTGGGGCGACAGGACCGTACGGCGGCGGAGACGGCTTGGCGGAAGGCGCTCACGGGCGGGAACGAGGTTTCAGGCGAGCCCCGGGTTCCGGGCCGGCCCGAGCCGACCCGGCTCGCCCCGGTGACCGCAACCGCCACCGCCACTCCGCCGCGGCACCGGACCCAGCCGGACGAACTCGTCGTCGAACTGTCCCCGGAGCTGTCCGGCGCGGCCGAGACCGCCGCCCGCACGCTCGGCGTGACCGTCAACACGCTCGCGCAGTCCGCCTGGGGGCTGCTGATCGGCAGGCTGACCGGACGCCGTGACGTGCTGTTCGGGCAGACCGTCAGCGTCCGCCCCCCGGAACTGCCCGCCGCCGCGGGCGTGGTGGGCCTGTGCATCAACACCGTGCCGGTGCGGGTGGCCTGGGACGAAGGCGGCACCGTGGCCGGGCTGCTGACCGGGCTGCAGGAACGGCAGGCCGCGCTGCTGCCGCACCAGCACTTGGGCCTGGCGGACATCCAGCGGGCGACCGGCGGCTCGGACCTGTTCGACACGCTGCTGGCCGTCGAGAACTACCCGGCGGCCCCCACCGGGCGGACCTCCGCCGTCACGTCCGTCTCCGGCCGCGACGCGACCCACTATCCCCTCGCCCTGGCGCTGCTGCCGGGCCCGCGCATCGCACTGCGGCTGTCGTACCGGCCCGACCTGTACGACGAGGAGGCGGCCCGGCTGCTCCTCGCCCGTTTCACCCGGGTGCTGGAGCAGCTCGTCGAGGAGCCCGGGCGGCGCGTGGCCGCCGTGGAGGCACTGCTGCCGGGCGAGCGGGAGCGGCTGCTGGCGGCGGCGTGCGGTGAGCGCCGGCCGGTCGAGGCGTCGACGGTGGCGGGGCTGATCGCCGGCCAGGTCCGCCGTACGCCCGGAGCGGTCGCCGTGACCTGCGGCGAAGTGACGCTGACCTACGCCGAGTTGTGGGAGCGGGCCGGCCGGGTCGCGGCCGTGCTGCGGGAGCGGGGTGTGGGGCCGGAGCGGGTGGTCGCGGTGGCCGTGCCGCGTTCGGCGGACGCGGTGATCGCGCTGCTGGCCGTGTGGCGAGCGGGTGGCGCCTATCTGCCGGTGGACCCGGCGCATCCGGCGGACCGGATCGCGTACGTCCTCGACGACGCCCGGCCGGTGTGCGTGCTGAGCGGGCCGGGTGTGGAACTCCCCGGTTCGCTGCCGCGCGTGGACCTGCGCGCGGCGACGAGGGAGTCGGGTGAGCCGCCCGCCGAGTCCGGCTCGGCGGACCGGGCGGCCTACCTCATCTACACCTCCGGCTCGACCGGGCGGCCGAAGGGCGTGGTCGTCCCGCACGCGGGCGTGGTCAACCTCCTCGACTGGGCCGTGACCGCGTTCGGGCCCGAGCGGCTGGCGGCGGTGGCCGTCTCCACGGCGTTCTCGTTCGACGTGTCGGTCTTCGAGCTGTTCGCCCCGCTCGTGTGCGGGGGCCGGGTCGAGATCGTCCGGGACGCCCTCGCGCTGGCCGAACACGACGGCACGGTGAGCCTGGTGAGCGCGGTGCCGTCCGCCGTCTCGGCGGTCGTGGGCGACGGGCGGCTGCCTGCCGGTACGGGCACCGTGGTCCTGGCGGGCGAGGCGCTTCCCGGTGCGCTGGTGGAGCGGGTGCGGGCGGCGGCACCGGGTGCCCTGGTGGCCAACGCGTACGGCCCGACCGAGGCGACCGTGTACGCGACGGCGTGGATCGCGGAGGACGGTGCGGGGCACGCCCGGCCTCCCATCGGCCGGCCCCTGCCCAACGTCCGGGCGTATGTGCTGGACGCGGTGCTGCGGCCGGTGCCGCCGGGCACCCCGGGTGAGCTGTACCTCGCGGGCGCAGGGCTGGCCCGGGGCTACGCGGACCGGCCCGGGCCGACCGCCGAGCGGTTCGTCGCCGATCCGTTCGGCGGGCCCGGGGAGCGCATGTACCGCACCGGCGACCTGGTCCGGCTCCGTCCCGACGGTCTGCTCGACTACCTGGGCCGTACCGACGATCAGGTGAAACTGCGCGGCTACCGCATCGAGCCGGGCGAGATCGAGGCCGCGCTGACCCGGCAGCCGTCCGTCACGGCCGCCGCCGTGCTGGTCCGGGACGGCCGTCTGCTCGCCTATGTCACCGGCGAAGGCCCCGACCCTGACGGACTGCGCCGGGAGCTGGCCCGGACGCTGCCCGCGTACCTGGTGCCCTCCGCCGTCGTCTCCCTGGACCGGCTGCCGCTGACGCCCAACGGCAAGCTCGACCGCCGTGCCCTGCCCGATCCCGGGCTCGCGGCCGAGGCGGCCGGTGGCGCCCCGCGCACCCCGCAGGAGGAGATCCTGTGCGGTGTCTTCGCGGACGTCCTGGGCCTGGACCGCGCGGTCGGCCGGGACGACGGCTTCTTCGCGCTGGGCGGCGACTCCCTGCTGGCGATGCGGCTCGCGGACCGTATCCGTACGGCGCTGAAGGCGAGCCTGCCGGTACGGGCGCTCTTCGAGGCCCCGACCCCGGCCGCGCTGGCCGGACGCCTGCGCGAGGACGGCACGCCCCGGCCCGAACTGCGCCCGCTGCCGCGCCCCGACCGGATCCCGCTGTCGTACGCGCAGCGGCGTCTGTGGTTCATGAGCCGCCTCGGCAACGGCACGTCGACCTACACGCTCCCGTTCGCGCTGCGGCTGCACGGCGCCCTGGACGCCGACGCGCTGCGGGAGGCACTGGCCGACGTCGCCGCCCGGCACGAGACGCTGCGCACCCGCTACCCGGACGAGCGGGGCACGCCGTACCAGCTGGTCCTGGACGCCGAGGCCGCCCGGCCCGGGCTGGACGTCGTACCGGCCGCCGGTGAGGACCTGCCCGGACTGCTGCGGGCCGCCGCCGGGCACCGGTTCGATCCGGGGCGTGAACTGCCGCTGCGCGCCACCCTCTACCGGCTGGGCGCCGACGAGCACGTCCTGTTGCTGCTCGCGCACCACATCGCGGTCGACGGTGCGTCGCTGCGCCCGCTGCTGCGGGACCTGGGCACGGCCTACGCGGCCCGGCTCGCCGGTACGGCCCCGCAGTGGGCGCCGCTGCCCGTGCGGTACGCCGACTTCGCGTCCTGGCAGCACGCGCTGCTCGGCGACCCGGAGGACGCGGACAGCCTGATGAGCCGTCATCTGGAGTTCTGGCGGGACGCGCTGGCCGGTGCTCCGGAGGAACTGGCTCTGCCCGCCGACCGGCAGCGGATCGCGGCGCCGACCGACCGGGGCGGCCGGGCCGATGTCCGGATCGACGCCGAACTGCACGCCCGGCTGGCCGAGTTGGCGAACGGCTCGCGCGCCACGCTGTTCATGGTGGTCCAGGCGGGGCTGGCCGCCCTGCTGACCCGGATGGGCTCGGGAACCGACATCACCCTCGGCACTCCCGTAGCGGGCCGTGACGAGGCACGGCTGGAGGAGCTGGTCGGCTTCTTCGTCAACAGCCTCGCCCTGCGCACGGACACCTCGGGCAATCCGACGTTCCGTGAACTCCTGGACCGGGTAAGGGACTTCGACCTGTCCGCGTACGCACATCAGGAGCTGCCGTTCGAGAGCCTGGTCGACGCGCTCAGCCCGGAGCGCTCACTCGGACGGCATCCGCTCTTCCAGGTCATGCTGGCCTTCACCGGCGCCGCCGCCCTGCCCGACCTCGCGCTGCCGGGGCTGCGGGTGGCGCCCGAGCCGGTGGACACCGGGACCTCCCGGTTCGACCTGACCTTCTATCTCACCGAGCACCGCGACGCGGACGGCGGCCCGGCGGGTGTCGACGGTGTCGCCGAGTACAGCGCCGACCTGTTCGAGCCGGAGACCGCGCGGCGGCTCGCCCGGCGGCTGGCGCGGTTCCTGGCCGCCGTGGCCGCCGACCCGGACCGGCGCATCGGCGAGGTGGACCTGCTGGACGAGGACGAGCGCCGCGCGGTGTCGGAGCGCACGCCCGTCTCCGACGAACCGCCGGTTCTCCCGCTCGCCGAGCTGTTCCGGCGTCAGGCCGCCGAAGCGCCCGGGGCCCCGGCGCTCGTCGGCCCGGACCGAACCCTGTCGTACGCGGAGCTCGCGGACCGCGCCGAGCGGCTGGCCGAGGTGCTGGCCGGCCGGGGTGTGCGGCCCGGGGACGTCGTGGCCGTCGTGCTGCCTCGCTCGGCGGACCGGGTGGAGGCGGTGCTGGCGGTGGCGTTCGCGGGGGCCGCGTTCCTGCCGGTCGACCCCGAACTGCCCGCCGAACGCGTCGACTTTATGCTGGGCGACGCCCGGCCGGCGTTGGTGCTGACGGACACGCGCCTGGACGGTGCGCCGGGCGAGCTGCCCGCCTCGTACCACCCCGACCAGGCGGCGTACGTCATCTACACGTCGGGCTCGACCGGCACCCCGAAGGGCGTGGTGGTCACGAACCGGGGCCTGGTCGCGCTGAGCCGTACCCAGGTGGAGCGGTTCGCGCTCGGGCCGGACGCGCGGGTGCTGCAGTTCTCCTCGCCCGGGTTCGACGCGTCGGTGATGGAGCTGCTGATGGCGTTCGGCTCGGGTGCCGCCCTGGTGGTGCCCGGACCCGGGACGCTGGTCGGGGCGACGCTGGCGCAGGCGCTGCGCGAGGGGCGGGTGACGCACGCGCTGATCCCCCCGGCGGCGCTGGCGACACTGGAGCCCGGCGCGTTCCCGGAGCTGCGGACCCTGGTGGTCGGCGGTGAGGCGTGCTCGGCGGAGCTGGTGGCGCGGTGGGCGCCTGGACGGCTGATGGCCAACGCGTACGGGCCGACGGAGTCGACGATCTGCGCCACGGTCCACACTCCGCTCGTCCCGGGCGGGGCACCGCCGATCGGCGTGCCGGTGGCGGGGACCCGGGCGTACGTCCTGGACGGCGCGCTGCGGCCGGTGCCGCCGGGTGTGACGGGTGAGCTGTACCTCGCCGGGCCCGGACTGGCGCGCGGTTATCTGGAGCGGGCGGGGCTGACGGCGGGCCGGTTCGTCGCCGACCCGTTCGGCGGACGGGGTACGCGCATGTACCGGACCGGGGACCTGGTGCGATGGCCCGCCGGCAGGCCGCTGGAGTACCTGGGCCGCTCGGACGATCAGGTGAAGATCCGGGGCTTCCGTATCGAGCCGGGCGAGATCGAGGCCGTGCTCGCCGCCCACCCGGCGGTGCGGCAGGCGGCGGTGCTGGTCCGTGAGGAAGAGCCGGGTGTGCGCCGCCTGGTCGGCTACACGGTCCCGGCCGAGGGCGCCGCGCCCGACCCGGCGGAGCTGCGCCGCCACGCGGGCGTGAGCCTGCCGGACCACATGGTGCCGACGGCGGTCGTGGTGCTGGACGCGCTGCCCCTCACCCCGAACGGCAAGCTGGACCGCCGTGCCCTGCCCGCCCCCGGGACGGTCGCCGCCGAGTCCGTGAAGGCCCCGGCCACCCCTGCCGAGAAGGTGCTCGCGGACCTGTTCTGCGAGCTGCTGCGACTGCCACGGGTCGGCACGGACCAGAGCTTCTTCGACCTCTGCGGGGACAGCATCGCCTCCATCCGGCTGGTCAGCCGGGCCCGGGAGGCCGGGGTGGTGCTCAGCCCGAGGGACATCTTCGAACGGCAGACGGTGGCAGGGCTGGCCGCCGTCGCCCGGGGCCCGGTCGGTGCGGCTCCGGACACGGACGAGGAAGACCAGGGGCGAATCCCGCTCGGGCCGGTGATGCGGTGGCTGGTGGAGCGCGGCGGGTCCTACGACCGGCTCAGCCAGTCCGTCCTGCTGACGGTGCCCGCCGACGCGGACCTGCCCCGCCTGACCAGCGCTCTGCAGAGGCTGCTCGACCACCACCCCATGCTGCGCTCCCGCCTGGTGGACGAAGGCGGCGAACTCTCCCTGACCGTCCGCCCGACGGGCGCGGTCCGGGCCGGCGACGTGCTGCGCCGCCGGGATGTGGCGGGAGCGGACCCGCGTGCGGCCGTCGCGGAGGAGTCGGAGCGCGCGAACGGCCTGCTGGACCCGGGCGCCGGGGCCATGGTGCGGGCGGTCTGGTTCGACGCCGGACGGGAACGGTCCGGACGACTGCTCCTGACCATCCATCACCTCGCGGTGGACGGCGTGTCCTGGCGGATCCTCGTCCCCGACCTCGCAGCGGCCTGGCGCGGCGTGGAACTGCCGTCGGCCGGCACGTCGTTCGGCCGCTGGACGCGGCTGCTGGTGGAGAACGCGGCGTCCCGCACCGCCGAACTCCCGCTGTGGCGACGGATTCTCGACGGGCCGAATCCGTCGATCGGCTCCCGCCCGCTCGACCCCGCCCGCGACACGGCCGCCACCGTCCGCTCCCTCACCCTGACCCTGCCGCCCGAGCACACCGCTCCCCTGCTCGGGACCGCGCCGTCCCGCCACGGTGCCGGGCCGCACGAACTGCTGCTGGCCGGTCTGGGACTCGCGGTCGCCGCCTGGCGGGGCACACCGGAGGTGCTGCTCGATGTCGAAGGCCACGGCCGTGAGGAGTTCACCGACGGCGTCGACCTGTCCCGTACGGTCGGCTGGTTCACCTCCCTCTACCCGCTGCGCCTCGACCTCACCGACGCGCAGGCGCCGGGCCGGGCCGTGCGTCACGTCAGGGAGCGGCTGGGCGAACTCCCGGACCACGGGCTCGGCTTCGGCCTGCTGCGCCACCTCGACGCGCGGGCGGGAGGGGAGCTGGCCGCCTTCCCCGCGCCCCGCATCGGCTTCAACTACCTCGGCCGGTTCGGCACCGCGACGCACGACGACGGCCGTCCCTGGTCCCTCGCCCCGGAGTCGTCCGCGATCGGCAGCGGCATGGACCCCGGGCTCGGCACGGCGCACGCCCTGGACCTCAACGCGGTCGTCCGGGACACGGAGGAGGGCCCGTATCTGGAGGCCACCTGGTCCTGGGCGGACGGGCCGCTCGACGAGAGCGCCGTACGAGGGGTCGCGGAGGAGTGGTTCCGGGCACTGACCGCGCTGGCGGCCGGGAGCGGGGAGCCGGTCTCGCCCATCGGGCCACGGCCTGAAGTCCTGCCCGGCGAGTTCCTTCCCGAGGAGTGGGAGGAGCTGGCCGCCGGTCTGGAGGACTGACCGCACATCCCCGCCACCCCCGCACCGCACCGCCCAGTCAAGGATCGGTAAGCCCCATGACGCAGCCCGCTCGGGTCGACGTTCTCCCGCTGACCCCGCTCCAGGAAGGCCTGTACTTCCACGCCCGGTACGAGGACGGGCCGGACGTCTATCTGGTGCAGCTCGTGTTCGACCTGGCCGGGGCCGTGGACGCCGAGCGGCTGCGGGCCGCCGGGCAGGCACTGCTGGACCGCCACCCCAACCTCCGTGCGGCGTTCCGGCAGCGCCGGGACGGCCGCCCGGTGCAGGTCGTGCCGCGCCGGGCGACGCTGCCTTGGGCCGAGGCGGACCTCACCGGGCTCGACGGAAAGGAGGCCGAGCGGGAGTGGCGGCGGCTGCTGGACGAGGACCGGGACCAAGACTTCGACCCGGCCGCTCCGCCACTGCTCCGCTTCACCCTGGCCGGACTGGGCGAGGACCGCTTCCGGCTGCTGATCACCCATCACCACATCCTGCTGGACGGCTGGTCGGTCTCCGTCCTGCTCCGGGACCTGCTCGCCCTGTACGACTCGGCCGACCTGCCGCCGGCACCGGAGTACCGGGCGTTCCTCGACTGGCTGGGCCGGCGCCGCCCGGCCGCCTCGCTCGCCGCGTGGCGCGAGGAACTGGCGGGGGTCGACGAGCCGACCCGCCTCGCGTCCGCCGACGGCACCGAGCCGGGGGACATCGGCCAGGCGTACCTGGAGTTGCCGGAGGCGGCGACCCGGGCGCTGGCGGCTCGGGCGCGGGAACTGCGGGTCACGCTCAACACTGTGGTGCGGGCCGCGTGGGCCGTGGTGCTGAGCCGTCTGACCGGGCGGGACGACGTCGTGTTCGGGACGACCGTCGCCGGGCGGCCCGCCGAGATCCCCGGCGTGGAGTCCATGGCCGGGCTGTTCATCAACACCGTTCCCGCCCGGGTCCGGCTGCGCCCCGACGAGCCGCTGCGCGCGACGCTGACACGGGTGCAGCAGCAGTACGCCCGGCTGCTCGACCACGAGCACGCCGGTCTTGCCGACATCCAGCGGGAGGCCGGGCTCGGTGAACTCTTCGACACGCTGCTGGTGTTCGAGAACTACCCCGTCGACACCGCCGCCGGGGCGCGGGACGGCTCCTTCCGGATCATCGGGGCGCACGGCCGCGACGCCACCCACTACCCCGTCACCCTGGTCGCCGTCCCGGGCCCGCGGCTCCGCTTCCGGCTCGCGCACCGCACCGGCCTGTTCGGGGGCGACTGGGCCGAACGCACCCTGACCCGGCTGCTGCGCGTGCTGGAGACCATCACCGCCGACCCCGGCCTTCCGCTCGGCCGGGTCGACCTCCTGGCCTCCGAGGAACGCCGGGCGCTCACCACGTCCGCGGCGGCCGCCGTACCCGCCGCGGCCCTGACCCCGGCCGGCCTGTGGGAGGCGCAGGCCGCCGCCACACCGGACGCGCCCGCCGTGCTGGACCGGGGCGCCACGCTCACCTACCGCGAACTCGACGCCCGCGCCGAGCGCCTGGCCTGTCTGCTCGCCGAGCGCGGTGCCGGCCCGGAGCGCACGGTCGGAATCGCCCTGCCCCGCACCGCCGACCTGGTGGTGGCCCTCGTGGCCGTCCTGAAGACCGGTGCCGCCTACGTGCCGCTGGACCCCTCGTACCCGAGGGAGCGGCTGGCCTACATCATCGGCGACACGGACCCGACCGTCGTCCTCGCCACCACGGACACCGCCTCCGCACTGCCCGACGACATCCCCCTCCTGCTGCCGACGGGCGTTGACGAACCGCCGGCCGGGCGGCCCGTGCCCCGGCGCGACCCGGAGCAGACCGCCTACGTCATCTACACCTCGGGCTCGACCGGCCGGCCCAAGGGCGTCGCCGTCACCCACCGCGGTGTGGTGGAGCTGGTGGAGTGGGCGCACGCCGAGTTCGGGCCCGAGCGACTGGCCAAGGTGCTGTTCTCCACCTCGCTCAACTTCGACGTGTCGGTCTTCGAGATCTTCCCGGCGCTGCTGTGCGGCGGCCGGATCGAGATCGTGGAGAGCCTGCTCGCCCTCGTCGGGGAGGAGCGCGAGAGCTGGGATGCCGGGCTGGTCAGCGGGGTGCCCTCGGTGCTGGCGACGGTGCTCGCGGTCGGGCGGCCGCCCGTGTCTCCGCACACCGTCGCGCTGTGCGGCGAGGCCGTGTCCGATCAGCTCGTCACCGACCTGCGGGGGGCGTTCCCCGGCGCGCGGATCGCCAACTTGTACGGCCCGACCGAGACGACGGTGTACGCCACCGCCGGGTACGCCGACGCCGGGTACGCCGACGCCGGATACGCCGACGGCACCCGGGCCGGTGCGCCACCCATTGGTGCCCCGATCGCCGGCGCCCGCGCCTACGTCCTCGACCAGACCCTCCAGCCCGTACCGGAAGGGGCGGTGGGCGAGCTGTATCTGGCGGGCGGCGGCCTGGCCCGTGGGTACGCCGGCCGCGCTGACCTGACGGCACAGCGTTTCGTCGCCGACCCCTGGGGCCGGGCGGGCGCCCGGATGTACCGCACGGGCGACCTGGTCCGGTGGCGGCGGGACGGGCGGCTGGACTTCGTCGGCCGGGCCGACCACCAGGTGAAGATCAGGGGCTTCCGCATCGAGCCGGGCGAGATCGAGTCCGTCCTCGTCCGGCACCCGTCGGTCGCCCGGGCCGCGGCCGTCGTACGGCAGGACCAGCCGGGCGGTCCGCGGCTGGTGGCGTACGCCGTACCGGCCGGGGACGGCGGTGCCGACCCCTCGGTGCTGCGCGAGCACGTCGCCGCCGCGCTGCCCGGGTACATGGTGCCGTCGGCGATCGTGCTCCTGGACGCGCTGCCGTACACGGCCAGCGGCAAGCTCGACCGGGCCGCGCTGCCCGCGCCGGACGGATCCGCGTCGGACAGCGGGGCGCCGGCCACCGAGCGGGAGGAGATCCTGTGCGGGCTGGTCGCCGAGGTGCTGGGACTGCCCGCGGTCGGGGTGCACGACGACTTCTTCGAGCTGGGCGGCCACTCCCTGCTGGCCACGCGGCTGATGTCACGGATCCGCTCGGTGTGCGCCGCGGATCTGCCGGTACGGGTGCTCTTCGACGCGCCGACGGTCGCGCAACTGGCCCGGCGACTGGGCACGGGTGGCGCGGAGCGTGCCCCCGAGGGAGTACGGGCCACCACCACTGCCACCACCGACCCGGCGCCGGAACGACAAGCGCTGCCCGGCGGCACCGTCCCGGGCCTGCCTCCCACACCCACCCACGCTCCGGCGGTCAACGCCGCAGCAGGGGAAGCGAAGGCCGAGCCGCGCCCGGAGAGCCACAGGACATGGCCCACAGATGTGCTGTCCGAGTCCGACGCACGGAACGCCGGCATGCGACGGAACGCCGTGCTCGACCGGATGGATGCGGATCGGGCGCGGTCGGCGGACAGTTCCACTTCCGGGGAGGCACTGCTGCCGCTGCGGACGCGCGGGACACGGGAGCCGCTGTTCTGCGTCCACCCCGTCTCCGGCATGAGCTGGGGCTTCGCGGGCCTCTCCCGGCACCTGGACGCGGACCGGCCGGTCTACGGCCTTCAGTCCCGCGGCCTGCTCACCGGCCGCGGCCTGGCGCCCGGCTTCGACGACCTGGTCGCGGACTACGCGGCGCGGATCCGCCAAGTCCAGCCGTACGGGCCGTACCACCTGCTCGGCTGGTCCATGGGCGGCATGGTCGCCCACGCGCTCGCCACGGCCTTCCAGGAGGCCGGCGAGGAGGTCGGTCTGCTGGCGCTGCTCGACTCCTACCCCGAGCAGCGCGGCGCGAGGAAGCCCGTGCCGGACGACCGGCAGGCGGCGTTGCGCAACCTGCTGAGGATCCTGGGGCGTGACGTACCGTCGACCCATCTGAGGGAAGCGGACTTCCTGCGCCTGGCCCGCGGTGTCCCCGACATGGCCGCCACCCTGACCGACGCCGAACTCCTCGCCCTGGTCGAGGTGACTGCCAACAACCGGCGGCTGATCACGGAGTTCGCTCCCCGTACGTACCGCGGTGACGTGCTGTTCTTCACCGCGGCACAGGATCCCGACGCGTCTCGGTACGGCTACCGCTCCTGGCGGCCGTACGTGACCGGGCGGATCGACAACCACGACGTGCCCTGCACGCACGCCGCCATGACGCGGCCGGAGCCGCTCGCCCTCATCGGCCCGATCACGGCCGGCCGGCTCGCCCCCACCCCCGAGAGGAACCCCCGATGACGAACCCCTTCGACGACGACACCCTCCAGCACCTCGTCCTGGTGAACGACGAGGGCCAGCACTCCCTGTGGCCCGCCTTCGCGGAGGTCCCGGCGGGCTGGACGGTCGCGCACGGCCCGGAGAGCCGGCAGTCCTGCCTGGACCACGTCAACGAGAACTGGACCGACCTGCGGCCCAGGAGCCTCGTCGAGGCCATGGGCGAGTAGCGGCGCGCAGGAACACCGAGGCGGGAACACGGAGCACGGAGAAGGGGCACGCATGACCACGCGCCGCAGGATCGCGCCGGAGGAACTGGACGGCCTCGACCTGGCCGATCCGAAACTGCACGCCGAGGCCGATCTCACCGACGTGTGGCGCCACTTGAGGGAGCACGAGCCGGTGCGATGGAACCCGGCGACCGGCACGGCGCCCGGTTTCTGGGTGGTGTCCCGGCACGCGGACGTGACGTCCGTGTACCGGGACAGCGCCCGGTTCACCTCGCAGGGCGGCAATGTGCTGGAGACGCTGCTCGCAGGCGGCGACTCGGCGGCCGGGCGGATGCTCGCCATCACCGACGGCCCGCGCCACGCCGACCTGCGCAAGGTGCTGCTGCGGGCCTTCTCGCCCAAGGCGCTGGCCCCGATCGTGGACAGCGTGCGCCGCACCGTGGACCGGCTGCTGCGGCAGGCCCTGGAGCGGGGCGGCTGCGACTTCGCGGCCGACGTGGCGGCGGGCATCCCGCTGGGCGCGATCTGCGACCTGCTCGGGGTGCCCGACCGGGACCGGGACCACGTCCTGAGCCTCACCTCCTCGGCGCTGGGCTCGGAGCACGCGGACGCCACCGCGGCCGACGCCTGGATCGCCAAGAACGAGATCCTGCTCTACTTCGCCGACCTGGCCCGCGAACGCCGGGGCACCGGCCATTCCGACGTCATCAGCCTGCTGACGACCAGCCAGGTGGACGGCGCCCTGCTGGACGACGACGAGATCATGCTGAACTGCTACAGCCTGATCCTCGGCGGCGACGAGACCGCACGGCTGTCCATGATCGGAGCCGTGCTGGCGCTGCTGGAGCACCCGGACCAGTGGCGCGCGTTCAAGGCAGGCGACGCCGGCCTCGACCGGGCGGTGGAGGAGATCCTGCGCTGGACCACGCCCGCGCTGCACTCCGGGCGCACCGCCACCTCCGACACTGAGATCGCCGGCCGGCCCGTCCGCGCGGGCGACATCGTCACCGTCTGGAACGCCTCCGCCAACCGCGACGAGCGGATCTTCGACGCCCCGGACGCACTGGACCTGAACCGCTCCCCCAACAAGCACCTCACCTTCGCCTACGGCCCGCACTTCTGCCTGGGCGCCTTCCTCGCCCGCGCCGAGATCGCCGCCGTCCTCTCCGGGCTGCGGGAGCTCGTCACGGAGTTGGAGCGGACCGGCCCCGTCCGGCCGATCTACTCCAACTTCCTCAACGGCCTGAGCGGCCTGCCGCTGGCACTGCGCTGAGTCAGGCCGCGACGAGGGCGGGTGGAACCGCTGACGCCGCCGTCGCCGGTTCCTCGGCCTCGGCCAGCAGGGCCATGAGCGTCGCCCGGGCACGGGCCACCCGGGAGCGGACCGTGCCGACCGGGCAGTCGCTCAGCGCGGCGGCCTCCGCGTACGGCAGACCGAGCAGCTGCGTGAGGACGAACGCCTCGCGCCGCTCCTGGGGCAGTCCGTCCATCAGCTCGAGCAGTGCCACGCCGTCGTCGAAGCCGGGCAGACCGCGCGGCTGGGCGAGTTCGACCGCGAGCTCCCAGTCCGGCAGATCGGCCCGGCGGGGGCGCACGGCGGAGTAGCGAAGGCTGTCCGCCACCGCACGCCGGGCGATGGCCAGCAGCCAGACGCGTGCCGAGGAACGGCCCTCGAACCGGTGCAGACTGCCGAGCGCCCGCAGAAACGTGTCCTGCGCCAGATCGTCCACGGCCTGCGGATCGGCGCACAGATGGGCGACGTAGCGGATGACGTCACGGTGCAGGGCGCGCACGAAGTGATCGACGGCCGCGGAGTCGCCGCCGCGCGCGGCCAGCGCCCAGGCGGTTATCGACTCGTCGGACGACGGACTTCTCTCGTGCGAAAGGGGCAGGGCAGGAGTGATCACCTGGTGTCCTTCTCGGAATGCCGGGACCACGTGAACACGCGTGCGGCCCGGTGAGCGGGGATACGGCCGCGTCCGTACGGCGTGCCGTACGGACGGAGATACGGCCGAGACCGGGGCGCGCAGAGTGCTGCCCCGGGACTGCCGGCTGCCGTCAGGCGGCAGCGGCCCCCGCGGGCGGTCCTCGAGAGGTGATCGCGTGGACGAGAAGGAGAAGGCGCGGTGCGCGGTCCGAGGACCAGCGCCGTACCCGCACGGGCGGGGGCGGCGGCGCGGGCAGCGCGAACAGGAGCCGCAGCGGCGCGGTCAGCCTGCTCCCCACGGCGCGCAGCAGACGGAAGACGGCCCGTTCGCCGTGGCCCAGCCACAGTCCGCACAGCAGCGCGGCCAGCAGGTGGGCGGCGAGCATGCCGAGGGACGAGTCACCACCCGGGGCGTGTCCCGTATGCCCCATGTGATGGGACATGGGACCCATGCCATGCCCCATGGATCCCATGCCGTGACCCATGGCCCCCATGCCATGACCCGTGGAGGCCATGTCCATGGAGTCCGTACCATCCGCTGCCCCGGCGGCCGGTGACGGTACGAGCGAGAACGCCGAGTGCAGTCCCGTCTGGACGACCACGGCGACGGCGACGACCAGCCGGAGTCCGCGCTCACGGCCCGCCAGGCACCAGCCCGCCACACCCGTCACGGCCCAGCCGGCCACCAGGGTCGACAGGGGAACGTGGTCGCCGGACATCATGACGTGCCCCAGGGCGGCGAGCACGACACAGACGGCCGCGAACACCGCGGCCCGTGTCGTGCGAGCACACCACCCAGCTGTCATGGCGCCTCATCTTCGCATCCGGCCCCGCTTCTGCACCCATGGGTACGGACATCGCCCGGCCCAGGTACTCAATCGACGACATGTGATCCAGGCCACTGTCCAGGAATCGATGCCTCCGGCCGGGCCACGGCAGAATCCCCGGCGTGGACATCACCGCGCAGGAGCTCAACCGGGCGACCCTCGGCCGTCAGTTGCTGCTGGGCAGGGAGGTGATGGAGGCCGGGGAGGCCGTGCGGCGTGTGGTGGCGCTCCAGGCGCAGCATGCCGCCTCGCCGTACGTGGCGCTGTGGAACCGGCTGGCCGGCTTCTCCCCGGCCGAGCTGGACGAGGCCTTCGCGCGGCGCACGGTGGTCAAGGCGACCCTGATGCGCATCACGCTGCACGCGGTCCACGCGGACGACCACCAGGTGTTCCGCGAGGCGATGCAGCAGACGCTGTACGCGTCACGGCTCGGCTACCGCTTCGCCGCCGCGGGACTCACACCGGCCGACGGCGAGGCACTCGTCCCGGAGCTGCTGGACTTCGCCGACCGGCCGCGGACGGCCGCGGAACTCCAGGCGTGGCTGGAGGAGCGGGTCGGCGCGGACAAGAAGGCCGGCGCGTGGTGGGGGCTCAAGGGGTACGCGCCGCTGCTCCATCTCCCGACCGGCGGACCCTGGTCGTTCGGCACCCGGGCGTCGTTCGTCGCGGCCCGGACCGGTCCCGTGCCGACGGGCCGGGAATCGACGGCGGACGCACTCGGGCAGCTCGTCCTGCGCTATCTGCGGGGCTTCGGACCGGCGTCGGTGGCGGACATGGCCCAGTTCGCCATGCTGCCGCGGCAGCCGATACGGCGGACGCTGCTCGCCCTTTCCGACACGGTGGAACAGCTCCGCGGACCGGACGGGACGGTCCTGTACGACGTGCCGGACGCCCCGCGCCCACCGGCGGACACCCCGGCACCGCCGCGCCTCATGGCCATGTGGGACAGCGTCCTGCTGGCCCACGCCGACCGCAGCCGCGTGATCCCCCCGGACTACCGCCGCCTCGTGATCCGCGTGAACGGTGACGTACTGCCCACCCTGCTGGTCGACGGCCGGGTCGCCGGCGTGTGGCGCGCGATCGACGGCGGCATCGAGGCCACGGCGTTCCACGACCTGCCGCCCACCGCATGGGACGGCCTCGCACAGGAAGCCGCCTCCCTGACAGGCCTCCTGACCGACCGCGACACCGAGCCCTACCGCCGCTACCACCACTGGTGGCCGAAACTCCCCGCCGGGCAGGTCCGGCTGCTCACCGGCCGGGGGTGACTCGTCCGTGGCGTGGCGGGGTTCCCTCGCCTCGCGGGACCGGTGACATCGCGTCAGTGGTGGGTGTGGACGACGGCGTGACCCTTTCCCCGGCCGATCATCCACTTGTTGACCGGTGTCGTGACCAGGAAGGCCACCGCGAAACCGCCCAGCAGCGCGGACCAGAAGAGTCCGTCCGTGAGCTGGGCCTCCATCGCTCCCGGGGTGAGGGCGATGATCGCGTTGTCGACGAGTTCCATCACCGCGATCGAGACCGTGTCCGCGGCCAGCGCGACCTTGATGGCGGCCTTGAGGCCGAGGCCGGCCCGCAGGACCGCGAACAGGGTGAACGAGTAGCCGAAGAGGAAGGCGAGCCCGATCGCCAGGACCATGGTGGGCACGTCGCCCCATTCGAGCGCGGTGCCGATGACCATGCCGAGGATCTCGCCGATCGCGCACCCCGTCAGACAGTGCAGCGTCGCCTTCACGGCGGTCCCCCAGGACGCCGTCCCGCGCGGGCGCCGTTCCGGGTACTGACGGGTGCGGTCCATGATGTCCCAGTATGCGTCAGTCGCGTGTTCCGGGGGAGGCATGGGCGGACCGGGCTGTCATCCTGTCCCGTCGGCTCCCCCGGTGATCGATCCGCTTAGAGTGTCGGGTCATGACTACACAGGCCGACCGGTCAACGCAGGCGTATCTCTCCGAGTTGTTCTCCCTGGACGGCCGCGTCGCGGTGGTCACCGGCGGGAGTTCCGGCATCGGTCGCGCCATCGCCGGCGCCCTCGCTCGCGCCGGCGCCGGCGTGGTGGTCGTGGCCCGCGGCGAGGCCGGACTGACCGCGACGGTCGAGGAGCTGACGGCTCAGGGCTGCCGCGCCGCGTGGGTCGGCGCGGACCTGAGCACGCGCGAGGGTGTGCGGACGGCCGCCGAGCGGGCGGTCGAGGCGTTCGGGGAGCCCGACATTCTCGTCAACAGCGCCGGGATCAATCTGCGCCCGCCGATGGACGAACTCACCGAGGACGTCTGGGACCTCACGATGGCCGTCAACCTGGAGGCGCCCTTCCTGCTGGGGCAGCGCTTCGGCCCGGGCATGGCGGAGCGCGGGTTCGGGCGGATCCTGCACATCAGCTCGCAGCAGGCGCACCGGGCGTTCGTGCAGAGCGGCGCGTACGGCGCGTCGAAGGGCGGACTGGAGTCGCTGGCGCGTTCCCAGGCCGAGGCGTGGTCGCCGCGCGGCGTCACCTGCAACGTCCTGGTGCCGGGCTTCGTCATGACAGCGCTCAACAAGCGCCTGTCGTCGGATCCGGAGAAGGTGGCCGCCCTCGCCGAACGCACGATGGTCGGGCGGAACGGCCTGGCCGAGGACTTCGCGGGCGCGGCCGTCTTCCTGGCGAGCCCGGCGTCCGCCTACGTCACCGGACAGTCGGTCTACGTCGACGGCGGTATGTCCGTCCACTGACGCGGCAACCCGTTCAGGCCGCCGGGTCCTTCCGCCACACGAAGACCTCCGTGCTCGGGGCCCGTTCGGAGAACCGGCCCGAGGGCGAGGCCTCGCGCAACAGCAGCCGCAGGTCCGTCTCGAAGTCGTCCCGGCGCCCTTCGAAGAGGTGCGGGGCCGAGAACGACATGGAGAACACCCAGGCGACGACATCGTCGAAGGTCCGCTCCAGCACCTGCCCGCCGGGCACGACGAGACGCCGGGGGCCGGAGAAGCCCGCCCGGACGAAGACCTCGTCCTCCGCGCCCGGTGTGCCTAGCGCCAGCACCCCGCGGCCCGCTCGGCGCACGGGCCCCAGGTATCGCTTCACCAGGTCGTCCACCCCCGCGTAGGGGACGGCCGGGTGCGGCATGCCGTCGACGGTCCGGGGCTCCGTCTTCAGGTCCGCGATGTGCACCAGCGCCCCGCCGGGCCGGAGCATGTCCCGGACGGTCGTGGCCACCAGGTCGCGGTCCATCCAGTGGAAGGACTGGCCGAAGGTGGCGACGGCGAAGAGGCCGAGCCCCGCGGGCAGGGCCTCGGCCCGCGCCCGCACCCACCGGGTCTTGGCGCCCACGCCCCGGCCGGCGGCCACGCGCCCGGCCTCGGCGATCATCCCGCTGTCGGGGTCCACCCCGACGATCTCGCCGAACAGATGCGCGAGGCTCAGGGCGATGGTTCCGGGCCCGCAGCCCACGTCGAGGAGACGCCCCTCCCCGTCGAGCAGCAGTTCCTCGGCGAGCGCGTCCGCCAGCCCGGCGGCGTACGGCAGCCGTCCCCGCTCGTAGTACGCGGCGGTCCCCGAGAACAACGTGTCGTCCCACTCCCAGCCGACCACCATGTCAACCCACCACCCTCACACCACAGGGTCCCGCGACCGTCCGGCCGTTCGACGACCCCGATGATTCCACGGCCCGGCGCGGAGGTTCCCCCGTCGGAGAGCGGCCGACGGGCGCTTGTCAGTGCCCGGTGTCACGCTGGGCACACAGAACCTGCGGAAGGGAAGCATCGCCATGATCACCACCGAGTTCGCCCCCGGTTCCCCCTGTTGGCTCGACCTCGGCGCTCCGGACGTCAGGACCGCCGCTGCCTTCTACGGCGCCGTGCTCGGGTGGGACTACGAGTCCATGGGCGAGAGCGAGGACTTCGAGGGCGGGATGTTCCGGAAGGACGGCAAGATCGTCGCCGGGCTCGGCAAGCTCACCGAGGAGGGCGCGCGCTCGGCCTGGATGCTCTACTTCAGCGTCGCCGACGCGGACGCCGCGACGAAGGCCGTGGAGCAGTCCGGCGGCTCCGTGCGCGTCGCGCCGATGGACCTCGAGGAATGGGGCCGGATGGCGCAGTACACCGACCCGCAGGGAGGCCAGTTCGCCGTCTGGCAGCCGGGGACGACCAAGGGCCTCGACCTGGTCGACGAGCCGGGCTCGCTGTCCTGGACCGAGCTGTACACGAGCGACGCGGCGGCCGCTCAGGAGTTCTACGGCGGACTCTTCGACTGGCGGTTCAGTGACATGCCGCTGCCGGGCGGCGGGGGCACGTACACCCTCATCACCCCCGCCGGGCTGCCCGAGGAGCGGATGCACGGCGGGCTCATGGAGGTCGGCAAGCCGGACCTGTCGCTGGCGAACGGGCGGCCGTACTGGCACCCGGTCTTCGCCGTCGACGACTGCGACGCCGCGGTGGCCAAGGTCAGGGAGAACGGCGGCACCGTGCAGATGGGCCCCGAGGACGCGGAGGGCGTCGGCCGGCTGGCCGTCTGCCTCGACCCGGCGAACGCGGACTTCGTGGTGCTCACCCCCGCCCAGAGCTGAACCGCGAGGCCCGGCGAACGGGTGCCGCGGCCCGCCCCGGCGGACGGGTGCCGCGGCCGGCCCTGGTGTCGGGGGCCGAGTCACCACCAGCGATGGATGTCCCCGGCGATCCGCCGCTTCCCGAGCGGCTGCACCTCGCGGGCGTTGCCCTCGGGGAAGAGGCTCCGGTAGTGCTCGAGCGCGGCGGCGGACGCCTGGACCGGATGGGTCAGGACCGTCCAGCGCACGCCGGTGGTGTAGGGGCAGGTCGTGGTGGACCCGAGGTAGCGGTAGGACTCGGTACACGGCGGCAGCAGGGTGTCGATCTCCACGCCGGGGACGTCCCAGGGGTCTTCGCTCCGGCGGGCGGATTCCAGCAGCCGGTCCAGGGAGCCGTTGGCGTCGCCCGGGTGGATGAACACGGCGAGCACCGCGTACTCCTTCGCACCGGCCCCGGTCCCGTCCCCGTCCCTCTCCCCGATCGTCCGTGCGTACTTCAGGTGCTGTTCCATCGGGAACGCCACCCCGCCGACGGTGTGCTCGGACGGCGTGTGCCAGTGGATGTCCTCCAGGTGGTAGGTGGCGTCCCCGACGCTCATCAGGCAGTCCTGTCCGGGCGGCGGCTCGGCCTTCACCGAGCCCTCCTCGGCCCGGACGCAGTCGGGCCGGTGCCGCTTCGGACGCTCGAAGCGCAGACGCATGGTGAGCCGGGCCGGATGGCGCAGGCGCAGTGGCGGCAGGGCCGAGACGTCGGTGGCCTGCGGACGGATGTCGACCGGGCTCTGGGACTGCAGCGCGGTGCCGACGGCGGAGTGGGCGGGGGCGGTCAGGGACACGGGTGATCACCTTCGGTCGACGGGCGGACGGCCGGGCAACGACGACCGCATCCTTTTCCCTCGGCGGCGCCCGGGACGCGCGAGGTCACCCGGACTGCTGAACGCCCCGGATCGCGGCCTTGACGCGCTACGGTCGCGACATGAACCAAGGTCCCGGCGCGGCGGCGGCTCAGGAACCCGGCGAGGACACCGTCCGCGCGCTCACCGAGCTGGCGCGGGACTGGGCGGCGGCGATCGTCGCCAACGACCCCGCGCGCATCGCGGGCTTCATGGCGGACGAGTGGGTGATCGTCTCCGAGTCCGGGATCGACTCGAAGGAGGGGTTCCTCTCCCGCGTCGAGTCCGGCGAGCTCACCCACTCCGCGATGGACCTCAGGACCCGGCCCAGGGTCCGCGTCTACGGCGACACGGCCGTGGTCACCGGACGGGTCACCAACACGGCCCACTACCGGGGCGAGCGCTACGACGCCGACGAGTGGACGACGGACGTGTTCGTGAAGCGGGACGGGCGCTGGAGGTGCGTGCTGAGCCACATCACATCAGCGGCCCCCGAATAAGCGTTCATGTGTTTTGCATATGATGCGCAAATGCACGACTACAGCATCAGGGAAGCCACGCCAGCGGACATCGACGGGGCTCGGGTGGTGATGCTGGACGCCGTGTACCGCGACTTCGACACCGGCTATGTGCCGCGCTGGCACGCCGACATCATCGACCCGGTGCCCTACTACGTCGAACCGCCACGGCACACCCTCCTGGTGGCCGTGGACGAGCGGGACGGGACGGTGGCGGCCACGGGGGCGCTGGACGCGCGCGGGCCGGCGCATCCGCCGAACCCGCGTTGGCTGGCCGAGCGGTACCCCTCGGGCGAGACCGCGCAGCTGCGGCGGTTGTACGTCGGCCCCGCACACCGACGGCGCGGACTGGCCCGGCGGCTGGTGGCGGGCCTGGTCGACTTCGCCCGGGCCGACGGGGGTTACCGGTCCGTCTATCTGCACACGTATCCGCACTCGCCCGGTTCGATGGGCCTGTGGCGGACGCTGGGCAAGGTGGTGTGCGACGAGCGGGAGGAAGTGCCCGGCGGCGGCAGCGGCGTGGTGCACTTCGAGATTCCCTTCGCCTGAGCACCACGGGGACCACACTGAACACCTCGCACTCACTCCTGACCAAGGGCCTCGCCGCCCTGCGCGCCCTCGCGCGGGGCGGAGCCCCGACGCTGCTGTGGCGGGCCGTGCTCATGGCCGCCCTGGTGGGCGCGATCGGCCTGCTGCCATGGCTGTCGCGCACCGACCCGGCCCTGACGGTGCTCAAGGCCCGCTCGGCCGACCGCGATCCGACACCCGGGACACTGCGCGCCGTCCGCGACCAACTCGGCTTGGACGACGGCCCGCTGATGCTGCTCGGCCGCTGGCTGGGCGGGCTGCTGCACGGCGACGCGGGCACGTCGTGGGTGTCCGGCGGCCAGGTGCTGCCGGGCGTCGTGCAGTCGCTCGGCGCCTCGCTGCTGCTGATGTCCGGGGCCCTCGTGGTCGCGGCGGGCACCGTGGCGGCCGTGTGCGCCCGCACACTCCGGCTCGGCTCGCGGGGGCGGCTCGCCGCACGCGGCCCCGGCGGCACGGCCTCAGCGATGCTGGCCGCGCTGCCCGAGTTCCTCGTCGCCTCCGTGCTGGCCTCGGTGATCGGCGTCCAGCTGGGCTGGCTGCCCGCTCTCGGCTGGTACGGGCCGCAGTGGATGGTGCTGCCGTCGCTGGCCCTCGGTCTGCCCGCCGGGGCGATCCTCGGACGGATGCTGGACGACCTGCTGCCCAGTGCGTTCGCCGAACCTTGGGCGCTGGCGTCCGCGGCACGCGGTGTCCCGCCGAAGTCCGTGGCGCGGCAGGCGGTGCGCCGCTGCGTGCCCGGACTGCTGCCCAATCTGGGCCTGTTCGTGGTCGGCCTGACCGGTGGCTCGGTCGCCGTCGAGCAGATCTTCGACATCCCGGGCCTGGGCCGGCTCACCCTCCAGGCCGCACTCGCCCAGGACCTGCCGGTCCTGCAGACCGGCACCCTCGCCCTCGTCCTGGTCGCCGCCGTCGCCGGGGTCCTCGCCCGGCTGGCGGCCCGGCTGCTCATCGGGCCCGCGCTGCGCGACGGCGCCCTGCACTCCCTGCACCGTCCCGGCCCGTCCGCGCCCCGCGCCCTGCCCTTGCTCTACGGTGCGCTGCTCGCCGCCGTCATCGGGTTCGGCCTGCCCCGGGACGCGCTCGCGCTGGACACCCTCGCCAAGCTGCGGGCCCCCTCCCTTGCGCACCCGTTCGGGACGGACGCGCTCGGCCGGGACGTCCTCGCCCGGGTCTCCCACGGCGCGCTGGCCACCCTCGGTGTCGCCCTCGCGGTGAGCGCCGCCGCCCTCGTCGCGGGACTGCTGCTGGGGCTGCTGCCGAGGCTGTCCGGGCCGCTGGTCGACACCGTCAGCGCTGTGCCGCCCGTCCTGGCGGGACTTCTCGTCGCCGGGGTCGCGGGCAGCGGGCCCTGGACTCCCGCGTTCGCCGTGGGCGTCGTGGCCTGGTCCCCGCTGGCCGCCCATACGTCCTCCCTGCTGCGGCAGGAGCGCGCGACCACGCACCTGGCCGCGACCCGCGCGCTGGGCGCCGGCCGCTGGTATCTGCTCTGGCACGAACTGCTGCCCGCCGTGCTGTCGCCGGTGGCCCGGCACGCCCTGCTCCGGCTGCCCGGCATCGCACTGAGCCTCGCCGCCCTCGGCTTCCTCGGCCTGGGCGCCCAGCCGCCGTCCCCCGAGTGGGGCCTGCTGCTCGCCGAGAACCAGCCGTACGCCGAACGCGCCCCGTGGGCCGTCCTCTTCCCCGCCGCCGTACTCGCCCTGCTGGGGGCGCTCGCGGTGACGGCCGCGGGCGGCGTACGGCTGCCCCGGCGGCACAGGCGGACCGAGGGCCCGGCCGGGCCGCCCAGGGAGCGGGTCATGCCCCCGCGGCGGCAGCGGAACAGCCCCGACGCCCTCCTGGCCCCCGTATCCACCTCTGCGTCCACCTCACAGGCAGAAGAACGATGACCGACCCCGTCTCCCGCGTGCCGGCCCGCCGGTCCGCCCGTGCGCCCAAGACCCCGCGCGAGAGCACCTGGCGGCTCTGGAAGGAGCTGTCGCCGCTGCTGCGGCTGCTGATCCTGACCCAGCTCGCCTTCAACATCGGCTTCTACGCCGTGCTGCCGTTCCTCGCCGAGCACCTCGGTACCGCGATCGGCATGGCGGGCTGGCTGGTCGGATTCGTGCTCGGGCTGCGCACCTTCAGCCAGCAGGGGCTGTTCGTGGTCGGCGGCTGGCTCGTCGACCGGTTCGGGGTGCGGCCGGTCGTGCTGGCCGGCTGTGTGCTGCGGATCGCCGGGTTCGCGTGGCTCGGGTACGCGGAGGCGAGCGGGGCCGTGATCGGCGCCGTGCTGGTGATCGGTTTCGCCGCCGCGCTGTTCTCTCCCGCCGTGGAGTCCGAGGTGGCCCGCCAGGCGGTGGTCTGGGAGGAGGAGGGACGCGGCTCGCGCACCCGGCTCCTGGCCCTGTTCAGCGTCGCGGGCCAGGCCGGGGCCTTCGTCGGGCCGCTGCTCGGCGGGTTGCTGCTCGCCGTCGACTTCCGCACCGCGTGCCTAGCCGGTGCGGCGGTCTTCGTACTCGTCCTGGCCGGGCATCTGTGGCTGATGCCGCAGCACATCCCGGGCCGGGTCCGCACCCGGGAGCGGGGCGGGGCGCGCGTGCTGCTGCGCAACCGCCGCTTCCTGGCCCTGTGCGGCGCGTACGGCTCGTACCTGCTCGCCTACAACCAGCTGTATCTGGCCCTGCCGGACGAGGTGCGGCGCGCGACGGGCTCCCAGGCGCCGCTGTCCTGGCTGTTCGCCCTGTCCTCGGTGCTGGTGGTCTTCACCCAGCTGCCGGTGACCCGCTGGGCGGGCGACCGGCTGGACCTGCGCCGCTCCATGACCGCCGGACTGCTGCTGATCGCGGCCGGTTTCACGGTGGTGGCCGCGGCGCGCCCCGCCGGCTGGACGGGAGTCGCCGGGCTGCTGCCCGCCGCGGGCTTCGTCGTGCTGCTCACCGTGGGACAGATGCTGGTCGTGCCCGCCGCCCGCGCCTGGGTGCCCGACCTCGCCGAGGAGGGCCGGATCGGCCTCTACATGGGCGCGCTGTCCTCCGTCTCCGGCCTGATCGTCCTGGCCGGCAGCGCGGCCACCGGCTCCCTGCTCGACCTGGGCCTCCCGGCCGCCGTGCCCTGGCTGGTTCTCGCGGCCGTACCGGCCTTGACGGTGGCTCTGCTGCCGCGCCGGGAGGAGCGGCCGGCGGAGACGGACGAGACAGCCTGACCCGGCGGGCGGCGGCCCGGCAACCGCGCGCACCGCGCCGTCACCCCGCCGGGCGATGTCTCCGCTCCCGGTTTTCCGGGACAGTACCGTCCCCCGACACCGCTGCGGAGATCAGTGGTCACGCGGCGCCAGTATCCTGGGTCGGCTGCGACGTCCCCCGCCAACCCCCGCCTCAAAACGGGGAGTTCGGCCTGCGGCGACATACCTTCCCCCTGCATGAGACGAGGACGAGTGCTGCTAGCGGGCCGCTACCGGCTGGATGTTGAGATCGGGCGCGGTGGAATGGGAGAGGTCTGGCGCGCGTACGACGAGACGCTCGCCAGAGCGGTGGCCGTCAAGCTGCTGCTGCCCCAGGACACCGATGTCACGGCGGCCTCCCGGTTCCGTCTGGAGGCCCAGACCGCCGGGCGTCTCAACCATCCCCATCTGGTCGGTGTCTGGGACTTCGGCGAGTACGACAACCGGCTGTACCTGGTGATGGAACTGGTCGACGGCGACAGCCTCGCCGGGGTGCTGGCCGCCTCCGGCGCCCTTCCCGCCGAGCGGGTGGCGGATCTCGCTGCGCAGGCCGCCGCCGGGCTCGCCGCCGCACACGCGCAGGGCATCGTCCACCGTGACATCAAGCCCGCCAACCTGCTGCTGGACCCCCACGGCACCCTGAAAATCGGCGACTTCGGCATCGCCCGCTTCCTCGACGACCCCGGCGCCGCGCTCACCGCCACCGGCCAGATCGTCGGCACCGGCCTCTACCTCGCACCCGAACGCGCCCTGGGCCAGCCGGCCGGTCCCGCCTCCGACATGTACTCCCTGGGGTGTCTGCTCTACCAACTCCTCAGCGGACGGCCGCCGTTCCAGGCGGACACCGCCGTCGCGCTCCTCCACCAGCACCTCGACTCCGCGCCCGTTCCGCCCCGCGAGCTCGGTGTCGCCGGACTCCCGCCGGCCTTCGAGAACTACCTGCTCGGCCTGCTCGCCAAGCAGCCCGAGGACCGGCCCACCGCCCAGCGGACCGCCGAGTGGTTCGCCGGGGGCGCCTGGCGAGGGCTGCCCGAGCCGCTGCCGGAGGCCGCGCCCCCGGTGACGTCCGCCACGCCCAGGCCGTATCCGGCCGCCGAGACCCGCGACCCGGCCACCTATGCGCTGCCCGGCGCCCCGGGGCTGCGCACCGGCCGCACGCCCCAGGCCGGCCGTTCGCGTCGCGCCGCGCCCCGGGGCGGCCACGACCACCGCCGCAGAGCGGCCGCGACGATCGCCGCCGCGGCGCTCTTCGCCGCCGCTATGCTCGCCGGAATGCTGTGGTTCTCGCCCGACAACACCGCGACGGAGGGCACGGAACCCGACGCGTCCCCCTCCGCGAGCAGCCCCGCCGCCACACCGTCCGCGGACTCCGCCTCGCCCCTCTCCTCCGATCCAGCGGAGGACACGGCTCCGGGCAGCGGCACTCCGGCCACCGGCACAGTGGCCGATATCACCCCGTCCACCACCGCGCCTCCTCTCCCGACCCCCGTCGAAGCCACACCCAGCCCCACGACTCCGGTGCAGGAGACGGCCGACCCACCGCAAAAGGCGGACAAACCCCAGCAGGAGAAGCCCCGTCAGACCTGGGAGGACGGGGACGACGATGACGACGGGGGCGACGACTGAGCGGCCCTGCGCCGGTGTGCGAGCGGACGCCCCCTCGCGCGCCCCCTCGGGTGGCTTGTCATCGTCCTTATCTCGGCATTACTGTCACCACGCCTTGGTGAACGGGAAATCCGGTGTGATGCCGGTGCGGCCCTCGCCACTGTGAATCGGGAAGTCCGGCTCCAGCCCTCACGGGCAGCCACTGGGTCCTTGTGACCCGGGAAGGCGGAGTACGGGCGGTGGTACCCGTCAGCCAGGAGACCGGCCAAGGCACGTCAACCATCCACGAGGTGCTGGAGAGGGTCTGCTGAGCCATGCACATAGCCGAGGGTTTTCTGCCACCCGCACACGCGGTCGCCTGGGGCGTCGCGTCGGCACCGTTCGTCGTCCACGGGGTCCGGTCGCTCACCCGTGAGGTGCGCGAGCACCCCGAGAGCACCCTGCTCCTCGGTGCCTCCGGTGCCTTCACGTTCGTCCTGTCCGCCCTGAAACTGCCGTCGGTCACCGGCAGTTGCTCCCACCCGACCGGAACGGGCCTGGGAGCCATCCTGTTCCGGCCACCCATCATGGCGGTGCTGGGCACCATCACCCTGCTCTTCCAGGCGCTGCTGCTCGCCCACGGCGGACTGACCACGCTCGGCGCCAACGTCTTCTCCATGGCGATCGTCGGGCCCTGGGCCGGATACGCCGTGTACAAACTGCTGCGGCGGTACGACGTGCCGCTGATGGTCGCGGTCTTCTTCGGGGCGTTCTTCGCCGACCTGTCCACCTACTGCGTCACCAGCGTTCAGCTGGCGCTCGCCTTCCCCGACCCGGGCAGCGGGTTCGTGGGCGCGCTCGGCAAGTTCGGCACCATCTTCGCCGTCACCCAGATCCCGCTCGCGGTGAGCGAGGGGCTGCTGACGGTGCTCGTGATGCGGCTGCTGGTGCAGTCCAGCAAGGGAGAACTGACCCGGCTGGGTGTGCTCCTCGCCAAGAAGCAGTCCGTGACCGAGACCGAGGCGGCGACCCGATGAAGAAGAACACGAAGATCAACCTCCTGCTGCTGCTCGCCGTGGCCGCGCTCGCCGTACTGCCGCTCGCGCTCGGCCTGGGCGATCACAAGGAGGAGCCGTTCACGGGCGCCGACGGTGAGGCGGAGACGGCGATCACCGAGATCGAGCCGGACTACAAGCCCTGGTTCTCGCCGCTGTACGAGCCGCCGTCGGGTGAGATCGAGTCGGCCCTGTTCTCCCTTCAGGCGGCGCTCGGCGCCGGTGTCCTCGCCTACTACTTCGGTCTGCGCCGGGGCCGCCGGCAGGGTGAGCAGCAGGCGCGGGAGCAGGACACCGAGGAGTCCACGGCCGAGAGGGCCTGAGCCGCGTGCTGCCGATCGACGCGGCGGCGCACAGCAGTCGCTGGCGCCGCCGTCATCCCGTGGACAAGGCCGTGCTCGGTCTCGGACTCACCGTGCTGGCCATCTCGCTGCCGCCCTGGCCCGGCGCGGCGCTGGTGCTCGTGACGGCCGTGTCCCTGCTGCTGGGGCCGGCCGGTGTGCCCGGCCGCCGGCTGTGGCGGGCCTACCGTGTGCCGCTGGGCTTCTGCGTGACCGGCGCGGTCACCCTGCTCGTCCAGGTCGGCGGGCCGGAAGGCTTCGTCTCCCTCGCGGACGACGGGCCCCTGCGGGCCGGGGAGCTGCTGCTGCGCACCTCGGCGGCCTCCCTGGGGGTGCTGCTGTTCGCCTTCACCACGCCCATGTCCGACCTGCTGCCGCGCCTGGTCCGGGCCGGTGTCCCGGCGCCCGTCGTCGATGTCGCGCTCGTGACGTACCGCATGAGCTTTCTGCTGCTGGACTCCGTGCGCCGGATCCGCGACGCGCAGGCCGCCCGGCTCGGGCACACCACTCGGGCCGCCGCCTGGCGTTCGCTGGGCGGACTGGGCGCCACGGCGTTCGTCCGGGCGTTCGACCGGGCGGCCCGCCTCCAGGCGGGTCTCGCCGGGCGCGGGTATGACGGAACCCTGCGTGTCCTGGTGCCCGAGGCCCGCGTCTCCGTCCGCTTCACGGTCGCCAGCTGCGCGCTCCTCGCGGCGCTGGCCGTCCTCACCTTCGTACTGGAAAGGCCGCCCTCATGAGCGAGCCCGCCCTCGTCGCCCTGCGGGGCGCGTCCTTCGCCTACGAGGACGGCCCGGCCGTGCTCAGCGGCCTCGACTTCGGCATCCGTGAGGGGCGGGCGCTCGCGCTGCTCGGCCGCAACGGCAGCGGCAAGACCACGCTGATGCGGCTGCTCAGCGGCGGACTGCGGCCGCACGAGGGGCGGTTGACGGTCGACGGGGAGCCGGTGACGTACGACCGCAAGGGCCTGACCCGGCTGCGGACGACCGTCCAGCTCGTGGTGCAGGACCCGGACGACCAGTTGTTCGCGGCGTCCGTGGAGCAGGACGTGTCGTTCGGGCCGCTGAACCTCGGACTGGCCGATACGGAGGTACGGGCACGGGTGGCGGAGGCGCTCGCCGCCCTGGACATCAGCGGCCTGGCCGACCGGCCCACCCATCTGCTCTCCTACGGGCAGCGCAAGCGGACCGCGATCGCGGGCGCGGTCGCCATGCGCCCCCGTGTCCTGGTCCTCGACGAGCCGACGGCCGGACTCGACCCCGACGGCCAGGAACGGCTCCTCAGCACGCTCGACGGGCTGCGTGCGAACGGCACCACGGTGGTGATGGCCACCCACGACGTCGATCTCGCCCTGCGCTGGGCCGACGACGCGGCGCTCCTCACCCCGGACGGCGTGCACCTCGCCCCCGCGCCCACGGCACTGGCGCAAACCGATCTCCTCCGGCAGGCGGGGCTGCGGTTGCCGTGGGGTGCGGCCGCGGCCGAACTGCTGCGTGCTCAGGGGCTGTTGACCGAGTCGGCGCCCGGCCCGCGCACCCCGGACGAACTGGCCGCCCTCACGGCGGAGCGCCTGGGGAGCGGCGGCTGAGGGTCGCTTCCGCGGCCTCCCCGTGTATAGGCTGACGGTGCAGCTGGTTCGCCCCCGTCAGCCAGGCGGGACGCGTCGCAAGAGGGAACCCGGTGGGAATCCGGGACTGCCCCGCAGCGGTGAGCGGGAACGACCGCCGTCATACGCACTGGGCCCACGAACAGGGCCCGGGAAGCGACGGCCAGTAGGTGTTCTCACACGGTGAGAGCGTGCCCGCGAGTCCGAAGACCTGCCAACTGCCCGCGCGCGGACCACTCGTGCGCGGACATCCCGGTGACCTCGAGGGCGGGTCGGCGTACATACCAGGCGGACGACCGTGCTGTTGCCACTGCGCGAGGTCGTTTCCGTCCGGTCCGTCGCCCTTCGCGCTCTCGTCCCGTCGCCGGGATCTCAGGGATTCGTCTCGCGAAGGAGATCTCCGTGACCACCAAGCCCGCAGCCGCGGCAGCACGGTCCACCGTGTACGGCTACCCCCGCCAGGGACAGCACCGGGAACTGAAGAAGGCGATCGAGGGCTACTGGAAGGGCCGCGTCACCGCCGACGCCCTCCGGGCCACCGCCGCGGGCCTGCGCGCCTCGAACTGGCGGCAGCTGGCCGACGCCGGCATCGACGAGGTCCCGACGGGCGACTTCTCGTTCTACGACCACGTCCTGGACACCACCGTCATGGTCGGGGCGATCCCCGGCCGTCACCGGGACGCCGTCGAGGCGGACGCCCTAAACGGCTACTTCGCCATGGCGCGTGGCACGCAGGACGTGGCGCCGCTGGAGATGACCAAGTGGTTCGACACGAACTACCACTATCTGGTGCCCGAGCTGGGTCCGGACACGGTGTTCACCGCCGACTCGTCCCAGCAGGTCGCCGCTCTGCGCGAAGCGCTGGCACTCGGCCACACCCCGCGCCCCGTCCTCGTCGGCCCCGTGACATATCTGCTCCTGGCCAAGCCCGCCCCGGGTGTGCCCGCGGACTTCGAACCGCTCACGCTCCTGGACCGGCTGCTGCCCGTGTACGCCGAGGTCCTCGCCGACCTGCGCGCGGCGGGCGCCGAGTGGGTCCAGCTGGACGAGCCGGCCCTGGTCCAGGACCGGACCCCGGCCGAGCTGAACGCCGCCGAGCGTGCCTATCGCGACCTCGGAGCCCTCACCGACCGGTCGAAGCTGCTGGTCGCCTCCTACTTCGACCGGCTCGGGAACGCCCTGCCGGTGCTGGCGAAAGCGCCGGTCGAGGGGCTCGCGGTGGACTTCACGGAGTCGGCGGCGGCCAACCTGGACGATCTGGCCGCGGTGGGCGGTCTGCCGGGCAAGCGGCTGGTCGCCGGTGTCGTCGACGGCCGCAACATCTGGATCAACGACCTGGCGGCCTCGCTCTCCCGGCTCGGCACGCTCCTCGGCCTGGCCGACCGGGTGGACGTCTCGTCCTCCTGCTCCCTGCTGCACGTGCCGCTGGACACGGCGGCGGAGCGGGACATCGAGCCGCAGGTCCTGCGCTGGCTCGCCTTCGCGCGGCAGAAGACCGCCGAGATCGTCACCCTGGCGCGCGGTCTCGCCCGGGGCACCGACACGATCGGCGCGCGACTCGCCGCGAACCGGGCCGACCTGTCCTCCCGGGCGAACTCCCCGATCACCCGCGACCCGGCCGTGCGCGCCCGCACGGCCGCGGTGTCCGAGGCGGACGCCAGCCGCTCGCTGCCGTACGCAGAGCGGACCGCCGCCCAGCGCGCCCGGCTGGGTCTGCCCCTGCTGCCGACCACCACGATCGGCTCCTTCCCGCAGACCGGTGAGGTGCGTTCCGCCCGCGCGGACCTGCGGGCGGGCCGGATCGACGCGGGCGGATACGAGGAGCGCATCAAGGCCGAGATCCAGGAGGTGATCTCCTTCCAGGAGAAGGCCGGTCTGGACGTCCTGGTGCACGGCGAGGCCGAACGCAACGACATGGTCCAGTACTTCGCGGAGCGGCTCACCGGCTATCTCGCCACCCAGCACGGCTGGGTGCAGTCCTACGGGACCCGCTACGTCCGCCCGCCGATCCTGGCCGGCGACATCTCCCGCCCCGAGCCGATGACCGTGCGCTGGACGAGGTACGCGCAGTCCCTCACGGACCGTCCGGTCAAGGGCATGCTCACCGGCCCGGTCACCATGCTCGCCTGGTCCTTCGTCCGCGACGACCAGCCGCGTGCCGAGACGGCCCGGCAGGTCGCCCTCGCCCTGCGCGAGGAGGTGAGGGACCTGGAGGCGGCCGGGACGTCGGTCATCCAGGTCGACGAGCCCGCCCTGCGCGAGACGCTGCCGCTGCGGGCCGCCGACCGGCCGGAGTATCTGGCCTGGGCCACGGAGGCCTTCCGGCTCAGCACGGGTGGTGTGCGGCCGGACACGCAGATCCACACGCACATGTGCTACGCCGAGTTCGGCGACATCGTGCAGGCCATCGACGACCTCGACGCGGACGTCATCAGCCTGGAGGCCGCCCGCTCCCATATGCAGGTCGCCCGCGAACTCGCCTCGCACGGCTATCCGCGCGAGGCGGGGCCGGGTGTCTACGACATCCACTCCCCGCGGGTTCCCGGCGCCGAGGAGGCGGCCGGCCTGCTGCGCACCGGCCTGAAGGCCATCCCCGCCGAACGGCTGTGGGTCAACCCCGACTGCGGCCTGAAGACCCGCGGCTGGCCCGAGACCCGCGCGTCCCTGGAGAACCTGGTGGCGGCGGCCCGGGTCGTCCGCGGCGAACTGGGCGGGGAGCGGCCCGACCTCATCTGACGGACCGGGCGGGGCGGGCCGAGGCGGCGGCCTGCCCCTGACGGGGCCGGTTCACGCTCGCGGGACGGGACCCACCGCCGGTCCGGTTGCGGTCGCGCCGGCCTCGGCCGCGGTCATCTGCGGCGGACGCCGACCGTGCCGGTCGCGTCAGCCACGGGCCAGGCCCGGCAGCACGGCCGGGGTGGTCCCGGATCGCGGCGGCCCGGCCGGGGCGCCGGCCTACCGCGGCCTCAACCGAGTCGGCGCGGTGTCGCGGCCGCCACCGTCATGTCAGCTCGCTGTCGCGGCCGCCGCCGCCCGGCCCGCCACTCGGCCCGAGAACAGGCAGCCGCCCAGGAAGGTGCCTTCGAGGGAGCGGTAGCCGTGGACGCCGCCTCCGCCGAAGCCGGCGACTTCGCCGGCCGCGTACAGCCCGGTGATCGGCTTGCCGGAGGCGTTCAGTACGCGGCCGGAGAGGTCGGTCTGGAGCCCGCCGAGGGTCTTGCGGGTGAGGATGTTGAGGCGCACGGCGATCAGCGGTCCGGCGGACGTGTCCAGGATCCGGTGGGCGGAGGCGGTGCGGCTGAGGGTGTCGCCGGGGTAGGCGAGGGCGTTGCGGATGCCCATGACCTGGGCGTCCTTGGTGTACGGATTGGCGATCTCGCGGTCGCGGGCCTCGATCTGCCGTTGCAGAGCGGCCAGGTCGATCAGGTCGTCCCCCGTCAGTTTGTTCATGCCGGCGACCAGTTCGGGGAGGGTCTTGGCGACGACGAAGTCCTCGCCCTTCTCCTTGAACCGCTCGATCGGCTCGGGGGTCTGCCAGATGCGCGACAGCAGCTTCCAGACGTTCTTCTCGGTGAGGTCCGGGTTCTGCTCCGAGCCGGAGAGCGCGAACTCCTTGGCGATGATCTTCTGGGTCGTGACGAACCAGGAGTAGTCGTAGCCTGTGTCGGTGATCGACTTGAGCGTGTGGAGGGTGTCGTAGCCCGGGATGTCGGGGCTGGAGAAGCGCTTGCCCGTGGCGTCGAACCACATGGAGGACGGGCCGGGCAGGATGCGGATGCCGTGGTCGGGCCAGATCGGGTCGTAGTTCTTCAGGCCCTCGGTGTAGTGCCACATGCGGTCGGGGTTGACGATCCGTCCGCCCGCCTTCTCGGTGATCGCGAGCATCCGCCCGTCCACATGCGCGGGCACCCCCGTGATCATGGACTTCGGGGGCGTGCCGAGGCGTGCGGGCCAGTTCTGCCGGACGAGGTCGTGGTTGGCGCCGATGCCGCCCGAGGTGACGATCACGACGGGGGCGTTCAGGTCGAAGTCGCCGACGACCGTGCGGGAGCTGGGCTTGCCGCGTGCCGCGGTGCTGGGCTCCAGGACCTTTCCGCGTACGCCGGTGACGGCACCGTTGGTGACGATCAGGTCGTCCACGCGGTGGCGGAACCTGAAGGTCACCTTGCCGTCGTCGACGGCCGCGCGCACCTTCTTCTCGAAGGGCTCGACCACGGCGGGACCGGTGCCCCAGGTGACGTGGAAGCGGGGTACGGAGTTGCCGTGCCCGTCCGCGAGGCCGCCGCCGCGCTCGGCCCAGCCGACGATCGGGAACCACTGCATGCCGAGCCCCGCGAGCCAGGAGTGCTTCTCCCCCGAGGCGAAGTCCACATACGCCTCGGCCCACTTATGGGCCCAGTGATCCTGGCCCGACGGGTCGGTGATGCCACGGTCGAAGCCTGCCGTGCCCAGCCAGTCCTGCCAGGCCAGTTCCCGCGAGTCCTTGATGCCCATGAGCCGCTGCTCAGGGGAATCGACGAAGAACAGCCCGCCGAAGGACCAGAAGGCCTGCCCGCCCAGGCCGGACTCCGGCTCCTGGTCGAGCAGCAGCACCTTGCGTCCGGCGGCGGCCAGTTCGGCGGTGGCGACGAGCCCGGCTAGACCGTGGCCGACGACGATGGCGTCCGCGTCGGAGGATCCGGCGCCGGCCGCGAAGGCCGGGAACGCCGACTGCGCGAGAGCGGCACCGGCGAGCACACCGCCCGCCACAGTCAGGGCACGGCGGCGGGTGAACGCGGCGGGTTCTGACGGGTGTTCCATGGGCCGCCTTCCGGAGGAGGTGCGCAGGGGTCGGGAGAGGCCCCTGTGGCAACCAGGGGTGTTACCGACGGTAGCCCAGGAGTTCTGAGGGCCGCCAGAGTCCTGTGCGGTTGAACTCATCGGCGCGGTGCGGGAGTTGACACGAAGGCGTATCGACCGTCCGAAATGCGCTTGTCCGTCCTCGCGGCACGGCACTACGTTGCCGAGGTGGATCTCTTCTCACGCTCCTGGACGGCATTGCGCGCGGCGGTCTCCGGCCTGGCCGACGAGGACTTCGCCCGGCCGTCCGGCTGTACGGGCTGGCTGGTGCGGGACCTGGTGTGCCATCTGGTCATCGACGCCCAGGACGTGCTGATCACCCTCGCCACCCCTTCCGACCGGGAGCCGACCCGTGACGCGGTGACCTACTGGGAGGTCGCCGACGCACCGCCGGCCGGTGACGACCCGCTGGACGCGCTGACCGTCCGGCTCGCGGCCGCATACGAGGATCCGCACCTGCTCACGTTCCACCTGGACGACGTCGGTTCCGCCGCCGGCCGCGCCGCCCGGCTCGCCGACCCGGCCGGCCGGGTCGGCACCCGCGACGAGGTCCTCACCGTGGCGGACTACCTCTCGGTGTACGTCCTGGAGTGGACGCTGCACCACCTCGACCTGATCGCGCACCTCCCGGACGCGGAGCAGCCGCCGGCGGAGGGGCTCACCCACTCCCGCGAGTTGCTGGAGCGGATCGCGGGAAGCGCGTTCCCCGCGTCGTTCCACGACCGGGACGCGCTGCTGGTGGGCACCGGGAGGCGGCCGCCCACGGAGGCGGAGCGGGCCGAACTGGGCGAGCGGGCCTCGAGACTCCCGCTGTACCTGGGTTAACCGAAGGGCGGGGTGTCCGCCGGGCACACCGTACCGGCGGCGGGCGCGGCGCCCTCGGTCAGATAACGGGTGGCCAGCCGGTCCACGCACACGTTGAGCCCCATGGCCGTGTGTCCGTACATGTCGGCCGTGAGCAGGCGCGCGTCGGCGAGCCGGGCCGCCATGCGCTCGGCGAAGGAGTGGGGGGTGACCGGGTCGAACCGGTTGCCGATGACCAGCGCGGTGCGGGCGAGCGGACGGTCCCAGGGGCCCGTGTGGACCCCGGGGTCGTCGCCGGCCCGTACAGGCCAGGTGGCGCAGGGCAGGGCGTCGTACGCCTGCGACCGCCCGAAGGTGGGGCTGCTCCGCTCCCACTGCCTCGCGAGCAGGGGCCAGGCCCCGGCGGGCAGCCGGTACGGCTTCTCACCACAATTGACGGCGTTGCCGGAGTCGTTGCCACGGTATGCGGTCCGTATCTCGGCGGCGCTGTCCTTCGAACGGGGCGCCGGTGTACGGGAGATGGCGGCGTGGAGCGTGTCCAAGGACCGGGCCAGCCCGGAGAGGTCCCCTGCCGACAGCCTGCCGAGCACCAGGTCACCCAGGCCGGCGAAGTCGACGGCCTTGCCGTCCGGCAGAGTGAGGGAGCCTTTCCTCAGCCGGTCGCGGATCTCCTCGAAGGCGGTCGTCGGCGATCCCTCACCGAAAGCGCACCGGTCGCTTTCGCTCGCGCAGGCACGCAGGAACGCGGTCAGGACGTCCTCCGCGGCGACGGCACGCTGCCGGTCGTACTCGATGCCGTCCGTCATGCGCAGCAGCGGATCGATGTTGCCGTCGAGGATCAGCGCGCCGGTGTGGCGCGGGAACAGGTTGGCGTAGGTGGCGCCGATCATCGAACCGTAGGAGAACCCCGCGAAGTTCAGGCGCTCGGCGCCGACGCTCCGGCGGAGCAGGTCCAGGTCGCGGGCGACGTCGGCGGTGCTGAGGTGCGGAAGCAAGGGGCCGGCCTCGCGGGCGCAGGCGCGAGTGTAGGCGCGTTCGGCGCGGAGCGTCGCCGCGGTCTCGGCGGGGGTCAGCGGCGCCTCGCGTTTGCCGGCGAGCGCGGCGTCCGCCGCCTCCTGGCTGGTGAAGCACCTCACGGGCGCGCTCTGCCCGACTCCGCGCGGGTCGAAGCCGATCACGTCGTACCGCGCGAGGACCTCGGGGGTCAGGAACTTCTCCGCCCGGTAGGCGAAGTGCAGCCCCGACTGGCCGGGGCCGCCCGGGTTGACGAAGAGGGCGCCGAGACGCCTGGCGGGGTCCTTGGCCCGGTGCCGGAGCATGACCACGCCCACGGTGTCCCCGTCCGGGCGCGCGTGGTCACGCGGGACCTGCCGGACCGCGCAGTCGGCGACCTCCGGGTCCAGCGGGGGCGCGGGCTTCAGCACCTGGTCGCAGGGGAGCCAGCGCACCCGCGGCGGCTGCGGCTGCTCCGCGCGGGCCGTCGGCCCGGGGCAGGTGAGCAGGGCCAGGGCGGCGGCACAGACGGCGGCGAGGCGCGTGGTGCGCCGGTGGGCCGGGGCGGCTCGGCAGGGCATGTGTCTCCTCAGGTCCCTCGGGTGACGGGCTCGGGTGTGTGCCCACGCTCCCGTGGGCCCGGGGCGAAACAGGCGCGCAGGGGTGCGGCGACCGCCCCCCGGTAGCGGGTGCGGATGTACGAGGGCGCCCCTGACAGCCGGTCACCCATCAGGAGTGCGCGGCTGACCGGGGCGATGGCCGACGCCAGTGCGGCGCCCTCGCGCAGCTCCTCCGGCGGCCGGTGTCCGGCCCAGGCCTCGAGATAGCTGTCGCGGACCCGCCCATGGGCCCGGGTGGAGCCGAGGGCGTCGGCCAAGTCCGCCAGCAGGACGTCCAGTTGGAGGAAGGGGTGGGTCAGCACAGTGTCCGCCCAGTCGAAGAGCAGCACGTCGTCGCCGTCGACACGGAAGTTGCCCCGCCATAGGTCGTGGTGGACGAGGGTGTCGGGGAGACCGAGGAGTGCCAGTCGCGCGCAGTCGCGGGCGAATCCGGGAACGAGACGGCGCAGCCGCGCGGACTCCTCACGGGTCAGCTCGGCGGAGTCCTGAGTGATCAGGTCGTCGAACAGGCAGGGCAACCGGTCGAGTCGGTGGGCAGGACAGCCGGTGGCGGTGATCTCCTCCGTTCGCGCCGCCGACTCCCGCTGGATCAGGGCGGCCTGCCGGGCCACGCGCTCGAAATGGGACACGATGCGGTCCGCCCCCTCGGGGCGACGCACCGGTCCGAAGTCCGCGGTGAGCATCAGTCGCCTCCCGGCGTCCACGGCCAGCACGGAGGGAACCGCACCCGGGCACCAGTCGGCCAGCAGCCGGGTCAGCGCGGGCTCGTGCGCGTGCGGCGGTGGGCCGGCCTTGAGGTGGACCACGCCGGCCGTGGTCGGGAGCCGCAACTGGCAGGACCAGGCCCGGAAGCCGTCCTGCTCGACGGGGCCGATGCTCTCGATGCCCAGCCCGCGCAGTTCGCCGGCGGCCCAGGCGGTGGCCATGGCGAACCACCCCGGGCGTCGCCAGGGCAGCCAGGTGGCGCCCTCACGGCGGTGCCGTGCGGCGGACCAGAGGCCGAGCAGCCGGCGCTGCCGGGACGAGGCACAGCGGACATCGGTGAGTTCCGACACCGGCGCCCAGCGTGCGCCGGGCGGCAGGGCGGCGCCGGCGCTGTGCGTCTCGTGCACGAAGAGGTACGAAGGCGTCGTGGAGTCCGGGGGGATGCGCAGGACGTCCAGGGTGCTGACCTCCGTATCGAAGCGGTCGCGAATCCAGGAGTTCGCTTCGCCCGGGCCCTGATGCCGATGTTCGGGAAAACTCCAGAACTCTCCGGAATCGTGGATCAGCAGACACAGGATTCCGCCGCGTTCCATGGGAATGGCACTGAAATTCACAGTTCACGATGAGAAGCCGCGAGGCGTTGCCCCGTCAAGGCTTCCCATACCGGCCGGGACAGTCCGGGACAGTCCGGGACGGACAGAAGTCCTTGTCCGGCCGGCGGCGACACTCCTAGCGTCTTTCCCGATAACGGAAGCCGACTCGAAAGGAAGAGAAATGACTGGCGTTTCCGTGGCCGAGCGCATCGCTGCCGGCGGTCTCCAGCAGCACATGTTCTCCGAGCCGACCGCGGTTGCCGAGGAGTGCAAGTTCCCCGGCCAGAGCTGCTGGTTCGACTCCGACTGCTGCAACCCGCGCTTCTGTGAGTGGTGGACCTGCCGCGCCTGAGCGGCGGGTTCCCGTACCTCAAGGAAAGGAAAGTCATGACCGGTGTTTCTGTGGCCGAGCGCATCGCCGCCGGCGGCCTTCAGCAGCACATGTTCTCGGAGCCGACCGAGACAGCCGAGGCGTGCGCCCCGAACGGCGGCTCGTGCCTCTGGGATTCCGACTGCTGCCACGGGCTGCTCTGTGAATGGTGGGAGTGCGAGACGCCCTGATGTTCACCGGTGCCGTCGGCGGCCGTCCGGCTGCCGACGGCACCACCCGGTTGGCATTCCGGAACACGCCCTGGCGGAACATGACGGAAAAGGTGTGCGGAAAATGGTGATGGATGTGTCCGCGCTGCTGCGATCGGCGCGCGCGGGAAAGGTTTTTCTGGAGTCCTCCCGGCGCGACGGCGGCACATTCGACTTCGCCGCCTGGCCCCAGGTCCCCGGCCGGCGCTTCGGGCCGGTGGGCCGGCCGCGGTCCGCCGTGTCCGGTCTGCGGACCGTCCAGCGGCTGACGGTCGGCTTCCTGGATCCCGTGGAGGACGCGATCTATCTGACGGTCGGTCTGCGCCGTATGGGTTTCCCCGCCTCCTTCCACCTCGGCCGGGAAGTGGCTCCGGCCGCACCGCCCGCGGGCTTCTACGCCTGGGTGCGCTGCGGGGGCGCCGTCCTCAGTACATCGCTCCCCGTGAAAGAGGAGTACGTCGAGATCTACACGAACGCGCCGGAGGGTGAGCACAGTGCGTGACGTCGTCGCCTACACGGGCGGCCGGGTGAGCCGCAGTCGGCCCACCCTGGCCGCCGACTCCCAGGGCGCGCAGGTGCTCGCCTCCGACGGGGCGTTCGAACTGCGCCGCGATCTGCCCGGCCGGTCACCGCTGTACTACCGGGTCGGCCACGGCCGGCTGGAGTGGAGCGGCGACCTGGCCGACTTCCAGGAGGGCAGGCCGCTCCCCCGGCCCGATCCGGGTGCGCTGCTCGCCCTGGCCCTCGGGTCCGCGCCCGCGCCTGACAGCACTCCCCTGCCGGGCGTGCACAAACTGGCCACCGGGGTGACCGTACGACTGGACCGCGACGGTGTGCGGGTCGCCAGGCACCGCCCGGAGACCGCCCCGACGCGACGCGGCCCCGTCCGCGCCCTGGCCGCGGCCCTCGACGCCTGGCCGGGCCCGTACGCGATCTCCTTCAGCGGCGGTCTGTCCTCGGCGTTCGTCGCGGCCGCCGCACTGCGGGCCGGGCATCGGCCGCTGCTGGTGCACGCGGACTTCGGCGGCCGGTTCGGCGGCGCGGCGCTGCCCCGCATCCCGGGCCTGCGGTGCGAGCGGGTGCCGTTGGACCTGTTCGGGCTGCTGGACCATCACCGGATCACCGGGGAGGAGCCGTTCCCGCCGCTGCCGGACACCGAGGTGCCCCGGCTGCTGGCCGAGCGGCTCGCCGCCCACACCGGGCTTCCGGTGATGAGCGGCGGACTGCTCGACCCGCTGATGTCGGCCCGGCTGCCCGATGCGCGCCTCGGGCCGCGCAGTTGGCGGCTGCTGTCCTGCGAGCCGTTCCACGTCTCCGGAACCCTCCGCACCCTCGATCAGGCCAGGGCCCTGTTCGACAAGGGCGTCGTGCACGATCCGGACCGGGTGGACACGGAGCTGCCGGACAGTCAGCCGGTGGGCGCTCCGCCGCCGCCCTCGCCGACCGGCGCGGACCGGGTGCCGGGCCTCACCGACCAGGGCCGGGAGGCGTTCGACGCGGCACGGCGCGGTTCGCTGGCGGTGTGGCGCGAGCATCTGGAACTCCTGCCGCCCGTCCTCGGCCGCGCGGAGGCGGCGCTGGCCGAGCACGGGGACGGCGGGGCGCGATTGCCCGCCTTGGACCCCGGGGTGCTCGCCGCGGTCGGAGCGCTGCCGGCGCACCGGCTCGGCCGGATCCGCGGCGGCGCCTTCCAGCCGCACGTCCCGATGCGCACGGCGGTGGCGGCACACCGTGTCACGGGCGTACGCGCAAGCGCTCCGCGGTACTGGCTGCGGCTCGCGGCGGCCGAGCATCTGCACCGCGAGCGGGCCAAGATCGTCGCCGAGCTGGAGCGCGGCAGCGCGCTGGCGGACCTGGGACTGATCGATCCGGCCGCTCTCATCGGCATCCTGCGGGACGGCCGTGCTCTCAGCGCCCAGGCCCTGATCCTGCTCAGGATGGTCTGGCTCGACCGATGGCTGCGAGGTTGACCATGCCCACGTCCCGTGCCCTGCCCCGGCTCGCCCCCCATGTGCGCTTCACACCGCTGCCGTTCGGTGGCGCCGTCCTGGTCCGCGCCTCGACCCTGAGCATCGCCGAATGCGGGGAGCAGGAGGCACGCGTCGTCGAACGCCTGCTCAGCCACGGCCTCCCGGGCCCCGGCACCGGCCCGGCGGGCGAAGCGGTACGGCGCATGAGCCGGGAACTCGTGGCGGCCGGCTGGCTCGAGGCCCCGACCGCGCCGCACGTCTCAGCCGTACCCGGCGCGGATCCGACAGCCGTCACTCCGGCGGAGGATGCCGCGCCGGACATCGATCGGAGGTAAGTCCCTTGCGAGTCACCCTTGGCAGGACGCTTCGTCATCTGCTGCCCGACCTGGCGGTGGGCGCGCTCGCGGGCCCCCTCGCGGTCTCCGGCATCGCCAAGTCCGTCACCCCCGCCGAAGAACTCGACTGGCCCGTCGACTCGGGGCCCCTCGCGGCTCCCGACGGTGCCAAGCTCGTCGGCGCGGCCGAACTCGCGGCCGCCGCCGTGACCCTCGTCGCGCCCGGCCGGCTCGCCGCGCTCGCCCCGACGTGCGCCTACACGGCCCTGACCGTGGCCGCTCACCGCATGAAGGGGGCGAAGTGCGCGTGCTTCGGAGCCGCTCGCCTCGCCGCGATCGGACGGACGCACATCGGGGCGAACGCGGCGGCGTCACTCGTCGCGTCCGCCGCCCTGACGGCCGGACCGCAACGCCGGCTCCTCGTGCGGGCGGGCACCGCCGCACTCTCCTCGGCGGTCACCTACGGCGTCGTACGCGCCCTCGACCGCCGGGCGGAGCGGAGCGGCGAAGCGGCGGCGCGGACCTGCCAGGAACGGGTGAGCTCCGTCCGGCTCTATGTCTCCGACGACTGTCCCGCCTGCCGGTCCCTCAAGCATCTGCTGCGCTTCATGGAACCGGCCCGGCGCGACGCGGTCAGCACCACCGTGGTCGGCGGAGAGGACGAACTCCCGCAGGAAATGGCCGGGTTGGGTGTGCCGTGCGCGCTGGGGCTGGACGCCCGGGGCGAGCCGGTCTGCGCGCCCGTGGCCGGGATCGGCGGTGTGAAGGCGCTGATCGACAGTGTCACGCTCAGCGCACCGGTGGTACGCCGTGCGGTCTGACGGGGTGCGGGGCGCGAGGGCGGTGGATGACACCCGCGCCCCCCGCGACACCTGGCAACGCGCCGACACCTCGCACGACCTGTCGGCCTGGGCGCTGATCACCACACCGGTGCACCCGAGTCTCCGGGAGTCCCACCCGGACCTGGACCTCTGGGGCGAGCTGCGGGTCGACCCGGGGCTCGTGGGGCTGGACACCGGGCGTGCCCGCCCGCTCCGGGTCGAGATCGGGTGCCGCGACCACGAGAACCTCTGGCGGCTGCCCGTCGAGGCCGTCGTGCCGAGCGCACTGGCCTGGCACCCTCGGCTCCCCCTGGTCGCCGGGCTGGCCGTTCGCGGCCGTCATGCGCACCCCTGGGTCGCCGACTACCGTGCGCGCACCGTCACTGTCCACGCCCGGGTCCGCGCGGCCACGTCGCTCACCGGACTCGGGGGCAGCGGGCAACCGCCGCTGGCGTGGTGCGGCAACGGACTGGTCGTCCTCACACCCGTCACCCCGGAGGACGCCGGTGCCGAACGGAGTCCGTCGGCCGCGGTCTGCGAGGCGACCGGCCCCGGCTGGATCGCCTTTCCCCAGGCCGTACCGGAGTTGTCGGCCGGGGCGGCGGTCCGGGTGGCCGCGCTGAACTCCGACGACGGCGCACTCCGGCCGCTCACCGGCCCGCTGCTGGTCCGGGGGCTCGAACCCGCCCCGGGCGGCGGCCATCTCCTGATCACGCATCTCGACGAGAAGGCCTCCCACTCCCTGCGACTCCGCTGGGCCGCGTCGGTGGCCGACGCCTCGGACCGGGACACCCACGCTCGGCGGGTTGCGCCCGGGTCCCGTTGGGCCACCGGCGCCCCCGACGTGCTGGCGTGGCCGGACGACAGCGAGGGCGGCCGACGGATCCTGATGTGCGGCGCCGCCGACCGTTCGGCCGGTGACCCGGTGAGCGTCCCGGCACCCGATGAGTGGTGGCCGCTGTGGCACGGCGGGGCCCCTTGGGTGCTCGGCACGGGGGGCGACACCGGCGCGTACCTCGCCTCACCCGAGCGCGAGGTCCCCCTCCCCGCGCCCGACGGCCTGCGGCTCGGCCGCCCCTGCCCGGCGCGGGACCCATCGGCCGGGTTCCTGCTGGACTGCCGTAGCGGCGACGGCGGGTACGGGATCGCGACTCTGGACCCGGAACACCCCGGCCGCGGTCTCACCCTCACCTGGGCGTCCGACCAGGACGCCCGGACGGTCCGAGCGTTCAGTGGGCCATCGGGCCAGGGCCTGACCGTCGAAAGCCCCACCCGGCTACGGCGGTTGCTCCTGGCTGACGGCACCTTGACGTCCGAGCACGTGACCACGTGGGCGACCGGCCGCCCGGCCGGAAAACCGCTGGTCACCCTCCTGCTGCCCGGCCGGGAGCGCCCTCCGGTGGGTCTGACCCTGGTCGACTGTGCGGAGAACCCGGGTCGTCCCCTGCTGCTGTGGCTCCGTGCGCAGGAGCCCGGCGCGGGCGGCGAGCCCGCGCGGTGCCCGGGTGCGGGACCGGTCGCCCATCTGGACCTGGTGCCCCTATGGCCGGCCGACGCCACCGCCGGGTTCCTGCACACCCAGATCACCGGAGCCGTGCGGGACGCGCTGGACGCGCTCGCACGGCACCGGCCAGGCATCCTCGACCGGGGTGTGGTCGTCGGCGGGCACAGCTTCGGCGCGAGCCTCGCGCTCTACGCGCTGGCCCACGTCCGCCGGCTGGACGGCGCCATCGTGCACAGCGGCTGCTACAACCGCACCCTCACCCCGGGCGGTTTCCAGTACGAACGCCGTTCCTACTGGCAGGCGCCCGAGATCTACCACGCCTTCAGCGCCCTGCTGTTCGCGCACCGGCTGGAAGGGCCCGTGCTCATCGCGCACGGCACCCGGGACGCGAACCCCGCGACGGCACCCGAGCAGGCCGTCGGTCTCTACCGGGGCGTCGTCGCCGCCGGCGGTCAGGCCCGTCTGGTGCTGCTGCCCGGTGAGGGCCACAACTTCCAGTACGCCGAGACCCACCGGACCCTCGCCACGGAGCACGGCCGGTGGCTCGACCTGTGCGCTCGCACTCCGGAACCGGTGGTCACGCACCCGGGAGAGGAAGTGGCCCATGTCCGCTGAAGCGGGCCCGGCGAAGGTCGGCACACGTGAGCAGGCCGCCTGCCTGGCGTTCGCGGTTCGGCTGGTCTGGCGGGCCGACCGGCGACGCCTCATCGAGGTGGTCGCCGCCCAGCTCGCCTCGGCGCTGGGCATCATGGCGCTCATCCTGCTGGTCAGGAACGTCTTCGGAACGGTGCTCGCGGCCGGCTCGGGACCGGGCGCGGGCGGCGGTCGGCAGGCGATCGTCTCCGTCGTCGTGATCGTCGCCATCGGTTCGCTGGGCGGGGTGCTGCGGCTGTTCAGCTCCTCCCGGAACCGGGTCCTGGCGGCCAAGGCGGACCGTCATGTCATCAGCACCGTCCTCGCGTCGGCGACCAGGGCGGAACTGGCGCGTTTCGAGGATCCCGTCTTCCACGACGCGTTGCAGCGTGCCGTGTTCGCCTCCCGTTCGCAGCCGACGATGGTGGTCACGATGCTGGTCGCGGCCTCGCAGGCGGTGCTCACCGTCCTCGCCGTCGGCGCCGCCTTCGCGCTGCTGGCCTGGTGGCTGCTGCCGTTCGCGCTGCTCAGCGCACTGCCGGTGGTGCGGGCCGCCCGCGCCGAACGCAACGCCGGGTACGGGCTGCACCGCAGCCTCGCCGAGGACCGCCGGGTGCGGCAGTACGTGGAGCAGTTGCTCACCGGCCGGGAGGGCGCCAAGGAGGTGCGGGCGCTGGACCTCGGGCCGGTCCTGCGCGACCGGTGGGACGCGGAGTACCGGCGTGAGATCGACGAGACCGTGTCCTGGCAGCGCGGGAGCCTGCGCACCCGGATCCTGGCCCGGCTCGGCACGGACGCGCTGACCCTGGTGGTCATCGGCTCCGTCTGGTGGCTGATCGGCTCCGCGGTGGTCAGCCTGCCCACCGCGGTCGCCGCCGTCACCGGCCTGTTCCTGATGACCAGCCGGGTACAGGCCCTGGGCGCCATGATCAACGGAATCGGCGAAGCGCTCTACTACCTCATGGATCTGCGGACGTTCGCGGCCGACCACGACGGCGGCGCGGCCGCCCCGGCCACGCCTCGGCGCGCTGGCCCGCCCGTACCCGGCGGGCGGCCCGGTGACGGATTCACCGGACTGGCCGCCGAATCGGTCGACTTCACCTACCCCGGTGCGGCACGCCCTGCCCTGCGCGAGGTCAGCCTCACCGTGCGCAGGGGCGAGTTCATCGCCCTGGTCGGCGAGAACGGGTCGGGCAAGACGACGCTGGCCAAGATCCTGGCGGGCCTGTACCCGCCCGACCGCGGGCGTCTGGTGCTCGACGGCGCACCGGAGCCCGAGGCGGCCCGGCTCCGGGAGACCTGCGCCCCCGTGTTCCAGGACTTCCTGCGCTACAAGTTCACAGCCGCCGACTCCATCGCCTTCGGCCGCACCGACGCACCGCCCGACGCCGCCGCGGTCGTCACCGCGGCCGAGCGGGCGGGCGCCCACGCGTTCCTGGAGCGGCTGCCCCACGGCTACGACACCGTCCTGGGCAAGGAGTTCAGCGACGGCTGCGACCTGTCGCTGGGCCAATGGCAGCGTTTGGCGCTGGCGCGTGCCTTCTACCGGGACTCGCCGTTCCTCATCCTCGACGAGCCGACGGCGTCCCTCGACCCGCAGGCGGAGGCGGACCTGGGCGACCGGCTGCGCGCCCTGTTCGCGGACCGCACGGTCCTGCTGATCTCACACCGCTTCTCGGCCGTGCGCGGCGCCGACCGGATCTACGTCATGGCGGGCGGACGCGTGGTCGAGCAGGGCCGGCACGAGGAGCTCATGGCCGGGAACGGTACGTACGCACGGCTCTTCAGACTCCAGGCCCTGCCCTACCACGACGCTCAGCTCACCGGCCGCTGAGCCGCCGGTGAGCGGCACTGTGCGGCGGCCTCCTCCGCCCCGGCCCGTTCCCGCGCGTACAGCCGTACGAGATCGGGCATCCGGTACGTCGTCGTAGCGCCGGTGCCTTCGCCTGGTACGGCGGTGAGCAGGCTGGCGTCGACGAGTGCTTCCAGGCGGGTCTCGGCCAGGCCGACGGGACAGTCCAGCAGCGCCGCCGCGGCCCCGGCCGGCAAGCACGGCGCCTCCAGCAGTCCCAGCAGCCGGAAGGTCCGCCTGGCCTCTTGCGGGAGGGCGGCGTACTCCTGTTCCAGACGTTCGCGTACGGCGAGGTCACCGATGGCCAGTTCGTCGAGGCGGCGCCGATCGTCGCGGAGCAGGTCCGCCAGGCGGTCCAGCGGCCACTGCCGTCGGCAGGCCAGCCGGGCGCCCGCGATCCGCAGGGCCAGCGGGCAGCGTCCGCACAGCCGGACGATGTCGGCCGCCGCCTGACGTTCCGCGGCGACGCGGTCCGCTCCGGCGATCCGCGCGAGCATCGCCACGCCCTGGTCAGGTGAGAGCGGCCCCAGCTCCACGGACCGCGACGGCCCCATCGAGGTCAGCCGGTGCCTGCTGGTGACCAGCACGGCCGGGCCGCCCACGCCGGGCAGCAAGGGCCGTATCTGGCGCTCCGAGGCGGCGTTGTCCAGCACGACCAGGAGATCGCGGTGGGCCGACAGGGTGCGGTAGAGGGCCCCGAGTTCCTCCACCGCGTCCGGTACGGCGATCGGGCCGGGCAGGCCCAGGGCGCGCAGGAAGCGGACGAGGACCTCCCGGGGCCCGGCCGGCGCGCTGCTCGCACCCCGTAGATCGACGAACAGCCGGCCGTCGGTGAACCGTTCGGTGAGCGCGTGCGCGGCATGCACCGCCAGGGAGGTCTTGCCGACGCCCGCCCTGCCGGAGACCGCGACCACGGGCACGACCCCGTGCGTTGTTCCGCTCGCGCCGGTCAGCCCCTCCCCGATCGCCGTCAGGTGCGCCTCGCGGCCGGTGAAGTCCGCGAGATCGCAGGGCAGCTGCGCCGGGACCGCGGGCACGGCCGGAATGTCGGCACCCCGGGTTTCGGACGCCGCGGCGATGCGCTGCCGGGCGCCGAGCCAGGGCTCGGGTGTCAGGCCGCAGGCCGCCACGTAGGCGTGGACGAACCCGGCGCGGGGCAGCGCTCCCCGGCCGAGCACGGCGGCGGTGGTGCTCCGCGCGAGATGCAGTCCGTGCCGCTGGGCGCGGATCTCCAGCTCCCTGTACGTCAGTTCGGACCAGGCCCGCAGCCGGCGCAGCAGCCGGACGAACTCCTCTGGTGTGCGGGCGGTCTCCGGGCTCGGTACGGCGTTGGTGTGCGACACGTGTTTCTCCCCGTTGGTCACTGCCTGTACGACTCCAGGTCTAGCCGCTCGGCGTTGTTCGGCATCGGGGACCGGGAGACGAACAAACGGACGCCGAACAATTCAGGGTGGCTCTCGGAGCACTGGTGCCGGGCAGTCGGCTCCTGAAGAATGTGACGTCACCGCACTGGTGGTGACCTGGGGGAAGCCGGGGGGCTACGGGGAGGTGCGGCCATGCCGCGCGGAGAACGCCCGCTGGAGGCGGGAGACGGTCCGTTACTGGAGTTCGCGTCGGGCCTGCGCCGACTGCGGCAGAAGGCCGGCAACCCGCCGTACCGGACACTGGCGGAACAGGCACACTACTCGATCTCGACCCTGTCCTCCGCGGCGTCCGGGCAGCGGCTGCCGACGCTGGCGGTGACGCTGGCGTATGTGCGCGCCTGCGACGGGGACGCGCGGGAGTGGGAGCGCCGTTGGCGGGAGGTGGCGGAGCGGCTCGGCGAGGAGGACGCCGGGCCGGAGGAGTCCGCGGTGGCTCCGCCGTACGCGGGGCTGCGGCCGTTCCGGGAGCAGGACGCGGAGTGGTTCTTCGGCCGTGAGCAGCTGGTGGACGATCTGGCCGGGCGGCTGGAGCGGCGGCGGTTCATGGTGGTGACCGGGGCGTCGGGCTCGGGCAAGTCCTCGCTGTTGCGGGCGGGGTTGGTGCCGCGACTGCGGTCCGCCGCGACGTCGGTGGTGGTGCTGACCCCGGGGCCGCGTCCGCTGGAGGAGTGCGCCGTACGGCTGGGCGGACCGGCGGGGGTGGCACCCGGCGGGCTGTACGGGGAGCTGCGGGAGGATCCGGAGAACCTGGGCCGCGTGGTACGGCAGATCACCGCCCGTTCGGCGACCGGCGACGGCGATGTGGTGCTGGTCGTCGATCAGTTCGAGGAGACGTTCACCCTGTGCCGGGACGACGCCGAGCGGGACCGCTTCGTCGAGTCGCTGATCACCGCCGCCTCGGCCGAGTCGGCACGGTGCCGGGTGGTCCTGGGCGTGCGGGCGGACTTCTACGCACACTGCACCCGCAACGCGCTGCTGGTCACGGCGATGCGGGACGCGCAGGTGCCCGTCGGGCCGATGAGTCTGGACGAACTGCGCCGGGCGGTGGTGCAGCCGGCCAAACGGTCCGGGCTGACGATCGAGGGCGCGCTCCTCGCGACCCTCACGGCGCAGGCGCACGGTCAGAGCGGGGTGCTGCCGCTGCTGTCGCACGCCCTGCTGCAGACCTGGCGGCGCCGGCGGGGCAACGCGCTCACGCTGGAGGCGTTCGAGGCGGCGGGCGGTCTGGAGGGCGCGCTGGCCCGCACAGCGGAGGAGTTCTACCAGCGACTGGACGCCGGACAGCGGAAGCTGGCCCGGAGCGTGTTCGTACGGCTGACGGCACTGGGCGAGGGCACGGAGGACACCCGGCGGCCGGCGCGCCGGGCGGAGCTGGACGGGCTGGCCGGGACCGACGCCGATCGCATCGACGCCGTCCTGGACGCCGCGGCGACGGCGCGGCTGCTGACGCTCGATCGCGACCAGGTGGAACTGGCCCATGAGGCGCTGATCCGGTGCTGGCCCCGGCTGCACGGCTGGCTGGCCGAGGACCGCGAGGTCACCCGGACCCTGCGCCGGCTCACCGACGCGGCCCAGACCTGGGAGTCCCTGGGCCGGGACCCCGGCGCGTTGTACCGCGGTACCCGCCTCGACATGGCCACCGCGCTCGACCACGCCTCGCTGTCGGGGCAGGAGCGGCGTTTCCTGGACGCGAGCCTGGCCGCCCGGGCGGCCGAACAGGCGGCCGTGCGGCGCCGTACCTGGCTGCGGCGCGGGGCGGTGTCGCTGCTGAGCGTGCTGCTCGTGGTCGCGAGCGTGACCGCGTTCCTCGCCGTGCGGGCCCAGCGCATCGCGGACACCCAGCGCGACGCGGTCAGTTCGCAGCGGGCCGCCGAGAAGGCCGCCGCGCTCAGGACGCTCGACCCCGCGCTGGCCGCGCAGATCGGTCTGGCCGCCTTCCGCCTGTCCGCCACCCCGGAGGCGCGCGGCGGTGTCCTCAGCACCTTCGCCACTCCGTACGCCACCACGCTGACCGGGCAGTCCGGCATGGTCACCGCCATGGCGTTCAGCGCCGACGGCCGGATTCTGGTCACCGGCGGCAGTGACCGGACCCTGCGGCTGTGGGAGGCAACGGACCCTCATCACCCGCGCCCGATCGGTACGCCACTGCGGCCGGCGAGCCCGGCCCGTGCGGTCGCCGTCAGCGCCGACGGCCGCCTGCTGGCGTCGGGAGGCGCGGACGGCACGGTGCAGATGTGGGACGTCGCGGACACACGCCGGCCCCGGCTCACGGCGCGGCTGCCGGGTGAGGCCGGTCCGGTCGTCTCCCTGGGGTTCGGGCCCGGCGGGAGCACCTTGGCGGTGGTCGCCCGCGGCGGTGTCCGGCTGTGGCGGCTGCCGGACACCGGGAAGCCGCGCACACTCGCCGAGCGGCGTGTGCGGGCCGGTGTGACCGGAGCCGCGTTCACGCCGGACGGCCGGACGCTGGCCACCGGTCACACCGACGGCACGGTGCGGCTGTGGGAGCCGGCCGGGCCGGACGGGGTGCGTGAACTGTCGGCCGTGGACGGGCCCGGAGGCGAGGTGCGCGCCATGGCGTTCGCCCCGGACGGTCGTCGGCTGGCGACCGGGAGCACCGACTTCACGGTGCGGCTGTGGGACGTGCGCGAGCCGCGCGACGCCCGCGTGGTGCGGGTGTTCAAGGGCCACACCGACGCGGTCAACGCGGTGGGTTTCAGCCCTGACGGCCGCACCCTGGCCAGCGGCAGCACCGACGCCACGGTACGCCGCTGGGAGGTGACGGGTTCCGGTCCCGCCCGTGAACCGGCGGTCCTCACCGGCCACACCGGCAAGATCGGGTCGCTGGCCTTCAGCCCCGACGGCCGCACGCTGGCGACCGGCAGCGAGGACCGGACCGCCCGCCTGTGGGACCTGCCGGGCCCCGCGCTGACCGGCCACACCAGCTCGGTCTACTCCGTCGCCTTCAGCCCGGACAGCCGGCTCCTGGCCTCCGGCAGCTACGACCGCACGGTGCGCCTGTGGTCCCTGCCGGGCGGAGACCGCCACGGCCGGCCGGTCCGGCTCACCGGCCATACGGGCCCCGTCAACTCGGTGGCCTTCCGGCCGGACGGCAGCGCCCTGGCCAGCGGCAGCGCCGACGGCACACTGCGGCTGTGGAGCCCGGAACCCGCCGAGGGCCCCCGCTCACTGAGTTCTGTCCCGGCCCGGGTCGGCCACGTCAACTCGGTGGCGTTCAGCCCCGACGGCCGTACCCTGGCCACCGGCGGCGAGGCGGGCTCCGTACGCCTGTGGGACACCTCCGACGTACGAAGTCCCCGCCCCCTGGCCGTCCTTCCGGGCCCGGGCGGAGTGGACTCGGTGGCGTTCGCCCCGGACGGGCGCACGCTGGCCGTGGCCGGACGCGACCACACCGCCGTGCTGTGGAACGTGACGAACCGGCGCCGTCCCGCCCAGCGCGCGGTTCTCAGGGGGCACTCGAACGCGGTGAAGAGCGTCGCGTTCAGCCCCGACGGCCGCACGCTGGCCACCGGCAGCGAGGACCGCACCATCCAGTTGTGGGACATCTCCGATCCGGACCGTCCCGACCGGCGGGCCCGGTTCACCGGTTACACGGACGGCGTCATGTCCGTCGCCTTCGCCCCGGACGGCCGAATGCTGGCCGCGGCGAGCTCCGACCACTCCGCGCGGCTGTACGACGTGACCGGCCGGGGCGCCCCGGAACTGGCCGTGCTGGCCGGCCACACCAACGCCGTCGACACCCTCGCCTTCAGCCCGGACGGCCGGCTCCTCGCCACGGGCAGCGAGGACTGGACGGCGCTGCTTTGGGACCCGGACGTCCGCCGCGTCACGGCCCGCATCTGCGCCACGGCCTCGCCCGCGCTGACCCGAGCCGAATGGCGGCAGTACTTTCCGCAGCACACGTACCGGCCGCCCTGCTGAGGCGGGGTCAGTTCGTGTACACCTCCGCACGGTCCACGCTCACGAACGCGCCCGTGGACTGGGCGTTGCGCTCCCCGGTGACCCGGATCCGCAGGGTGTGCCGCCCGGGCGCCAGCTTGGGACTGACGTACTGAAGCTTCTCGCCGGTGCGGATCGCGCCGTGGAAGTCGACGCGCTGTTCGGCTCCGCCGTCGACGCTGATCCCGGCGATGCCGTTGCCGGTGTCGCGGACGGACAGCAGGGCGATACGGGTGCCGGTGAAGGTGAAGGTGGCGGTGTTGCCGGCCCGGTCGCTCCAGTGGTCGTCGCCCCAGAAACACTGGGTGGCGCAGCCGGTGCCGGAGTTCCAGCTGCCCGTGTAGGCCACGGATCCGGCGCCGCTGGAGCGGCCGTCGTCGTTGATCCAGTACGTGCCGGATCCGGGGTCGCCGGAGGGCAGGTCCTGCGTGGCGCCGAGGGCGAGCGGCCGGCCGAGGTTCGGGCTGCCGTCCGCGTTCCAGCCGATCTTCTGGGCGCGGGTGGTGCGGTCGGTGTAGGTGTTCGTCGAGGTCGTCTTGGCGTGGTAGACGATCCAGTCCTCGGTGCCGTCGGGCGAGCGGAAGAAGGCGTGGTGGCCGGGGCCGTAGACGCCTCGGTCGTCGGCACGGGAGAAGACCGGCCCGGCGTGCTGCTTCCAGTTGCCGGGCACGAGCGGGTCGGCGCCGTCGTGCAGGGACATCATCCAGACCTGGTAGTCCGGCTTGCCGGTGTCGCAGGTCGAGTACGTCATCCAGGTACGGCCGTTGCGGTGGAGGAACTCCGGCCCTTCGCGCACCTCGGGGCAGCCGCCGGCGGCGTCGAGGGGGACGGCGTCACCGGAGACGGTGTAGGGGTTGGACATCGGGGCGATGTTGAGGCCGTTGTGCTGGTACTGGTTGAGACCGGCGTAGGCGAGGTAGAGGCGGCCGTTGTGCTGGAACACGCCGGGGTCGATCGCGTACTTGTCGGCGTGGTTGGGCGGGGTGAGCTTCGCCTTGAAGCGGTACGGTCCTGCCGGGTCGTCCCGCTCGGACTCCAGGACGTACAGCCGGTGGTGTTCGTCGACCCCGTCGTCGGCCGTGTAGTAGAGGTACCAGCGGTCGCCGAAGCGGTAGAACTCCGGCGCCCAGATGTTGCGGTTGCGGGAGCTGTCGGTGTCCTTCCACACGGTCACCGGGTCCGAGGTGAGCAGTGTGCTCAGCGAGGGCGAGCGCCACATGCGGATGCTGTCGCCCTGGGTGGTGGTGAGGTGGTAGTTGCCCTTCCAGTGCGAGACGTAGGGGTCGGGGCCCGGGTTGAGCGGGTTGCGGAAGGTGCCCGCGGCGGCCTTCGGCTGGGCGTCGCCGCCGGCCGCCGACGGGACGGCGGTGAGCCCGAGCAGCAGGGCCAGGAGGACGGCGAACAGTGAACTTCGGGATCGTAAGCGCATGTGCGGTTCTCCTCGCATCGTTGTAGTCATGGACGCCGTGGCGCGTCCTCGAACGCGGCCGGGCGGGTCTGGGCATCGCGCAGGAGCGCGGTGTCGACCTTCTCGGAGCGGTCGAAGCGGTAGACGCCGTTGCGTTCCTGGAAGACGTCGGTGAGCTGGGTGTAGCAGTAGCCGAACATGTCGGGGTCGTCGAGCAGCACCCGGGTCAGGCCGGTGAAGCGGGCCACGAACTCCTCAGAGCTGCGCGGCCGTTGCCCATAACCCCAGGAGGTGTCCTGGTCGTCGCCCGCCGTGCCGGCCGCCGCGTCCGGGTCCCACCAGATGCCGCCGAACTCGCTGCAGAAGTACGGCTGTCCGCGGTACGGCACCGACCACGGCCGCCCGTCCGGCGCCTGGTTGACGTACGGCCGGTCCTCGGCCAGACCCTCCATCGCCTTGGCGAAGGCCGCGGGGTCCTGCTCGTAGCAGTGCGAGTCGTAGACGTCGGACTCCGGCACCCGGTGGGCGTAGCCGGAGGCGTCGATCACCGGGCGGGTGGGGTCGGCCTGCTTGGTGGCCAGGAACATCGCCCGGGTGACGTCGTCGAGCTGCGTGACGCGGTCGTGCAGCGGCTGGTACGTCTCGTTGAGGGGGCACCAGCCGACGATCGAGGGGTGGGAGTGGTCGCGCTCCAGGGCCTCCAGCCACTGGGTGACGTAGGAGGCGTCGGGGCGCTGGTTGTCGTCGCGTACGCCGGTCTCGCAGCCCCAGTCGCCGAACTCGCCCCAGACCAGGTAGCCGAGCCGGTCGGCGTGGTGGAGGTAGCGCTCCTCGAAGACCTTCTGGTGCAGACGGGCGCCGTTGAAGCCGGCGCGCAGGCCCAGTTCGATGTCCCGGACGAGGTCGGCGTCGGCCGGGGCGGTCATCAGGCCGTCCGGGTAGTAGCCCTGGTCGAGGACGAGCCGCTGGAAGACGGGTTCGCCGTTCAGCAGCAGCCGCTTGCCGTGGACGGCGACCGAGCGCAGGCCGGCGTAGGAGCGTGCTGTGTCGACGACCGCGCCGGACGCGTCGAGGACCTCCAGGGTCAGGTCGTACAGATGCGGGTCCCGCGGTGACCAGACGCGCAGCCGGTCGGCGGGCACGGGCAGGACGAGCCGGGGGCACAGGTCGAGGTCGGCGCGCACCTCGGCGCCGACGACGTCCCCGTGGCCGTCGGCGAGCGTGGCACGGACGCGGTGGCCGGGCGCGTTGGCGGAGAGCGGGAGTTCCAGGAAGAAGGAGCCGGAGGCGAGGTCGGGTGTGATGCGGGGTCTGCGGAGGGCGACGGTGCGCGGGACCGGCTCCAGCCACACGGTCTGCCAGATTCCGGTCGTGCGGGTGTAGTGGCAGTGGGAGTTGGCGTACCAGGTCGCCTGTTTGCCGCGCGCCTGGACGCCGTGGCGGCTGTCCCGGGCCCGGACGACGACGGTCAGTTCCTCGCCCGGGACGGCGACTTCGCCGAGGTCGGCGGTGAACGGCGTGAAGCCGCCGCGGTGCCGGGCGACTTCACGCCCGCCGGCCCAGATCGTGGTGTCGTGGTCCACGGCCCCGAAGTGCAGCAGCACCCGGGATCCGGCCCAGTCCGCGGGCACGGTCACGGTCCGCCGGTACCAGACCGCTTCCATGAAGTCCGTGTCCCCGACCCCGGAGAGCTCCGACTCGGGGCAGAACGGGACGACGATCGTGCCGGTGAGTTCGCGTGTCGCCAGTCCGCGTTCCAGGCCGGTGTCCGACCGGTCGATCTCGAACTGCCACGCGCCGTTGAGGTTCAGCCAGGCGTCCCGGACGAACTGCGGCCTCGGGTGTTCGGGGCGGGGCACGTCCATGGGGGCTCCTTGTGTCGCGTGTGCCGATCGGTGCCCATGGCACCATGGGTTTACATCGATGTAAACCCGTCGGACGGCGCCTGGGCGCAGTCGGTACGATCTCGGCAGTCGGAAGGACGGGACAGCGTGGCGGCCAGACCAAGGATCAAGGACGTGGCGGAGTACGCCGGCGTCTCCCCCAAGACCGTCTCCAACGTGATCAACAACTTCGAGCATGTGTCGGAGCGGACCCGCGCCGCCGTCCAGGAGGCCATCGAGGCCCTGGGCTACCGCGTCAACATCGCCGGGCGGCAACTGCGTCAGGGCCGCACCGGCATGATCACCCTGGCGGTCCCGGAGCTGGACGTCGCCTACTTCGCCGAGCTGGCCAAGCACGTCATGGCCGAGGCTGACCGGCGCGGGCGCACCGTTCTGCTGCACCAGACCGGGGCGGTGCGAGAGCGGGAGCTGGCGGCACTGCACGGGTTCGACGCGCAGTTCTCCGACGGCGTCATCCTGAGTCCGCTCTCCTTGCAGCCGCGTGATCTCGCCGTCCGCGACCGAGGCCTGCCCGTGGTCCTGCTCGGCGAGCGCTCCGCCGAGGGCGGCACCGACCATGTCGGCATCGACAACGTGCGTGCGGCGCGCGATGCCACCGAGCACCTCCTGTCCCGCGGGCGCCGGCGCATCGCGGTGGTCGGCGGCGCCCCGCACGGCCGCCAGGGCACCGACCGGCTGCGCACCGACGGCTACCGCGAGGCCCTCGAAGCGGCGGGCCTGCCCTTCGATCCCGGCCTGGTGGTGCGGGTGGACGCCTATCACTGGCAGGACGGCGCGCGGGCCGCCGCAGCGCTGATGGAAAGCGGCCCCCGCCCGGACGCGCTGTTGTGCCTGAACGACCATCTCGCCCTGGGCGCGCTGCGGGCCCTGCACGAACTGGGCCGTTCCGTGCCGGGCGAGCTCGACGTGGTCGGCTTCGACGACATCGAGGCCTCCCGGTTCAGCGTCCCCACCCTCACGACCGTCGCCCCGGACAAGCAGGAGATCGCCAGGGCCGCCGTCGCCCAGCTGCTGGCCCGGATCGACGCCCCGGACACCGCGCCCCCGGGCGACCATGTGGCCGGGCACCGGCTCGTCGTGCGGGAGAGTTCGGGGGGCTGAGGCGAGGAGGGGCGGCCTTCCACGCCCGGGCGAGACGCGCCCGACCGGGCCCATCACCCTTTCGGATGGCCGATGCCGGCCCGGTCACGGCACACGACGGCGTCCACGCCCGGCGAGAACGATCATGCCGCCGGGCGGTCCGGCATCGAAGCCCGCCGGTCGGGGTGGCAGCATGGCCGCATGGACATCCGCCGCAGGAACAACGTGAACATCATCGGCCGCGACGACGCGCCGGTGCTGGTCCTGGCACATGGGTTCGGCTGCGACCAGAACATGTGGCGCCTGGTCGTGCCGCCTCTGGCGGAGCGGTACCGGGTCGTGCTCTTCGACTACGTGGGTTCCGGCGGGTCGGACCTGTCGGCCTGGAGCGAGGAGCGGTACTCCTCGCTGCACGGCTACGCGGCCGATGTCGTCGATGTCTGCGAGGAGCTGGACCTCCGGCAGGCGGTCTTCGTGGGGCACTCGGTGAGCGCCATGGTCGGGGTGCTGGCCGCGCGGGCCGCGCCGGAGCGGATCGGGGCGCTCGTGATGGTGACGCCCTCGCCCCGCTACATCGACGACGAGGGATACCGCGGCGGGTTCAGCACCGAGGACATCGACGAGCTGCTGGACTCCCTGGAGGCGAACTACCTGGGCTGGTCGTCCGCGATGGCCCCGGTGATCATGGGCAACCCGGAGCGTCCCGAGCTGGGTCAGGAGCTGACCAACAGCTTCTGCGCCACCGACCCCGACATCGCGCGGGTCTTCGCGCGTACGACCTTCCTGACCGACAGCCGCGAGGACCTCAAGGGCGTGTCCGTGCCGACCCTCGTGCTGGAGTGCGAGCAGGACGCCATCGCGCCCCGTGAGGTCGGCGCCTATGTGCACACGGCGATTGCCTCGTCCCGCCTGGTCACCCTCGACGCCACCGGGCACTGCCCGCAGCTCAGCGCGCCGGAGGCCACCACCGAGGCGATCCTCGGCTTCCTGGAGTCCCTGAAGTGATGTGTCGTGCGAACGGCGCGCCGGAGCCTGCCGGGACCGGGGACGAGGCGGGCACGGACGCGGCGTTCACCGCGCTGCTGGAGGACAGCGCGGAGGACCTGTACGAGTCGGCGCCGTGCGGTTACCTGTCCACGATGATGGACGGCACCATCGCCAAGATCAACGCCACGCTGCTGGACTGGCTGGGCCTGGAACGCGATGCCGTGGTGGGCCGCAAGCGCTTCGCGGATCTGCTCACCATCGGCGGGAAGCTGTACCACGAGACGCACTTCGCGCCGCTGCTGCGAATGCAGGGCGAGCTGCGCGGCATCGCCCTGGACCTGAGGCGCCAGGGCGGCGACCGGCTGCCGGTGCTGGTCTCGGCCGTGGTCAAGTACGGCACCGGGGGCGAACCCCTGCTGATCCGGGTCACCGTCTTCGACGCCTCCGACCGCCGCTCCTACGAAACGGAGCTCCTGCACCGGCGCAAGGAAGCCGAGCGGGCCCACGCCGAGGCGGACGAGGCCCGGCAGCAGGCCGAGACCGACCGGGCGCGGCTGGCCGACGCGCTGGCCGTGCTGCAACGGTCCCTCGTGCCGGACTCACTGCCCGCCGTACCGGGTCTCGAGACGGCCGCCCACTACCACACGGCCGCCCCGGACCAGCTCGGCGGCGACTTCTACGACCTGTTCCCCGTCGCCGGCGACCGATGGGCATTCTTCCTCGGCGACGTGTGCGGCAAGGGCCCGGAGGCCGCGTCCCTCACCTCGCTGACCCGCTACACCCTCCGGGCCGCCGCCCATCACGACCCGGAGCCGGCCGCGGCCCTGGCCACGCTGAACGCCGTACTGCACGAGCGGTACACGGCCGACGGAGATCCCCGTTACTGCACCTGCGTCTTCGGGATCGTCGAGCCCGGCGGGGACCACGGTCCCACGATCGTGCGCCTCGCCTCCGGCGGTCACCCGCCGGCGCTCGTCCTGCGGTCCGACGGCCGCGCCGATTTCCTGCCCACCCCCGGCGGCCTGCTCGTCGGTGTCCTGCCCGACGCACCGATCGGCACCGCGGAGACCGTCCTGGCCCCCGGCGACACGATCGTGCTGTACACCGACGGTCTCACCGAGGCCCGCACCGGCCCCGGCCGCGACGACCTGTACGGCGAGGACGCCCTGCGCGCCTTCGGCGCCGACCTCGCTCCCGCCGCCCCGGGCGAGGTGATCACCGCACTCACCGGGCTGCTGGACAGCTTCGGCGACGGGCTCGACGACGACACCGCCCTGCTCGCCCTCGGCGTCCCGGCCGACTCCTCCCTCATACGCCCCGCCATCCGCCCCGCTACGAGTTTCCCCGCATGAAGACGCTGACCATCCACCACCGCGACGCCGAGACCGGACCCGTTCTGCACGTGGCCGGCGACCTGGACTACGCCCAGGCCCCCGAACTACGCCGCCAGGTCGACCAGCTGGCCCTGACACCAGGGCAGTGCCTGGTCCTCGACCTCTCCGGCCTCGAGTTCTGCGACTCCTCCGGCATCACCGCCCTGCTCGCCGCCCGCCAGCACGCCCTGGCCGCCGATGCCGGCATCGTCCTGGCCGGCGTACCGGCGAACCTGCTGCGTGTCCTCACGCTCGTGGGCCTCGACCAGGTCTTCACCCTGCGCTCGGACAGCAGCTCCACGTCATGACCCGCCCGGCGGCTCCGCGGCGTCGGCCCTGACGAAGACCGGCTTGAGGTGCTTCTCCGGCAGCGCGGCCGGCAGGTCCTCCCAGTCGATGACGTGGGAGACCACCTTCTCGGGGGCGACCCTGCCGGAGGCGGCGAGGGCGAGGGCGTCGGGAATGTGGGCGCGCACGCTGTCGCGGGCGACACGCAGGGTGACGCCGGTGAGGTACATGTCGAGCAGGGGCAGTTCGCCGGGGCGGAAGTGGTTGCCCGCGCTCTCGCAGATCCCTTCCGGTGTCAGGCACTTGAGGGCGAGGGCGAGCTGCTCGACACGGCCGGTGGCCTCCACGGCGATGTCGTAACTCTGCGGGACCGGTTCCAGGGCCTCGGCGGTGGAGGCCCCGAAGGCGCGGGCCAGCGAGCGGTGTTCGGGGTCGGGGTCGACGTAGAGCACGTCGGAGGCGCCGAGCGCGCGGGCGATGTCGCACACGTAGAGGCCGATGCTGCCGCGGGCGACGACGAGGACCCGGGCTCCGGGACGGGCCTTGAGGTGGGGGGCGACCAGGCGCCAGGCCAGGGACCAGTTGTCGCTGGCGGAGGCCATGGCGACCGGGTCGAGCCCGGTGGGCAGCGGAACGAGCATGGCGTCGGCGTACGGCACCCGGACCAGGTCGGAGAAGAGCCCGCCCCAACTGCCGCCGATCGGTGCGCCGTACATCGCCATGTACGGGACGTCGGTGCAGTGCGCGGTCAGCCCGGCCCGGCAGCGGTCGCAGGTACCGCAGTTGATGGACCAGGGGACGACGACCAGGTCACCCGGCGTTACGGCGGTGACGGCGTCGCCCGTCTCCACGACGCGGGCGACACACTCGTGGCCGAGGGCGAAGGGCGGCTCGATGAAGCCGTGTCCGGCGAGGATCGAGGAGTCCACATCGCAGGGCGTCGCCGCCACCGGGGCGACGATCGCCTCCCGGGCGGACTCGACCTTGGGGTCGGGGGCCTCGCGCCACTCGACGGTGCGCTTGGCGACATAGGTCAGTTCACGCATCGGCGCTCTGCCCCTTCGCCAGGGCGACGAGGTCCGCGTAGCGGATGACGGAGCCGCCCGCGCCCCAGGTGCCGTCGGGCTGCTCGTGCACCAGCACCCACACCCGCAGGGCGTCGTCCGGGGTGAGTCCGGCGGCGGCCAGGACGGTCTGTGTGGCCTCCTCGACCAGTCCGGCCTTGCGGCGCTCGGACAGGGCGCCCTGCGGGACCGTGACCTCCACCAGGAAGCGCGGCGCGTCGTCGTCGGCGGTGGTCTGGGCACCTTCGGGCAGTTCGGCGAGGTAGCTCCACGCCTGGGCGCGGAAGAACGGCGTGTCGGGTGCGCCCTCCCAGCGCAGCAGTACGGCGGCGAGGTCGCGCTGGACGGACCGGCGGCCTTCTTCGGTCAGTGCGCCGGCCGGGGCCGTGAGCCGGATCATCGGCATGGGCGTGCCTCTCTATGACAGTCGTTATAGGCGTCGGTCACGCTAGACTATGACGGCCGTTATAGCCAGTGGGGTCGGAAGAAACCGTGCACATGACCAAGCCAAGCCCGACGGCGCGCGAGCGGATCGTGGCCGGTGCGGCCGACATGATCAGCCGGCGCGGCCTGAACGCGACGAGCATCCGTGAGACGGCCAAGCACGCCAGGGCGCCGCTCGGCTCGACGTACCACTACTTCCCCGAGAGCAAGCAGCAGTTGGCGACCGAGGCCGTGCGCCACACGGGTGCGTGGGCCGCCCGCAGTCTGCGCACGGAGCTGGAGGCGGGCCCGGTCGCCGGACTGCTGGCGTTCCTCCCTGCTGGCCGCCGCCGACGTGTTCGAGGAATGGGAGGGCCTGCTGGCCGCCTCGCTGCGCGAGCACGGGGCCGAACCCGAGCAGGTGGCACAGCTGGCGACACTGATCGTCGCGGCGGTCGAGGGGACCGTGGCCATGTGCCGCGCCAAGCGCAGCACACAGCCGCTGGATCACACCGCCGAGCAATTGCAGGCGCTCGTGCGCGCCGCGATCAGGGACTAGCTCTGCGATGGTCGCCGAGACCTGGAACATTGGGCACAGGACGTTTCCAGAAGGAAGGGATCCGCCTGCCATGTCACTCGCTCGCGTGCACAACTTCTCGATCTCGCTCGACGGCTTCGGCACCGGTGAGGGTCTGAGCCGTGAGGCCCCGTTCGGCCATGCCGGCGAAAGGCTCCACGAGTGGATGTTCGCCACCCGGTTCTGGCACGAGATGACTCGCCAATCCGGCGGGACCCGCGGCCTCGACGACGCCTTCGCACGGCAGCACACGCCAGGGATCGGCGCCGAGATCATGGGCGCGGGGAAGTTCGGTTACCCCGGATGGCACGACGACCCGGAGTGGAAGGGGTGGTGGGGGCCGAACCCGCCGTTCCACACACCGACTTTCATCCTCACCCATCACCCTCGCCCGTCGATCGAGATGGAGGGCGGCACGACGTTCCACTTCCTCGACACCTCGCCCGCCGAGGCGCTCAAGACGGCCCGCGAGGCGGCGGACGGCCAGGACGTACGCATCGGCGGGGGCCCCACCGTGGTCCGCGACTTCCTCGCCGCCGGGCTCATCGACCACCTGCACGTCACGGTGGTCCCGATCCTGCTCGGCCGCGGCGTACGCCTCTGGGACGGGCTGGAGGACGTCGAGAAGGACTACGAGGTCGAGGCCACCTCCTCGCCCGGCGGGGTCACGCATGTGACGTTCACCCGAACGGGCGTCTGAGCTTCCGGCGGGCGGCCCCCCGCGACCGGGTCCATAGGATGGGGCGTTCCGTCCGACCACGCACGAAGCGCAGGGGCTGATGTCACGGCCGAACCTGACCACCGCCATGGCCACCCGATTGGTGGACCTGTTCCGTCGCAGCGGACTGGCCGAAGGCGCGCACGTCACCGAGCAGTGGGCTGCGGACGCCCTGGAGGTCTCGCGCACTCCGGTGCGCAAGGCGATGCTCTTCCTCACCGAGGTCGGCATCCTCGACCGCGTCCCCAACCGCGGCTTCTTCCTGACGCGGGACGCGAGCGCGCTGGCCCGGCCCGACCTCGGTGACGGCGAGGACGTGGAGCAGACGGCGTACTTCGAGATCGCCGACGACCACGTGGGCGGGCGCTTCACCGGTTCCTTCACCTCGGCCGACATCAGCCGCCGCTACCGGCTGACCCCACGTCAGGCCGACCGCGTGCTCTCCCGCATGGAGGCCGAGGACCTGGTGCGGCGCAAGGCGGGCGGCCGGGGCTGGGAGTTCCAGCACGTCATGGCCACCGCCGAGGCACACGACCAGAGCTACCGGTTCCGGATGATCGTCGAGCCGGCCGCGCTGCTGGAGCCCGGTTTCACCGTGGACGCGGAAGCCTTCGCCCGGCATCGGCAGCAGCAGGAGGCGCTGCTGCACGGGGACATCCTGCTGCTGCCGCGGGCCGAGCTCTTCCAGGTCAACGCGACCTTCCACGAGATGCTCGTGGGGTGTTCCGGGAACCCGTTCCTGCTGGATGCCGTGCGGCGCCAGAACCGGTTGCGGCGGCTGATCGAGTACCGGCATCAGGTGGATCGGTCGCGGCTGGCCGGGCAGGCCCGGGAGCATCTGAGGCTCCTGGATCTGGTGGAGGGCGGGGATCTGAAGAAGGCGTCGGCTTTCCTGCACCGGCATTTGAACGAGGTGCGGTCGGTGAAGACAGGGGTCGTCGACGAGGCCTAGCGTCGGCCGTTTGTCGTCCGCGGGGCCGATGTGGCTGGTCGCGCAGTTCCCCACGCCCCTTCCGGGGCGGCACCATGCGGCAAGTTGTATCAATGCGCGGCTTGAGACAATATTGAGGGCGTTCACCGTCGCGTCGAGAGACTCGGAGTCAGGCTTGAGTTCCGATCGCACCAGCCCTGCCGTGCTCACCGTCGACGGCCGTTCCTACCGTTACCGGCCGCTGGACCGGCTTCTGCCGCCGGCGGAGCTGAGGACGCTGCCGTACGCGGTGCGGGTGCTGCTGGAGAACGTCGACCGGTGTGCTCCGGACGCCCTGGCGGCTGTGGTCGCTCGGGCGCGGGCCGGGCAGGGCGCCTGTGAGGTGCCGGTGCGTCCGAACCGGATCATGCTGCACGACACCACATGTCTGCCGGCCCTGGCCGACTTCGCCGCGATGCGCGACAGCGTCGCCGAGCTGGGCGGGGATCCCGGTCGGCTGCAACCGTCCATCCCGGTCGACCTGACGGTGGACCACTCCGTCATCGTCGAGGCGTACGGCAGTCCGGACGCCGTGGAGCGGAACCTGCTGATCGACTTCCGCCGCAACGGCGAGCGGTACGCGATGGTCAAGTGGGCCGAGCGCAGCGTGGACAACTTCCGGGTCGTCCCGCCCGGCACCGGCATCATCCACCAGGTCAACATGGAGGCGCTGGCCCGGGTGGTGTGGGTGGCGGAGGCGCGGGACGGCGAACCACCCTGGCTGCATCCGGACGTACTGGTCGCCACCGACAGCCACACCCCGATGATCAACGCGCTGGGAGTCGTCGGCTGGGGCGTCGGCGGTCTGGAGGGGCAGGCGGCGATGCTGGGCGAGCCCGTCACCATCCAGTACCCGGAGGTGGTCGGCGTCCGGCTGACGGGCCGGCTGGGCGCGGGCGTCGGCGCGACCGACCTGGCTCTGACGCTGACCGAACTGCTCCGCGCCGAGGGCGTGGTGAACAAGTTCGTCGAGTTCTGCGGTGACGGGGTCACCGCCCTGGGCTGGGCGGAACGCGCCGCGGTGTCCAACATGGCCCCCGAGTACGGGGCGACCTGTGTCTTCTTCCCCTACGACGACGAGACCGCCGCCTACCTCCGGCTCAGCGGCCGGGACGAGGAGCACGTCCGGCTCGTCGACGCCTACCTCACCGCCCAGGGCCTCAAGCGCACCGACGCCCTCCCCGAGCCCCGCTACGACCAGGTGATCGACCTCGATCTCGGCACGGTCCAACCCAGCCTCGCGGGGCCGCGCCTGCCCCATCAGCGGCTGCCGTTGTCCGCCGTACCGGATTCCTTCCGCGACTCCGGGCGCGGCACGTCCGCCGAAGCCGATGCCGATGCCGATGCCCGGGCCTTCGGTGAGCCGCTGCCGGACGGTCCCGTGGCCATCGCCGCCATCACCAGTTGCACCAACACGGCCAACCCCACCCTGATCGTGCAGGCGGGGCTCCTCGCCGAGCGGGCGGTGGCCGCCGGGCTGACCGCCAAGCCCTGGGTGAAGACCTCCCTGTCCCCCGGTTCACGGGTCGTCGAGGAGTACCTGCGCGCGTCCGGACTGCTGCCCGCGCTGGAGAAGACCGGCTTCCACATCGTCGGCTTCGGCTGCATGACCTGTATCGGCAACTCCGGTCCGCTGCACCCGGCGATGGAGGAGCGGGCCGCCGCCGGCACCGTCGAACCCGTGGCCGTACTGTCCGGCAACCGCAACTTCGCCGGCCGGGTCAATCCGCGGATCTCCCTGTCGTACCTGGCCTCCCCGCCCCTGGTCGTCGCCTACGCCCTGGCGGGCTCGGTCCTGCACGACTTCGACCGCACGCCGCTGGGCACCGCCCCCGACGGAAGTCCCGTCCGCCTCAAGGACCTGTGGCCCTCCGAGGAGGAAGTCGCCGCGCGGGTGCGGGAGTCCGTACGCCCGGAGATGTTCCGCGCCAACGCCTCCCGGATCCGGCAGGGCACCCCGGCCTGGCAGGAGATCGAAGCGCCCGGCGGCACCCGCTTCCCCTGGAACCCGGCGTCCACGTACATCCGCCGCCCTCCGCACCTGACGGACCTGTCCCCCCAGCCCCCTGCCCGGCTGCGGCTCGACCGGGCCAAGGTGCTGCTGCACCTCGGTGACGACGTCACCACCGACCACATCTCCCCGGCCGGCGCGATCCCCGCCGCCAGCCCGGCGGGTCACTGGCTGTCGGACCGGTCGGTGGCCCGCCGTGACCTCAACCAGTACTCCACGCGCCGCAGCAACCACGAGGTCATGCTGCGGGGCGCCTTCACCAACGCCGCCGTCACCAACCGGCTCCTCGCCGAGCAGCCGGCCCCCGGCGGCCACGCGCGCACCGCCGACGGCTCCCGAGTCCTGCCCGTGTACGAGGCGGCGGCCACCTACCGCGACGCCGGCTACGACCTGGTCGTCGTCGCGGGCCGCAACTACGGCGCCGGCTCCAGCCGTGACTGGGCGGCGAAGGCGCAGGCGCTCCTCGGGGTCCGGGCGGTCGTGGCCGAGTCGTACGAACGCATCCACCGCTCCAACCTGATCGGCATGGGCGTCCTGCCCCTGGAGTTCGCCGAGGGCGACAGCAGTGCGGGGTTCTCCCTCACCGGTGCGGAGGACCTGGCCTTCGAAGGGCTCGACGACCTGTCGGTCGGGACCAACCGGGTCACGCTGAGGATCCGGAGAAGGCAGGGGTCGGACACCACGGCGGTCCTGCGGCTGCGGATCTTCTCCCGCCAGGAGCTGACCTACCTCCGCCACGGCGGCATCCTGCCGTACGTCGTCCGCCGTACGCTGGAGCGCCCGCACAGCGCTCAGGACGCGCCCTGAACCGCCTTCACCACCGCGGCCGTGAACTCGGAGGTGGAGGCCGAGCCGCCCAGGTCCCGGGTGGAGACCCCGCTCTCGATCGTGGCGGCGACACCCGCCTCGATGATCCTGGCGGCTCGGGCGACGGCATCGTCCGCGTGCCGCGCCCCGAGCCACTCGAGGAGCATCGCCCCCGAGAGGATCATGGCGACCGGGTTGGCCAGGCCCTGCCCCGCGATGTCGGGCGCGGAACCGTGGGACGCCTGTGCCATGGCCGTGTCGGCGGAGGCGTTGATGGACGGCGCGGTGCCGAGCGAGCCGCTGATCTCCCCGGCGAGATCGGACAGGATGTCCCCGAACATGTTCTCGGTGACGATGACGTCGAAGTCCTGGGCCCGCCGCACCAGATGCACGGTCATCGCGTCGATGTGGAAGTCGTCGACGACGACATCCGGATACTCCCGGCCGACCTCCTGGCACACCGTGCGGAACAGCCCGGTGGTCAGTTTCAGGACGTTGGCCTTGTGGACGATGGTCAGCTTCTTGCGCCGCGACCGCGCCAGATCGAATGCGACCCGGGCGACCCGCTCGGTGGCGGCTCGCGTGATGATCCCCATCGCGATGGCGACGCCCTCGACGGGGCTGAACTCCCCACTGCCGGCATAGGTGTTGCGGTCGGCGTAGAAGCCTTCGGTGTTCTCCCTGACGATCACCAGATCGGCGTTCTCGCAGACCGCCTTCGCCCCGGGGAAGCTCTTGGCCGGCCGGATGTTGGCGAAGAGCCGGAAGTGCTTGCGCAGGGTGCCGGAGGGGTTGAGGGCCGACCGGTGCGGCTCGGGGTAGCTCACGGAGTCGTGCGGGCCGAGGAACCAGCCGTCGAGCTCGCCGAGGGTCCGCCGGGTCTCGTCCGGGACGGGTGTGCCGTGGGTCGTGATGGCGTCGGCGCCCAGGGGCAGGGGCACCCAGTCGAGGGTGACACCCGCGGCCGCGGCCGCCGCCGTGGCGATCTCCACGGCGGCGGGGACGATCTCGGGCCCGATGCCGTCGCCCTCCAGAACGCCCAGCCGGTAACCGGTCGCAGCCATGACTGACACCTCTCCTCACGTCGAGTACGTGAGGAGCATGCCGCCAGCGGCGGCCAGGCGTCAACCGGTCAACCGGTTTGTCTCCGGCGTTCCCGCCTGTCTTCTCTTGAGGGTCGCCCTACTCCCCCTGGCGCAGCCGCGCCCGCAACCGGCGCGTCGCCGAGGCCATGTGCGCGTGCATCGCGGCCCGTGCGGCCCTGGGGTCCTTGGCCCGTACGGCCTTCAGCACGGCTTCGTGCTCGTCGAGCTTCCCCTCCCCCGGCTTGCGGATGTTCTGCCTGATCCACACCGCGACCAGGGTCTCGAGACTGGCCTGGACCCCGGCCAGGGCGCTGTTGTGCGAGGCCTGCGCGAGGGCCCGGTGAAAGGCCAGGTCGGCGACCAGATAGCGCTCGGGATCGGCGTGCGTCTCACGCATCCGATCCAGATGGGACTCGAGGGCGGTGACGTCGTTGTCCGTGCGGCGCAGGGCGGCCAGCTCGGCGAGGTCCACCTCGATCGACGCGCGTGCCTCCAGCAGTTCGTCCATCGTGTGGTCGCCCAGCATGAGTCCCCACTCCAGGACCTGCGGCAACAGGTCCGAGGTGGCGCCCTTGACATAGGTGCCGTCGCCCTGCCGGATCTCCAGCAGGCCGAGCAGCGACAGGGACTTGAGGGCCTCGCGCACGGCGGAGCGGCCCACTCCGAAGGTCTCCGCGAGCTCCCGCTCGGCCGGCAGTCGGTCACCGGCCCTGAGCTGGCCGGATGTCAGCAGATGGTCCAGCAGGCGACGCGCCACCTCCACCGCAGGAGCCCGGGGCTCCTCGCGCTCGATCCGTCCGAGTCCGGCCATGTGCGCCGCCTCCCCTGTTCTGTTGCTCCACCGGCGCGGCAAGACCGTCGCGCACGATCGACACGGTAGCTCCCGGGCGGCGGAAGCGGTGGCGCGCTGCCTCGTATTGGTCGCGAGATGTCCTGCGAATGGTTGACAGGCTCACCGGTTGAGGTCCATCGTCATCGCACGAAACGAGGGGGCGGAACCGACAGGGCGCCCCCGGCCTTCACGCGCTGCAGTCGACAGCACCGTCGCGCCACACACGAGAAGAGCCGCCATGTTTTCCACCCGCTTCGGGCCCGGAGCCGCACCGGCACCCGGTCGCCCGCGGCGCCGCAGTGTGCTGCGCGGCGCCGCCGCCCTCGGAACCCTCGCCGCCACGGGGAGCGCCCTCGGCGGCTGTACCACCACGGACGCGAACGCCGCCGCCCGTCCGGCCCCCGGCTACTACCCGGCCGGCTACGACAGGATCGTCGACGGCTCACGCGGCGAGCGGAAGCTGCTGATCTACTCGAACACCTCACAGACCAACTGGCAGCCGGTCTTCGACGCGTTCACTGAGCGCTACCCGTGGCTGGACGACATCCGCGCCACCAACCTGGGCAGTTCCGCGGTCTACGAGCGCTACTACAGCGAGGCGGCGACCGGCGGCTCTCCCGCCGATCTGCTCGTCTCCAACGGCGGCCCCCTGTGGGGCGATTACGTCACCCGCGAGGTCGCCGCCGAGTACCGCTCGCCGGAGCGGGACCACTTGCCAGACTGGGCCGAGATGATGCCCGGCGTCTGGGTCTTCACCGTCGACCCGGTCGTAGTCCTCTACAACCGCAAGACGCTCGACGTGTCCCAGTACCCGAAGGGGCTGGTCTCCCTGGCGGAGATCGCCGAGTCCAAGCCGTCCCGCTTCCGCGGCAGGTTCGGCGTGTACGACCCCACCAACGCCTACGGCTACTCCACCAACCAGGGCTACACCGGCAGCGTGGCGGACGGCTGGGACACCTTCGGGCGCCTGCTCCCCTTCGCCCGGGCCGACCACTCCTCGGGCACGCTCGTGGAGAAGGTCGTCTCCGGTGAGTACGACGCCTCCTTCAACCTCAGCGGCGGTGTCGCCGTCCCGGCCGCCGAGGACAGCGGCGGACTGCTGGGCTGGGCGTACTGCGCGGAGGGCACCGTCATGGTCCCGCGTGCCGCCTCCATCGTGAAGACGGCCCCGCATCCCGACTCCGCCCGCCTCTTCGTGGACTTCCTGCTCTCCGCCGAGGGCCAGACCGCGGTCGCGAGAGGCGGTCTGACGCCGTACCGGGAGGGTGTCGAGCAGGACGACAACGACAGCTTCCAAGACGTCCGGCGCAAGCTCGGCGCCGACCGCGTCCACCTCTACCGCTACACCCAGGTGCCGGAGGAGACGCAGGAGAGGTACGTGGCGCGCTGGGAGAAGGCCATGGGCTGACCCGCCGTGGGGTGACACACCTCGCCGCCGACCGTCCGTCCCTCACGCACGTACGGAGCCGCCATGGCCACCCAGATACCTACGGCGCCCGCCGAACCGCCCCGCACCCTGCGCGCGGGCGAGCTGGGCACACCCCATTACCGTCGCCTGTTCGGCGCCGGCCGCGAAGTCACCATCCACTGGCTGACGTTCCTCGTCACCGCCGCGCTCGTCCTCGCGCCGGTCGTCCCGATCCTCTACCAGTCGGTCCGCGACCAGCCGCTGTACGCGGCGGGCGGCGCCTTCACCCTGTCGAACTACGTACACCTCTTCACGGAGGCGGAGTTCGGCACGATCATCCTCAACACCCTGTACTTCGCGGCCCTGACGACCGTCTTCGCGCTGCTCATCGCCGTACCGATGGCGATCCTCCTGGAACGCACCCGGTTCCCGGCCGCCCGGCTCATCGGGCAGATACTGCGCTGGCCGATCTACATCTCCCCGCTGGTGCTGGGCTTCGGCTGGATCGTCGTCTACGGCCCGGCCGGCTTTCTGAGTACCACGCTGCGCGAGTCCATGGGCTGGGTGCCGTGGAACCTGTACTCCATGCCCGGCATGGCCTTCGTCGAGGCAGTGGCGCAGGTGCCGGTCGCCTATCTCTTCTGCGCCAACGCCCTGGCCGCGTCCGACACTTCGCTGGAGAACGCGGCCCGGACCGTCGGCGCCGGCCCGATGCGGATTCTGCGCTCGATCGTCGTCCCGATGCTGCGGCCCCCGGTGCTGTACGCCGGTCTTCTCATCTTCGGCACGGCGGTGGAGACGCTCTCCATCCCGCTGATCCTCGGTGAACCCGCGGGCGTCACCCTGTTCTCCAGCTTCCTGTACGAGCAGGGCATCGACGCCGTCAGCCCGGACTACGGTCTGCTGGGCGCCGCCTCCACCCTGATCCTGGTGTCCACGGTCGGACTGGTCGTCCTGCAGTCGCGGCTGCTGAAGCACGCCCAGCGGTTCGTGTCGGTGCGCGGCAAGGCCACCCGCTCCCATCTGCTCGACATCGGCGGCTGGAAGTGGGCCGGCTTCGCCTTCGTCGGCCTCTACATCCTCTTCGGTGTCCTGCTGCCGATGATCGCGCTGATCATGCGCGCCTTCACGTCCCTGCTCACCCCGCTGGTGAACCCGCTGGATCTGCTGACCCTGGACAACTTCCGGCTGATCTTCTCCTACGCCCCCTACACCGAGTCGATCGTCAACAGCGTCACGGTGGCCTTCGTCGGCGCGGTGGTGGTGACGCTGTTCGGCACGGTCGTGGTGCTGGTCGCGCGCCGCTCGGACTTCCGGCTCGCCCGACTCCTGGAGACGGCCGCGCAGTCGCCGCACGCCGTGCCCGGCCTGATCATCGGCATCGGCTTCTTCTGGGCCTTCGCCTGGATGCCCGGCGGGGACGCGATCCGCGGCACGATCCTCGCCCTGATCATCGCCTTCGGCGTCCGCGCGCTCCCCTCGGCCTATGGCGCCGTCTCACCGGCGACCATGCAACTGGGCGGTGAACTCGACAACGCCGCCCGGGTCGCGGGGGCCGACTGGTGGCGCACCGTGTCCCGGATCCTGGTCCGGCTTCTGCTGCCCGCGATGCTCGCCTCGTTCCTGCTCATCTGGGCCACGATGATCCGCGAGTACGCGCCCGCCATGTTCCTCGCCGGGTCCGAGGCGCAGGTCATCGGGACCACCGCCATCGACCTGTGGACCCAGGGCGAGACGGGCTCCGTCGCCGCCCTCGCCACGATCCAGATCGCCGTCACCGCCGTCGTCGCCGGCCTGGCCGGACTCCTGCTCAAGGGCGGGAAGGAGAACAACCATGCCTGAGCTGGTCGTCGAGAACCTCAAGAAGTCCTTCGCCGGCAACGCCGTGCTGGAGGACATCGGATTCACCGTCGCCGAGGGCGAGTTCTTCACCCTGCTCGGCCCTTCCGGCTGCGGCAAGTCCACGACCCTGTCCTGTGTCGCGGGCCTGGAGCACCCCGACTCCGGCACCATCCGCGTCGGCGACCGGGTCTTCTTCGACGGCGACCCGCGCACCACGGTGCCGCCGGAGGCCCGCAATCTGGGCCTGGTCTTCCAGTCGTACGCGCTGTGGCCGCACATGACCATCGCGGACAATCTCGCCCTGCCGCTGAAGCTGCGCAAGGTCACCAAGACCGAGCGGAAGCGCCTGATCGACGACGCCCTCGACAAGGTCGACATGCTCCATCTGCGCGACCGCTACCCGCATCAACTGTCGGGCGGCCAGCAGCAGCGCGTCGCGCTGGCCCGCGGCATCGTCTACGCGCCGGGCGTGCTGCTGCTCGACGAACCGCTGTCGAACCTGGACGCCAAGATGCGCGACCAGGCCCGCGTCTGGCTCAAGTCGCTCCAGCGCGAGGTCGGCATCACCACGGTCTACGTCACCCACGACCAGATCGAGGCCATGTCGCTGTCCGACCGCATCGCGGTCTTCATGGACGGCAGGCTGCAGCAGGTCGGCACCCCGACGGAGATCTACGAGACCCCGGCCACCCCGGAGGTCGCGGGCTTCATCGGCCGGTGCAATCTGCTGGCCGGCCGCGTCGACGAGGCTCCCTCCGACAGCGGGACCGTCCGGGTGGAACTGGGCACGACGGGGGAGCACTTGAGGGTCGTACGGACGGACGGTGTCCGTGCGGGCCAGAGCGCGACCGTCGGACTGCGCTCGGAGCGCATCACCCTCGCCGACCGTGCGGACGCGGCGGGCGACGGCGTCAATGTCCTGCGGGCGACGGTCAAGCAGTGCTCCTACACGGGGGCCCGCTTCGAGTACGAACTCGCCGTCGGGGACCTGGCCCTGCACGCGGAGAGCCCGGTCCGGCACGAGGGCCGGGAGATCAACCTGCTGATCCGGCCGGAGGACTGTCTGCTGTACCCGGGCCCGTCGTCTCCGGCGGGCTGAGGCGTCAAGGGGCGAGCAGTTCGTCGCGCAGGGCCAGTGCCGCGGCCCGGGCGCCGCTGAGGACGGGCACGCCGAGCCTGTTCTCCAGGGGCCCGGCCGCGGGGGTCAGGGAGTACTGGGCCAGCAGGACCGCGTCGGCGGGTGTGTCGCGCAGGGCGTGTGCGAGCAGGGCGGCGGCCTGCTCGGGCGAGTCCGCCTGGGCGGCCTCCGCGCACAGGGCCGTCGTGATCCGCGGCCCCGGTGCGCCGGACTCGGCCGCCAGTGCCCGGAGTTGCTCCACCGCCGCGGGGACGGCGGGCGCGGTGGAGGCGGCGACGACGAGCCGGCCGGGGTGCTGTGCGAGCGCCCGGCGGAACATGGCCTCGTCGGACTTGTGCACCGGCCTGTCCCACAGCCGGCGCGCGGTGTCGGCCACGCTGCCGTACGAGGAGCAGGTCAGCAGGACGCCCTCGGCGCCGCCCTGCACGGCATGCTCGATCAGCCGCAGCATGCGGCGGCGCAGCGGGCCGTCGAGGCCGCCGGCCGCGAGCGCGTCGTCCAGGAGCCGGTCGTCGAGCAGGTTCCAGAGAACCGCCTCCGGAAAGGCCTCGGCGAAGGCGTCGTTGGCGATCCGGGCGCCGGACGCCACGGCGTGGATCAGGGCGACGACGGGCCGCTTGTCGGCCAAGGAGACCTCCCGGGTTCCGGGCACGGCGCAGGGCCGGGCCACGCTCCCTCGACCCTAATGAGGGGCGGCGAACCGGTCAACCGGTTGCTGAATCCACGCTCTCGGGTGTCAGCCCGTCCCCTGCTCGAGTGCTGCGAGCAGCCGCTGGGTCGCCCCCTCCATGTGACGGGCCATCGCCTCCCGTGCCCCCTGCGCGTCACGCCGCTCGATGGCCTCGAGGATCGGCGTGTGATCGTCGTAGGCGACCTGACGGCTGCGGGTCGACACGGTGCGTTCGATCCAGCCGCGCTGGATCATGGCCCGCAGCCCTTTGAGCATGTCCCGCAGTACGACGTTCCCGCACTCGTCGGCCACGGTGGCGTGGAAGGCCACGTCGGCGTCCGGGAAGTCCGCGTCGGCGCAGGTGCGCATCGTCTCCAGCCGGGCGCGCAGCAGGGCGACGCCCTCGTCGTCGATGGCCTCGGCGGCCAGCCCGGCGACCAGGACCTCCAGTTCGGCGCGGGCCCGCAGCAGGTCCTTGGAGCCGCGCTCCCCCAGCACCAGACCGAGCTCGAAGAGGCGGTAGAGCACGTCCGAGTCGGGGCCGCGGAAGTAGGTGCCGCTGCTCTGGCGGATCTCCAGCAGGCCGAGGAAGCCGAGTGACTTGATGGCCTCGCGGACGGTGGGACGGTTGACGCCCAGCATCTCGGTCAGCTGCCGTTCGGACGGGATCCGCTCTCCCGGGGCGACCTCGCCGGACATGAGATAGTCGATCAGCCGGCGGGAGACCTCGGAGGCGAGCGGCTCCCGCGGTTCCATCTTGATCCGGGACAGTTCGGCGGTCATGGCATCGCTCTCTCCTGTGGGCGTACCCGTGGGCGTCCCCGTGGGCGTCGCCTCACTCTAGTCCGGCACTGATCAACCGGTATACCGGTCGCACCGGTCCCGATCCGCCCGCCGCACCCCTTGGCGCTCCCCCGCGCACCACCGCCCGGCCGGAAAAGGCTTGGACGCCGCGGGCGCCGTCGCGGGACACTGCCGGACTCGACCGAAATCCACACATTCGTCGCGGCGAACACAGGGGTGGGATGGAAACGCCTGATTCTCGCAGGGTTCAGCCGGGCAAGCGCTCGGTCTTACTCGCACTTCGCTACTACGGACGGGAGTTGGCCCGGCTGCGCCGGCTGACGGTGCCCGCGATGCTGCTCATGGCGCTGGGCAACATCGGAATCAACTACGTGGCGCCGCTGATCGTCGCCAAGCTCGTCGGCGAGCTCGCCGGTGACGAGGACGTCACGGTCGGCTCGGCGCTGCCGTACGTCCTCGGCTTCGCCGGTGTCCTGCTGCTCGCGGAGGCACTGTGGCGCGTCGCCCTGCACTGCCTCTTCCGCCTCGAGAGCCTCGGCATCGAGCATCTGTACGTGATCGGGATGGACGAGCTGTTCGCCAAGGACGCCGCGTTCTTCCACGACAACTTCGCCGGTTCGCTGACCAAGCGGGTCCTGAGCTTCGCCTCGCGTTTCGAGCAGTTCGTGGACACGGTGACGTTCCAGGTCGTGGGAAGCTTCGTGCCGCTGGCGTTCGGCGCGGTGGTGCTGTGGAGCTACGAACCGCTGCTCGTCGTCGGTCTGCTGGTGACGATCGCGCTGACGGCGGTGCTGGTCGTGCCGCTCATCCGGCGCCGCCAGCGGATCGTCGACCAGCGTGAGGAGGCGATCGCCCGGGTGTCGGGCCATGTCGCCGACAGCCTGATGAACATGGACACCGTGCGGGCGTTCGCCGCGGAGGAGAGCGAGGCGGCCGAGCACCGCTCCCGGGTCGCGGTCTCGCGCCGGCTCACCGTGCGGTCGTGGGACTACGGCAACCTGCGCATCGACACGCTGGTCGCGCCGATGTCCGTGCTCACCAACGCGATGGGCCTGCTGCTCGCGGTCACGCTCGCCGGGGGCGCGCACGGAGTGGAGGCGATCGTGGTGGCCTTCGCGTACTACGGCAACGCGACCCGGATCATGTTCGAGTTCAACCAGATCTACCGCCGGCTGGAGAGCTCGATGACGGAGGCCGCGCAGTTCACCGAGCTGCTGCTGACGCCGCCGACCGTGCTCGACCCGCCGACGCCGGAGCCGCTGCGGTCCAGGGCGGCCGACGTCCGCTTCGAGAAGGTGACTTTCGCACACCGTGGCGGCCGACCATTGTTCGACGGGCTGGACCTGGCCGTGCCGAGCGGGGCGAAGCTCGGTCTGGTCGGCCGGTCCGGCGGCGGCAAGACCTCGCTCACCCGGCTGCTGTTGCGGATGACCGACATCGACGCGGGCCGCATCCTGATCGGCGGTCAGGACATCAGCCGGCTGCGCCAGGCCGATCTGCGCAGCCGGATCGCCTATGTGCCGCAGGACCCGGCGATGTTCCACCGCACCCTGCGGGACAACATCGCGTTCGCCCGGCCGGATGCCACCGACGCCGAGATCCGCCGGGCGGCGGAGGCGGCCCATGTCACCGAGTTCGCCGACGCCCTGCCCGACGGATTCGACACGATGGTGGGCGAGCGCGGCATCAAGCTGTCCGGCGGGCAGCGCCAGCGGGTCGCCCTCGCCCGGGCGATCCTGCGTGACGCGCCGATCCTGCTGCTCGACGAGGCGACCAGCGCGCTGGACTCCGAGAGCGAGCTGCTCGTCCAGGAGGCGCTGTGGCGGCTCATGGACGGGCGGACGGCGCTCGTGGTGGCACACCGGCTGAGCACGGTCGCCACCATGGACCAGCTCGTCGTGCTCGACCGGGGCCGGATCGTCGAGCAGGGCACCCACCAGGAGTTGCTCGCGGTCGACGGGGCCTACGCGAAGCTGTGGCAGCACCAGTCGGGCGGCTTCCTGGACGACGACCCCGGGCAGGCCGAAGTGGCGTGAAGGCGAGCGGCGCGGCGGCCGTTTCCGCTTGAGGAGACGGTCGCCGCGGCGCCGTTGCGGGGTCGCCGCTACTCGAGATCCAGTCTGCTGTGCACCAGCTGCGCGAAGTGGGTCAGGGTGCGGTCGCTGCTCATCAGCTCCGTGGCCGCGAGGCGGATGTCGAAGTGCTCGCCGGCGCGGACCAGGAACTCGGTGCTCAACAGCGAGTCGAGGCCGAATTCGGTCACGGGCCGCGCGGGGTCCAGCTCCTCGGGGTCGCTGTGCAGAACGGCGGCGAGCAGCCGGACCAGGGTCCGGGTGATCGCGGCCCGGGCTTCGTCGGGGGTGAGGGCGGCCAGTTCGCGCAGCAGCTCCGCGCGGCCTTCCGGGCCGGGTCCGGCGTCGGCCGGCACGAGGCCGGTGAAACGGGCGGCGGCCAGGGTGGACAGCAGGCGACGGGCTCGGGCCCAGCGGTAGCGGCCGATGCCTGCCGCGTCGGTGCCCCGCCGGAGCAGGCCGCCTGCGGTCACAAGGGCCTCGGCGACGGTGAGGGGCTGGAAGCCCCGGTCGGCCATGACGTCGCCGATGGCGTTGCGGGCGACGTACCCGGTCTCGCCGATGGGGCCGAGGGCGAGGGCGGTGGCGGGGCGCCCGCGGGCGTGGCGGGCGCGGGCCTGTGCCTCGAGGTAGGCGTTGCCGGCCGCGTAGGGGGCCTGGCCGATGTTGCCGACGGTGGTGGCGATCGAGGAGTAGGTGAGGAACAGGTCCAGGTCGTGGTCCGCGGTGAGGCGGTGCAGTCGGGCGGCGCCGTCCGCCTTGGGGGCGAGGACGGCGGTGAACCGGTCGTCGGTGAGGTCGGCCAGGGGCGCGTCGTCTAGGTGCATCGCGGCGTGTACGACACCGCGCAGCCGGTGCCCGGTGGCGTCGATCGCCTCGATGACCCGGTGCAGAGCCGCCTCGTCGGTGACGTCGGCGGCGTAGGCGGTGGCGCCTGCGCCGCGCTGGGCCAGGTCGTCCAGGAGCGCCGGGGCCTCGGGGGCTGCCTGGCCGCGACGGGAGACCAGGGCCAGGTGCCGGGCGCCGTGGTCGGCCAGCCAGCGTGCGGTGGCCGCGCCGAAACCGCTCAGCCCGCCGGTCACCAGGTAGGTGCCGTCGGAGTCCAGGGCCGGGAGGTGGGGTGCGGGCTGGACGGGGACGGGTTCGTCCAGCGGGTTCTCCTCCGCCTGGATGGAGACGACCACCTTGCCGATGTGCCGGGAGTGCTGAAGGACCTGGAAGGCCTCCTCCACCCGGGCGGCCGGGTAGACGGCGTGCGGCAGCGGCCGGTACACGCCCCGCTCGATGAGGGACAGGACATCGGCCACGAGGCGGGAGCCACGGGCGCGGTCCTGCACCACGTGGTCGAGATTGAAGCCGATGAACGTCAGGCTGCGGTCGAAGGGACGCAACGACAGTGTGTTGTTGACGAAGATGTCCCGCTTCCCCAGTTCGACGAAGCGGCCGCTCGGGCGCAGCAGGTCGAGCCCGTGGGCGATCGCCTCGCCACTGAGGGAGTTGACCACGATGTCGACGCCCTGGCCTTCGGTGAGTTCGCGGACGCGCGGCACGAAGTCCAGGCCGCGTGAGTCCACCACGTGCCAGGCGCCGAGACTGCGCAACAGGCTTCGTTTGGTGTCCGTACCGGCGGTGGCGATGACGCGGGCGCCCCGGGCGTGGGCGCACTGCAACACGGCCAGTCCCACGGCACCCGCGCCCCCGTGCACGAGAACCGTCTCACCGGGAGCCACACGTGCCAGGTCGACCAGGGCGTGGTGGACCGTCAGGAACGCGACGGGGAAGGTCGCCGCCTCGGCGTAGCTCATGCTGTCGGGGATTTTGATCAGGCAGTAGTCGTAGGTGACGCCGTGGGAGGCGAGGGCTGCGGGAATGGCACCGCAGACCCGGTCGCCGACCACGAGGTCACTCACTCCGGGGCCGACGGCGCGGACGATGCCGGCACCGTCGGTGCCCAGTCCGCGGCCGAGTGGGCTGTCCTCCACGGCCTCGGGGGGCAGCAGGCCGTTGGCGCGCATGGGGTCGCGGTAGTTCAGCGCGACCGCGCGCATCTCCACGACGACTTCTCCGGGGCCGGGCTGCGGGACGGCTGTCTCGCGCCAGACCAGGCGCCGGGCCGGGCCGGGGTCTCGGGCATCGAGGATGAAGGGCACGCCGGTGGGGACGGCGGATGGCTCGTCGGCCGGGTGCTCGACGTGCAGGGGGGTGAAGCGGCCGGCCGGTGTGAGGACGACTTCGTCCTCGACCGCGCCTTCGCTCTCGTCCGGAGTGCGGCCCCCGATGAGCAGCTCTGCGGCCAGTCGGCGGGCGTCGGCTGCCGGGTCCGGCGTGCGGTCGAGGGAGACGCGCCGCAGTCCGAGGTCGGGCTGTTCGTTGGCCAGGCTGCGGGCCGCACCCCAGATGGCCGCGTCCTCGGGGTGCGCCGGGCGTTCCGGGGCGGGGAACAAGCCGGTGGGGCGCGTCACCAACCACACTTGTGCGGCCCTGCCTTCGGGCAGGGTCCTGCAGGCGGCGGCCAGGGTGCGCAGGACTGCCGCGCGGTGGGTCGTCCGGGCGACGAGCCGCTCCGGGTCGGGCGCGGCCAGGAGCAGGACGATGCGTGGCGCGGCCTCGGTGGGCAGCGCCGCGGTCCACGCGGCGGGGTCGGTGGCGGCGGGCAGAAGGGTCGCCGAACCCAGCAGTGCGGCCAGTTCTCGCGCGGCCGGGGTCTCGGTGTCGTTCTCCGTGGCGACGACCCAGGCCTCGCCGGGCAGTGGCGCGGGAAGGGCGGGCGTGTCCGCTGCCCCTCGGGACGCGTGCGCCGCCTCCCGGGGCGCGGCGGCCACCACAACCGAGTGGTCCATGGGCCCCGTCTGCCAAGGGCTGGTGAAGCCGCACCGCTCCAGCAGTGGCGTCCAGGCGTCGCGGGGCAGCAGCCGGGTGGTGGGGCGCAGGGCCCGGTCACCGCGTTTCCACAGGGCCTCCACGCCGCCCAGCAGCAGAGTGTCGAGCCGATCATGGTGCCGCTCGGTGACGAGCAGGTGGCCACCCGGGGCGAGGAGCGAGCGCAGGTGTCCCAGCGCGGCGGTCAGGTCGGCGGTGGCGTGCAGGGCGTCGCCGGCCAGGATCAGGTCGAAGCCGCCCGTGGGGAAGCCCTGGACGGCCGGGTCGGCGTCCGGGTCGAAGGTGCGGTGGTCGATGAAGCGGCAGGCGGCGAAGCGGTGCCGGGCGCGGGCGAAGGAGGCGTTGGCCGGGGCCGTACAGGTGTAGCGCGTACGGTCGGCCGGCAGCAGCGGCAGCACGGCGGCGGTCAGGGCAGTGCTGGTCGCGCCCACCTCCAGGACGCGCAGCGGACGGTCGGCGGGCCAGTCGTGGACGATCCGGTCGAGCAGCGCCTGCACCACGCGATGGGTGAAGCGGTGCGCGGGCGCGGTCTCCTGCCACTGTTCGAGGAAGCTCTCGCCGACGGGCAACAGGTCGTGCGGGTCGACGGTGCCGCGGAGCACTGCGGGCAGCTGCCGCAGCTGACTGTTGATCAGCAGCGCTGCCGGGCCGAAGCGGGGGTGGTCCTGTGTCAGGCTCCGCAGGGCCTCCTCGGGGCACACGGTGACGTCCGTCAGCCGCCATGCCTCCCCGTCGGCCTCGGCCAGTCGCTGCTCGACCAGCAGAGGCAGCATCAGTCGCACCAACCTGCGGTGTCGGGGCACGAGGCCCTGGCCGACCAGGTCGGGCATGGTGAAGGGCTCGCCCGGGTGGGACAGCAGACCGCGCAGGGCCGCTGCCCAGCACTGCGCACCGGCCCGTTCGGCGGCGGCCGTGAAGGGTGCGTGGCCGCTGTCCTCCAGTTCGGTGCGGGCGGCGGCGATGCGCGCGCGGGCCGCGTCGGCCAGCTCGGCCGGAGCGGGCAGCGGGGACGCCGGGGCGGGCATCGAGGGATACGGGGCCGCGCGCAGGATCGTGCGCTGGACGGTCAACGGAGCGTGGTCGGTGAGACGGGCGCGCCGGGTGCGGCACTTCTCGATCTCGGCGGTGACGGTGCCGTCGAGGTCCGCGTAGGTGATGTCCCAGCAGATCTCGTTGGCGCTGCGGCTGCGGCGCCGCAGATGGACGACGCCCTCCCGCGCGGGGGTGCGCCACACCCGTACCGCTCCGAAGGAGGACGGCAGGTAGCCGGCGGCTTCCCGGGTCGGCTGCTCGGCCAGGGCGACGGTGGCCTGCAACGGTCCGTCCAGCAGAACGGGGTGCACCGTGTAGGCGTCGGCCGGGTGGTCGAGCCGGTACCACGCGAGCAGTTCGCCGTCTCCGACCTCCAGGCTCCGCAGGAGCTGGAACGCGGGACCGCACTCCAGGCCCACGCGGTGGCACTGCTCGTAGTGGTCCGGACCGGTGACGGTGCGGGAGCAGCGCGCCTTGACCTCGGCGATGTCCAGCGGAGCCGGGGCGGTGCTCAGCCGGGTGCGTACCTGGGCACGGACGACCGGCTGGACCTCGGCGCCACGGGTGTCCCGCGTGCTGATGGTCAGCATGCCGTCGGACGGGGTCACCGCGGTCTGCAGCGCGGCGCCCGCCGGGTCCGGCCAGTCGAGGGCGAGCGGGCGGGAGATGTCCAGGTGCCTCACCTCCACCGGGCGGGCCAGCGCCCGCGTTCCGGCTGTCACAGCCATCTCCACGTACGCCGCCGCGGGCAGCAGGACGCCGCCGCCGATCCGGTGGTCACCCAGCCAGGGCACGAGCTGGGGCTCGACGGTGCCGTGCCACAGGGGGTGGGGTGCGGGCAGGCGTTCGCCGAGCAGGGGGTGCTCCAGGACTCCGGTGCCGCTGGTGTGCAGGACGAGGTCCTGCGGGGTGCCGTGCCAGTGCCGGTCGCGCTGCCAGGGGTAGGCGGGCAGGTCGGCGACCCGGCCGGGGTGCGGGAAGTGCGCCTGCCAGTCCGCCTCGGCACCGGCCGCGAGCAGGGCGGCGACCGCGGCCGTGGTCTCGCGCGGCCCGTCCCCGTCCCGGTGCAGGGTCGGCACGTACGCCAGAGCCGTACGCCGCAGGTAGGGGCGCAGGACCGGGTGCGGGCCGACCTCCACGACGATGCCGATCCCCTCGTCCGCGAGCCGGGCCATGCCTTCGGCGAAGCGGACCGGCTCGCGTACGTTGCGCCACCAGTACGCCGCGTCGAGCTCTCGTCCCGTCAGTGGAGCCGCCGTGACGGTGGAGATGAACGGCACGCGTGCCTCGGCGGGAGTCAGACCGGCGAGGCCCGAGCACAGTGGTTCCTCGATGGGGTCCATGGCGCGGCTGTGGAAGGCGTAGTCCAGATCCAGCACGCGGAAGAAGACGTCGCGGGCCGTCAGTTCGACGCGGAGCGCGGCCAGCGCGTCGGGGTCGCCGGCGATCGTGACGTCACGATCGCTGTTGATCCCGGCGATCTCCAACGCACCGCCGAAGCACGCCAGTTCCTCGCGGGCGGCGCTCTCGGACAGGCCGACGGCGGCCATCCGGCCGCGGCCCGCCGTGGCGGCCTGGGTGCGGCTCCGCAGGCTGATCACCAGAGCGGCCTGCTCCAGTGTCAGCGCCCCGGCCGCGTGGGCGGCGGCCACCTCGCCGACGCTGTGTCCGGCGACGGCACGCGGGCGCAGGCCCTGGGACGCCAGCACCGCGGTCAGGCCCACCTGCACGGCGAACAGCACCGGCTGGGCGATCTCCGTGCGCGCCCAGCGTGCCGCGGTGGGGCGTTCCAGTTCCTTGGTCACGGACCAGCCCAGGTAAGGGGCCAGCGCGCCGTCGGCCTCCTCGACGGCGGCTCGGAAGACGGTGTCACCGGCCATCAGGTCGGCGGCCATGCCCGGCCATTGGGAGGCGTTGCCCGAGTAGACGAACGCCACGGCACCCCGCTCGGCCCTGCGGGTCACCGCCCCGTGGGACGGCGCGCCGGTGTACAGGCTCTCCAGGCGGTCGGCCGCCTGCCGGGGATCACCGGCCAGCACGGCGGCACGGTGCGGGTGGGCACTGCGCCGGAGCGTGCTGGTGCGGGCCAGGTCGTAGAACTCCTCCGGTGCCGCTTCGCGCAGCCGCTCGGCCATCCGCGTGCTCAACTGCTGGAGCGCCTTGGGCGACCGCGCGGAGACCACCACCGGCACCGGCCTGTCCGTCGGCGCTGCTCCGGACGCCACCGGCGGTGGTGGTACGACGATGGCGTGGGCGTTGGCACCGCCGAACCCGAAGGAGTTCACCCCCACCGCTGCCCGTTCCGAGCGGGGCAACTCCACGGGCGTCACGGTGGGTGCGAGGCCGAGCGCGGCGAAGTCGATGGCCGGGTTGAGCGGGAGGGCGTGCAAGGACGCGGGTGCGGTCCGGTGGCGGAGCACCAGGATCGCCTTGAGCAGACCGGCCATGCCCGCCGCGGGCTCCAGGTGGCCCAGGTTGGATTTCACCGACCCGATGGGCAGCGGGCCGTTACCGCGGGGCGCGCCGAGGGCCTGGCCGATGGCCCGGGCCTCCGCGGGGTCGCCCACCGGCGTGCCGGTGCCGTGCGCCTCGAAGTAGACGAGGTCGTCCGGGACGATCCCGGCCTCCTGGCAGACAGCGCGCAGCAGCGCCTCCTGAGCCTGTGAACTGGGCAGTGTCATACCGGTTGTACGGCCGTCGGAGTTGCTGCCGGTGCCGGCGAGGACGGCGTGGATGCGGTCGCCGTCTGCCACCGCGTCGGCCAGCCGCTTCAGCACCAGTACCGCGCCGCCCTCGGCCCGCACGAAGCCGTCGGCGTCGGCGGAGAAGGCCGCGCACCGACCCTGCCGCGACAGCATGCCCGCGTAGGAGAAACCCGCGTAGGAGTACGGATTCATGAGCACGTTGACGCCGCCTGCCAGGGCCACGCGGCTGGTGCCCTCCCGCAGGGTGCGGCAGGCGCGGTCCAGCGCCACCAGCGACGAGGAGCACGCCGTGTCGACCGCCATGCTGGGGCCGCGCAGGTCGAAGGCGTACGACAGACGGTTCGCCGCGATGGACAGGGTGGCGCCGGGCATGCTGTGCGGGCTGGTGTGGTCCTCCAGCATCGTCAGGAAGGTGCCGTAGGCCGGATCGGAGACGCCCACGTAGACGCAGGTGTCGGAGCCGGCGAGCGCCTCGGCCGGGACGGCCGCGTCGTCGAGCGCCTCGGCGGCCATCTCCAGCAGCAGCCGCTGCTGCGGATCGAGATGCTCCGCCTCCTTGGGCGAGATGCCGAAGTACGCGGCGTCGAAGGACGCGATGTCGTCGAGGAAGCCCCCGGCGGCGGTGTAGCTACGGCCGGGGCGCACGGCCCCCGGATCGACGAACCGGCCCTTGGGGAATCGGTCCGCCGGCATCTCCCCGATCAGGTCGCGCCCGTCCCGCAGGGCTGTCCACAGCCCGTCCAGGTCGGTGATGCCGCCCGGCAGCCGGCAGCCGACTCCCACCACCGCAACCGACCGGTCGTCCCGTCCCACACCCATGACCCGCCCCCTGGTCCCCTGTTTGTCCGGTTCGAGCGGGGTGACACTGCCCTGATGGCCCGGTGACCAAGGCCTGTTTCACCCGTTGGCGTGGTCTCGTCCGGCAAACGAGTGAACTCGGGGTCACGGTGCGTGACCGGCCGTTACGGTGGCGCGGTGCTCGATGCCCCGCGTGCCCGCTTGACAGCGACTGCCGTCCATCTGCCGTCCCGCTACCGGACCATGGAGGAGATCCGGGCCCGGATCGCCGCCGCCGGAAGTCCTTACGTACCGCCTCCCGGCCTGCTCGAGGACATCACCGGCGTGCGGGGTGTCCACGCGTCCGAGGAGGGAGAGTGCGCCTCGGACCTCGCGGCCTCGGCCGCCCGCAAGGCGCTCGCGGACGCCGGCACGACCATCGGCGAGGTCGACCTGCTGCTGTTCGCCGCCACCAGCCAGGACATGCTCGAACCGTCCACCTCACACCTGGTGGCCGCCAAACTGGGCGCCACCTGCCCGGTGTTCGACGTGACGAACGCCTGCAACAGCGTCCTCAACGCGATGGAGGTGGCCGGGGCGTTCATCGCCACCCGCCGCTACCGCACGGTGCTCATCGCCTGCGGCGAGGTCGGATCCATGGTCACACGCTGGCACGTCCCCGACCACGAGGCCCTGTTGCGGGCCATGCCCGGCTACACCGTCTCCGACGCCGGCGCCGCCATGCTGCTCACCGCCGGGCCCGCCGGGGACAGCGACCCCGGTGTGCTCATGCTCCGGTTCGCCGCGGACTCCAGCGCCTGGAACGCCTGCACCGTGCTGGGCGGCGGCTCCATGCACCCCCGAGCCTTCGACGACGAGCACCTGACCATCCGGCTGAACGGCGACCTGCTGCGCACGACCGCGGTCGAGGGCCTGCAGTTCCTCCAGCGGGCAGCGGAACGGGAGTTGGAGGCGATCCGCTCCAGCGCCTTCATCGCCTTCCACCAGATCGGCATGCCTCAGTACCAGGAGATGGTCGACAAACTCCCCCTGCCCGCCGACCGGTGCATGCCCGCCGTGGCCGAGCACGGCAACTGCGCGGCGGCCTCCCTGCCCCTGCAACTGGTCAAGGCGCGGGAGGCCGACCGCATCGAACCGGGCGACACCGTGGCGATGCTCGGCCTGGCCAGCGGCATGAGTTTCGGCCTGGCGCTGGTCCGCTGGTGAGCGCCGGGAACGGGCGCCCGGCCGCCGCCTCGCATTCGTCCGTCCTCCAGCAATTGCTCCCCGGCTACCCCGCTCGCGAGCACTGGCGGCTCGTGCCGTCGACGGGGCAGCACTATCTCGACGTCGGCACGGGCGAACCGCTGCTGTTCCTGCACGGTAATCCGACCTGGAGTTACGCCTGGCGCAAGCTGCTGCCCACCCTGGTCCCGCACACCCGGTGCCTGGCCCCTGACCTGCCCGGCCTCGGCCTGTCGCAGCCCATGGAGCTGCCGTCCGACCCCACGGCCCGCTACCTGAGTCAACTGGACCATCTGGACGCCCTCTACCTCCATCTGGTCCGTACCCAGGGCGTCCCACCGAAGGGCTGGACGTTCGTCGTGCACGACTGGGGCGGCCCGCTCGGCGTCTCCTGGCTCCTGCGCAACCCGGGCGTCGTCTGCCGCCTGGTGGTCCTCAACACCATCGCCTTCCACTGGCCCGAGGGCTACCGGCTGCCGTTCTACCTGCGCTGGATCCGGGACCACCGGCCGGTGGCCGCCGCGGTCCACGCGACCAACGCCTTCGCCCGGGCCACGGTCCGCCTCGGCGTCACGCACCGGCTCAGCCCCGCCGAGCGGCGCGCCTACCTGCTGCCCCACGCCCGCCGGGACAACCGCCGGGCGATCGTGGACTTCGTCCGCGCCATCCCCCGGGACCCCGGGGACGCGGCTTGGCGGCTGCTCACCCCCTCGGACGGGGCCGACGGCCTCGGGCGGCTGCCGATGTTCATCGGCTGGGGCATGCGCGATCCGGTCTTCACACCGCCGGTCCTCGAGGAGTGGACCCGCCGCCACCCGCACGCCGTCGTCCACCGCTTCCCGCGCGCCGGCCATCTGGTGATGGACGACGCCGGAGACGAACTCGGCGTCCACATCCGCGACTTCCTGCGAGGACAGCGATGACCGCCGCATCCGACAGCATCGTCACCCGACTGACCCGGCTGGCAGAGCGGCCGCGAGCCACCGTGCTGGTCCGCTGTACCGGTGCCCTGTCCGCGCAGGAGGTGACGGCGGCCCGGCTGCTGGACGGCTGCGGCCGCACCGCCGAAGCTCTCAGGGCGGCCGGAGTGCGACGCGGCGACAAGGCGGTGATCATGACGCGGGACGTCTGCCAACTCGTGGCGGCCGTGTACGCCTTGACCGCGCTCGGGGCCGTTCCCGTCCTGATCGAGCCGCGGGCCGAGGTGCGGCGCTGCCTGGACGAGATCGCCCCCGGCGTCTTCATCGGGGAACCGATGGCACACGTGGCGCGCCGGGCCCTGGGCTGGGGCCGCGACCATGTCCGTACGGCTCTGGTCACCGGCCGCGTCTTCCCCGGCCGGGGTCAACTCCTGGGCCAGAGCCTGCCCTTGGCGATGCCGGACGGCAGCGGCCCCGCTCCGCTGGTCCCGGAGCCCCGGCCACAGGACCTGGCGATGATCGCCTTCACCTCCGGCTCCACCGGCCGCCCCAAGGGCGTCGAGTACCGCCACAGCACCCTGGCCGGGCAACTCGGCGCCCTGGACGCGGTGCTCCGCCCCGAGAGCGGCGACGTCCTGCTCTCCTGCTTCCTGCCGTTCGCCGCGCTGGGCCCGCTCCTCGGCCTGACGACAGTCGCCCCGCAGGTCGACCACCTGGCCCCGGCCCGCACCCCCGCGGGACATCTCGTGGGGCCCCTGCTGCGCCACCGGGCGACCCTCGTCCTCGGTTCACCGGCGATCCTCGGCCTGATCGCCGGGCACTGCGCCCGCCACGGCCTGACACTGCCGTCGGTCCGCCGCGTGCTGTCCTTCGGCGCTCCCCTGCGCCCGCGGCTCGCCGAGGGCCTGGCGAAGGCCCTGCCGGCCGAGGCGGAGATCCTCAGCGTCTACGGCGCCACCGAGTGCCTGCCCGTCGCCGCGATCGACGCCGACGGTCTGCGCTCGCTGCGTATCGAGCCGCCTCCGGGCCACGCGGGCACCTGTTTGGGCCGGCCGCTGCCCGGCATCAGCGCGCGCATCCTGGACGCGGACACCACGGGGCTGGGAGAGATCGCCGTCGCGGGGCCCGTCGTCAGCCCGGCCTACCACGCACGGCCCGACGCCACTGCCGCCGCCAGGACGGTCGCCGGCGGCACACTGTGGCACCGCACGGGCGACCTGGGACGCCTCGACGACGAAGGGCGCCTGTGGTACCTCGGCCGCAAGGCCCACCTCGTCACCGGCGATGGTTTCACCCTCACCACGGAGGACATCGAGGCCACGGCCGACACCGCCGCCGGTGTCCGCCGCACCGCCGTGGTCGGCGTCGGCCCCGCCGGCCGCCAGCGGGCGGTGCTCTGTGTCGAGCCCGAGCGCGGCGTACGCGAGGAAGCGGTCCTGGACGCGTTGCGCGCCGCCCTCGGCGACCACCGGCACGGCCGCCACATCGGCACCGTGCTGTTCCGCCCTCGGTTCCCGACCGACATCCGCCACAACTCCAAGATCGACCGTGTCCGGTTGGCCGCCCAAGCCTCCAAGTGCGCCAGGGGAGGCGTCCGTTGAGGGTCCTGGTCACGGGCGGGAGCGGGTTCCTGGGGCAGGAGATCTGCCGCCGGCTTGTCGCCCGCGGCACGGCGGTGTCCTCCCTGGGCCGCCGTCCGAGCCTCGCCCTGGAGGGTCTCGGCGTCCGGCACCACCAAGGAGACCTCGCCGATCCGGCCGCCGTCTCCCGCGCGCTCGCGGACTGCGACGCCGTCATCCACAACGCCGCCCTCGCCGGCGTCAGCGGCCCGCTCGCGCCGTACTGGCGGACCAATGTCCTCGGCACCCGCAACGTCATCGACCAGTGCCGCGCCCACGGGATCGGCGCCCTCGTCCACACCTCGACGGCCAGCGTCGTCTTCCGGCCCGGCGGTCTCCAGAACGCCGACGAGCACTGTCCCTACCCCCGTCGGCATCTGGCCGCCTACCCACGCACCAAGGCACACGCGGAAGCCCTCGTCCTGGCCGCCGACAGCCCCGGCCTGGCCACCGTCTCCCTGCGCCCCCACATCATCTGGGGCCCCGGCGACCCGCACTTCGCCCCGGCACTGGCACGTGCCGTGCGCGCGGGCCGACTGGTGATGCCCGGCGACGGCACGAACCTCGTCGACACGACCCACCTGCACACCGCGGCCCACGCCCACCTGCTCGCTCTGGACCGGCTCCGGGAAGGCCGCCCCATCGGGGGCCGCGCCTACTTCATCACCCAGGACGAGCCCCGTCCCCTGCGCGACATCACCGCCCGCTTCCTGCGCGCGGCGGGACTCCGAGCCACCTGGAGCACTGTCCCGCGCCCGCTGGCCCACGCCGCCGCTGCCACCAGCGACACCGTCCTGCGGCTCACCGGTCTGCCCCGGACGCACGCACTCAGCCGCTTCCTCGTCGCCGAGCTCGTGCACCCTCACTGGTTCAGCGTCGAAGCCGCCCGCCGTGACCTGGAGTTCGAGCCGCCGATCACCTTCGACGCGGGCATCGCGGCGCTGTCGGTATCCGTGTGACAGGGCGGCCGCACGCGAGGGCTCACCTGCCTCGCAGCAGGGGAAAGCCGTTCAGGATCCGCTGGAGGTGCATGACCTGCCGCGGAATGAACTCGGCGACCGTGAGGCCGACGACGTCCGCGGCCCGGTCGATGTCGGCGACGACGCGTCGTACCTCACCGCCGGTGAGACCACCGGGTACGAAGCCGAGTCCGAGTCCGATCTCGTCGCTGTCGACGGTGTCGACGTCGAAGTGGACGGCTACGCGTGAGCAGCCGGTGGCCGCGAGCCAGTCGAGGACGGGCTGGGTGGAGGCACGCAGTTCGTCCGGGCCGAACGACCGGATGCCCCAATCGGCGACGTTGGGGAAGTCGTCGTCGGTCCACTCGTGCAGGCCCACGAGCGCGACACGGTCCGGGGAGACGGTGGCCGGCAGCAGCTTCAGGACGTCGGGGTCGCCGTGGCCGGTGAGGGCGGCGACGGCCATGGCGTGGTAGCCGTGGTAGTCGCTGTCCGGCGTGCCGATGTCGGGGTGCGAGTCGATCCAGATGACGGCCAGGTCGTCGCCGTAGCGGCGGGCGAGTTCGGCGAACGGGGCGACGCTGACGGAGCACTCGCCGCCGAGGGTCGTGATGCGTGCCGGGTCGTGGTCGCCGATGACGCGCAGCGCGCTCTCGAGCTGTCCGACGACGGCCGACTTGGCCTCGACCCCGTCGCGTTCCGCGAGGCCGTCGTCGGTCAGGGTGACCGGGACGGTCGCGGTGGGGCCGTCGTGCGGGGGCAGGACGGCTTCGAGGACCGCGGTGCCGACCGCATAGCCTCGGCGTGCGGTGTCGAGCGGGAACTCGGGGGCGAGTTCCCCTACGACGGCGGCACCGGCGCCCTGCCACTGGGGCCAGACGAGACGCAGGTGAGTGTCAGCGAGGGTGGTGGCGTGGGTCATGAGTCTCCCATCCGGGGTGCGGGTGCGGTGCCGTCGCTGCGCTGGGCCTCGGGGGCGCTCCAACTGGCGAGGAGGGCGAGGGTCTGGGCGGAGGCGGAGCCCGGTTCGGCGGTGTAGACGCACACGGTCTGGCCCGGGTCGGCGGGGAAGGCCAGCGTCTCGTGGTGCAGGGTGAACTCGCCGACCACGGGGTGCTGGAAGTGCTGTGTCCCGTAGACGCACTGGGCCACTCGGTGGCTGTCCCACCAGGAACTGAACTCGGGCACCTTGACGACGGCTTCGCCGATCAGTTCGTTGAGCAGGGAGTCGTCGGGGTGGCGTCCGGCCTCCAGGCGCAGATCGGCCACGACGATCTCCGCGACCTCGTCCCAGTTGAGGTACAGCTCGCGGGCGGCGGGGTCGAGGAGGACGTAGCGGGCGAAGTTGCGTTCCCGGTACGGCAGCTCGTCCCAGTCCGTGATCAGGGCGCGGGCCAGTTGGTTGGAGGCCAGCACGTCCTGGCGGTGGTTGGCGACGAAGGCCGGTGAGACGCCGTTGAAGAGGTCCAGCATCTGATGGACCTCGGGGCGCACGCGCTGCACGCGCTCCGGACGGCGGCGCCGGGCGCGGGTGGTGGAGGGCCGGGCGAGGTCGAAGAGGTGGCCGCGTTCGTCGTCGTCCAGGCGCAGGGCACGGGCGACGGCGTCCAGCACGGCCTCGGAGACGTTGGGGTGGCGGCCCTGTTCGAGGCGGGTGTAGTAGTCCGTGCTGACACCGGCCAGGTGTGCGACCTCCTCGCGGCGCAGCCCGGGAACCCTGCGGACTCCGCCGCCCGGGGGCAGGCCCGCGTCACCCGGGCTCAGACGTGCCCGGCGGCTGCGGAGGAAGTCTCCCAGTTCGGCGTTCTGCTCCATCCCTCCAGTATTCGCCCCGCGCGGGCCGCTCGCCCCGTCCAGGGTGGCCCAGCTGGACCCAGGCTCGGCTGGGCCAGCTTCGCGGGCTGCCCGGACCTGCCGCGGGGTGAGCCTGGAAGGACACGCCGGTCCTGAAGGAGCGGGCACACCCCGCTCGCCTCGGCAATGTCCTCATGGTCCTTATGGAGTACGCACCACCATGCCTTTCATCGTCTACATCCTCGGGTTCGGCACCTTCGCGCAGGGCACCTCGGAGTTCATGCTCGCCGGGCTGCTGCCCTCCGTCGCCGGCGATCTGGACGTGTCACTGTCCGAGGCGGGGCTGCTGGTCTCGGCGTTCGCCGTCGGCATGATCGTCGGAGCGCCGGTGCTGGCGCTGGCCACGCTCAAGCTGCCCCGGCGTGCCGCTCTGGCCGGGTTCCAGACGGCGTTCATCGCGGGGCACGTGGCCGCCGCGCTCGTGACGGACTTCGCGTTCCAGCTGGTCATGCGCGCGGTCACGGGCATGGCGTACGCCGGGTTCTGGGCGCTGGCCTCGGTCACGGCTGTCTCCCTCGTCCCCGCCGACCGGCGCGGCAGGGCGATGTCCGTGGTCGTGTCGGGGCTGAGCCTGTCCATGATCATCGGTGTCCCGGCCGGCACGCTGCTGGCCCAGCACGCCAGTTGGCAGGCGGCGTTCTGGGCGGTGGCCGTGCTGACCGCGCTGTCCGCGAGCGCGCTGCTGCTCGGCCTGCCCGGCGGACGCGACACCGGGACACCGCCGCTGAGGCCGCGTACCGAACTGCGCTCCCTGGCCGTGCCCCGGCTGTGGGTCGCCTACGCCACCACCGCGCTGACCGTCTCCGCGACCATCGCGATCTTCTCCTACCTAGGAGCCTTCCTTCAGGAGGTCACAGGGCTCTCCGGGGGACTCGTGCCGGTGGTGCTCGGGCTGTACGGGGTGGGTGCGCTGGCCGGCCTGACCGTGGGCGGTCGCCGGGCCGACCGGGCGCCGTTCGGGGTGCTGCTGACCGGCATGGGCACCGTCGCGGTCGTGGCCGCGGCCATCGCGCTGAGCGCGGACACGGCCTCGGCGGTGATCCCGCTCGCCGTTCTGCTCGCCGCCGGTGGCTTCGTCACCAACCCGGCGGTGAACGCGCGGGTGTTCGGGATTCTGGGCGAGACCAGGACGCTGGGCGGCGCGGTGAACATCGCCGCGTTCAACGTCGGCATCGCCGTCGCTCCCTGGGTGTCCGGCCTGGTCATCGACGCGGGTCCCGGCCTCGCGGGCATCGGCTGGGTCGGCGCTGCCTTCGCCCTGGCGGCGGTCGCGAGCACGCTGCTGGACCGGCTCCTCACCCGCCGTGACCGGCGTGCGGCGCCCCGCCCCGATGCCGTCGGATGCACTGCCGCCTCCCGCTGAGCCGGCCGCGACGGGCGGCGCAACGGCACCGGTTCATCAGCGGACAACCCTCAAAGACAACCCCTAGGAGGTTCACCATGAAGGCGATCGTGACGCGACGGTTCGGAAACCCGCCGGAGATGGGAGTGGAGGAACGGCCCGAGCCGGTTCCCCGCGCGGGGTTCACGCTCGTCAGGATGCGTGCCGCGACGATCAACCAGCTCTCCCACACGATCCGCACGGGCGACTTCGGCTTCCCGACGTCGCCTCTCGTCCTGGGCAACGAGGGTGCGGGCGTCGTCGAGGAAAGCGACCGTTTCACCCCGGGCACCCGGGTGGCCGTCTACGGCCACTCCGACCTCGGCGTGACCGTGGACGGCCTCTTCCAGGAGTGGGCACTGGTCAGGGACGACCGGCTGCTTCAGCTGCCCGACACCCTCGACTGGGCGGAGGGATCGGCCCTGACGGTCAACTACCTGACCGCCTATCTGGCCCTCACGAAGGCCGCGAAGGTCCACAGCGGGCAGATCGCCCTGGTGTCCGGGGCCACCGGCTCACTGGGGCACGCCGTGATGCAGACGGCCAGGGCACTCGGGGCGCGGCCCGTCGCCCTGGTCTCGTCCGCGCACAAGGCGCGCCGGGCCGCCGAGGCCGGAGCGACGGCGGTCATCGACTCCTCCTCGCGGACTACCGACGAGGCCATCGCCGAACTCACCGACGGCCAGGGCGTCGACATCGCCCTGGACCCGGTCGGCGGACCACGCCTCGGCGAACTGATCCGTGCCGTCCGCCGGCACGGCACGGTCGTCTCTCTCGGCTTCACCGGCGGCAGGCAGGCCGCGGTCGACATCATGGACCTCCTCGCCGGCGAACGCGTCGTCACCGGCTACGGCGTGCACGGCGACTCCGACGAGGAGATCGCCAAGGGCCTGAACGACATCGGCCGCCTGGCCGCCGAGGGCCTGCTGCGACCCGTCATCGACAGCAGGTACGCCCTCGACGACTTCGAGGCCGGCTACACCCGTCTCGCGTCCCGGGAAGCCGTGGGGTCCCTCGCCCTGGAGCTCTGACGTCCCGGGTCAGCGAGGGGAGCGCCGGCCCGCCGGAGCCCGGGCCGTCAGGGCCTCCAGGAGGAGGTCCACCGCCTGTTCGAAGGAGCCGTCCGCCATTCCGGGCAGCTCGGTGCGGACCGCGGTGAGGGACGGGTAGGTCTCGGGGTCCAGGTCCTGGTAGACGTCCCGCCATGCCCGGTGGTCGGCGTCTCGCTGGTGTCGCGGGAGGGCGTGGAACGCGGCCTCCGTGGCGGCGTGGCTGAGGACGGTGTCGATGAAGGCCAGATAGAGCCGGGCGGCGTCGACGGGTGCGAAGCCCGCGTTCAGCAGGAGGCCGATGCCCGTGTCCACGGCGTGGATCTCGTTCCGGCGCCGGGTCACCCGGTGTGCGGCCATGGCCGCCGCCCGGGGATGGGCGAGGTACCCCGCACGGACCCTCGTCGCCATCTCGCGCAGCGAGGCAACCCAGTCCTCTCCGGGGACGAAGCCGGCCATGGCGTCGCCGATGATCCGGTCGGCGATGGCGAGCACCAGGTCGTCGGTGCCTTGGAAGTAGCGGTACAGAGCGGTCGGGTCGCAGCCCAGTGCCGCGCCGAGCCGGCGCACGCTCAGCGCCTCGGGGCCGTGCTCCCCGATCAGGCGCAGGGCGGTCTCGACGATCAGGTGCTCCGACAGCACGACACCGGAACGGGTGGGCCGGCGGCGCCGGCGCTCCTGCGGGACGCGGGTGGTCATGACCCGGACTCCTCTCGTCGCACGCGTGTGCAACGCAGTGAACGGCTCCGGCCCGCCTTACGTCAACAGGGTTGACCCAATGTGGACGCCGGTTGTTCCATCACAGTCCCGCGCGGCTCTTCCCACCATTCCCCCCGAGGAGCCTTCATGTCGTCCGCACCTCCTCCAGCACGCCCCGCTCTGCGCCGTTCCCTCGGCGTCGTCGACGGCGTCGCCATCGCCGCGTCCAGCACCGCGGCCACCACCAGCATCGCCATCGGCATGGGCACGATCGCGACGGTCGTGGGCCTCCAGGCCCCGGCGCTGCTGCTCCTGGCGTTCCTGCCGGTGCTCGGCATCGCCACCGCCTACGCCCGTCTCAACCGCTCGGAACCCAACTGCGGCAACGGCTACGTCTGGGTCGGCAGATCCCTCGGCCCCTGGCCCGGCTTCCTGACCGGATGGGTGACGCTGGTCGGCTCGGTCATCTTCTGCGCCTACACCAGCGCGATCATGGGCTCGGTCGTCCTGCTCTTCGCCAACAAGGCCGGCCTGACCAGCCTCGCCGGCATCGCCCTCGATCCGACGTCCACCGGCGTCAGTACGGCGGTCGGGCTGGTGATCCTCCTCGCCCTCACGGCCCTGGCCGTCACCGGGATGCGGGCCGCCACCCGGTTCCAGTTCGTCCTGCTGGTCTTCGAGTACGCCGTGCTGCTGGGCTTCTGCGGCTGGGCCCTGGTCACCGGCGACCACGCCTTCTCCCTCTCCTGGTTCAACCCTTTCGAGATCTCCAGCGGCACCAGCTTCGCCCAGGGCATGGTCCTCGCGGTGTTCTTCTTCTGGGGCTGGGACGCGGCCTTCAGCGTCACCGAGGAGACCAAGCGCCCGGGCGACTCGGCCCGCGGCGGTCTGATCGCCCTCTTCGCCATGCTCGGTCTGTTCCTCTTCGCGTCGGTCGCCTTCCAGCGGGAGATGAGCCTGGCCGAACTCGTCCGCAACGGGCCCCAGGCCCTCCCCTACCTCGGGGCGAAACTGGCCGCCGAGCCCTGGGCCACCCTGCCCCTGGTCGCGCTGATGTTCTCCGCCGTCGCCTCCGTGCAGGCCACCCTGATTCCCACGGCACGCGGACTGCTCGCCATGGGCCGCGACCGCACGATGGGGCCGCTGTGGACCCGGATCCACCCGCGGTACGGCACACCCGCCGTCGGTACGGCCGTCGTGATGTCCGTCGCCGCCGTGGTCGCCCTGGCCGCCTTCGCGATCCCCAAGCTGAGCGACATGCTCCTGGCCGCCGTCAACGCCATCGGCCTGATCGTCGCCCTCTACTACGGCCTCACCGCGCTCGCCTGCGCCGTGCGCTTCCGCACGGCGCGTCACGACGGACCCCGCGAGGCGCTGCTCGCCGTCGGTGTGCCCGCCGTGGCCGGGCTGGTGCTGCTGGGCCTCGGCGGCTACCTCGGATACTCGTACCTGACCATGAGCGATCACTTCGAACTGAGCCCGGACAACGGGTGGTTCATGTTCTCGCTGCCCGCCGTGATCGTGCTCGCCGGGCTGGGCATGGCGGCCGTGGCCAAGTACGTCAGGCGCTCGCCGTACTTCACGACGGGGCACGGCACCGACGCCGACGCCCTCACCCTCCCGATGGACCGCACGGCGGTCTGAACCCACCCCCATGGAGTTCACCCTCATGTCGCACCCCCACGCCACGGGACCGGCCGACCTCGTCTTCACGGGCGGCCCCGTGCACACCGTCGATCCCGCCCGCAGCCGCGCCACCGCCGTGGCCGTGCGCGGCGGGCGGATCGCCGCCGTCGGCCACGACGAGGTGCGCGAGCTGATCGGGCCGCGCACCGAGGTCGTCGACCTCGCCGGGAAGCTGCTGCTGCCGGGCTTCCAGGACGCGCACGTCCATCCGCTGGGCGCGGGCATCGAGCTCGGCCAGTGCCATCTCGGCGACACCGTCGACCCGGCCGAGTATCTGCGCAGGATCAGGGCGTACGCGGACGAGCACCCGGACGCCGAGTGGATCACCGGTGGCGGCTGGTCCCTGGAGGCGTTCCCGGGCGGCTCCCCCACCGCCGCCGCCCTCGACGCGATCGTCCCGGACCGCCCCGTCTTCCTGCCCAACCGCGACCACCACGGCGCCTGGGTCAACAGCCGGGCCCTGGAGCGCGCGGGCATCGACGCCCGTACGCCCGACCCCGCCGACGGCCGCATCGAACGCGACGCCGAAGGCAACCCGACCGGGATGCTCCAGGAGGGCGCGGTCCACCTGGTGGGCCGGCTGCTGCCGGACCCCACGCCCGAGGAGAAGCTCGCCGCGCTGCTGCGCGCCCAGGCCGTGCTGCACTCCCACGGCGTGACGGCCTGGCAGGACGCCATCGTCGGCACGTACGCAAACATGACCGACCCGGCGCCCGTTTACCAGGCCGCCCTCGACCGGGGCCTGCTCACCGCCCGGGTCGTCGGCGCGCTGTGGTGGGACCGTGAGCGCGGCGCCGAGCAGATCCCCGAACTGGCCGCAGCCCGGGACGAGTTGAGCCGGGACCGGTTCCGCGCCGGCACGGTGAAGATCATGCAGGACGGCATCGCGGAGAACCACACCGCCGCGATGCTCGACCCCTACCTGACCGGCTGCGGCTGCTCCTCGGACAACAGCGGGATCAGCTTCGTGGAGCCGGGCGAGCTGCGGAAGTACGTCACGGAGCTGGACGCGCTCGGCTTCCAGGTCCACTTCCACGCGCTCGGCGACCGCGCGGTGCGTGAGGCGCTCGACGCGGTGGAGTCCGCCCGGGCGGCCAACGGCCATCGCGACACACGGCACCATCTCGCGCACCTCCAGGTCGTCCACCCCGACGACCTGCCGCGCTTCCGTACGCTGGGCGCGAGCGCCAACCTGCAGATGCTGTGGGCCGCGCACGAACCGCAGATGGACGAACTGACGCTGCCCTTCCTGGGCGCGGAGCGAGGCGGGTGGCAGTACCCCTTCGGTGATCTGCTGCGCGCCGGCGCGACCCTCGCCGCGGGCAGCGACTGGCCGGTCAGCAGCCCGGATCCGCTCCAGGCCATCCATGTCGCCGTCAACCGGATCTCCCCCGACGCTCCCGGGGGCACTCCTGCCTTCCTTCCGGAGCAGCGCCTCGACCTGGGCACGGCCATCGCCGCGTACACGGCGGGCAGCGCCTATGTGAACCACCTCGACGACACCACCGGCAGCATCACCGCCGGCAAGTCGGCCGACCTCGTGGTCCTCGACCGCGACCCGTTCGCGGGCCCGCCCGAGGAAATCGGCGCGACGCGGGTCCTGGAGACCTTCGTCGAGGGCCGGCGCGTCCATACCGCCGGGTAGAGGCCTGGGCGCGGACGCGCAGGCGTGTTCCAATGCGCCTGCGGGTTCCGCGTAGAACGGGGGGGGGACGAGTCATGGTGGAGTCGCCGGGACGCATGGTGCTGCGGTCCGTGCTCTGGCTGCTGATCGCTGTCGTGGCTCTCGGGTTCGGGGTGGCGTCAGCGCTCCAGATCCGGGGAGCGCTGGAGCGGGAGCGGGAGTTCCGCGCCGCGCCGGCCTGCGCCTCTGTGCCGGTGCGGGCGTCGGGGTGTGTGTGGGAGCAGGAGTTCACGGTCCGCGACGCCGACACGAACCGTGGGGAGAGGAACGCGTCCCCGGAGGCGGAGCTGGTGCCGCCGTCCGGCAAGCCGTGGCAGGTGACGTTCCTGCGGGCCGATCCCGTGGTCTCCGAACTGGAGCCGGACGACAAGGTCGTCGGCCTGATCTGGCACGGGCAGGTCGTGGAGGTACGGGACGCCGAGGGGCGGCGGCAGCAGACGTCCGACGGACCCGTGGGTTGGCCCGAGGATCGTCTGGGCGGCGCGCTGGCCTGTGTGTCGTTCGGCCTGACGGCCTTCGTGGGAGGGCTGTGGCCCCTCCTCGCCCGGGGTGACCGGCGGCATGCGAAGGCGGGCATGGTGGTGCGGTGGCACGGCGTCGGCCTGGGCGCCACCGCGATCCTGACCCTCTGGGCGCAGTCGGCCAATGACTGGCCGATGTGGGCGATACCGGCGATCTGGGGACCGCTCGCGCTGCTCGCCCTGGCCTCCATGACGGCCTTCGCCATCGCCGCCGTCCGCGGCGACCTGGACGATGCCGCGCCGCGGGAAGCCCAACCGCAGACCACCTGAGGTCGGCCGCGTGCGCCTCAGGTCTGCCGGGCGTGCACGGGACTGTTGGCGACATCCTCCGGGCAGGTCCCGTGCGCCTGCCGGGTCCGCCGGTCACGCCGCCAGTCGAACGTCGCCAGGGCCAGGGATGCCGCCATACCGACGAGCCCGGCGCCCAGCGCGACGCCGAGGGCGCCCCGGTAGTCGTCGCTCCCGCCGAGCACCAGATAGAAGAGGCCGGGCAGGGCGGCGGTGCCCACGGCGGCGCCGAGCCGCTGTCCGGTCTGAAGGGCGCCGCCCGCCGCACCCGCCATGTGCACGGGCACATCGCGCAGGGTCATGGTGATGTTCGGGGAGATCACACAGCCGCTGCCGGCGCCGCCGAGGAACAGCAGCGGGGCGGCGGCCCAGGGTGCGATGCCGAGGGGCGCGAGGCGGAGCAGCAGCGCCGTGCCGCCCAGGCCGGCCATCACGGCCGCGAGGCCGCCCACGGTGAGCATGCGTCCGAGCCGGTCCACCAGACGCCCGGCGATCGCGGCCGCGCAGGCCGAGCCGAGGGCGAAAGGCGTCACGGCGAGGCCGGACCGGAGCGGGGAGAAGCCCAGGCCGTCCTGGTAGAAGAGCGCGAAGACCAGCCAGACGCCGCTGAAGCCGACGAAGTAGAGCGTGCCGACGCCGGCACCGACGGCGTAGCCGCGGACGGTCGTGAACAGGCGCGGATCGAGCAGCGGCTGCGTTCCGCGGGCCACGAGGCGGCGCTGCCACAGGGCGAAGGCGACGAGGAGCGCGGCACCGGCGAGGAACAGCCACCACAGCCGGCCGAAGCCGCCGGAGCCCGCCTGGACCAGCGGGAACATGAGTGCGAGGACGCCGAGGCCGAGGAGCAGGACCCCGGGCAGGTCCACATGCCCCCGGCCGGAGCGCCGGGTGCGGGGCAGCAGACGGCGGCCGAGCAGGACGGCCAGGATGCCGATGGGGACATTGACGTAGAAGATCCACCGCCAGCCCTGGGCCCCGTCGGCCAGGGCGAGGATCATGCCGCCGACGAGCGGGCCGACGGCGGAGGAGATGCCGACGGTGGCACCGAAGAACCCGAAGGCGCGCCCGCGTTCGGCACCGCGGAACAGCTGCTGGATGAGCGCGGAGTTCTGGGGCGCCATGAAACCGGCGGCCAGGCCCTGGGCGAGCCGGGCCGCGATCAGCAGCGTGATGCTGGGGGCCGCTCCGCAGGCCGCGCTGAAGACCACGAAGCCGCTGAGGGCCAGCAGGAAGATGCGGCGGCGGTCCAGCGCGTCACCGAGGCGGCCGGCGGTGACGAGTGCGAGAGCGAAGGCGAGCGCGTAACCGGACACCACCCACTGCACCTGCGCGGGAGAGGCGTTCAGGCCGCGCTGGACGGAGGGCAGGGCGACCACCACGATCGAGACGTCCAGCAGGCTCATGAAGCCGGCCACCAGCGTGACCCACAGGGCCCGCCACCGCCGCGGATCCGGCTCGTATCCGGCAGCCTCCTCGGCCGACGCTGTCACCTGGGCTCCTCTCGACCGGGGCCCCGCCTTCACCCCGGAGGAATCGCGTTCCCCCACCAGGGGACGGGCACACGCCACAGCCCGCAAGCGGAACCGGCCGGACGCCGCGAAGATCGTCTGTGACGTGGACGAGCGTTTGAGCGCGCGAGAACTGTGCAGGCGTTGTGCTTGGGAAAACGACCGGCGAAAGGAACGACGTAATGGCGGCGCCCGACAATGACGAGTCGGTGGATCCCGCGGCTGTGAGACGACACCGGGTTCTGTTCCGCGCGATCGAGAAACGACGCCACCCGAAGCTGCGCCGCAGCGACATCACCGTGACCGACGACGCGGCGGTCAAGCGCGCCACGAAGGCCGCCGCCCTCGGCAACGCGATGGAATGGTACGACTTCGGGATCTACAGCTATCTGGCGGTGACCATCGGGAAGGTTTTCTTCCCGTCCGGAAGCGACACCGCCCAGTTGCTCAGCTCCTTCGCGACGTTCGCGGTGGCCTTCCTGGTGCGTCCGCTCGGCGGCATGGTCTTCGGGCCGCTGGGCGACAAGGTCGGCCGCAAGCGCATCCTCTCCCTCACCATGATCATGATGGCGGTGGGGACCTTCGCCATCGGTCTCGTCCCCTCGCACGACGTCATCGGCTTGTGGGCCCCGGCCCTGCTGATCTTCTTCCGGCTGGTGCAGGGCTTCTCGACCGGCGGCGAGTACGGGGGCGCCTCGACGTTCATCGCGGAGTACGCGCCCGACAAGAGGCGCGGCTTCTTCGGCAGCTTCCTGGAGCTGGGCACGCTCGGCGGCTACGTCGGGGCCTCCGGCCTCGTCGTCATTCTCAACAGCGTGCTCAGCGCGGACGAGATGCTGGCGTGGGGCTGGCGCATCCCCTTCCTGGTCGCGGCGCCGCTCGGGTTCATCGGCCTCTATCTGCGGCTCAAGCTGGACGAGACGCCCGCCTTCCAGAAGCTGGAGGGCAGCCAGGTCAAGGCGAGCGAGGCCGCCGACTCCGTGGAGACCTCGGCCACCGGTGACCTCGGCAAGATCTTCACCAGGTACTGGCGGCCGCTGCTGCTGTGCCTCGCGCTCGTCGCGGCGTACAACATCAACGACTACATGCTGCTGTCGTACATGCCGACGTACCTGTCCGACGAGCTGGGCTACGGCACCAATCACGGGCTGCTGATCCTGCTCCTCGTGATGGTCCTGCAGATGTGCGTCATCAACTACGTCGGGCGGCTCTCCGACCGCTTCGGGCGCAAGCCGCTGCTGATGACGGGGATGCTCGGCTTCCTCTTCCTCTCGGTGCCGTCCTTCCTGCTCATCCGGCAGGGCAGTGTCGTCCTCATCGCGCTGGGACTGCTGCTGATGGGGCTGTCCCTGGTGATGATGCTCGGCACGATGTCGGCGGCGCTCCCGGCGATATTTCCCACCCACGTCCGCTACGGGTCCCTCTCGGTCGCCTACAACCTGGCCACCTCGCTCTTCGGCGGCACGACACCTCTGGTGATCACCGCGCTGATCAGCGCCTTCGACTCGACCCTCATGCCGGCGTACTACGCCACGGGCGCCGCCGTCATCGGCGTCATCGCCGTCCTGTGCATGCGGGAGACCGCCAACAAGCCGCTGGCGGGCTCGCCGCCGTCCGTGGAGACGGAGGCGGAGGCGACGGAACTCGTCCAGGCGCAGTCGCCCCAGCCCAAGTTCTGACCGACCTGAAAGGCCCCGTCCGCAGCGTGCGGGCGGGGCCTTTCACGGTTGGGGCCGGGCAGGCCGGGAACGCGGTGCGCTGTACGCCCCCGAGGCAAGGCAGGTGCCGCGATGACCGAGTACGAGCGTTCACGCACGATGCCCGCACAGCCCGAGCATGTCTTCGACGAGGCGGCGAACGTCGGACGGCTCGACACCTGGCTGCCGGAAGCCCTGCATGTGCGGGCCGCGGAACTGCCCGCCGTCACGGTGCACGAGGACCGCACGGACGAGGACACCTCCGCCCTGCTGCGCGCCCGGCGCGATCAGATGCGGATCGAGTGGGGAACCCGGGACCAGGGAAGCTACGCGGGGTGGCTCCAGGTCGCCGGCCTCGGCAGCGGAGCCAGTGAGGTGACGGTGCACCTGTCGTTCTTCGACGCCGGCCACGATCCCGGCGAGCGGGCCGTCGGCGAAGCGCTGGACACCAGCCTCGAACGACTGGAGGAGCAGGTGCGGCTGCGCGTCGACCACGCGGCCGGCTGACCGGCGGTACGCGCTGTCGCTCACGCGAGTACCGCGGGCAGATCCGCCACACTGTCCAGCACATGCCGCGCCCCCGCCGCCCGCAGCGCGTCCGCGTCGTGCGCGCCGGTCAGGACACCGGCGACCACGCCCGCCCCGGCCCGGACCCCGGTGAGCATGTCGTACGAGGTGTCGCCCACGACGGCGATCTGCCGGACGTCGTCCGCCGCCGCCGTACGGAGGAACGCGGTCAGGACCATGTCGGGGAACGGGCGCCCCCGGCCCCCGGCGTCGGCGGGGCACAGGGTCAGCGGCACCAGGTCCTGCCAGCCCAGCGCGGCCAGGATCGCGTCCTGGGTGGTGCGCGCGAAGCCGGTCGTCAGTACGACCGTTCGGCCCTGGGACGTGAGCGCCTCGACTGCCTCGCGCGCACCGGGCAGGGCCGCGATCCGGCCGCCGTCGACGAGTTCCGCGTAGGCCTTCTCGAAGGCCTGGTTGGCCTCCTGGGCCTTCGCCTCCTGGCCGAACAGATGCCGGAACACGGAGATCTTGGACTCGCCCATGGTGGCGCGGACATGGTCCAGCATTGAGTCGGGATCCGCGCCGAGGCGCCGTGCCGCCGCCGCGAACGCCTGCTCGACGAGGCCGCCGTCGGCGACGGTCGTACCGGCCATGTCGAGGACGACGAGGCGGATGTCCTTCGGTGCGTCTACCATCCCAGCTCCTTGGCGGTGGTCTCCGCTATCGCGGGCGAGCAGGTCATGCCGCGCCCGCCGGGCCCGGTGACGAGCCACACCCCGTCGCGCACCTGTTGCCGGTGCACGACCCGGGCGGTGTCGGTGCACTGGGCGTACACCCCGGCCCAGCGGCGTCGGACCTTCGGCAGCGGGCGGCCGAGGAGGGACTCGACGACACCGGCGAGGTGGTCGTAGGGGTCTTCGAGGGTGTCGAAGGCGAAGGGGTGCTCGTACTCGTGGGTGTCGCCGATGGTCAGACCGCCGTCGGCGCGCTGGACCATGAGCAGCTGCATACGGTGGGCTGCGGCGGTCTCGGCCTGCGGCCTGCCGGTATTGAGCGCGCCGAGCGCGGCGGAGGCGTAGGCCGGGTAGTAGCGGAAGCTGTCCGCGTCGGCGACCGAGGTGGTCAGCGGCTCGCCCAGCGGGTCGGTCTGCATCATCTGGAGACGTACGCGGCGCACGGGCAGGCCGGGTCCGGCCAGTTCGCGGACCAGGCCGCCGAGCCAGGCGCCGGTGCAGAGGACGACCGCGTCGCCCCGGTGGACGTCGCCGTGGTCGTCGCGGACGGCGCCCGGGCCGACGACGTCACGGACCTCGCGGCCGGGCAGAAAGCGGTAGCGCGGGGACTTGAGCAGCTCCGCGCGCAGGGCGAGCTGGGCGGTGCGGGGCTCGACTGCCGCGTCGCGCTCGCAGTACAGCGCGGCGCTGAACTCGCCGCGCAGGGCGGGGTTCAGGGCACGGGCCTCGCCGGGGGTCAGCAGCTTGTAGCCGCGGGCGGCGGCGTCCGGGCGGGCCACGGCGGCCTCGGCGACGGCGAGTTCCAGGTCGCAGCGGACGGGGGTGAGGGAGCCGTTCGGACGGAAGCCGAGGGCCGGGACCCGGCCGCCGATCTCCTCCCACAGCTCCCGGGCCCGCAGGGCGGTGTCCAGTTCCTCGCCGCCCGCGCGGCCACTCACCCAGATCTGGCCGAAGTTGCGCAGGGACGCGCCGCGCGCCTCCGCCTCGCGCTCGATCTGTACGACCTCGTGGCCGCGGTTCACCGCCTGCCAGGCATGCATGGTGCCCACCACGCCGGCTCCGACGACTGTCACTCTCACGTCCGACACGCTCCTTGTGCTCGGGGAGACGAGTCCGGCTCCCCACGACAGCGTGAACCCAGTCTGCATATTTGGGCTAGACCCGTTATCATTTCGTGATAGGTGGACGGTGAGACCTGGATGCCTCTCAGCCGTGCAGGCGGGTCGTGAAGGAGAACCGGTCGCCCCGGTAGAGGGTCCGCACCCGCTCCAGCGGCTGCCCCTCCGTGTCCCGGGACACGCGGTGGATCAGCAGCATCGGCAGCGCGGGCGGCGTCCCGATGAGCAGTGCCTCGCGCGGCGTGGCCAGTACGGTCTCGATGCGCTCGTCGGCGTCGCCGAACCGGATGTCCTGGCTCTTGATCCAGGCGTAGAACGAGGAGTCGGGGTCGAAGTCGCTGTCGAGCCGGGGCACCCGGGCCACCGCGACGTACGTGCTCTCCAGGCCCACCCGCTCGTCGTCGGCGAGCAGTACGCGCTCCAGGTGCCAGACGGGCTCTCCCCGCCGCAGGCCGGTCTCGGCGGCGAGCGCGTCCGGGCAGGGGAAGCGGTCGAGGGTGACGAGATTCCGTCCCGGGGTCCTCCCCTGCCGCCGCACACCTTCCGTGTAGCTCGCGAGGGACAGCGGCTGCTCCAGCTTGGGCCCCGCGACGACGGTCCCCCGCCCCTGCCGCCGCAGCTTGCCCTCCAGCACCAGCTCGCGGATGGCCTGCCGGACGGTCTCGCGGGCCACCTCGTACCGCTCGGAGAGATCACGCTCGGTGGGCAGCGGTCCGCCCTCCCCCAACTCCCCGACGAGCCGGTCGATCCGTGCCTTGACCGCGTAGTACTTCGGGACGCGGCCGTGCTCCGGGATGCCGGAGCGGACGGGGGCGCCGGGGGCCTGGTCGTTGGGGTAGTCCACGCGGAGATCGTCGCATGGGCGGCCGGTTCTGCCGTCAGCCCGCCGGGTGAGCGCCGAAAGCCGATGCCCGGCCGTCGCACGCCTGGGCGGTGCCGCACGCGGCGGCCCGGGCCCGGATGGGGACGCCGTTGGAACGCAAGACCTCGCGGACGTCCAGGATCAGGGAGAACACCTCGTGATTGCGGTCCTCGCCCTGCTCGTCCCAGGCCCGCTGCTCGGCTTCGACGGCCATGCGGTCCTCGGCGAACACGCGCTCGGTGAAGCGTCTGATGAACGGCCAGGCCAGCTGGAGCGCGCCGGGCACCCGGGGCTTCTCGATCATCAGCAGACCGTAGGTGTGGCAGACGCGCTGCTCGGCGTCCTCGGGCACATAGGCGGCCCAGAGGCGGAAGGCCGGACGCTCGGCGTTCTCCGGAACCAGGTCGAGCGTCTGGTACGGGTACGCGGTGCGGATGGTCATGACGTCACTGGAGTCGCTGCCCCTGATGCCCTCGGCGGCCAGCAGGCTGGCGCCGCGGTTCCGCTTCCCCCCGGCGTGGGTGAACAGGTAGCGGGCCTCCACCGACCGCGCGTCGGTGCGGTGTTCCAGCAGTTCGGGGTGGAGCTTGCCGACGACGCCCCGGTGGAGGAACTGGTGGTTCATGTCGAGCAGGTTCTCGTGCATGAAGGAGTAGTGGCAGCGCACGGTCCGGGAGTAGGTCATGGTCTTGTAGCTCGGTGAGCCGAAGGCCGGCAGTTCGGGCAGGGCGGTGTCGGCCGCCTTGTCCGGGTCGCCCGGGAACACGAACACCAAGCCGTAGGCCTCGCGGACGGGGTAGCCGCGCACACCGCGCGGCGGCCTGCCGTCGTCGCGGGACAGATACGGGATCTGTGAGATGCGGCCGTCGCCGCGATAGGCCCAGGCGTGGTAGCAGCAGCGGAGGGTGTCGCCCTCCACTACGCCCATGCTCAACGGCACCTGCCGGTGCGCGCACCGGTCCTCCAGGGCGTGCACGGCGCCGCTCTGCCCGCGGTAGAGCGCGATGCGCTCGCCCGCGAAGGCGGTCGCCACCACCCGCTTGCTCCGGACGCCGCGGGACAGCGCGACCGGGTACCAGAAATCGGGGTGCGCCCCGACGCGCCGCAGGTCGGCCGTGCCGGCACCCGGGTCGGGGTTCGGCGAGGGCCGGCCGCTTCCGTCCTCGGCGGGGAAGGTCCTGGCCCTGTCGGTCTCGGTCATACCGCTCCCTCGCACGCACACGCCTGTCCCGGGCTCCTCCATCCTGAACGGCGCGTTCGGCCCACGCCTTGCCCAGCGCGTGCGGACGGGTGAGTTCCGCGTTCAGTGGGCGAAGGGCGGTGCGAAGCAGCCGGACTCCGGGTACGGGCCGTTGGCGACCGCGGCGAAGTTCGTCTTCTGGATGAACGCCGTGACGCAGGCGTCGTCGTGAACGCGCAGGGCGACTCGCGCGCCCTCGGGCGTCACGTAACCGTCGTCCTTCCAGCGTGAGGACATCTCGGTGACGGTGAGCGTCCCGCCGAGCCGCTTGCCGTCCCGCGTGACGCGCTCCTCCTCGTAGCCGAGCCGGAGCAGGGCCTCGCGCACCGTCGCGGGATCCCACGTCCGCCGCTTCCACAGCCGTTCGAGGACCGGCCTGATGCGATCGGCCTCCCGCTCGGCGTCCTTCGCGTGGGCCGGAGACATCTCTCCCGGACGACGGTGGCCGTTGTTCTCGTTGTAGTGCGGGGCCCCGTCACCGGCCCCGGGCTCTACGTACGGCGAGGCTCCGGCGGCGCTGGGCGAGGGCCCGGCGGACCTGCTGGGAGTGGCGCCGGGCGTCGCGCCCGAGGCGTGCAGATCACCGCAGGCGGTGAGGGTCAGGACCGCGACGAGGACCAGCACGGACGTCGGCCGGCCCGGTCCGCTCACGTCAGGGCTTCCTCGACCGTGGGGTGGCAGGCGACGACGGCGTCCAGGCCGACGAGCTGGACGACCCGCAGCACCGGTCCCCGGATCCCGGCCAGGCGCAGCCATCCCTGTGCGGCGTCGGCACGCTGGTGGGTGTGGATGAAGACGTTGATGCCGCTGGAGTCGATGAAGGTCACCCCGCTGAGGTCCGCCACGATCCGGGGCGCCCCGCCGTCGCCGTCCCTGGCCAGCAGGGCGTGCTGCAGTGCGTCCTTGACTCCGTGGTCGATCTCGCCGCGCAGGGTCACGACGCGGATGCCGTCGACGGTGGAGTGTTCGATGGAGAGCCGGTCGGGCCGGCCCGTCCCCTGGTTGTCGGTCACCGTCTCCTCAACTGCGCCTGGGCTGCCCCGTGCAACGTCTGTGCCGATTGTGCCGCACTCTCCAGGCCGGACGCATCCAATCGACTGTGCCGAACAACACGCCCGTGGCATGCATGACAAAGTGAGGGGTACACGCACGTGCGTGAACGGGGAGTAGAAGGACGATGCTGTTGGAGCCGCAACCCGACGGGGACCGTACTGAGCCCGGCGCCCGCCCGACCCAGGTCGGCTATGCCCTGGGCGGGGACGACGGCTGCATCGCGCAGGCCCGCCACCACGCGGCCGACTTCCTCACCCGGCTCCGGGAGGAGCGCGGCCTGGACGTCTCATCGCGTGCCATGGACCTGACCCAGCTGGTCGTCAGCGAGCTGGTCACCAACTCCCGTAAGTACGCCCCGGGTCCCGTCCTGATGGAACTGCGCGTCTCCGGCGCCGCGGTGGAGGTCGCCGTATGGGACAGCGACCCGGCCGTGCCCGCGGCCCGGGCCGCCGACCCCGACCGTGTCGGCCAGCACGGCCTGGAGATCGTCAAGGCCGTCGCCCAGGATCTCGACATCGAGCGGCAGCCGGTCGGCAAGCGCATCACCGCCCGTATCTCCCTGACGGACACGAGGCCCTGACCGGCACGCCCCTCGCCGCTACTCCTCGATCACCAGCCCCTTCGCCGCGAGCAGCGGCTCGAGCCCGCAGATGTCGATGACGGTCCTGCCCGCGCGGTACGCGGCGATGTAGTCGGCCTCGGTGTCGACCCGCTGCTGTGAGGCCGCGGCCACCTCGGCCGCGTCCTCGCGGCGGACGACGACCACGCCGTCGGCGTCGGCCCGCATCACATCACCGGGGCGGACCAGGACGCCGCCGACGGTGACGGGCTCGCACATCGGTCCCACGGTCTCCTTGACCGTGCCCTTGATGGAGATGCTGCGGGAGAAGACGGGGAATCCCAGGGCGCGCAGGTCCTCGGTGTCCCGGACGCCCGTGTCGGTGATCAGGCCGCCGAGCCCCTTGGACTGGCAGGCGTTGGCGAGGACGTCCCCGAAGGAGCCCGCCTCCTCGTAGGCGCCGGCGGAGACGACGATGACGTCCCCGGGGCGGGCGTAGGCGATGGCGGTCTGCAGCATCAGGTTGTCGCGGGGCGCGCACTGGACCGTGAAGGCGGGACCGCAGAGGGACATCCTGTGGTCCACCGGCTTGAGGGTCGAGTCGAGGGCGCCCAGCCTGCCCTGGGCTTCGTGGATGGTGGCTGAGGAGTAGGCGGCGAGGCGTTCGACGAGTTCCGGGGCGGGGCGGTCGAACTTGGTGCTGACGCGGATCATGACGGCCTCTCGGACAGAGTGGTGCAGGCGGCGGCGATGCGCGCGCATGCCTCGGTGAGCACGTCCGTCGATGTGGCGAACGAGATGCGGAAGTAGCCGGGCGCGCCGTACGCGGCACCGTGGATCACCGCGACCTGCCGGCTGTCGAGGAGGTAGCGGGCGAAGTCCTCGTCGTTCTCGATCCGGCTTCCCCACGGGGTGGACTGCCCGATGGCGCCCTGGCAGTTGACCAGGAGGTAGAAGCCGCCGTCGGGGACCGTGCAGCTGAGACCGGGGATGTCGTTGATGAGTTTCACCGTGGCGTCACGGCGTGCGCGGTAGACGCGCACGGTCTCCCGGACGAAGTCCTGCGGTCCGGTGAGCGCGGCGGCGGCTGCGGCCTGGCTCACCGAGGAGGGGCAGGAGGAGGTCTGGGACTGCAGCGTGTTGATCGCGGTCACCAGGTCCGCCGGGCCCACGCCGTAGCCGATGCGCCAGCCGGTCATCGCGTAGGTCTTGGAGACTCCGTTGGTGAGGAACACCCGCTCGGCCAGGCGGGGTTCGACGGCGGCCAGGGACGGGGCGTCCTCCTCGCGGTACCAGATCTCGTCGTAGATCTCGTCCGTGAGGACCTGCACCTGCGGATGGTCGAGCAACACTTGGGCGAGCGCCCGCAGTTCGGCGGTGGTGTAGGCGGATCCGGTCGGGTTGCCCGGGGTGTTGAGGACGACCCAGCGGGTGCGCCTGGTGATCGCCGCCCCGAGCCGTTCCGGGGTGAGCTTGAAGCCGTCCGCCTCGGCGCAGTCGACGACGACGGGGGTGCCGTCGTTCGCGCGGACCATGTCCGGATAGGACACCCAGTACGGGGCGGGGACGATGACCTCGTCCCCTTCGTCCAGGGTGGCCATCAGGGCGAGGAAGATGATCTGCTTGGCTCCCCCGCCGACCGCGATCCGCGCGTCGGTGCACTCCAGCCCGTGGCGCTCACGGAGCTTGCCGGTGATCGCGGCGCGCAGGCGCGGCGTGCCGTTCACTGGGGTGTACTTGGTCTCGCCCGCCTCGATGGCCTCGATCGCCGCGGCCTTGACGTGGTCGGGGGTGTCGAAATCGGGCTCGCCCACGGTCAGGTCGAGGATGGTGTGGCCCTGGCTCTTGAGTTCGCGCACGCGTTGGGCGGCCGCGGTGCTGGGCGAGGGCTTGATACGGCGTACCCGCTCTGCCGTGTCCATGTGGATCAGCCCTCCCTGCGCTCGAAGTTGAGGCCGCCGGGGACCTGGAAGGTGGGCAGGATCTCGATGTGTCCGATGTTGACGTGCCGGGGCGAGTCGACGGCGAACTCGATGGAGTCGGCGATGTCCTCGGGCTTGAGGGACTCGTAGCCGTCGTAGAAGCGCCGCTGGGCCTCCTCCATGTCGCCGAGCAGACGGCCGAAGATCTCCGTCTCCACACGCCCCGGGCAGATCTCGGTGACCCGGACCCGGCGGCCGTAGCCGTCTACCCGCAGCTGGCGGGAGAGGGTGTGCACGGCGGCCTTGGTGGCGTGGTAGATGGTGTTGCCGCCGAAGTTGTAGACGCCGGCGATGGAGCTGATGTTGACGATGTGGCCGAGGTCGCGCTCGACCATGCCGGGCATGAGAAGACGGACCAGGTGCAGAACGGCCTGGATGTTGACGGCGACCTGCTCGTCGACGGCGAACTCGTCGGCGGTCAGGATGTTGCCGGTGCGTGAGACCCCCGCGTTGTTGACGAGGACGTCGATCTCCAGGCCGTCCAGTGCGGCGGTGAGTGCCTCGGTGTCGGTGATGTCGACGGCGTGCGGGACGCAACCGGTGTCGCGGGCGAGGGCGTCGAGCCGTTCGGCGTTGCGCGCCACCGCGTGAACCTCTAGGCCGCGCTTGGTGAGTCGCTCGACGACCACGGCTCCGATGCCGGTCGACGCTCCGGTGACGAGGGCCGTCCTGTAGTCGGAGATGGGCATGCTGCTGTGCTCCTAGAAGTGAGGGAAAGGGGGATCAGGCGTCGCGCAGGGGCAGATGGGCGCGGTCCTTCACCCGGGACACGGCGATCAGGGTGCCGAGGGCGGTGACGACGGCGTAGAAGGCCGGCATGTTGACGTTGCCCGTCTGGGCGATGAGGTAGGTCATCAGCAGCGGGGCCGTGCCGCCGAAGAGCGCGGAGGAGACGTTGTAGCCCAGGCCGTAGGCGGAGTAGCGCACCCGGGTGGGGAACAGTTCGACGAGCAGGATGTGGATGACGCCGGTGTGCCCGGCGAACACGACGGCCATGAGACAGGCGCCGATGACGGCGAGGGCGAGGTTGCCGGTGCCGATCAGCAGGTAGCAGGGGATGCCGACGAGGGCCATGGCGATCGCCGAGCCGGCGATGACCTTCTTGCGTCCGATCCGGTCGGAGAGACGGCCCATGAAGGGGATGGCGATACAGATCGCGACCAGGCTGGAGGCGGTGACGAGCAGCCCCTGGACCTTGCCGAAGTCGAGCTCGCTGCTCATGAACGTGGGCATGTAGCTGAACAGGACGTAGTACCCGGAGCCGTTCATCAGGGGGATGAACAGGGCCAGCAGCATGGCGCGGCGGTGCTCGGCGGAGGTGAACGCCTCCTTCAGGGGGTTCTTGGACAGGCCGCCCTGTTCCTTCAGGCGGTTGAAGTTGGGGGTGTCACTGATGCGCTTGCGGATGTAGATGCCGGTGATGCCGAGCGGGACGGCGAGCAGGAACGGTATGCGCCAGCCCCAGGACTCCATGCGCTCGTCGCCGAGTCCGCTGGTCATGGCGGCGGCGACCAGCGTGCCCGTGAGCAGGGAGAGGAAGGAGGCGATCTGCGCGTAGCTGGTGTAGAGGCCGCGCTTGCCCTCCGGGGCGTGCTCGGCGAGGAAGCTCATCGCGCCCGAGGCCTCGCCGCCGACGGAGAAGCCCTGGGCGACGCGCAGCAGGATCAGCAGGATCGGCGCCGCGATGCCGATGCTCGCGTACGTGGGCAGGATGCCGATGGCCGCGGTGGCGACGCTGATGAGCATGATGACGAAGACCAGCATCCGCTGGCGCCCCATGCGGTCGCCGAGGTGGCCGCAGATGATGCCGCCGAGGGGGCGGAAGAAGAAGGAGACGGCGTACCCGAGGAAGACGAGCATGATGGCGTCGTCGGAGCCGGGGAAGAAGACGGCGGCGAGCGTTCCGGCCATGAAGCCGAAGATGCCGTTGTCGTAGAGCTCGGCGAAGATGCCGACGCATCCCGCGAGGGTGACCTTCCGGGCTGTTCTGGGGTCGACGGTGTTGGGGACTGGCTGAGCGGCCATGGTGGTCATGGCGTCTCCTGTCTTGCGGCGGGCTGGGGACGAGGGGCGGGGGGCTCCGTGCGGGCCGGCGGGGGGCGAAGGGGACGGCTGGGGAGGTGACCGGGTGTCAGGCCGGGTCGGGGGCGCGGATGCGCAGGGCGTCGAAGGCGGTGCGCACGCGGGTGCGCAGTGCGTCGACGGCGCCCCGCTGGGCGCGGTGGGCGGTGACCGCCTGGTCGAGGGTGCGGTGGCGGAAGCGGAGGGTCTGCCCGGGGCGCACCTGCCCCAGGGCGGACAGACCGGTGGCGGTGACGACGGCCAGGACGGGGTAGCCGGCCGTGACGCCGCGGCCGCGGTGCAGCACGAGGAGTTCGTCCCCCGCCGGCACTTCGACGGCGCCGATGGGGACCCCGCGGGAGAGGATCTCGCCCTGGGTGACGCGGCGGGGCACCTCGCCCAGCAGTCGCAGGCCGATGTGGTTGCTGCGCGGGCTGACGGTGAAGGGGGCGTCGAACAGCCGGCTCGCCGTGTCTCCGAACTCGGCCCGGTCGGGGCCGTCGGTGACGTCGATCGTCCAGGTGGCGGGGAACGCGGGGACGGGGGCGTTCAGACGGAACAGCGGGATGCGTGAGAAGGGGTGGTCGAGGGGCGGGCAGGCCGAGCGCAGCACGAGTTCGTCGCCGCTGCTCAGGGCGGGGCCGAAGCCCAGGATGGTGTCGGGGGCGCAGCTGCCCTGGAGGTAGTCGGCCTCGAACGAGCCGAGCACGGCCAGATAGACGCGCAGTCCCTGACGTATGCCGGTGACGCGAAGGGTCTCGCCCGCGCACACGGAGACCGGTTCCCACTGGGGGCGGACGCCGCCCTCGACGGTCACGTCGGCGGGGGCGCCGGTCACGGCGACGAGGATGTCGGCGGAGGGCACGCACGCGAAGTCGAGTGCCGTGATCTCCAGCAGCGGGGCGCGGTCGTCGTTGCCGCACAGGACGTTGGCGACGCGCGCCGAGTGCTGGTCGGCGGCTCCGCCGGCGGGCAGACCGTAGCGGGAGCGGCCGACCCGGCCGAGGTCCTGCACGGTGACGATGCCGGGGGTGCGGATCGTGAGGGTGTCAGCCATGGCAGGCCGCCAGGGAGGTGCCGGCGTGGTCGTCCCACTCGTCGGGGGTGATGGGGACGAAGCGGAAGGTGTCCCCGGGCCGGTAGGCGGTGATCGGGTCGCTGCGGAGGTCGAGGACGCGCACGGGGGTGCGTCCGAGGAGGGGCCAGCCGCCGGGCGAGGGCATCGGGCAGATGACGGCCTGCCGTCCGGCGACGGCGATCGAACCGGGATCGACGTGAGTGCGGGGCGACGCCAGCCGCGGCACGGGTTTCGGGAAGGGCGGGCCGTCCGTCATCGGCGCCCCGGCGGGCGCGCCGAGGCAGCGCACGGTGAGGTCGCTCCCGGAGTGGAGGGCGACGACCTCGCCCTCGGTCAGGCCGAGTTGACGGGCGACCTCGGGCAGGTCGGGCCCGTGCTCGCCGCCGTAGACGACGGGCACGACGAAGCGTCGTGGCGGCGTGGCCGGCGCGGGGTCCGGCCCGAGGCGGGCGGCTTCGTGCGCCACGATCCGCCGGACGGTGTCGTGGTCGGTGCCGGTGCTGTCGAACTCCACGAGCAGGGCGTCGTAGGTGGGCACCACGTCGTGGACTCCGGTGAGCCGGACCGCGTCCAGGGCGTCGGCCAGGGCGTGGACGAGCCGCCAGGCGTCCTCGGCGTCCAGGCCCACGGCCCTGGCGGTCAGGGCGGAGTCACCGCAGTCCGTGATCGTGATGTTGCCGTTCATGTCAGGCGCCCGTCCCGCTCAGCACCTTGTCGAGAGAGGTGATCTCGACACCGGCGGCGAGGAGTTCCGCGCGGATGCGGCCGGCCAGCGCGATGGCGCCGGGGCTGTCGCCGTGCAGCAGTACGGTGTCGCAGGCGACCGGGATGTCCTTGCCGCCGGCGCTGCGGATCACTCCCTCGGTGACCATGCGCAGGGTCCGCCGGGCCACCTCGTCCGGGTCGTGGATGACCGCACCGGGCTCTGAGCGGGGGACGAGGGTGCCGTCATCGCGGTAGGCGCGGTCGGCGATGCCGACGATGCCCACGCGCAGTCCGCGGGCCCGGGCGGCGTCGGCGAGTTCACCGTCCTGTGCGAGGACGATCAGCGACTGGTCGAGGGAGGCGACGGCGTCCACGACGGCACGGGCGTAGTCGGCGCGTACGGCGACCAGGTTGCCCAGGCGTCCGTGCGGGGCGACGTGCTGCACCCGGGTGCCGTGCGCGACGGCGAACGCCTGGAGGGCGCCGATCTGGTACAGCATGTCCGTGCGGACCTCCTCGGGCGTGAGGTCCATCGCGCGGCGGCCGAAGCCGACCAGGTCGGGGAAGCTCGGGTGGGCGCCCACGGCCACCCGGTTCGCCACACAGGTCCGGACGGTGGCGTCCATGATGCGCGGGTCACCGGCGTGGAATCCGCAGGCGACATTCGCGGACGTCAGCATTTCCAGGAGGGCTTTGTCGTCGCCCATTGTGTAGGCACCGAATCCCTCGCCGAGATCGGCGACGAGATCAACCATGGGGGTCATGACGTCCTCCGGGAGAATATGAGGAAGGACAATGCGAGGAAGGGAATGCGATCACGTGTCGGTGATTTCCCGAAATGCATCCTGGCTGGATGTTCCGCTCAACTTAATCCCCTGCTCGCTCGACCGCCAATATGCGTTCGATCTGGCGTTATCGCGAACCGTTATGACCTGCCTCACACCCCCGGCCTCTCTCGGGGGTGTGTTTCGAGGTGGGCCCTCCCTACGATGAGGCTCCGCTCCCCGTGGAAGGCCCCGCATGGACACCAGGCGTCTGTACTCGTTCATCAAGATCATTGACGCGGGGAGCATCACGCGCGCGGCCGACATCCTGCACATCGCCCAGCCCGCGCTCAGCCAGCAGCTGTCCGCGCTGGAGGCGCAGTTCGGGCAGCAGCTGCTGATCCGCAGCAAACGCGGGGTGGCCCCGACCGAGGCGGGCCGGGCGCTGTACCGGCACGCCCAGCTGATCCTCAGGCAGGTGGACCTCGCGCACGCCGCCGTGGAGGTCTCCGGCCGGGCCCCCGCCGGCAGCGTGTCCGTGGGCCTCGCGCCGTACAGCCTGGGCGCGGCGCTCGCGCTGCCCCTGCTGAAGAGCGTGCGCGAGCGCTACCCGGACATCCTGCTGCACGTCAACGAGAACTTCGGCGGGGTGATCAGCGAGGCCATCATGACCGGACGGATGGACATGGCCTTCATCTACGGGGCCGGCCCGCTGCGGGGTGTGCAGTTCGAGCCGTTGCGGACGGAGGATCTGTTCCTGATCGGCGCCCCCGGGGACACGGCCCCGCGCGGGGCGGGCGAGGTGGACCTGGACGAGCTCAAGGACGTGCCGCTGCTGCTGCCCAGCCGCATCCACACGATCCGGCAGGTGGTGGACGCCGCCTTCCAGCAGGCCTCGCTCCTGCCGAACGTGGCGGGCGAGGTCGAGTCCGCGCTGACGCTCGTCAACGCCGTCGACGCGGGCCTCGGCGCCACCGTCCTGCCCTGGTCGGCCGCGCGCGCCATCCTCGACGTGCGCTCCCTGTCGGTGCGCCGCATCGTGCATCCCGTGATCCAGGTGAAGCTGTCCTTGGTGACCTCGGACAACCAGCCCCTCTCGGAACCCGCGCTGGCGGTGCACGACCTGTTCCTCGATCTCATCACGGCCTTTGACGAGACACCGCACGAAGAATAAGAAACCGCAATAGCGTCACACGAAACCACTATTTGTTTCCGGTGGCAGTCACAGCTAGTTTCCTGCGAAAACCGCTGCCCTGGAGACATGAATGAAGAAGCGTGTGCTCACCACCCGTGAAAACCTGCCCGGCAACGGCCTGGACCGTTTGGCCGGGGCAGCGGATTCGGTGGCCTGGCCCGGCGACGGCAAGCCCGGCCCCTCGGACCTCGCGGCGCTCGCACCCGGAGTCAGCGGAATCCTCGCCCTGGGCAACGACCCGGTGGACGGCGCGCTGATGGACGCCGCCGGCCCCTCCCTGCGGGTCATCGCACTGGCGAGCATGGGCTTCGACAACGTCGACCGGGCCGCCGCCGCCGAGCGCGGCATCGTCGTCACCCACACCCCGCGTGTGCTCGCGGAGACCACCGCCGACCTCACCTTCGCCCTGATCCTCGCCGCCCGCCGGCGCATCGGCGCCGCCGGGGCGAGCCTGGCGTCGGGCACCTGGGGTCTGTTCCGGATGCACGACTACCTCGGTCTGGACATCCACGGCGCCACGCTCGGACTGGTCGGCTACGGCCAGATCGGCCGCGCGGTGGCCCGCCGGGCCCACGGCTTCGGCATGCGCGTGCTCCACCACGACCCCTACGCGCCCGACGACGATCTGTCGGCCTCGGTGGGACTGTCCACACTGCTGGCCGAGTCCGACATCGTGTCGCTGCACGTGCCGCTCACCGAGGAGACACGGCATCTGATCTCCGCCCGCGAACTGGCCGCGATGAAGCCCACGGCCACGCTGGTCAGCACCTCCCGCGGTGGTGTCGTCGACGAGGAGGCCCTGCTGCACGCCGTCCGGGAGGGGCGACTGCACTCCGCCGGACTCGACGTCTTCGAACGCGAGCCGATGGGAACGGAGTTGTCACCGCTGGTCGCCGAGCCGAACGTGGTCACGCTCCCCCACATCGGCTCGGCCACCGAGGCCACCCGGGCCGCCATGGTCGACCTGGCGGTCGACAACATCCTCGACGTCCTGGCCGACCGCCCCGCCCGAACGCCGCTGCCGGGGAGCGCGGCGGTGCCCGGCGCCCCGGCCGGCAGCGCCGGGGTTCGCGTTTGAGACGCCCTCCCACGTTTGCCGGCCGGCTCAGCGGACCAGTTCGGCCGGCTTGGTGGTCTTGCCGAGCAGCCACTCCAAGGGGCCTCGCCGGAAGAACCGGGACCACAGCGTCGCGAGCACGGTCACGGCGGCGATGAAGCCGAGCAGCACGTGCGGCGGTGAGCCGGGGAGTTCCCCGATGCCGAGGAACCGGATGCCGACGATGTGGAAGACGTACGCGGTCAGGGACATCGTGCCGACCGCGATCACCGGTCGGGCGAGCCGGTGGAAGCGCGGGAACGCATCCACGGCCGCGAGGCAGCCGACGAGGACCGCGATCGCCACACCGGCGTTGGCGATGACCGAGAGGGTGGTCTCACTGTGCGGGGAGGCCACCAGGAGGGCGGCCGGGGTGTCGCCGCTCGGGTAGCCCCAGGTGTCGGACCACCAGGCGGACGCGGCCGAACCGCCCTCGCCCCAGGCGGAGGCGCTGATCGCCGGCAGGATTCCGGGCACCAGGTGCAGGGCCAGCCAGGAGCCGCCGTACCCGAGCAGGGCCAGCGCGACGCCGGTGACGGCCAGGCGTATGCGTACGGCGGTGGCGGCCAGGTCCAGGCGGGCGACGGCCATGCCGGCGATGACGAAGGGGATCCAGGTCAGGGCGGGGTAAGTGCCGGTGAACAGCAGCGAGACGATGCCGTCGGCGTCCGCGGGCCAGGCCCAGATGCCGACGGGACCTTCGTTCTCGCCGGAGTTCAGGGCGCCTTGGACGACGTACAGCACCTGGGGAAGGACCAGGGCACCGGCGGCGGCGATGATCGCCAGCGGGCGGGCGCTCAGCCGGTACAGCGGCAGGACCAGCAGGAAGTACAGGCCGTAGAAGGCGAGGATCACCTCGACCGGCGTATCGGTGAGCGTGAGCGCGGTGCCCAGGACCAGCAGCACCAGCGCCCGGATCACGACCTTGGCGACCGCCTGACGGCCCGCCCGGCCCCTCTTCGGGGTGCGGCGGCCGGTGATCAGCATGATCGAGAAGCCCGCCAGGAAGGCGAACAGCGCGGAGGCGCGGCCGTGCGTCAGCTCCATGAGGAAGCCGGTCGCTCCGCCCTCGGAGGGGTCGGGGCCGACGTGGGCCGCGTACATCCCGAAGACCGCGAGCCCCCGGGCGAGGTCCACTCCGATGAGGCGTCCCGCCGAGGCGCCTCCGCTCTCGGTGGTTTCCAACCGGGCGGCGGGCGGCGCCGCGAGGGCCGTGTCGTCTGCGTTCTGGGTCATGTTTCCAGGCTCTGGAGCGGCCTGGGCCGGGACTATCCCGCACCTGTCCGGTCCGCCACCCCGGTCGGCGGGTCTGCGTCCCCCGAGTGGCGGGAGCGTCCGGCCGAACCTCCGCACGCGGCATTTCTCGTTCTACGGTGGGTCCGGTGTGCCGATCGGCACCGCCGTGCGGCCGGAGGCGTACGCACAGGGACGACGAGGCGGAGCACGCGTGATCCGGGTAGTGGTGGTGGACGACGAGGCGCTGGTGCGGTCCGGCTTCAAGCTGATCCTGGGCGCCGCGGACGACATCGAGGTCGTCGCGGCCACGGCGGGCGCGGAGGCCGTCGACAGCGTCCGGCGGGAGCGGCCGGACGTCGTACTGCTGGACATCCGGATGCCCGACGTCGACGGACTGACGGTGCTGCGGGAGGTGCGCGCCCTGCCGAAGCCGCCGGTGGTGGCGATGCTGACGACGTTCGACGCGGACGAGTACGTCCTCACGGCGCTGCGCTCCGGAGCGGCCGGATTCCTGCTCAAGGACACCGAGCCCGACCAACTCGCCCAGCTGGTGAGGACCCTGGCCGCGGGCGGCGTCGTGATGTCGCCGAAGGCGTCCCGCGCCGTGTGGCAGAGCCATCCCGGGACCACCGGGGTCGACGACGCCGAGGCAGCACGCGTGGGACGGCTCACCGAGCGCGAGCGCGAGGTGCTCGTCCTGATCGCGGAGGGACTGTCCAACACCGAGATCGGTGCCCGCGTCCACCTCAGCGCGGGCACGGTGAAGGATCACGTCAGCGCGATCCTCACCAAGCTGCGGGTCGGCAGCCGGGTGCAGGCGGCGCTGCTCGCGCAGCGGGCGGGGCTGCTCGACGGGCGACGGCCTTCGGGGTCCGGGCGATGACGACTCGCCGTGCGTGGTGGGTGCGCGTCCCCGAACCGGTCCTCGACGTCGTCATCGTCGCGATCGCGGCCGGGGACGTCTGGTTCAACTTGGACGAGGGCTCCCGCCTCGCGACGGCGGTGGCCGCCGCGGGCTGTGCCGCGCTCGTGTTCCGCCGCCGCTTCCCGCTCACGGTGTTCGCGTGCACGCTTCCGGCCAGCCTGATGCTGGACATCGTCTTCGCCCCGTTCGCCGCCCTGTTCACGCTGGCCGAACGGTCCCGCGACCGCCGTCTGCTCGTCGTGTGCGCGGTGCTGTTCGCGCTGGCGTCGGCCGCGCCCTGGCCCCTGGACGATTTCTCCTCGCTCGACCACACCTGGACCCTCGTCTACTTCTTCTACACGCTCGCCACTGCCGCCGCGCCCGTGCTGCTGGGCCAACTCGTCCAGGCGCGCCGGGATCTGGCCCGTCGTCTCGTCGAGATCGAGGAGGCACGCGAGCACGAGCGGCTGCTGCACTCCCAGGCCGTCCTCGCCCGCGAGCGCGCCCAGCTCGCCCGCGAGATGCACGACGTCGTCTCCCACCAGGTCAGCCTGATCGCCGTGCAGGCCGGTGCCCTCCAGGTCGCCGCCACGGAACCGGACTTCAAGGAGGGCGCCCGCACCATCCGCTCCCTCAGCGTGGACACCCTCGACGAACTGCGCCACATGGTCACCCTGCTCAGGGCCTCGGGCGGGCACGCCACCGCACTCACCCCGCAGCCCACCCTCGCCGACCTGCGCAAGCTCGTGACGACGAGCGGCATCGGCACCGAGCTGCAAGGCGAACTCCCGCCCGACGTAAGCACGCCCGCCCAGCGCGCCGTGTACCGCACCGTGCAGGAAGCCCTCACCAATGTGCGCAAGCACGCACCCGGCGCCACCGCGACCGTACGGCTCTGGTCTGCCGACGAAGGCGAGGCCTTCGGTGTGACCGTCACCAACACACCCCCCACCCGGCCCTCCCTGCCGCTGCCCGGGTCCCGTCAGGGCCTCGTCGGCCTGAAGGAGCGCGCCGAACTCCTAGGCGGCACCTTCGCGTCGAGCCCTACCTCCGACGGGGGGTACGAGGTGAGTCTGCGGATCCCGGCCGACCCGGGCTGACGGCCCAGGACGCGGCCCTTGAAGATCACGCCCGGCCCGGGCGGTGTCGTGCCCGTTGAGCGTCCAGGGCCGCGATCGCGACATGCAGCTGCGCCCGGCAGTCGCCGGACTCGAGGTCCGCGCGCAGGATGTCCTCGATGAGATGCAGGCGTTGGTAGAGCGCCTGCCGTGACAGGTGGCTCCGCCGGGCCGCGATCGACTTGTTGCCCGCGGACGCGAGGTAGTGGCGCAGGGTGGTCAGCAGGTCCGTGCCGTGGTCCTGGTCATGGGCGAGCAGTGCGGCCAGTTGGCGCTCGGCGTAGGCCTGGACCCGTGGGTCGTCGCGCAGCGAGTAGAACAGCTCGGGCAGGCCGATGTCCGCGATGGTGCGGACGGCCGCCGGCCCGACCGGCGGAACGGCGTCGGCGACCTGTTCCGCCTCGGCGGCGGAGCGGGCCACCTCGGACAGTTCGCCCACCTCGGCACCGACGTAGACGGGCGCACCGGCCAGTTCGCTGATGTCGGTGGCCAGCGGGCGCCAGCCGCCCGGCTCCCGGTAGGCCAGGAGCACGCCGATTCCGCGCTCTCCAAGGTCTCCCACGAGGGCGCTGCCCTCAAGCCGTGCGCGCAGCTTGTCGAGCAGCGCGTCACGGTCGGCGGCGCAGACCAGTACGACGGCGAGTCTGCGCCCCTGGGTCGGCACCCCGAGCGCGGTGATCTTCGTCCGGGTGTCGCGCCAGGACAGATGCCGCTGTTCCAGGACGTCGAGCAGCGCGTCCCGTTGGGCCTGTTCCTCCCAGCGCGTCTCATGGGTGAGCCGGGACAGGGTGAGTGCGATGGCCGCCCGCTCCAGGACCATCACATGGTCGGTGTGGAACCGCTGCTGGGCGGTGTTGCCCGGCAGCATGGCCAGCCGTCCCCAGCGCTGCCCGCGGAACTCCACCGAGGTGACCAGCCAGCCCTCCTGTCCGCAGACCTCGGTGCGTTCGGTGGGCGAGGGAGTGACCCGGGAGCGCTCCTCCCACCGGTTGAGCGCGTCCTCCACCATGGCTTCGCCGGGGGCGCAGATCAGGGCCTGGTGGGCCAGGTTCTCCAGTACGACGGCTCGGCCGGTCATCGTCGCGGCGGCCCGGACGACCTCGTCGGCTCCCGCTCCGCGCAGGGAGAGCGCGGTGAAGGTGTCGTGGACGTGCTGCGCGGCCTTGAGCGTACGGACCTGGCCGGTCAGGATCATCGCGTGCACTTCCTGGGTCACGTCGACGAACTTGATCCCACGCTGCAGCACGATCAGCGGCACGCCCCGCGCACGGCACGCGGCGACGAGTTCATAAGGCGCTTCCTGGAAGCGGCGGCCGAGTTCCAGAACCAGGGCGGCGGCACCGATGTCCGCGAATTCGGCGGCCCACTCCTCCAGCCGGTTGGGAAAGCCGAACCCGGTGGTCAGCACCAGCTCGCCGCCCCGCAGGGCCGAGGCCGGGTGCTCCCACTCGGTGACATGCACCCAGCGCACGGGCCGGTCCAGCCGGTCGTGCCCCGCGAGGATCTTCGGCAGTCCGCGGACCAGCACGGGAAGGGCCAGTACCTCGGCCACCGTCACTGTCCCGCCGTCGCTCACTCTGACAACCTGCATGCTTTCGAGCCACCACGCAATGGGTCACGGCTGCCGGACCGGCACGGCTTCGGTCTTGGTCGTGGAGGTGAGGGGGCGGTCCTTCGTCTCCGGCGCCAGGGCCAGGGAGACCACCAGGCCGACGAGTGTGATGCCCGCTCCGATCAGCAGCGTTCCGGAGTTGCCCACCCCGGCGATGAGCAGCGGCAGACAGAACGTGCCGCCGGCCGATCCGATGCGGCTCATGGCGGAGGCGAAGCCGACGCCGGTCGCCCGCAGATCGGTGGGGAAGAGCTCGCTGGGGTAGAGGAACTGCAGGGCGCTGCCGGCGGCCTCGGCGAAGTGGAACACCAGGAACAGGACGATGACCGGCAGGGCGAGGTGCAGCGGCAGCACCGCCAGGCAGAACAGCGCGACGAAGATCGCGACGAAGCTGCCGATCAGCAGCGGCCTCCTGCCGACGCGGTTGACCAGGAACAGACCGGTCGACACGCCCAGGATCGGGATCAGCATCATGACCGCGGCGCTGGTGGTCGCGTTGCCGACGCCCATCGATGTGAGGATCTGCGGCTGGAAGGTCCGGATCGCGTAGCCCGTCGCCACCTGGCACAGGAAGAACGTCGAGCAGAACACCACCTGCTTCGTGTAGCCGCGGCGGAACACCTCGCCGATGTTGCCGAGGCCCGACCCGGTGCGCCGCGGCACCCTGCTCTCCTCGACGAGTTCGTCGACCCGGACGTCGGGCCCTATGTAGCGCCGTACGATCGCCGTCGCCTCGTCGACCCTGCCCCGGCTGGCCAGCCATCGCGGTGACTCAGGGAGTCCCGCCCGCATGGCCAGGAAGATCGCCGCCGGTACGGCCCCCGAGGCCAGCATCCAGCGCCACGCGTCGTCGCCGACCCCCATCAGGGCCAGCCCGATCCAGTAGCTCACGCCGTAGCCGATCCACCAGGACAGCACCAGCCCGGACAGCGCGCTGCCGCGCAGTTTCCTGGGCACCAGCTCGGCGGTGAGGGCCGAGGCGATCGGATAGTCCGCGCCGACGGCGATCCCGATGATCAGGCGCAGCACGAAGAGCTGCCAGGCCTCGTTCACGAAGAACTGCGGGATCGACGCGGCGACGAACACCACGAGGTTGAGGACGTACATCAACCGTCGCCCGACCCGGTCGGTGATCGCGCCGAAGACCATCGCTCCGACGAACACGCCGATCAGGGCGGAACTGGCGAGCAGTCCGGACCACACGGAACCCAGGTGCAGCTGGGGGGTGATCTGGCTCAGTGCGATGGCGATGATGCCGAGCAGATACCCGTCGCAGAACGGGCCGCCCATCGCCACCGCGACCAGGCGGCGATGGAACCGATTGACGGGAACGTCGTCGAGGGTGGTTGTCATGGTGGTGCGCGCCTTTCGTCGGCAAGGCCGGGTGCAGACACTGTGGGACAGGTCACCCGGGGCCGACAGATACAGAGTGTCAGGTGGTCCCGGGCCCGGTTGACACGACGTTGCGTTCCTCGCCCGCCGGTATCGCGCGGCCTGCCGGCTGCGGTACAGCTGGTCGCCATGGAACAGAGAACCGCGCTGGTCACGGGCGCGAACCGAGGACTGGGTGCCGCCATCGCCGAAGGCCTGGCCGGACAGGGTGTCCGCGTGTGGCGCGGTGTACGAGAGGGCGGAGACACGGCACGCGACGTGCGGCTGGACGTACGGGACGAGGACAGCGTCACCGCGGCGGTGCGGCGGATCATGGACGAGGACGGGCGCATCGACATCCTCGTCAACAACGCCGGCATCACCGACGGCAAGCAGGCGCCCGCGACGGCCGACCTCGCCGTCGCGGCCCGGGTGTGGGACACCAACGTGCTCGGCGCCTGGCGGTGCGCCCAGGCGGTCGTCCCGGGCATGGTCGCCGCCGGTTACGGCCGCATCGTGAACATCGGCAGCACGCTCGGCTCCCTCGCCCTCATGGACCGCCCGACCGAACCCGGCTACCGCGTCTCCAAGGCCGCGCTGAACGCGCTGACCCGGCTGCTCGCCGCGGAGCTCGCCGGCAGCGGGGTCCTGGTCAACGCCGCGTCGCCCGGCTGGGTGCGCACCGGCATGAGCCCGACCGCGACCCGCGGCCCGGCCGAGGGGGCCGACACCCCGGTCTGGCTGGCGACCCTGCCCGACGACGGCCCCACGGGCGGCTTCTTCCGGGACCGGGAACCGCTCGCCTGGTGAGCGTACGCGCTGCTCAGAGGGCTCACCGGCCCGCGTCGACGCGACGCTGTGTCAAGCGGAACGGCGATGCGCTGACACTCTGTTCCTGTCTTGCCGCGACGCCCCGGCGCAGAGTGAGGACATCAGAGCGAAGACCACGTCCCGCCGCTCGCACGCGGCACGACACTGAGGAACGCCCATGGCTCCGAGGCCCGTCGTCTCCTTCGACTGCTACCGCACCCTGATCGACTTCGACCTCAACCGCGCCACCCTGCCCATCGTCCGGGACCGCCTCGACGAGGTCGGCGTCGACCACGAGGTCTTCCTCGACAACCTGCGCGTCATGCGTTTCCAGGGCGTCGTCCAGCCCTACCGCCGCTACCGCGAGATCGTGCGGGACAGCCTCGAGAACTGCATGCTGCTGCACGGCATCGAGTACCGCGACGAGGACTACGACCGGCTGATCGCCGCCGCCGAGAGGTTCCCGGTCTTCCCCGACGTTCCCGACGCGCTCCGCAGGCTCAAGGAGCGCTACGACATCGCCATCCTGACCAACAGCGACGACGATCTGATCCCGTATCACCTGGAGACCATCGGCGTCCCCTTCGACCATGTGGTCACCGCCCAGCAGGCAGGCGCCTACAAGCCCCGCCGCCAGGCCTTCGAGAAGCTCTTCGAGGTGCTGCCGCAGAGCAGGGACCAGATCACCCATGCCGCGCAGGGCTGGGACTACGACATCATGCCCACCAAGGACCTGGGCATCGCCCGGCGGGTCTGGGTGAACCGCTACGACCTCAAGGGCAGCGACGCCTACCAGCCCTACGACGAGATCCGCGACCTGTCCGAACTCCCCGCGCTGCTGGGGATGTGAGCACGGTCATGGACGCTGTCACCACGCCACGGGCGGATCCCGTCAACGGACACGTCTCGTTCTGGTTCGAGGCCATCGGAGGCCGGCCTCCGCTGCGCCCCGCTCTCCCCGGGGACACCACTGCCGACGTGTGCATCGTCGGCGCCGGTTTCACCGGACTGTGGACCGCCTACTACCTCAAGAAGGCCGACCCCTCTCTCCAGATCGTCGTCCTGGAGCGGGAGTTCGCGGGCTACGGCGCCTCCGGGCGCAACGGCGGCTGGGCCTCCGGGCTGCTCGCCGGCTCCCGGGACAGGTTCGCGGAGCTGTACGGCGTCGACGCGACCAAGGCGCAGCAGCGGCTGATGCACGAGGCCGTGGACGAGATCGTCGCCGTCGGCGCGGCCGAGGGCATCGAGGCCGATGTCGTCAAGGGCGGGACCCTCCGCATCGCCTGTTCCCCGTCACAGGTGCGGCGGCTGACCTCCGGGGTCACCGAGGACCACAGGTGGGGCGTCACCGAGTCCCGCCTGCTGGACGACGGCGAACTGCGTGAGCGCCTCCGCATCCCGGAGGCGCTCAAGGCCGCCTACACCCCGCACTGCGCCCGGATGCAGCCGGCCCGCTACGTCCGCGGCCTGGCCGACATCGTCGAGTCGCTCGGCGTCACGATCCGGGAGTCGACCGCCGTCACCCGGATCGAGAGCGGCCGGGCGCACACCGACCGGGGTGTCGTACGGGCACCCGTCATCCTGCGGGCGACCGAGGGCTACACCGCGTCGCTGGCCGGGGAACGGCGCACCTGGCTCCCGATGAACAGCTCGATGATCGTCACCGAGCCCCTGCCGCGGTCCGTGTGGGACGAGATCGGCTGGGGCGGGGGCGAGACCCTCGGCGACAAGTGCTACTCCCACATGTACGGCCAGCGCACGGCCGACGGCCGGATCGCGATCGGCGGACGGGGCATCCCCTACCGCTTCGGTTCGGCCACCGACCGCGACGGCGCCACGCAGGAGGCGACCATCCGGTCCCTCACCTCGATCCTGCACCGCAGGTTCCCCGCCACGCGCGGCCACCGGGTGGAACACGCCTGGTGCGGTGTCCTCGGCGTGCCCCGGGACTGGTGCTCCAGCGCGGTCTTCGACCCGGCCACCGGACTCGGGCACGCCGGCGGGTACGTCGGCCAGGGGCTCACCACCACCAACCTGGCCGGCCGTACCCTGCGCGACCTGGTCCTCGGCCATGACACCGAACTCACCCGGCTTCCCTGGGTGGGCCACACCTCGGGCAAGTGGGAAGTCGAGCCGCTGCGGTGGCTGGGGGTGCGGTCCATGTATCTGGCCTACAGCCGTGCGGACCGCAAGGAACTCGCCGGTCGTCAGCGCGAGTCCCGTCTGGCGAGGCTGGCCGATGTCATCAGCCGCCGCCCCTGACGGCGCACGGGCAGCGGTCAGAGGGCCGTGAACGTCCACAGCAGGTTGGTGCTGCTGTTGTACGTCCACTGCTTGGTGACCGAGCCCGAGGGCACGTTGCCGCCGCCGTCGAGGACCAGGCCGGTGCTCCGGTTGGCGAGGGAGTAGCGGCCGTCGCCCCGGTGGGTGATCGTCCACTGCTGGTTGTTTCCGCCGTTCCAGGCGGCCTGCCGGGCGGCGGAACCGTCGGTAGTGGCTCCCCAGCCGTCGGCGACCATGCCGTTGGCGCGGTTGACCAGCTTGTAGTGGCCGCCTCCGACCTCCACCGCCTGCCAGTGCAGATTGGGGCTGCCGTCCCAGGTCCACTGCTTGAGGTCGGCCCCGGAGGCGACGTCGCCGCCGCTGTCGAGGGCCAGTCCGTCGGTGACATTGGTGATGCGGAAGTACGTCGAGGGCCTGAACTGGACCTTGAGCGAGGTGACCCGGTCGTTGCCGCCGGTGACCCGGAGGTCGGCGTTGTCGGCGGTGAACGTCCAGGAAGTGCCGGTGAAGTGGTCGCCGGACCAGCCGATGACCTGGTAGCCGGGGGCCAATCGCAGGGAGGAGAGAGAGCGGGTGCCCAGTCCGGCAGCGGTCAGTTCGTCCGCGGTGTAGTCGCCGACGGGAAGCACGGCGGCGACGCCGGAGTGGTTCACATCCCGGTAGCCGACGGCACCGGCCAGGGGGCGCAGGCCGGGGATCGGGCCGGAGAACGCGAGCTTCAGGACGTAGGCGTCGGCGCTGTAGGGCGCCGAGGACGGCAGGGTGACCGTCAGCCCCGATGCGTTCTGTGCCGGCTTCGGCAGGTCGGTGTAGGAACCGGCCGTGGAGCCGAGCAGCTTCACCGAGGTCAGCGACGAGAGGTCGATCCGGTTCGCGCTCAGCGTCTTGACGGTCAGTGAGCTGCCGGGCCAGCCGAGCACGGTGGCGTAGAGGACTGTGTTCGCCTTGTTCCGTGTGAAGCGGATGTCCTGTGCGGTGCCGGCCGTGGGCCGGGTGAAGGAGCCGCCGCCCATCTTCGTCGGACCCTCGCCGTACGCCGTCCACGCGCGGGTCGAGTAGAGCGACTCTCCGAAGCGCTTCAGGTGGTCCCCGATGCCCAGCAGGATGTCCTTCTGTACCTGGGGGACGGTGCCGTCGGCCATCGGCGCGATGTTCAGCAGCATGTTGCCGTTCTTGCTGACCCGGTCGATGAAGGAGTGCAGCATCTGCCGCGTGCTGTAGTAGCCGATGTTCTGGGTGTAGCACCAGCTGTTGCTCGAGATGCTGTCGTCGGTGAGCCAGTACGGGGCGGTGAGGTCGGCCGGGCCGCCGCGTTCGTAGTCGAAGACCTCGCCCTTGCCGTTCAGGCCGTCCTTGTACGTGGCGACGACCTCGCGGCCCCAGCCGATGGCCTCGTTGTAGTAGTACGCGAGGAAGTTCAGCCGCTGCGCCTCGTCGACGGCGTCCAGCTTGAAGTCCTGCCAGAGGATGTCGGGTTCGGCCCGGTCGATGACCTCCTTGAGCTTGTCGTACCAGAGCTGGTTCTCCTCCGTCGCGCTCAACTGCCCGTAGAGCTTCTTGAGGCTGGGGTCCGTCTGGGCGGGCGCGTGCTCGAAGTAGCCGTTGTAGTTGTACGCGTGGTGCATCGCCACCAGCAGCTTGAGGCCCTTGGCGCGGATGGCCGTGGTGAAGATCCGCAGCAGGTCCAGCCCCGGGCCCTTGTCCACCGAGTTCCACTCGTTGACGTGGCTGTCCCACATGGAGAAGCCGTCATGGTGCTCCGCCACGGGGCCGGCGAACCTGGCGCCCGCGTCGACGAACAGCTGCGCCCACTCGTCGGGGTCGAAGTTCCCGCCCGCCGACTTCAGCTTCGGCGCGAACTTCACATTGTTGCCCGCCAGGTCCTGCGCGCCGTCGATGAAGTTGTGGAACGGCCATTGGGAGGGCTGACCGTAGGTCGCGATGTGGTGCTTGTTCGCGTTGCTGCCGCCCGCGTACATGTTGCGCGGGTACCACTCGCTGTCGTAGGCCGGAACGCTGAAGGCGCCCCAGTGGAAGTAGACGCCGAACTTGGCGTCCTGGAACCATTCCGGGGCCGGCGGGTGCCGGTCCACCGAACCCCAGTCGGGCGTGTACCTCCGGGGCGCCGCCTGCGCGCCGCCTGCACCGAACACACCTCCGGCGCCGGCCGCCGCGGCCACGCAGGTGGCACTGGCGAGGAACTGGCGTCTGTTGATCGAAGACCTCGGCATGAAGACATCCCTGGTATGAGGGGGGCAGGAGACGTTATGCACGAAGATCGACCCTGAGTCATGGGATGTCAACGGGTATGACGTGATGAATGGCGCCAGTAAACCGTGCACTTAGCCTGGCATTTCGTCACTTACCGGGCTTAGCGATGGGTCAGACATGGTATGTTTCCCCGCACCATCCGGCCGGTGAGGAGTGCGCGTTGTCTCTGACGGACAAGGCCATCGAGCAGATTCGCGAGCTGATCAGGACCGGCGCCCTGCCACCCGGTTCGAAGCTCCCTCCGGAGGCGGACCTGGCCGCCCAGTTGGGCCTGTCCCGCAATCTGGCGCGCGAAGCCGTCAAGGCACTGGCCGTCGCGCGGGTCCTGGAGGTGCGGCGGGGCGACGGCACGTATGTGACCAGCCTTCAGCCGAGCCTGCTCCTCGGAGGCCTCGGGGGTGCGGTGGAACTGCTGCAGGGCGACTCGGCCGCACTCCAGGACCTCATGGAGGTACGGCGGCTCCTCGAACCGGTCGCCACGGCACTGGCCGCCACCCGGATCTCCGACGCCCAACTGGGCGAGGTGGAGCGGCACTTGGATGCCATGCGCGAGGCCCGTGACGATGTGGAACTGCTCAACGCCCATGACGCCGCCTTCCATCGCGCCGTCGTCTCGGCCACGGGCAACGAGAGCCTCCTCACCCTGCTGGAGGGCATCTCCGGCCGCACCCTTCGTGCCCGGATCTGGCGCGGACTGGTCGACGCCCAGGCCGCGGGGCGGACCCTCGCCGAGCACGAGGCGATCTTCAAGGCCCTGGCCGCCCGTGACTCCGCCCTCAGTCAGGCGGCCGCACTGCTGCATGTGAGCAACACGGAGCAGTGGCTGCGGGGGCACCTGGGCTCGGGTGCGGCTCTTCCGAGCTGAGGCCGCGGTTCAGGGCGCCGGGGGCAGGTGGACCGTCATGATCAGGTCGCAGGGTTCCGTGCCGGAGCCGCGGTAGGTGTGCGAGGCATCGCCGTCGAAGGTGGCGGTCTGCCCGGCTTCCAGCGTGTGTTCCTTGCCGTCGACGATCAGGGTCATGCGGCCCGAGGTGACGCTGACGGTTTCCACGACTCCGGCCTGGTGGGGGTGGCTGGGGTATTCCTCGTCCGGCTCCAGGCGCCAGCGCCAGACCTCGACGGGGGCCGGGCCCGAGGTCGTCAGCATGAGGCGGGCCTCGCTGCCCCGCTCACCGGCCCACAGGGGTGCCACGGCGTCGGCGGCCACGACACGGACGCGACCTTCGGGCGGCCCCTGCATCAGAGCGGAGACCGAGATGCCGAGGGTGTCGGCCAGTCGGACCAGGGTGGCCAGATTGGGGTTGCCCTGGGCTTTCTCCAGTGCGACCAGGGCCCCCTTGCTCACCTGGGCCCGGCGGCCGAGCTCCTCCAGGGACAGGCCAGCCCGGGTGCGTGCCGCCCGGACGTTGTGCGCGACCGTCCGCAGGGCCGCGGCTGTCTCGACCATGTGATCTCCCTCTTGGCCATCGACCATTCCAATGCGCCGCGCGGTCGTTTGGTTGACATCGACCGGTCGTTGCGTTGTACGGTCTGGTCGTTCCACTGGATGGTAAGGGATGTGCTGTGATCGCTCGTGGTCGAGCTGCTGCTCTGGCCGGTGCTCGGCGCCTCGTTCGGCACCGGCGCCCTCGGCTGGGGTGCCGCGTCCGGGGTCGCCTCGGCAGCCGCGTTCGTCCTGCTCTACCGCACGCCGGCGACCGGCCCGATGAACGTCCTGTCGCCCTGCACCGGGCACCGTCCGACAGCGGGGTTGCCCAGCTGATCATCGGCCGGGCGGTGTCCTCGGCCGCCGGCGTGCTCGACTCGGTGGCGAACCTGCTGTTCCTGCGCGCCGCTCGCGGCGGGGACCTCGCCGTGGTCGCCGTGGTCGTCGCCCTCTACCCGGCCGGCACGGTCCTGCTCGCGCGCGGTGTACCCGCCGAGCGCATCCACCGCGGTCAGCTCGTCGGCCTGGGCACCGCCGCCATCGCCGTCAGCCTCCTCGCGCCGACCTGACCAGCCTGGATCGCGTCGGCACGTGGAAGCCCTGACGCCCTCCCCCTCCCCCTACGCAGGAAACGGAAGCCCGACCATGACCTCCTTCCACCTCTCCCCCGCCGTCGCGGACGCCTTCCCCGGCACCCTCATCGCCCTGGTCACCGCCACCGGCCTGCGCGGCCGCGAGCCCTGGCCGCACACCAGCGCGGCGCTGGAGGAGCTGGAGCAGCAGGTCGCCGCCGGCGTCTGGCGTCCGGCCGACGAGACCGACCCCCGTATCGAGGCCTGGCACACCGCCTACCGCTCCTTCGGCACCAACCCCCGCCGCATCCGCCCCAGCGTCGACGCGCTCGGCCGCCGCTTCGCCAAGAAGGGAACCCTGCCGCGCATCAACCCGGCCGTCGACTCCTACAACGCCGTCTCCGTGCGCCACGGTCTGCCCGCCGGCGCCTTCGACCTCGACCAGGTCGCCGGCGACATCGGCATCCACCACGCGGACGGCACCGAGTCCTTCACCCCGCTCGGCGAACCCGACACCGTCGAGCACCCCAAGCCCGGTGAGATCATCTACGCGGACGCCGCCGGGGTCCTGACGCGGCACTGGAACCACCGCGACTCCCACCGCACCCGCGTCACCGAGAACTCCACCCGCGTGGCCTTCGTCCTGGAAACCCTCCACGCCGAGCGCGACGGCGACCTCCTCAAGCTCGCGGCCGACCAACTGCTGGACCTGCTCGCCCCGCACGCCACGCGGACCGCCGGGTACTACCTCACCCCGGCCCGGCCCCAGGCCACCGTCTGAGGTCCCATGTCTCACCCGGCATCGGGGCAGTTGTCGCCGACGCAGGGACCTTCGTCTCCGGCTTCGGTCGTCCCCACGCCGTCCCCCGGCCCCGGGCCCAGCAGCACCTCGATGCCCGCTCGGAGGTAGCGCTCCAGTGTGGCGTCCGGCGCCGAGGCCAAGGCGGGCGGGCGGATCTCCGTTCGCATCAGGCTGGTGCCGAGCATCCAGGCCGCCAGGAGTTCCGCCCGCAGAGCCGCGTCGGGGCCGCCCAGCCGGGCGGCCAGGCGCTGGGAGAACACTTCCGTGAAGTCCGCCCGCAGCCGCGCCACCGCCTCGTCCCGGCCGGATGAGCGCAGCACGGACAGCACCGGATGCGGGAAGTCGCCCTCCCGCGGCGGGCCCATGAGCAGCGCGCAGAACCAGTCGGGTATCGCCTCGACCGGCTCGTCCAGCAGCGGCTCGAATATCTTGCCCGTACCCGACACGTCGTTGAACAGCGCTTCTTTCGAGCCGAAGTAGCGGTAGACGAGGGCGGCGTCCACACCGACGTCGCCCGCGATGTCGCGCACGCTGGTGCCCTCGTAGCCGTACTTGCCGAAGCGGAAGGCCGCGGCGGCGCGCAGCGCGGTACGCGTTCCCGACGCCGAGCGTTTGTGGGCGCGCCGGCAGACCTCCGCCTTCGACGTCTCGCCCTTGTGTGCTCCGGTCACGTACCGCACCTCCGTGGTTCCACGGCCCCTCGGCCATCCGCCCATGTTCCAGTCTGCAGCGGCTGTCTCAAAGTCACCGACCGATGTCATCAATCGTTGACTTACGTTCTCGCCGCATGACATACCTGACTCAGGTCAACGATTGGTGACTTGAGTCCTCGCTGTTCCCGGGCCGTACGACGGAGTCGGCCCTTCCAGGTCCGCCCGCAGGACGCGACGGCGCACGGCTCGAAGCCGTCGCACGCGGGCACCCCCACCGACCGGAAAAGGTGATCTTCTGTGCCTGCTCGACGCGTCGCCGTCATCGGAACCGGCTACGTCGGACTGACAACCGGCGCCTGTCTGGCCTCTCTCGGGCACTTCGTGGTGTGCGCGGACGCCGACCCGCACAAGGTCGAGCGGCTGCGCGAGGCCCGGGTGGACATCCTGGAGCCCGGTCTGGCCGAGACCGTCCGGGACGCCCTGGACGCGGCCCGGCTCGAATTCACGGGCGACACCGCGGCCGCCGTCGCCAAGGCGGAGGTGGTGTTCCTGTGCCTGCCCACGCCCATGGGGGCGGGCGGCGCGGCCGATCTCGCCGCGGTGGAGGCCGTGGCCGCGCAGATCCGCGACGTCCTGCCGCCCGGCTGTGTCGTCGTCAACAAGTCGACGGTGCCCGTCGGTACGTGCGAGCGGGTGGCCGCGCTGCTCGGCCGGGACGACGTGGCCGTGGTGAGCAACCCGGAGTTCCTGCGCGAGGGCCGCGCCGTCCAGGACTTCCTGCACCCCGACCGGATCGTCATCGGCGCCGACGACCGGGACACCGCCCGGCGCGTGGCCGAGCTGTACGCCGAACTGGACGCGCCGCTGGTGCTCACCGACGCCGCCAGCGCCGAACTCACCAAGTACGCGGCGAACTTCTTCCTGGCGATGAAGCTTTCCTTCGCCAACAACCTCGCCACCGTCTGCGAACGCTTCGGTGCCGACATCGCCGATGTCACCGAGGGCATAGGCCGGGACCCGCGGATCGGCTCCGCGTTCCTGCGGCCCGGGCCCGGCTGGGGCGGTTCCTGTCTGCCCAAGGACACCCACGCCCTGCTGACCGTGTGCGAGCTGGCCGGGGTCGACTTCCCCCTGCTGCGCGCCACCATCGAGACCAACGTCGCCCATCAGCGGCAGCTCGTCGACCGGGTCGCCGCCGCCTGCGGGCGCGCCGAGGACGGCTCGCTGCACGGCGTACGGCTCGTCCTGTACGGGCTGACCTTCAAGGCCGGCACGTCCGACCTGCGCGACTCGCCCGCGCTCTCCATCGCCCGGCTGCTGCGCGAGCGGGGCGCCGAACTCACGGCATACGACCCGGCGTTGCGCGATGAGCGGCCCGACCTGAGCGATCTGCTCGAGCTCTCCGACGACCCGGTGCGGGCGGCGGAGGGGGCGGCGGCCTGTCTCGTCCTCACCGAGTGGCCTGAGCTGCGCGACCTCGACTGGGCGGCGATCGCCGCGCGCATGACCGGCCACGAGGTCCACGACTTCCGCAACCTGCTGGACGCGGACCGCCTCGCGCGGGCCGGACTGAGCCGGCGGGGCATCGGGCGCGCCGACGCGCCGACGCGAGTGGCGTGACACCCGGGCGGGGCGGCCGGCACCGCCCCCTTGCCCACTCCTCCCTGCCACTCCCTGCCACCGAACCAATCCCGAGAGAAAGGCTCACCCCCCATGCGGGTTCTGTGCACCACGCTCGGCAGTCCCTCCCACGGCCGTGCTCAACTGCCCCTGCTGCGCGCCCTCTCCAAGGCCGGGCATCAGGTGCTGGTGGTCACCACCGAAGCCCTCGCGCCCGTCTTCCGTGACGACGACGTCCAAGTGAACGCCGCTCTGCCGGAGTTCGATCCGCTCGCCGCGATGGGTCCGTACCTCGCCGAACTCCAGGAGACCGCCGACCTCACGGAGCCGACGGACGCACTGACCCGGCTGCTGATGCAGCACGTGGCGGGGTCGGGAGTCAAGCCGCACCTCGACATCCTGCTGCCCCTCGCCAAGGACTTCCGGCCGGATGTGATCCTGCGGGACGGCATGGACATGGGCGCGGTGCTGACCGCCGAGCTGCTGGGCGTACCGCAGTTGCCCACGCCCTCGGGGTTCAGCAACATCCTGGACCCCGGCGAGGTGCTGCCGCAGCTCAACGAGCGGCGCGAGGAGCTGGGGCTGCCCGTGCGGGACGACCCGCTGTCCCTCGTTCCGCACGGCCGCGTGGACTACGTACCGTCCGACTTCTCCTTCGCCCGGCATCTGCGCAAGGCGTGGGCTTACCGGCAGACGGTGGACGTCGAGCGGGGCGCCGTGCTGCCGGACTGGCTCGCCCGGCTGCCCACGGACCGGCCGCTGGTGTACGCGGCGATCGGCACCGCCCTGCCGGTGATGCGGGAGCGCATGGCGGACCGGGAGACGTCTCTGCCCGTGAAGCTGCCGGACCCCACCGAGAGCCTGGAGGCGATCGTGGGCGCGGCGGCCGAGCTGGACGACTGCACGGTGGTCGTGTCGACGTCCGGGATTCCGGTGGACACCGAGGGCCTTCCCGGGCACGTCCATGTCACCGAGCGGGTGCCGCAGCCGCTGCTGCTGGAGTCGGTCGACGTGTTCGTCACCCACGGCGGCTTCAACAGCATCCGCGAGGCCATGCGCACCGGCACACCGCTGGCGGTGCTGCCGCACTTCGGGGACCAGCCCGCCAACGCGGACCGGGTGGCCGAGCTGGGGCTCGGCCGGCACATCACGGACCGCGGCGCGGCCGGCATCGCCGACGCGTGCCGGGGGCTCCTCGCCGACCCCGGGCCCCGGGCGCGGGCCCGGTCGGCCCAGCTGGCGATGCTGACGCTGCCCGAGGTCGATCAGGCGGTCGGTGACCTGGCGAAGATCGCCGGCTGACCGCCCGGTTCCCCGGGTACGGGCCGCTCCGGAACCCCCGGGCGGCCCGTACCCGCCCCCACCCCAAGGACGACACGTGACCTTCTCCGACACCCAAGAACAGGGCGCGTCCGGGGACATACCCCCGCGGCTCAGTCACCGGCAGATCACCACCGTCATGTCCGGGCTGGTCCTCGGCATGTTCCTGGGGGCGCTGGACCAGACGGTGGTCTCGTCCGCGCTGCGGACCATCGCCGACGACCTGCACGGGCTGACGGCCCAGGCGTGGGTGACGACCGCGTATCTCATCTCCGCCACGCTCGCGACGCCGCTCTACGGCAAGCTCTCCGACATCCACGGCCGCAGGCCCGTCTACCTCGCCGCGATCGCCCTGTTCACCGTCGGCTCACTGCTGTGCGGCTGTGCCACGTCCATCTATGAACTCGCGGCGTTCCGCGCGGTTCAGGGTCTCGGCGGCGGCGGGCTGATGTCGCTGGCGATGACGATCATCGCGGACATCACCTCCCCGCGGGAAAGGGGCCGCTACCAGGGCTACTTCATGGCCGTGTTCGGCGGCGCCAGCATCGTCGGCCCGTTGGTGGGCGGTGCCTTCGCGGACCGGGCCGAGCTGCTCGGCATCGCCGGCTGGCGCTGGATCTTCCTGATCAACGTGCCGCTCGCCGCCGCGGCCGCGGTGACGATCATGCGGGTACTGCGCTTCCCGCACCGGCGGGTGCGGCACCGGCTCGACTACGCCGGGGCGCTCGCCCTGGCCGTGGGCATCGTGCCGCTGCTGACCGTCGCGGAGCAGGGCCGTACCTGGGGGTGGGACTCGCCCCTGGCCCTGTCGATGTACGCGATCGGAGTGGCGGGTCTGGCCGTGTTCCTGGTGGTCGAGCGGCGGACGGGCGACGCCGCGCTGCTGCCGCCCCGGCTGTTCCGCATCCGGACCTTCCGGCTGGGTGTCGGGCTGCACTTCGTCGTCGGCATCGGCATGTTCGGCGCGATGACGACGCTGCCGCTCTACCTGCAGCTGGTCCGCGGCATGAGTCCCATCGCGGCGGGCCTGGCCACCCTGCCCACGGTCGCCGCGAACCTCGCGGTGACACTGCTGACGGGCCGGATGATCGCCCGGACCGGCCGGTTCAAGGTCCATCTCGTCGCCGGTGTCGGCTCGTTCACCGCGGCGATGCTCGTCTTCGCGACGCTGCGGGCGGACAGCCCGCTGTGGCACCCGGCGCTCGGCATGGCCTTGATGGGCGCGGGGCTCGGTGCGTCGATGCAGACGCTCACCACGCTCGCGCAGTGCGAGGTGCCCCGTACGGACATGGGCGCGGCGACGGCATCGGTCAACTTCTTCCGCTCCAACGGCGGCACGGTGGGCACCGCCGCGTTCCTGTCGGTCCTGTTCACCACGGCGGCCGGCAGCATCGCCGACCGGCTGGCCGAGGCCCGCCACAACCCGGCCTACCGCCGGCTGCTGGCCCAGCCGGACAACGCGCACGCCCTGACGGGAGTGCTCCGCCCCGACGGCGGCGTCGACCTGGAGGACTCCGCGTTCCTGCGCGCCCTCGACCCGAGCGCGGCCCTGCCGTTCCTGGAGGGCTATGTCGCCTCCATGCGCCTCGTCTTCCTCACGGGTGCCGCGGTGTCCCTGGTCGCCTTCGTGATCGCGGCCTGGCGGGTTCCCGACCTCACGTTGTCCGATGAGTAGCCGGTGACCGGGTGCCGCCCCGCGCCGGACGTCAGCGCCGGGCCAGCGCCAGCAGGCTCAGCCCGAACATCAGGACGCCCAGGGGGAGATGGACCGACGGGACGTGCGCGATGCCGACCACGACCTGTATCGAGGCGAGTACGAGGAAGCCCGTGGCGTGCAGCACGGGCCGGGGCGTGCCGCCGCCCGGCTTCCACGCCAGCACCGCCGCGAGCAGGTACAGCATCGACGCCCCGTACATCACCCGCGCTCCGACATCATGCAGCATCGCCCCGTAGGACGAGGTCAGCAGCAGTCCCGCCGAGACCGCCTGGAGGAAGATCGTCAGGGTCTGCAGGGCGATCGCGATCCGCAGGAACGAGGAAGTGCGCCGGGCGTTCGCCGCTGCCGTCACCTGAGTGGCCATGTCACAGTCCCCTTTTCCCGCCGTCGGGCGGCAGATCGATAAGGTCTCACCGGCTCGACGACGCGGGCCCGCGAAAGGTAAGGCGAGGGGGGGCGGCCGGAGCCATGGGGAGTGTCGGGACGAGGACGGCTGAAGTGGCCGGCGAGCGACGCCGACTGATCAACGTCGCTTACCGGTTGCTGGGTTCGGTGACCGAGGCGGAGGACGCCGTACAGGACGCCTACGCGCGCTGGTACGGGCTGTCACAGAGCCGGCAGGAGGAGATCCTGTCCCCCGGCGCCTGGCTGACGACGGTGACCGGCCGCATCTGCCTGGACCTGCTCGGCTCGGCGCGGGCCCGCCGTGAACGCTATGTCGGCGCGTGGCTGCCCGAGCCGCTGCCCGACCGCACCGAGTGGGACCGCGCGGGCGGCGCCGACGCCACCGGCCCCGCGGACCCCGCCGACCAGATCGTCCTGGACGAGTCGGTCGCCATGGCCTTCCTCGTCGTCCTGGAGTCGATGACGCCCGCCGAGCGGGTGGCGTTCGTCCTGCACGACGTCTTCCGCTACCCGTTCGCCGAGATCGCCGACGTTCTCGGCCGTACCCCCGCGGCCTGCAAGCAGCTGGCCGCCTCCGCCCGCCGGCGGGTGGACGTCACACGTGCTCCGGTGCCGGCCACCGGCCGGGCCGACGTGGTGCGGCACGTCAGAGAGGCATGGGAGACGAAGGACATCGCGGCCCTCGTCGGACTCCTCGACCCGGCCGCCGTGATGACCGCCGACGGCGGCGGCATGGTCGGCACCGTCCTGCACCCGGTCGAGGGCGGTGCGCGCATCGCCCGGTACATGGTCGCCATCGCCGACAAGGCTCCCGGGCTCGAACTCCTGGAGCGGTTGGTCAACGGTGTGCCGGGCCTGGTGGCCCGGCGCGCCGGCGTCGTCATGACCGTGGCCGCGTTCGACGTCTCCGACGGACGCGTCACCCGCATCTGGGCGATCCGCAACCCCGAGAAGCTAGGGCCCTGGGCACAGGAGGACTAGGCGGCCCTCGCTCCCCCTGTGGCCGATGACTGCGTCAGGGACGCCGGTCCGGTCGGGACATGCAGGTCCTCGTCCCGCAGCCGGCCGGTCGCCCACACGCTGATCAGGCCGGTCAGCGCCAGATAGCCACAGGCCCACCACGGACTGCCCGAACCGAGTGCCAGCAGGGCGGTCATGATCAGCGGGGTGATGCCGGAGGCGAAGATGCCGGACACCTGGTAGACGAAGGACATGCCCGTGTACCGCACCGGGGTGGCGAAGAGGGCGGCGAACAGGGTGCCCTGGGCGCCGTAGAACCAGGCGTGCACGATCCCGAGTGTCACGATCAGCGCCGCCGCGAAGGCCCAGGTCCCGCCGGTGCCGAAGAGCCAGAACGCCGGGAAGACCGAGACGGAGAAGGCGGCCATGCCGGTGAGGTAGACCCGGCGGGCTCCGTGGTGGTCGGCCGCCGCCCCGGACACGGGTATCAGCACGGCCATCACCAGCGCCGCCGCGGTGACCGCGAGCAGCACCGGCGTACGGTCCAGCTTCAGCGTTCCGGTGGCGTAGGTGATGGCGAAGACGGCCCAGGTGTTGAAGGCGGCCCCCTCGCCCCACCGGGCGAGCATCCCGAGCAGGACGTGCCGGCGGGCCCGCGGCGCACGTGTCAGCTCCACCAGCGGCGCGGAACGCGGCAGTTCCTGAAGGCGGCGTACGGCACGGAAGGCCGGCGTCTCGTCGATCTTCAGCCGCACGGCCAGTCCGACCACGACCAGCACCAGGCTGACGAGGAAGGCGATCCGCCATCCGTAGGCGAGGAACGCCTCGTCGCTGAGCGCGTCGCTCAGCAGCGCGAACACGCCGGTCCCCAGGGCCAGTCCGAGGGCCAGCCCGATCTGCGGGCAGCTGCCGAACCGGCCCTTGCGGCCGTCGGGCCCGTATTCCACGGCCAGCAGCACCGCCCCGGCCCATTCCCCGCCCAGCGCCACGCCCTGTGCGACCCGCAGGACCAGCAGCAGCGCGGGGGCGAGGATGCCGACCTGCTGATACGTGGGCAGCAGACCGATCAGGGCGGTGGAGACGCCCATCAGCCCCATGGTGAAGGCGAGGGTGTGCTTACGGCCGATCCGGTCCCCGATGTGCCCGAAGAGCAGACCGCCCACGGGTCGGGCGACGAAGCCCACGGCGAACGTCGCGAAGGACAGCATCGTGCCGACCGTGCCGTTGGACGTCGGGAAGAACAGCTTGTCGAAGACGAGCCCGGCGGCGGTGCTGTAGAGGAAGAAGTCGTACCACTCCACGGTGGTGCCCAGCAGACTGGCGAGTACTACGGTCCTGAGCCGGGAGGGGGCGGGGGCGTCCTGTAGGGACAAGGCATGCGCGGACATGTGACTCCGAGTGGGGTGCGGAGACGGCGTGCGGCATGCCGACGCGGAGACCACGTCCGGGGACGCGGACGCGTCGGAGCGCGCAAAGGGCGCGTGAAAAAGGGATTGGCCGCAGCCCTGGCCGGTGCGCATGGTGCTGTGGGGGACGCGGACGCGCCGAGGCCGACGACCCGGTGGCCCTACGCCGCCGGGGAACTCATGGGCTCTTGGTCGTCAGCCGCGACAGGTCGCGCTGGACTGGCGGCACAGATCGACGTGCAGTCGTCCCACGAGGATGTCGGCGGCAGCGGTCATGCCTGGCATTGTGCGTGAGTCACCCCGCCGAGCTCAAGTAGGCCGGTCACGCGCTCGCATCCAGGGCGAGGTCCTCCAGGACGGTGACGAGTCGGCGTCGGGCGTCGGAGGGCAGGCCCCGCAGGGGCAGCGGGAGATTCGGCTCGGTCACGAGGCCCAGCCGCGAGGCGGCCGCCGACATCACGCGCAGGCCGCCGTACTGGCGGAAGAGCTCCCAGAGGGGCTCCAGCCGCTCGGAGTGAGCCGTGGCCCCCGCGGCGTCACCGGCCTGGGCGGCGCGGGTGAGGGCGAGGGCGGTGGCCGGGAACAGGCCGCCGGCGACCGAGTACCACGCGTCGCACCCGGCGTTCAGTCCGGCCGCCGCCGCCCAGTCGCCGCTCACACCGACGCCCACCGTGTCCGGGAGCAGCGCCCGCAACGTCGCGACCCGCTGTCGCGCGGCCGCCGGGTCCTCGGGCACCGGCGGGATCTTGACCGCGGCCACGTTCGGCAACTCGGCGATACGGCCGTGGAGTTCGTCGGTGAAGTGGACATGAGTGGTGCGCGGGTTGTCGTACACGCACAGCGGCACCGACAGCTCACGGGTGACGCTCTCGTACAGGCCGAACACCTCGTCGTCGGTGAGGGGCTGATACGTCATCGGGGCGAGCAGGACCGCGGACACGCCCGCCTGCTGCGCGTCCTCGGCGAAGGCGAGTACCTGCGAGGTGCGCAGTGCCCCGATGCCGGCCATGACCGGCACACCGTCGGCGGCCCGGACCGCGAGCCTCGCCACGCGGGCGCGCTCCTCGCGGGTGAGGTAGGCGTAGCCGCCGGTGGAGCCGAGGGCGCCGATGGAGTCGACGCCCGCGGCGGCGAGGCGGGAGACGAGGGCGCTGAACGCCCGCTCGTCGATGCCGTCTTCCGTCGTGGGCGTGAGGGGGAAGGCGCTGAGGCCGCGGAACATGGAAGGACTCCTCGGTGTGTGTCGGCTGTCGGCGAGGCTTGTCGGGGCGGGGGCTGGGGCGGGCAGAACAGGTGAGGTGGAGAGCAAGCCGGGAGAACATGACGCCATGGGCGTCGGCGTGGACGAGGCTCGGATGTCGACCCTGTTCGCCGCGGTGAAGCCGGTGTGTACGCCGTGGACGACCAGGGTACGGTGATCGCCTGCAACCGGTGGGCCGAGCATCTGCTGGGCTACGACAACGGCATGACCCGCCTGCGCCAGCACGTCACCGCCACCGTCACCTGCCGCTGCCCGAGCTGTGCGCGAAACTCGCCGAGGAGCTCGGTGAACCCCCGCGACGACATCACCCTGATCGCCGCGCGCACTCCCAACACCGCGATCAGGCAGGAACCTCAAAGATGAGTTCGAGGCCGTCTTCGTCGTCCCATTGCTCTCCGACCTCCACGAAGCCGAACCCGGCGATCGTGGCCAGGGACGCCGTGTTGTCGGGACTGATCGTCGCCCGCACGATCCTGACGCGGGCTTCGGCAGCGGCCCGCTCCAGCAGCGCGGTGAGTATCGCCCTGGCGTAGCCCTGACGACGGTGGGCGGGGACCACCGTGTAACCGAGCTCCACCATGCCCGCGTCGTCCGGCGGACCGTGGAACCCGGCATACCCCACGACGGCCCCCTCCGGCTCGGCCACCACGGCCTGCGTGAGCCACCCCGCGCAACCCGGGTCCGCGTCCAGCTGACCGACTCGATACCGCCACACCCACTTCGCCCTGTCGGTGAGGAAGAACTCGGGGAGGGCGACACCGGCTTCGGCACCGGCCTGAGCCAAGTCGTCCTTCAGCAGGGCGTTCATGGCCGTGCTCGACAACTCGACGAATCGCACGGACTTGGTGCTCGGGGGGACTGAGGTACGGCGCTCGGCTTTGTCTGTCACAGCGCGAATGGTCATGGAGAGCGCATGGCATGTCCAACGAATTAAGCGGCGGCCGGGCCGGTAAAACGCTATGGTGCGCCGATGTCATCGATCAAGCAGTTCCAAGTCACCTTCGACTGTGCGGAACCCGAGCGCGTCGCTCGCTTCTGGTGCGAGGTGCTGGGGTACGTCGTACCGCCGCCCCCGGAGGGGTTCGCCACTTGGGATGAATTCAACCGCTCTCTGCCTCCTGCGGATCAGGGTGCGTGGTTCGCATGCGTCGATCCCTCAGGTGTGGGACCGCGACTGTTCTTCCAGCGCGTTCCCGAAGGCAAGGTCGTCAAGAATCGGGTGCATCTCGACGTGCGGGCCGGCACCGGACTCGTGGGGGAAGAGCGCCTGGCCACGCTTGAGGCCGAATGCGCACGACTGGTAGCGCTCGGCGCGGTACGCGTGCAGCTCCTGCCCGCCGACGACGACAACGAGTCCTGCATCGCGATGCAGGACATCGAGGGCAACGAGTTCTGTCTCGACTGAGGGACCTTCGGGGGGCGAGCAGCGGAGTGTGCGCCATGTCACGCATGGCAAAAACGACCTAAGTTGCCCAGATCACAGCGCAAATGTCCAATTAGCGTCCATTCTCGGAACGGCTACCGAAGCCCGAAGTGGAGCGCACCGAAATGGACTTGGACACACCGCGCCCAAGTGATCCATGACACAGCGTTCGTGATGCTCCACCTCGCTCCCCCGAGAAAGGTGCCCATCATGGCCGCTTACCTGTGCCCGCCCGCCGTGATCCACGGCGAGCACACCGTGAAGACCAGCCAGATCGTGACGGAGGTACGCGGCCGGCACCCGCACACGGCGTGGGCGCCGCGGATCGACGCCATCGCGGCCAGTACGGGCATCGAGAACCGCGGGTGGATGCTGCCGCTGGAGACCGCCGTCGCGCCCGGCAACGGGAGCGGCCTGCCGGCTGCCGGCATCGGGCCGGCCCGCGAGGCGCTGGCCGGAGACGGGTTCACCGAACAGGACGTGGATCGCGTGATCGCCGCCCTCGAGGCGATACCCGCGCCGCAGACCGTCCAGGAGCGCACCGCGCCCGCCTGGGCGGCCGTGCGGTCCTGTGGGGAGCGTGCGGCGCGCGGGGCCCTGCAGATCGCCGGGCTGGACGCCGCGGACGTCGACTGCTTGATCACCAGCCACTCCACCACCCCGGCGCTGCCGGGGCTGGACGTCGCCCTGGCCAACGACCTTCCGCTCCGGGGCGATGTGATGCTGCTGCCGGCCACACAGTGGGCCTGCGTCGCCGGGACCCGCTCCCTGGCGCTGGCGGCGGATCTCGTGGCCGCGGACCCCGACCGGGTGGTCCTGGTCGTGATCGCGGAGGCACTGAGCACGACCTACCAGCCCGCGGACGACACCCTGGAGTCCTTGATCGTCCGGTTGCTGTTCGCCGACACCGCGGTCGCCGCGGTGGTCACGGGCCGTCCGAGGCCCGAGTCGGTGCTGCGGCTGGACGCCGCCTGGCACCACACCCTGCCCGGCACCCAGGATCTGCACCGCCTGGAGACCCGGGAGGACGGCACCCACTTCGTGATGGACCGGCGCGGGCCGCGCGCCGTACAGGAGACGGTCACCGCGATGTGGGAGTGGCTGCGCGTCCGCTACCAGGACGACCCCGGCTCCTGGCACCCCGACGTTCTGCTCGCGCACCCCGGCGGGACGCGCGTGCTGGAATACATGGAGCAGACGATGCCCGACGGGTGGCCGTCGGGGCTGCTGGACTACAGCCGGGAGAGCTACACCAGCGGCAACCGCGGAGGCGCCGCCGTGTTCGACATCCTGCGCAGAGCGCACGACGCCGGGCAGGAACGCGGCAGTCGTGCCGTCCTGTACGCGGCGGCCCCGGGCCTCACGGCCACCGCTCTGCAAGGAGAGTGGCTGTAACCCGTACCGGCGGTCGGGCCGCCCGTACCCGCCGGTGGCGCCGCCCGACGAGCGCACGTCACCCGGCCCCTCCGCAGCCGTGTCACCTCGCGGCTGTCGCCACGGACGCCCAGACCACCTTTCCGGTGTCGGTCCACCGCACCCCCCACCGGGTGGTGAGCCCATGCACGATGTGCAGGCCTCGGCCACCGTCGTCGAGGAGCGCGCCCCGGCCCAGCCGGGGCCTGCCGTTGCCGGTGTCGCCCACCTCGCACAGCAGCCCGTGACCGGCCCTGATCAGCCGTATCGTGATGGGTCCTTCGGCGAAGCGGACCGCGTTGGCGACCAGTTCACTGACCACCAGCAGCACGCTGTCCCGGGTGTCGGCTCGGGTGCGCCATTGCGCCAGCAGCGCGGAGACCAGCTCACGGGCCCGGGCGGCCGCGTCGCCGCGGGCGGGCAGCCGCCAGGTCGCGGTGTCCCCCTTGCGGTAGCCGATCATGCGCGCGAGCAGCAGGGTCACGTCGTCGCGCCGGCGCACCGGCGCCAGCTCGGAGACCACGCGCCGCGCGGCCTGCGGCAGGGCGTCCCAGGGGTGCACGGTGGACACGACGTCCGCCAGCCTGCCGATGCCCTCGTCGATCGACAGGGCGGGGTCCTCCACCAGGCCGTCGGTGTAGAGGGCGAGCAGCGAGCCCGGGGGGACGTTGAACATGTGCACGTCGAACGGCTCCCGCAGCGCGAACTCGGCGCCCAGCCCGGGGTGCGGGCGTACCGCGACAGAGCCGGCGGTCCCCTCCGGGGGCACCAGGACCGGGGGGAGGTGGCCGGCGCTGGACAGCGCCACCTGGTGGCTGACCGGGTCGTAGACGGCGATGCAGCAGGTCGACCCGAGGGCGCTGTAACCGGCCACCAGCCCGGACTCCGTGTCGTCCAGCAGCGTCACGGTCTCGTCCAGGTGCTCCAGCACCTCGTTGGGCGCCAGCCCCGCGGACAGCAGCGCGCGGGCCTCCATGCTCAGCTGTCCCATGGTCGCCGCCGCTCCCAGGCCGTGCCCGACGACATCACCGACCACCAGCGCGGTACGGCCGTCCGGCAGCGGAAAGCTGTTCACCCAGTCACCGCCGACGCCCGCGCTGTCGGGAGTGGCGGGCTGGTAGACGCTGGCGGTCTCGATGGTGTCGCCGCCGGACCGTGGCAGCAGTCGGCGCTGCAACGCCAGGACCTGCGTGTGCTCGCGCTGGTGCTGACGGGCCAGGTCGACGTGATGAGAGGTCCTGGCAACCAGCTCCTGGAGGTCGAGCAGCTCGCTGTCGTGGAAGGGGCGGTCCGCCCGCCGCCAGACCTCGGCCACACCGAGAACGACGGGCGGCGCTCCGTTCAGAACCAACGGTATGTACGCCACACCGGCCGCCCGGTCGCTGGGCACCAGGGCACGGACCAGTCGCGCACTGCCGAGCGCCCGCTCGATCGCTTCCCGGTCGGGTATGACGATGGCCTGCGCGGCATCGTCACGCCGTATCGCCTGCGACAGCAAGCGGCTCGCGTCGCTGGGAAGATCGTCGCCCGGGGTCACGTAGCCGTCGGGCCATGCCCGGTCCGGCACCAGGGCGGCTCGCCGCAGCCGGATGCGCCGCTGCGGCTGCTCGGTGACCACCTCGCCCGTCCATACGGCGAGGTCGAGGTCGATGGCGGCCACGTCTCCCCAGGCCAGCAGCGACTCCGCCAGCGACTGCGCGGTCTCGCCGATGTCCAGCGAGGTGCCGATCGCGGTCTCGGCGGCGTACAGGTGCAGCCTCCTGGCCATGGCGATCAGGGAGACGGTCAGGCCCTCCTGAGGCGCCGCGGCGGCCAGGATGCTCATCGACACCACCAGCTCCGAACCGTCGCCGCGCCGCAGGCGCTGGACCCGCGCGACGTGCGGCTCACCGGTCTCGAGGACCTGCCGCAACCGCCGTGTGACCGTCGGTACGTCCCAGGGAGGCAGGAGGTCGACGAAAGAGCTCCCGATCACGGCCTCCACCCCCGCGAAGACGGGGGCGCCCAGATTGCAGCGGGTGATTCTCAGCTCCCGGTCCAGATTGACCGCGCCGAGGATCTGCTCCTGACGGCCGGGGGCCGGATGGGCGGGTACGCGTGGGCGAGCGGCGCTGTCGCCCTGCGGGTCGGCAGAAGCGGCGGCCGCTGCCGCCCCGCCCCGTGGGATGTACTGCCCCAAGGCGCCGCTGACCATGTCGAACGGCGACGCGGACGAGGGGGAGGGGGTGGAGTCCATGCGGATCTCTCAGCTCGCTCGCCAACCCCGGCACAGCGCCGGGGCCGTGCCAGAACCCGGGCGACAGGGCCCCGAGATTCCTGACCGCACACCTCATTCAATAACACCCGGGGCCGCTTCGCCCACACCAGCGGATCGCAGGGCGAGCACGGACGGTGAGGGAAGGCGACGTTCGGTCAGCGAGCCGGCCAGGGCACGCACGGCCGACGGGCAGTCCGGCTGTCCTCGATGTGGGTGCCGTAGGTGCTGAAGACCGTGTGGGGGAAGACCAGCAGCGCGTAGAGCTGGATGATCGCGGCTTCCAGGTCGGGGATGACCAGCCGTCCCTGGTCCGCGAGCGTGCGCAGGGCGCCGGCCACAGCCGACCTGCGGATGTTCACCCGGCGTCCGGTGTTCGCAGGCGCATTCCTCATACTCATCGCCACCGCGCTGCTGATCGCGTACTTCTTCCTCGGCTCGGTCTACCTCCAGCACGTCCGCGGCTTCACTCCACTGAAGACCGGCCTCGTGTTCCTTCCGGCAGCCGTGGCCACCGGCCTCGGCGCAGGGCATCGAGTCCCGCTCCGCCGGCGGCTTCACCGACGCCTGCACGGTCTGCGCCATCGCGGCGGCGGCGAGTGCCGTGGTGGCCCTGGGGCTGGTACCGCGCGGCAAGCCGCGGCTGAGCGGAGGGCCGCAGGTGCACTGACGCGGTATGCGCGGTGGGCGTCCAGAAGCCCTGGCGATATACCCCAGGGGGGTATATGGTTCCTGGCTGTGGGGCTCAGGGAATGGGCCGCACTCAACGGGAATGGGGAAGAAGGCCATGGACCACACCGCTCACCACGCCGGCGACGTGCACGGCCACGCGGGCCATGACGGCCACGCCGGAGTGTCCTGGGGAATGGCGCTCAAGGCGACGCTGCACTGCCTGACCGGTTGCGCCATCGGCGAGATCCTCGGCATGGTCATCGGCACAGCCCTGATGTGGGGCAACGTGCCCACCATGATCCTGGCGATCACGCTCGCGTTCCTCTTCGGCTACTCCTTCACGCTGTTCGCGGTCCGTCGCGCAGGCCTGGACTTCAAGACCGCGATCAAAGTCGCGCTCGCCGCCGACACCGTCTCCATCGCCGTGATGGAGATCGTCGACAACGGCATCATCGCCCTCACGCCCGGCGCGATGGACGCCCATCTGTCCGACGGGCTGTTCTGGGCGGCGCTGCTCGGCGGCTTCGTGGTCGCCTTCGTGATCACAACGCCGGTCAACAAGTGGATGATCGGCCGAGGCAAGGGCCACGCGGTCGTCCACGCCTATCACTGACAGTCAGCGAGTGCATGACCGGGCTCAGTCGATCCTCGCCGGCGTCAAAGGCCCTTCAGGACACGATCAAGTGCGGACCGGCCTGCGGGCCCCCAGTTCGGCTTGCCGCCGGGCAGGCGTCGGTCCCCGTTCTGGCCCATCAACATCAGGAACAGGCTCTTCATCGCGGCCAGTCCGCGAGCCCGTAGTACCGCTGCCTCGTCCGCCTGTGCGTAGCGGTTGAAAAACCGCGGGGCGCCGCCCGCGGGGAGCAGCAGCCAGGCGGCCGCGAGGTCCCACGCCGGGTCGCCGGCGACGAGTGCGCCGAAGTCGACGATGCCCGCCAGTGTCCCGTCCGCGACGACGACGTTCGCGGGATGCAGGTCGCCGTGTACCCACACCGGTGGGCCCTCCCATCCCGGGGCCGCCACGGCCTCGCCCCAGACTTCACGGATCTCGTCGGCGAGGTCGGTAGGGGCAACGGCCTGGAAGAAGTGCTCGAAGCCCTCCGCGCAGTCAGGTGAGCGCCGAAGTCCGAAGCGGTCGGCGCGTCGGCGGGCGCCTCCACGTGCAGCGCCCTGAGGAAACCCGCCAGCGCCTCAGCCGCGTGGTCGCCGCGAGTGATCGAGCCGTGGTCCAGCGGCGTGCCCTCGACCCATGTCATGACGGTCCAGATCTTGGGGAAGCGCCCGGACGGCGCACCGTCCCGTAGGGGGACAGGGATCGGCAGCGGCAGGCGCGCGGCCAGAGTCGGCAGCCACCGGCGCTCCTTGAGCTGCAGATCGGGGCTCGTGTCCATCCGCTGCATCCGGACGGCCAACTCGTTGCCGAGGCGCCACATTTGGTTTCCCCAGCCGCCCGCCACTTCGCGGATCGGCAGTTCGGCCAGGTCCGGATGCTGTTCCCGAAGCAGGTCGCGGACCAGATCCTCGCTGATCTCATTCTCGGATTCGATCACGCCGAGAAACCGTACTTGAGGTGGGCGGAGGCCACCTTGCACTTTGGGAGATTTTGCTCTCCGGCTGGATTTCCCGAGATTCCCGAAGAACCCGCAGGCAGCTCGGGCTCCGCCGACGGTCGCCTCGTACGGCGTGCAACTCGTCCCCGAGTGGCGCGAGACACGCGGCCGGGCATCGGCAGACTTGAGTTTCCAGCGGCTGGAAGGTCCAGGATCTCGCCCATGGACGACGAACGCCCCGACGTGCTCACCATCGGCCGGCTCGCGCACCGCACCGGACTTCCGGTGCGTACCCTGCGCTTCTGGTCGGACGAGGGAGCGGTGCCGCCCGTGGCCCGCTCCCCCAGCGGCTACCGGCTGTACGACGCCGAGTCCGTGGCCCGCGTCGAGCTGGTGCGCACCCTGCGGGAGCTGGGCCTCGGGCTCGACGACGTATGCCGCGTCCTGAGCGGCCGCACCACGGTCGCCGAGGTCGCCGACGCGCACGTGGCCGCGCTCGACGCGCGGATCCGCTCGCTCAAGGTGAGCCGGGCCGTCCTGTCGACCGTGGCGAAACGGGGTTCGACCGCTGAGGAGACAGCACTGATGAACCGGTTGGCGCGGCTCTCCGCCGCCGAACGCAAGCAGATCATCGACGAGTTCAAGGAGGAGGTGTTCGGCGGTCTCGACGTCGAGCCGCGCCTGCGTGACCGCTTGCACACCTTGAGCATCGAATTGCCCGACGATCCCACACCTGAGCAGGTCGACGCCTGGATCGAACTGGCCGAACTGGTGCAGGACCCCGGGTTTCGCGCCCGGCTGCGCACATGGATGGAACTCAACACGCCCGCACCGGGACAGGGTCGTCCCCCGGGAGCGTCCATCTGGTGGGCCAGGCAGGTCGTGCAGACCGTCGTAGAGGTCAGAAAGCGGGGGGTCGCTCCCGAAGGGCCGGCAGCGGTCGAGGTGCTGTCCGAGCTGTTCGGCAGCGCCGATCGGGCCGCCGTGCTGCGCAGCCTGGAGGCCGGGATCGAGGCAGGCGCGGAGCGCTACCGCAGGCTCGTCGCCCGCGTGCGCGGGCAGGAGTCATCGCCCGACGCGACCGAGGAGCTGGAGTGGCTGGCACAAGCCCTGCGCGCCGCAGATCAGACCTGACCGGCCGTATTTGTGCTTGTGCGCCACCATCGCAGGCCATGCCGGAGGAACGTACACGGGTGCAGGGGGGGGCGGCGGCCCCTCCGAGCGGACCGTGAACCCTTTGCCGTCTGCCGGGCAAGTACGGGTGAACGCTGACCCGCCCACCCACGACACCCCACGGACCGTCCATGACTGATGCACCGTGTCGCCCCTCACCAGGGGACGGCGCCCCCGGAAGCGATACCGCGGACGGCGACGCCGCTCTGATCGCGGCGTCCATCGAGGAACCCGAGCTCTTCGCCGTGTTCTTCGACCGGCACGCGCCCGCCATCCACCGGTACGTCGCCCGGCGGCTCGGGCAGGACGCGGCCGATGACGTCACAGCGGAGACGTTTCTGACGGCCTTCCGGATACGCGAGCGCTTCGACGCGCAGCGGGCCGGTGTCCGGCCCTGGCTGCACGGGATCGCCGCCAAGCAGATCAGCCGGCACCGCCGCGAGGAGGTCAGGGCTCTGAAGGTCCTGGCCCGCACCGGCAGCGACCCGGTCGCCGAGAGCTGGACCGACTCCGCGGACGACCGCCTCGCCGCGCAGGCCGCGTCCCGCCCCCTGGCCGAGGCGCTGGCCAGGCTGTCCGCAGGTGACCGTCACGTCCTGCTGCTGTTCGCCTGGGCCGACTTCACCTACCAGGAGATAGCCCAGGCCCTCGACATCCCCGTGGGAACCGTACGGTCCCGGCTCAACCGGGCCCGCAGGAAGCTGCGCGCCGTGACGGAGGCGCACGGCCCGGTCCTCGAACCCCGTGTACACGAAGGTGGCCCCGCATGAACGAGCTGACCGCGCTCCGTGAACTGCGCGCCGAAGCCCCTCTGTCCGACAGTGACCGCCTCGCCCCCGCGCGGGCCCGGCTCACCGAGGCGTTCCGGGAGGAAACCCCGGGCGGCGTGCGGCATGTCCTCGCGCGTCGCCGGGTCGTCCTGGTGGGCGTCGCTGCGACCGCGGCCCTCTCCGTGACCGGCGGCATCGTCGCGACCCTCCCCGACGACACCCCCACAGACACCCCCGCCGGCCGTCAGCTCCTGTCGGCGAGGGCCTCCGCCGCCGCCCTCGAACTGGCCGCGGCCACCGTGGAGAAGACGCCGGTCGTCGAACCCGAGCCGAAGCAGTGGGTGTACGAAAAGACCACGGTCTTCGTCCAGGGCAAACCGCAGAGCGCGGAGTCATGGACCCGCTGGGACGGCACAGGCCACGCCAGACTGCCGGGCATTCCTCCGTCGGGCCCCGTCTCGGACTTCGACCCGAACGAGCTTCAGGTCTGGTACGGGCCCAACCAGGAGGAGAAATGGAAGAAGGAGGGCTACGACGACCGGTCCCAGCGGCAGTTCTGGCGCTTCCTCGTCACCCTGCCCGGCGACCCGGACCGCATGATGCGGCGCATCCGTGAGGAGCACGCCATCGGCGACATCGCGGGCGAGACACCCGCGGAACGCGACTGGCGGGAGATCCACGTCCTCTACCGTTCCGTGCTCATCCCGTCCAACGTCCAGGCGGGGCTGTTCCGGGCACTGGCGAAGATCCCGGACGCCCGCGTGACGAAGGGCGTCAAGGATCCCCTCGGCCGTGCGGCGATCAGCGTCAGCGTCCACTTCGCCAAGCGCACGGCGTCGGGCGCCCAGGGCACACAGGAGATCCTCTTCGACCCGGAGACCTACGCCTACCTCGGCGAGGCCGAACACGCCGCTCCGATCGAGCCGCCCAAGGGACAGAGGCCGTCCCGCCCCTCCGGATACGACTCCGCCACGATGGTCAGCGCCCGCGCCACCTGGGGCGTGGTGAACAAACCGGGTGCACGCCCCTAGCGGGCGCACTGCGCGGAACGGGCGCCCGGCATCGCGCCGGGCGCCTCTGAGCTATACCCGCTTGCCTACCGTCAGCCGAACAAGTGGCTGATGCCGCCTTGGCCGTCCGCTCCGTTCCAAACCACAGCCCCCAACCAGAACGGGAACCAGAACACCTGCGCCGGTAGGACGGGAGCGGCGATGAACCAGACGACGGGCAGGACAGCGAACAGCAGGCAGGCGGTACTCACAATTCGCGCATGAGTACCCGTACTTACGCGCTTCGCGGAGCAGGACGCCACGACGGCCGGGGCACAGATAAACAGGTCAACGCACCCGGCCCCGCGGCTTCAGCGCCACCGCCGGCAGTTCAGGGGCCGGCAGCGGAGCCCCGTCGTAGCCCTTCACCTCCCCGAACCGCGTGCCCTCCATCCAGTCACGACGCGCCTGCTCGATCTCCGCCTGAGTCCGGCCGATCCAGTTCCAGAACATAGCGGATCCTGCGCACATCAGTGCAGGTCAGCGGCATTCCGAACCGGTGAGGGTCAGCAAGTTGCCAGCATCGGTCGTGGAGGAGCAGCAACCATGGGGTCCGCTGTCCTGGTTCGTGGGATGGGGTCGTTTTTCAAGGAGTGTGAGCATCCGCGGTCGCGGTGGTCGAAGTGCCCTCACCCGTACAAGATCCGGTATCGGTCGGCGGCGGGGCGGCAGTTGGAGGAGTCCGGGTTCGCGACCCAGGACGCGGCCGTCGAGCGTTTGACGGAAATCTACAAGGCGAAGAAGGCGGCCCCGCGGGGCCATGCGAAGGCGGAGAGGATCGCCCGGTACGGCGCGATGCGGTTCGAGGAGTACGCTGGCGAGTGGAAGGCCGGCCAGCGGGATCTGGGGCCGGCCTCCGTGGTGCACCTGGAGTCGCTGCTGAACATCCATCTGCTGCCGCTGCTGGGCAGCCGGCGGATGAACACATTCGACCACAAGGTCGTCGAGGGCTTCCTGCAGACCCTGGAGCGCAACGGCATCGGCCTCGCCGCTCAGGCGAACGCCTTCGACAAGCTGAAGGCGATCCTGCTGGACGCGAATCGGCTCGGGCTGTTCGATGACAACCCGGTAGATGGTGTGAAGCCGCCGCAGTACGACCCCAAGCGGGTGGTGATTCCCTCACCGGAGCAGCTGCGGCAGATACGCACCGCCGGCGACGACAGCTTCCTGCTGGTCGCCGATCTGATGAGCGGGTGCGGCATGCGCAACGGCGAGGCGTTCGCGGTCAACCTCAACAACATCGTCGCCGACGACGTCTACCGCATCACCGAGCAGGTCAACCGGACCACCTGTCAGTACGAGCGGCTCAAGCACCGCAAGGTGGGCGAGTACCGGGACGTGCCCCTGCCCGCGCGGGTGCGGCAGACCATCGAGTGGTACGCCGACAAGCACGGCACCGTCGACGGCTACCTGCTGCGCCACCCCAGCGACCCCTCCCGGACCTTCCCGCACTACCACATCGCCAACCAGTGGCAGCGGATCAAGAAGGCCGGCCAGGTCGACATCCCCGAAGGGATGGTCGTCTACGGCATGCGGCACTTCTTCGCCTCCAACTGCCTCACCCACGGCATCCCCATCACCGACGTCGCCGAGTGGATGGGCCACAAGACCATCGAGATCACCTTCAAGATCTACCGCCACCTCATGCCCGGCTCCATCAGCACAGCCGCCAAAACCCTCAACCACCACCTCGCCGCATGAGGCTAGAAATTCAACCTGTAGGAGCCCTCGATGCTTGCCCCACGTATTGGTCCGATGAACCTGATCTTCAGACAATGTTTGTCCCTGGAGCAGGGCGAGGTCTGCTCGACGACGTAGGAGCTTGCCCGGGCCTTTGAGGTTCGGGGTGTCCTTACGGAAGGTCACCGCCTGGATGCGGCGGCGCAGCTCACCGCGCACGGTCTTCATGATGTGCGCTTGTCGCACGAAAGGCGCTCAGGCCGCCGTCGGGGCTGCCGGGCTCGTCCGGCGACGGGACGGACAGCCGCGGCCGCTTTTTGGCGCGCACGTGGGGCAGCCAGCGCGCGAGTCCAGTCGAGCTCGCCGGCCGCGTTGAGCTCGGCGAGCAGGATCTGCTGCAGTTGCTCGAAAGACTCCGGCGACCTGCCAGCGGTCCGGGCGCCGTGAGTAGGGCTGCCCCGTGTATGACTCCGTGCGCTGCTCGCCGTCATGGACGGCCTCGAACTCCAGTTGCTGCTCGACCCGAACATGGATCTGGTGGGTAGTTTCAACCGGTACCTCGACCACGCTTTGACCTGCTGGCGGGCCGGCACGCGACCGACACTCTGAAGAAGCGTACAGCCCGGTTGCGGGCCGAAGAAGAGATTTCCGGGTCCTGCTCGGCGTGAGTGCTGCATATCGAATGAGACCGCCTTGGTAGTGGACGCGACCCAACGCTGTTGTGGCGGTGGCTTGGCCCAGCGGGGCCCTGCCTGGGCAGCTCTGATGGGCCATCCGCGCTCAGGGGCCCAAGGGGCCGGGGTCCGGAGAAGGCGCGCAGACCCACCGTATTTCACAACCGCACATACGGTTCGGATGTCCAGACTGTTTGGACATCGAGGGTATGGTGGCGGTGTGACGTCAACCGGCGACCTGTTCCGCGGCACGCTGGGCGAGAACGCGTACAGGGCCTTGGAGGCCTTGGCCGAGACGGCCACACCTATGTCCGGCCGGATGGTCGCGAAGGCTCTGGACGTGTCTCCGACTACGGCGACAGCGGCGCTGGACAAGCTCCGAGAGGTCGGCTTCGCCACCGCAAGCCAGGTCGGGCGTGCCAAGCAGTGGCGCCTCAACACCGATAACGACGTGCTGCGCACGTGGCTGGGGGAGACTCGGGTGAGCGCCGCCGAAGCTCCGGCTCCAACCGGGATGAGCCCGTACGCGACAGGGGGCGGCGGCGTCACCTTCGAGCGCAAGGTCGCCGTCCAATACCTCGCCCATCTCCTCCTCGGCAATGGCGCGTCCGAGCTGGGCGACAGCCGGTCATTCGTCAGCGTGGCCTTTCAGAAGGCACCGGAACACTCGGTTGACGACCTTGTCATCCACGCGGCCTGTGCCGACGAGCCGGAGCCGTCCCTGGTGCTCGCCCTCGCCGTACGCCGCGCACCTGACCTCGTGCAGAGCAACGAGTCGAGCGCCAAGCTCATCTGCACGTTCGTGCAGGAGGTCCTCAACCCACCCACAGACGGGCCTGAACACCGGGCGGCTCTGGTCGTCGCCGGTCCGCAAGAGCACGCGGAGCAGCTGGCGGTACTCGCCGCCGAGGCAGTCACACAAAAGGATGCGCCCAACTTCTTCGGCCTCCTCCGGACGCACCGGAAGTTCCCCGCCAGCGTTCGCACGCGACTCACGCACATCGAAGAACTCGTCAAACTCGCACTGGCCACGCTCGGCACCGCCGACCCCAGCACACAACTCGTCGAACAGCGAACTTGGGAGTTGCTGTCACGGCTGACCGTGCTCATGCCCCGACTCGAGACACCGGACGAACTGGACTGGGCCCGAGTAACGAACTCCCTGATCTCCGTGGCCCGCGGCATGGACCTCTACGGGGCTACGCGGTTGCTGGAACGGCTCGTTGCCCTGGCTGACGAGTACTCGCCGAAGGCAGCCACCGTCGACCTGAGTCTTCTGCGGCGCGATGCGCACCAGGTCCTCGACTCGGCCACGCGTTACCACCGGCAGGGATGGAGGGCACTCAGCCACCTTCACGAACGCGCGCTGGCGTCGGTGCGCGACGAGATCGCTGCCGAGGACAGTCGCACGGTGCATCTTGACCGGAGCGATACGGCAAGTCAGCTGCTCCAGCTCGTGGAGTCCCCGCCGGGGGTTGTCGCGCACGGTGACTCCGGCGTGGGCAAGAGCGCCCTGGTCGTCCGCACGCTCACCGCCGCCGCACAGGACCCTGATTCCAGGCAGGTGGCGTGTATCAACCTGCGGCACCTCCCCCCGACCACTGTGGAATTGGAGTCCGTACTCGGCACCTCGCTCACCGCGCTTCTCGGCGAGCTGAGCGCCCCCCGGCGCCTCCTTGTCATCGACGGCGCCGACGCGCTCGCCGAGGGCATGCTGGACCCCTTCCTCTATCTGATCGACGCGGCTGTTCAGGCCGACGTCAAAGTTGTCGCCGTCACAGCGAACGACGCCCAACAAGTGGTCCGTGACACGATCAACGATCGTTGCGTCGGGGAGGTTGCCAGCTTTGAGGTACCCCTGCTGACCGATGCCCAGGTAGCCGAAATCGTCGCAGTCTTCGACGAATTGTCGGCCCTCGCGGCGGACTCGCGGTCACGTGAACTGCTGCGCAGACCCGTGGTGGTGGACCTGCTCGTCCGAGGAGGCGTGAAGACCACACCCCTCAGCGACGCCGATGCCATGCAGCAAGTGTGGTCGGGACTGGTGCTCCGCCAGCGTCCTGAACGCGGCACCCCGGACGCCCGGGACCTCGCGCTTCTCCGCCTGGCCGCCCTTGAACTCGGCCAAGGGGACCCCCTGGAGGTCATCGGAGCGATCGATCCCACAGCGCTGGCCGGACTCCGCCAGGACGGGGTACTGCGCACGCACACGGACGACCCGTTCGCCATCGGCCCGCAGTTCGCCCACGATGAAGTGCGCCGGTATGCGATCGCCCGGCTCCTTCTCTCGGCCGGCCACCCCACGGCGAGATTGGTCGAGGCCGGCGTGCCGCGTTGGGCGCTCAGTGCTGCACGCCTTGCCTGCCAGGCACTGCTTGCCGCTCCCGACACTCCGCGAGCCCCTCTGCGCGGCAGGTTCGCCCGCCTGCAGCAGGCCTTCGACGACCTGGTCGCGGCAGGCCATGGGGACCGCTGGGGAGACGTGCCCGGTGAAGCGCTCCTGACACTCGGAGCGCCCGACCCGATCCTGCGCGAGGCCTGGCTGACGCTGCGCGCCGAGCCCGGCACCGGCCTGCGGCGACTCATCCGTCTTGTGCACCAGCGGCTGCACAACGAAGCGGGACTGGTGCGGATCGCCGCAGCCGAGCCGCTCATCGCCCTGCTCCTCGACGACGACGAACCCTGGCGACAAGGCAAGCACGTGCAGGACATATTGCGGGACTGGCTCCACGCAGTCATCATCGCGGACACACCTGCCGGATATCCGCTCCGGGTCAGGCTGCACGACCGCCTGCTCGCCGCCTGCGCCGCTGCCGACCGCCGACTCAACGACGAGCAGGCAGCCGCGGCTGCGGCCAAAGCGGCCCTGTCACCGGATGAAGCCGAAGCCGAGCGCCAGTACCTGGCGAGGCAGCGGCTGCTCTCCATGGGAGACAGTCGTCAGCGCGAGCGCCGTCGTCGACGGCTTCAGCTCCCCCGTGAGATCACCGACGAACTCATGGTTGAACTGCTGGCACTGCTCGGCCCGGATCTCGGTGAGGACGGCGAGGCCGTGTTGCATCGCGTCGCGCGCGATGCGCCGGCATGGGCCGGTCCCGCCGTCGAGGAGGTACTGACCGGCCGGGCGCTGGCCATGTACCGGCGCGGTTTCCTTGCCGAGCTGACCGAGGCCTACTACATCAATGAGGACCAAGACGGGGCAAGACTCCACCAGTACGGCATCCGGCGCCATAGCGCTCGCAGGCTCGGAGTGGGCCCTCTTGCGGCCTGGTACCGCGGCCCGTTCATGCCGCTGTTCCGCTGGGACTTCCGCAACGGCGTCTCGGTACTGAACCGCATGCTCAACCACGCCGCATTGGCGCGCGCTCGCACCCTCGCAGGCGGTCACCGCCACGACAGTGTTCGGATCGACGACCACGACCTCGACGCTTACCGCATCAACCTCGACGTCGCCGGGGCGCGCCGGACCTACGTCGGAGACGAGCATGTCTGGCTCTGGTACCGGGGGACCGGTGTCGGTCCCTATCCCTGCATGAGCGCCCTGCAGGCGCTGGAGCAGATGTGTGACCAACTGGTCGAGGCGGACGTCCCCCTGGCCGCGCTGGTCGCCATCCTGCTCGAGGACTGCGAGAATCTGGCGATGCTCGGCCTGGTCGTCGGGCTGCTGGTTCGTCACCTGGAACACACCGACCGTCTGCTGGACCGCTATCTCACCGAGCCGGAGATCTGGCACCTGGAGTTCGCACGTGTCGTCCAGGAAGCGAACGGCTTGCGGGCAGCCGCTGATGGACTGGTGGCACCCGAGCGCCGGCAATGGTCAATGCGGGAAGCAGCCATGATGATGGTGCTGCGCGCCGACGATCGGCGAACGGACGAGTTGCGATTGATCGGACAACGGCTTGTCACAACGGCCAGGCGGCTGGCGGAGGAGGAACTCGGCGAGCTCGACGAGGTAGCCGTCCAGGAACAGCTCGCACCTGTGCGTGCCTGGGCCAGCATCCTCGACCGCAGCACCTACCAGGCGCAGCAAGTGGAAGGAGGCCTGCAGATCCAGAGCACGCCGCCCCAAGACGTCGCTGGAGCGCTGCAGGCACGGAACGTCGAAACTGAACGTGCCCACGAGGCCATTCGGCTCAGCGTCCGCTACTACATCGATCCCATGAACGGCAAGGACGAGGCCGTCGGCGCGGACGACTTGGTCTCCGACCTGGCTGTGGCCCAACAACTCCTCGAGAACCCGTCTGGCCTCGACCCCAGCGATCAGTGGGACGCACCCGCCGCGGTGGCCGCGACGGCACTCACCACAGCCATCGTGGACGGCGTCGACCTGCCCGTCGATGCACTGCGCTTCGCCGTCGACACACTCCTGCGCATCGGGGAGGGCGCGGCATCACCACGTCGATTCGAATCCGAGGAGTCATACTTCGAGCAGGGAGCGGACCGCATTGCTGCACGGGCACTGCCGCTCCTTCTTCTGCCCGCTGCCGCGGAGCTCCGCGCCCAGCTTGATGGCAAGGACGGCTTGACGACGTACCGTCAGACCGCTGCCGCAGCAGGCAAGCTGGCGCGTTCCATCGTCAACGAGGTTCGTGTACACCTGGCCCGTGGCCTCGACTGCGTTTGGCAGGCGGCGTGCCCAGCCGGAAACAGCACCTGCCATCACGAAACAGCCTTCCATCTGACGGTCGAGACGATGCGCGACTGCGTCCTCGGCGACTGGGATTCGGAGACCGGCCGGCTGAAGGTCGTCGCACTCGACGATCCCGTCGCGCACTCGCTCGCCGAAGCCACCGCCGACTCCATCTATGTAGACCGCCTCGATGCGGCGATCAGGGCCCTCGGCCCGGCAGCGACGGCGTCGATTTGCGTCTCGGCCCCCGCCCGCGAACTCCTTGCGGTACTCCTCGCAGCGCACCGCCGCGCGTTGCTTGCTGCCGAACACGACATGGACAGTCGCGGCACCCACGCCCTGATCGCGGCGCGGGCACTGCTTACGGTGGCAAGCACGGGCGAGGACGCACCCGTCTTCCAGCACCTCGACGCCTATGCCGACGACGCGACGCCCCTGGAAAGTTTCCTGTGCGCGCTGTCTTCCGCGGCCGAGGAGTCGGCGGACAGGGCAGCCACCGCACGACGGATGTGGCCGACGGTTGTCGCCCGTGTGATCGCGCTGCAGGCCTCCGGGCACACGCCCTTCGCAGGGCGGAGCGACTACCACTCGGCCCTGGCTTCGCTCCTTCCCAACCCTGCCCCCGAAACCGCTTACCTCTACCGGGAACTTCAGGGCGAGCCCATCGTCTGGTGGGATCCGCTGGCCTGGCAGGACACCGTCGCCCACTGGTTGCCCATAGCTCAGGGCCACGTCGCATGCGTGGATCAGCTCATCGCCTTTATCAAGCCCCTACCGGCCGAGGATCAGGTGCGCGTCGGCCTTCCGTGGGTGGCGAACCTTGCCCTCGCCGATCCCAGCCATGTCGCGAACCGCACTTATCTGCTCACGTCATGGCTGATTGAACTGCGCCAGGCTGTCGCCGATGCGGGCATGACAGCCGACTGGCAACGGGTAGTTGATGCACTCGTAGTTGCTGGGGTGTCACGACTCGCACCGTACTCTGAGTAACTGCGCCTGGAGCTCCGGCGCCTGTATGTGATGCGCCGTTGTGGTGTCGCAGGTAGGGCGTCGATGATGATGGGGGAGCCGAAGTGGGGAGCCCGGGCCCATGGACGGCCGTGATTACTGGCGGCTGTCAGGATCTGCAGCCATGGGTAAACGACGCAGTACTACCGAGGTGATGCTGTTCGGACTCGGCTGAAAGCCGAGTTTGTGTGCAGTTTCTCCAGCCCCGTCATGCGTTGGAAGATATGCGACTGTCCGATCGCTGCCAATGACGCTGCTCGGCGGAAGGACGCGTCCTGCCTCGACAGACGTGGCGTGTGACGGTAAGGGCGTACTGGTGTCCTAATGAGGCGAACGGCCCTGTGGCGTCGATGATCTCCGAAACGGAGCTCCCCAATGATCCGCCCGACGCGGTGTTCGCCGTCGCGTCCTTTCCCGGAGGCGCCCATCTCGTATACGACAGGCTTGGCCACGCCTACGCCGACGCGCCGCAGCACGCCATCGGCTTCTGGCCGGACGGCCCGGTGCTGTGTCTCGTCACCGGCCCCACAGAACCGACCATCCGTCACCTCGCCGGCGGGGGCACGGAGCCCGAGGTGATCCACCGTCCGGACAGCAACGAGCTGAAGGGTCTGCTGGTGCAGACCGGGGCGGACTCCCGACGATCCTTGCCCGATTGAGCCGTCGACGTGACGCTCGGAGGGGTTGTAGTTGGTGCGTGGGGTGGCGAGGTAGGCGGGGCTCAGGCACAGACCGCCCGTCGCGGCGTGCACACAGAGCCGCTCCTCGTTCAGCCAGTCGATGCCCCGTACCTCGCAGCCGAGCGCGATCCGGTGCAGCACCGTACCGGTGTCCGCGCGGAACAGGATGAGGCTCCGGTCGGAGGTGACGGTGGGCTGACCTGGTGTGTCGTTGGTTTGTTGAGTGCCGTTGCAGATGGCATTGACTGCGTTTGGCGGATGAGTCAGGTGAGGAATCCGATGCGGCCAGCGGTGCGTTTGGTGCAGGTGGGAAGTGTGGCGGGGGAGGCGCCTTTGTGGGTGGGTGAGGCGAGGTGGTTTTCGATACCGACTCCGAAGTCGGCGGTCAGGGCAGCTCAAGCCTCCGTGGCCCGCACTGCGAGTCTGTACGTGCAGCGGCCAGGGCGAAGGCCTCCTGCTGGAGACCGCCACCGACCACCTCGACCGCCTGCAGATCATCATGACCGACAACGACTCGCCGCCCATCGGCGGCATCCACCGACCCCTGGAGCTGTCGGACGTAGATCGATTCGTGCCGACAGAATCGCCGAACGACCGACCAGAAGGCGAGGAAGCCGAGCCCGACCGCGACGCTAGCCCTCCATTGTGATCCATTCAGGCTGCAGTACCTCCTCGTCCGAGATTCGAGTGGGTCGGTGCGCGTCCAGGAGGGGGCAGCGAAGCCCTGAAGGTCTGTGGAGCGTCAGCATCCCTGAAGCACGAACCCCGCCCAGTACTCCGGTCCCGCGTACGGCCGGGTCAGTCGGCTCCGCAGCGGTTGGCGCACCGGGCGGGTGGGATGGCCGGGGTCCTGCCGTTCTGGTCCGCGTAGCAGCCCGCCGCCGCGCCGGGCCTTGAGGGCCGGGCGCTCGGCCACATAGCGCCGGGCGCCCGTCCGGGTCAGCGTCCGCATCCACTGCTGAGTGTGTGCCAGTGCCCGGGCCGGGTCCTGACGAGGGTCGGTGGTGAGCAGTTCGTAGAAGCGGGAGACGAACAGTACGGTCGGCGCGTCGGGGATCGGCCAGAGTGTCGCCAGCACACCCGCGGCACCGGCGTGCATGAAGCCCAGGGCGAGCGCGGGGGTCTCCTCGGGCTGCCAGAACAAGTTCATCGCCCCGGACACGCATGCGGCGACCACGACCAGACGCGTGTCGTGGGCGGTGAGCCGGCGGATCCGGGTCAGACTCAGCTCCTCACCTTCCGCCAGCAGGAGCGAGGCGTTGTCCGGCGTGTCATAGCGGATCCTGCCGTGGCAGCCCAGATACAGATGCGTGGCCCGCGGCAGTTCCCTCAGCAGGAACGCACTTGTGGCCTCATCGTCGTAGGCCGTACTGCTGTCGGACCCGAACAGCTCGGCCACGTACTGGAGTTCGGACCGGGTACCGGGCAGTCGCGGCCGGGACCGGGCAGGGTCTGCGAGGCCCACCAGACGCCGGTGGCGCCCATCCAGGCGGGCCGCGCGTGCCCTCGCGGCCATCCACACGCCGGCTGACGGTGCGTAGGACACCGAGTCGAGCTCCTGCCCCAACGAGGTTGGCCGACGTCCCTCGCACCAGGAGGCCGCGTGCCAGGCGAAGACCGGCAACCGGCCACAGGGGACGAGTACCACGTCGGTCACCCCCGCTTGCTTCAGCGCCCGTGCCAGCGGACGGGCCACGTGTGTCCCGAGCTCGGCGAGCACCTTCGGCAGCGTCAGCCGGAAGCCGGCGAAGTGGAAGCCGTCAGAGCTGACCAGGAGCCCCTCCGCGGGGCGTGGCCGCCCCGGGGTGAGCCCGTCCAGCGTGCCGTCCGGCCCCATGCCGAAACCGAACGTGAGCGTCATCAGCCGGGCCCCCCGCAGCCCCGGAAGGTCGACGGCGAGTACGGCGGGCCGTCCAGGTGCTTCGGCGGTGATCGCAAGTGCACAGCACCCCTCCGGGTGTGCGATGAGGAAGACCATGGCCTGGCCGGGGTCCAGCGCTGCCCGGATGTCGGCGACGGCCGGTGCCCGCCCCTGGGCGAAGCCCTCGAACGTCGGCATGCTGCGGATGGCGGTGAGCAGTGCGTCGAGCTCCGCGCCGGGATCCGGCGTGCCTGGGCCTTCGCCGGCAGGGGACGGTCCGCCGACGTCCCCCGACGGCCCGGCCCCGTCCGCCGACGGAGCGTCGCCGGCCGCGGCGAACGAGGCCTCGCGTGCCCGGCGCACGGCGGACAGATAGGACTCGGCCAGCCCGGCATCGACGGCACGTAACCGCTCCAGTTCGCCGACGTCGGCCCCGGATGCGGCGCGTAGCGCGGTGGCCCGGCCCAGCTCAAGCAGTGTGACTGCCTCTTCGAGTAGGGACTGCACCTGGTCACTGCCTGGGTCGGCCCCGTCACGTACCTCCTCACACGCGGCCCGGAACAGCGCGTACGCGGTAAAGCGGTACCGTGGCTCGTTCTCCAGATGCGTCAGCGTCTCGTCCTGCGCGTCCGGACCTCTCGGCGGCCCGCCGCGGCCCGCGATGTCGCCGCCGGAGGCGAGCCAGGCCGCCAGGGCGACCAGGCCTGCCCGGCTCGCGCCACGCCAGTCACCCAGTCGCACACAGAGCCGCTCGGCATCGTCCGCCGTCGCCATGCACTCCGCCGGGTCGCTGTCGGGCCCCAGTGCCTCCATCGCCGTGAACAGCAGGTCCTGCCCCTCCTCAAGAACCGGCGACGGCTCGCGGTCGTCCGCCGCGGCCGTGATCAGCACCCGGGCGAGCAGCCGCCGCGCGAAGGCGAGTTCACGGAGGTGGCCATGAGCCTGATGCACGGCCACGGCTCCCCGCGCGGATGCTTCCGCCCGCTCCAGGTACTCGTCCCGCGCCTCCGGGCGGCGGTCGGCGGCTTCGAGCAGCGCGCCGGTGAGGTTGTAGTGGATACGCCCCAGCAGGGCCGGCTGGGCGTCGGGCGGGAGGGCGTCCAGGGCCTCAGTGTAGGCCTGTTCGGCCTGGGACATGTGCGACTCGTCGGACGCGGCCAGCCGGCTGTGGGCGAGTCCCTTGTTGGCCAGGGTGAACGCGTAGTCGACCGCGTCGCGTTCACGCGACCGGTGGCGCAGCGCCGCCTCGCACTCGGCGAGCGCGCGCCGGGCGCTGTCCAGCGGGTCCGTGAACCGGTCCAGCAGTGCCACCGCCAGGTTGGTCCGGGCCAGCGCCGCGCTATCCGGGTCGGTCACGCTCTCCCAAAACGGCACCAGTTCCTCAAGCAGTTCGACGCAGCGCTCGATCGACGCGACACGGTCCCGCGGGCGTTCGTGGAGCGCACCGGCCAGATTGGTCCGGACGGCCGCCGCTCCGAGCGGATCGCCCGCCTCCTCGTACAGCTCAACGGCTCTGCCGAGTGCGGACAACGCCCCCTCGATGTCGTCGGCACTCGACAGCCGGGGGTCGAGCAGCATAGTGCCTCGGTAGTGCCACAGCCGGCCGGCGAGGTGGACGTCCAGTTCCGTGGCCCGCTGGGCCAGCCGGGCGCAGTGGTCCGCCAGTTCCCGGCTTACCATCCCGCTCTGCAGCTCCGCCAGCAGCGCATCGACCTCCCCTTCGAGCTCGGCCAGGTAACCGGAGATCGCCGTGCCCACTCGTTCCGTGTGCCGCTGCCAGGCATCCTCGGGGCCCAGCCGCGCAAGGTCGCCGAGCAGGTCCTCACCCAGCCGGTCCATCCCCTGTTCGCCGGGTGTACGTTCCGTACCGTCTTCCGACGGCCCGTGCTCCCGCCACTCGGTGACCGCGCCGGGAGTCAGCAGCACAGGATGGCGCGCGGCGGCGCCGGACAGTTGCTCCCGGCTCTGCGCGGTGACCGCCTCCGTCACCGCTGTCCGTAGGTTCCCGGCCGCGACAGCTTCGGCGACTGACCTCGTGCAGGGCTCGTCGGCTCCCTCAGCCCCATCCCCCTGTGCTAGGGGAGCGGCGTCCTCGCGGGAGATGCGTACGAGAGGGTCGTGCGGCGGCATGGACGCGAACACATACGGCAGCGGGGGCCGCAGCCGACAGGGGCGCGTGACTTCCGGCCGGGCCGGGCCGTCCGCCCGCTCTACCAGCAGCGGTACGCCCGCCCGGGAGCCGATGACGAGCAGTGGAGGCTGCTGCGGGGCTTCGGCCGCGCAGGCGGGACACCTGGCGGACAAGGCGCCCGATGGCCATACGTCCGGGCGTTGCGTGATGTCGAGGCGCACCCACACCGCCGCGGCGGCATCGGCGGCGCAGCCGGGACAGATCCAGTCGAGCCTTGTGATCAACCCGTTCGGAACGTCGTCGAGCGTGGACATGGCTCCTCCACTCCGCAGCGCTCACTCACGCGGTTCGTCCGGACTGCTCCCGTTCCTCTCGGCGAACGTTCGCGTCAGCTCTGAAAAGGGGTGAGACGAAGCCGATCAGGAGCGTGCCAATGATCAGTGCCGCGGTCCCCAGCTCGCTGCTGTACCAGGACAGGTCCTGAAAGGGTGTGTTCGGCAGCGAGAAACCCCAGAGTGCGAAGGACAACGTGGCGGCCGTCATGTTGAACGCCGTGTGCGTGGGCCACAGCGCAGGACGCAGAGGGATCCTTCCGCGCCTGGCCTTCTCCTGGTAGGCCATCGCGGCCCAGACTCCGAACGGGGCGAGCACGAGGAAGATCCAGAAAGCCAGCCACTGGCGGGCGTGGGAACCGCCGGCCGGTACGTGCAGCAGTCCCAGAACGGCCACGTACGCCGTGACCACCTCGGTCGGGATGTACGTGACCAGGCTCTCTGCCGCGGAGGAGGCCGCGGAGCCCGGCGACTGCCGCTGTACGGAGGGCTGTTCCCCGGACGAGCGGAACCGGGGCTGGATGGCGGCCGTCACCCTCGTCATCGCCATGATGCTCACCACAGGCCCCCGTCCATCCGCCTTCCCTCGGATGACGGATCGTAGCGCCGCCATGGCGGAAAGGAACATCGCACGGAGGGCTGCACGTAGGCGCGTTGATGCACGCGGCAGGGCGCAGGCAAACCATCGAGCGCCTCCCGGGTAGGAGCGCGTGCCGCGCGCCACCGCGACCTCGTGCATCTCAGCCGATGGAGCGTGGCCCGCGGCGGCAGATCAACGGCGCAGTCCCTTCGCTGCCAGCCAGGATCTGCCCGGTCCGCCAGATGATGAAGTTGATGGTCCTCGACGACGCATTCGGCGGGTCTCGGCGATCGCCTGCTGCATGCCCCCTTCCACTGCCAGATCGACCTGCCCAAAGTCCGTTAAGGGTTCCTATGCGGCGAGGTGGTGGTTGAGGGTTTTGGCGGCTGTGCTGATGGAGCCGGGCATGAGGTGGCGGTAGATCTTGAAGGTGATCTCGATGGTCTTGTGGCCCATCCACTCGGCGACGTCGGTGATGGGGATGCCGTGGGTCAGGCAGTTGGAGGCGAAGAAGTGCCGCATGCCGTAGACGACCATCCCTTCGGGGATGTCGACCTGGCCGGCCTTCTTGATCCGCTGCCACTGATTGGCGATGTGGTAGTGCGGGAACGTGCGGGTAGGGTCGCTGGGGTGGCGTAGCAGGTAGCCGTCGACGGTGCCGTGCTTGGAGGCGTACCACTCGATGGTCTGCCGCACCCGGGCGGGCAGGGGCACGTCCCGGTACTCGCCCGCCTTGCGGTGCTTGAGCCGCTCGTACTGGCAGGTGGTCCGGTTGACCTGCTCGGTGATGCGGTAGACGTCGTCGGCGACGATGTTGTTGAGGTTGACCGCGAACGCCTCACCGTTACGCATCCCGCACCCGCTCATCAGATCGGCGACCAGCAGGAAGCTGTCGTCGCCGGCGGTGCGTATCTGCCGCAACTGCTCCAGTGAGGGGATCACCACTCGCTTGGGGTCGTACTGCGGCGGCTTCACCCCGGCCACCGGATTGTCGTCGAACAGCCCCAGCCGATTCGCGTCCACCAGGATCGCCTTCAGCTTGTCGAAGGCGTTCGCCTGAGCGGCCAGGCCGATGCCGTTGCGCTCCAGGGTCTGAAGGAACCCCTCGACGACCTTGTGGTCGAAGGTATTCATCCGCCGGCTGCCCAGCAGCGGCAGCAGATGGATGTTCAGCAGCGACTCCAGGTGCACCACGGAGGCCGGCCCCAGATCCCGCTGGCCGGCCTTCCACCCGCCGGCGTACTCCTCGAACCGCATCGCCCCGTACCGGGCGATCCTCTCCGCCTTCGCCTGACCCCGCGGCGCCGCCTTCTTCGCCTTGTAGATTTCCGTCAAACGCTCGACGGCCGCATCCTGGGTCGCGAACCCGGACTCCTCCAACTGCCGCCCCGCCGCCGACCGATACCGGACCTTGTACGAGTGAGAACACTTCGACCACCGCGACCGCGGATGCTCACACTCCTTGAAAAACGACCCCATCCCACGAACCAATGAACGATTCTGCAAAGTTCGCCACCAACACCATCTACATGCACGACTGCGGGTTCCTGGCATGGGCCAACCAAGACGAGCTCTGTCAGAGAATTTCTCGCTGCTGCTTAACCCAGGCTTCAACCTCTGACACTTTGAATCTAATTTTGGCATTTGACCCCGTTCCGAATCTGTAGTTTGCCAGGCCAGAACGCGCGGAATTCTTATAGAGCCAAGAGGTGGACACGTTCAAATACTCAGCCGTTTCCCTGACATCCATGAAGTGCACCGCCAATTTCCTCCTGAGTTGGCACTGACCATTCAGCACACCGGGCTCCCATTGACGCGTTAACGCTGGACTCTGGCGGCCACATCAATCGTCCGCAGGATCGCCGGTTTGGCTAACCGGCGATCGTCGGCTATGTTGCGCACCCGCGTTCTGACGCCGGAGCGTCGACCCATGTCCAAACCGCAGCCGCAGCGTTCGTGCCGCAAGACGGCCAGACGTGGCTCCTCACTTACGCGATGCTTCCGGCATGCCCCTTATATGTTTGTGCGCGCCGGTGCTGCCCCAGGGACAGATTGCCTGATCCAGCCAGGCGGCCGATCTGTGTTGAGGACACCAGGTCGGTGGCAGCGTCCATCCCATCTGTTCTGTCCAACTGCCGCTGCGCTGCGACGAGGGGTCCTCTCGCAGTCTTTCGCCTCGCCGAGCACGGCGTGCGCTTCGTCGGCGTGCAGCAGCGCGAGGCCCGTCGCGGCTGGGCTGGTGAATCGGGCCGTCTCCGCGGCTTGGGGGGCAGGACCAGACCGCTCCGGGGGCCCTGAGCTCCGTAGAGCGCCACACGTAGCAGGTTCTCAGGAGGGTTCGCCCTTCGAACATATGGTCACGCAGTCGCCGCGCGACTCGGATACTCTCGGCGTAATAGCCACGCGCCGTCGTGTGGTCCCGTCGCAGTGAGGCATCCCAGACGAGTTGGCCCTTGAGTGTGAGGACGTCAACCTGAAGTCCTAGGAGTTCACGCTCCGCTCGCCCGGGCTGGCTCGCCGTGCCGTGTAAGTGATCAAGCTGAGTTGCTCTACGTCCTTCGCCAACAGGCAGGCAGACGGTGCCCGGGCATATCAGGCGGCAAGGTCGTCGAAGGCGTTCCGCAGGCCGGCAGTCGGTCAGGTCCACCTTGGCAGTGTCGGAATACACGACGGTCTCGACCGTCTGCTGGGCGCGCGCTAGTGCTGTGGTCGCATAGGTTCACTGGGTTGGTGAGTGTTTCTGCCTTTCACCGAGCAGGTGCTCGGGAACGCTCATGCAAAGGGAACGTTGCTGGAACACGGAAGGGGCGCTGGTGCTCGGATGAGGCTTGTCGTCGGGAGAGGGCCAGCCTGCGTCGCTTCACTTTGCAGCCCTCGTCACAGCCTCGTCCAGGTTCGCCACCTTCAAGCGGCCTCCGGGCTGCTTGCATTCGTCGCGCTCGTTCTTCAGCAGGAGCACCCGATTGTGTGCGTCGAGAGTGACGCCATTCACGGAAACCGGCCAATGGGGCGGCGAATGGGTCATCACGGTCCTTGTCCTGCGCTGTGCGGTCCCTGGCTCCGGAACGGGGCGGGACGAGCATGCGATTGGCCGGCCGACCCAAGACTGCCGACAGCACGGCGACGGCCTATACCACGCGGTCCAAGCCGTCGCCCACATGCAAGAGAACGCTCTGGCCGCTTGATCAGAACAGCCGTGGTCGAACCCTGACCTGCAGAATCACGGCCCTCTTCAACACGTTTTAAGAGGCCCTTACTTCCTACGGTCCCCGAGCGCGACGTTGAGCAACACCTCGACGAGCCGGGAGGCGGCGTCGGGCTTGCCCAACGAGCGGGCCGCGAGCGCCATGGCGTTCCGGCGCTGCGGATCGGACAGGACTGGTTCCAGGGCGGCCCGCAGCGCGGACGCGCTCACGTCGCTCCCGGTCAATGCCACGGCGGCTCCGGCCTGCTGAAGGTGTAGGGCGTTGTGTTCCTGTTCGTTGCCCGCTGATGAGGCGAGGGGGATGAGGACAGACGGCTTCCCGAGCGCGGTCAGTTCGGAGATGGTTCCTGCCCCGCTGCGGGAGACGACGACGGAGGCGAGTGCGAGTACGTCGGGAAGCTCGGATCCGACGAATCCGTCCACCCAGTATCGTGCGTGCAACTCGGGCGGGAGTCCTTGGGCGGCCTGCCGAGACTTCTCCACCCAGTTCGGTCCGCACTGGTGGATCACGTTGGCAACGGTCAGCAGCCAGGACGGATTTTCGCGGATCATGCCGTTGATCTGTTCGCTGCCCTGCGCGCCGCCGGTGATGTAGACGGTGGGCAGGTTCGGGTTGTACCCGGTCATGCCGAGCGCCGGCACGGCCTTCGCGGGGTTGCCGTTGAGCACGGTGGGCCGGACCGGGTTGCCGGTGACAACGGCGGAGGCGGCCACGGAGTCGGGCAGGAGGCTGAGCGAGTTGTCCGACGACAGGGCGACTGCGGTCGCGGAGCGGGCGAGGACCCGGTTGGCCAGGCCGAGCCGTACGGTCTGTTCGTGGATGACCAGCGGCGTCTTCGTCGCACGGGCGGCGAACCCCACGGGAACGGCGACGTATCCGCCAGTGGAGAGGATCACGTCGGCCTGGAAGCGGCGGGCGATGGTCCGGGCCTCCAGGACGCCCTTGGGCACGCGGCCCATGTCCCGCATGTTCTCGGCGTTGATCATCTTCAGCGGGTTGCTGGACCGGCGGAGCTTGCCCGTCGGCACCGTCTCGAAGGGGATGCCCTCGGCAGGGGCGATGCGGGATTCGAGTCCCGTGGCGGTGCCGACCCACAGGACGTCTACGCTCGCGCCGTGGTGGTGCATGACGGTCTGCATCTCGCGGACCGCAGTCAGGGCGGGATAGGTGTGCCCGCCCGTTCCGCCTCCCGTCACCATCAGCTTGAAGGGCCGGCGGAAGGAGGCGAAACGGGCAGCGAGTGCGTCGACGGTCACGGCGTGACGGCATCCGATCGTGAGGGCTCCGCATCCGACGAGCCGGAGCCGACGGCGGTCATGCGAACTTCCCGGACGATATCAGGCAGTCTGACCTTGGTGAGGAGCCAGCCGAACCCGGCCGCCGTCGAGCCCATCTCCCCCATGTAGGTGCGCAGAGTGGCCCGCTGCCGGTCCGTGAGTACGAAGGTCCGCGCCATCGGCGTCGGCAGGCGGTAGCGGCGTACGTCGGGTGACTCCCGGGCGGCCCGCGCGTCCTCCAGCAGGAGGTCGATGTTGAAGTTGGCGACCTGTTCCAGGACGCCGGGAGGCTGGATGGTGAAGACCTGCGAGAGTTTCAGCCGGTGGTACGCGGCGCCCTCACGTACGAGGCGGGCGACCAGCGAGGAGCTGCCGGTCCGCACGCCCACGCGCTGCAGGACGGCGAGCGCGGCCCGCACGGCGGCGTCGGCCAGGTCCTCCAAGGCCTCGGAGATCATCCGCATCCGGTAGGTGTAGAGCAGGTTGTTGCCCAGCTCGCCTTCGATGTACCGGTCCACGTTCGCCATGGCGTAGCGCATTAGGTCTTGGCGCTCGTCCCACAGTTGCTGATCGGTTTCGGCTAGGAACTCACTGATCACCCGGGTCAGGTTCTCCCCGTGCTCCTGGCTGAGGCACTCCTCCAGCCACGCCATTGGGGAGACTTTGTGGGCGCGGATCACGGCGATGACCGTGCCGAACACGCCGCCGTTGTAGAGCGAGGCGACGAACAGGTCCATCACCCGGCACTGGCGGTACTCCTCGTAGGACAGGTTCGGCAGCTCGACGCACACCTCGTCCAGCTCGGACGCCCGGACTTCCTTGCCGAGGACGGTGTACCGGCCGAAGCACCGCGGAATCACCCGCCACTTCGTGCCCAGGCCCCACCGCTGCCGGTAGGCCGGCGCGTACATCTGGGAGGAGGGCAGCAACGTGAGCTGGAACATGTTGAGCCGGTCGAAGCGGGCGTCCATCAGCCCGCGCAGGGTGTCGAAGTGCTTCTTCTTCGAATCGTCCGGCAGGGCGAGGATCACCTCGCTGTACGACTGGGCTCCGGCCTGCGCCGACTGGAGAGCGATCTCCATCATCTTCTCGGCGGAGATGTTCTTGCGCTGGACGGCGGCCAAGACGTCCGTGTCGAGCGACTGCACCGACCCGGATAGGCTGATGGTGCCCGGCACCTGGGCGACCGCGTCGAGAACCCGTTCTCGCTGGTTCTTGCCGGTGGTCACGTTGACGACGCGCGGCCAGCCGTACAGCTTCTGGCACTCGGACAGGACCTGGCAGGTGTGCTTGTCCTCCGGGAACATCCCGAAGTTGCTGTCGGTGATCAGCAGTTCGTTGCGGGCCGTACCAGCTGCGACCCTCGGGGCCATCCTCCGGCCGATGTAGTGCAGCTCGGCTTCGACATCGGCTCGCGGGCGCTTGGCCACCTTGGAGAAGTAGTGCTGGCCCTCGGTGCAGAAGTCGCAGGAGAACGGGCACCCGCGGGTGGTCGTGATCGTCGGCACGCCCCCGCGGTCGAAGAACTGGTCCAGCATCCCGGCCGTGTACGGCGAGGGAACGTCGGCCAGGTCCCGGATGCGGTTGCGCGGGCGGGGGGAGTAGACGTCGCGGCGGTCGGCGGACAGGGAGTGCACGCCGGGGATCGTGTCTAGGACTTTGCTCGCGGGCTTGCTGTTGAGGTGGAGAAGCAGGTCGGCGAAGGCGATCTCTCCTTCTCCGTCGATGTAGAAGTCCATGGCTCCGGCGAGGCGCTGGTACCAGAACTGGACCTGGTCGGCGCGCAGCAGCGGATAGTGGGGGCCACCCATGACCACGATGGTCTTGGGGAACTCCTCCTTGATGACTCGGGCGAAGCCGATCGACAGGTGCGCGTTCCAAATGTAGTGCGAGAACCCGATGACGTCCGGGGCCCCGTGGTTCTCCAGCGCCTTCGCCAGGTCATCGGGGAACTTGAAAATCTGCGGCACGCGCTTGAAGTCCATGACGGTCGCAGCGTGGGTCGCCAGTCCTGCGACGGCCTGTGGCATCGTCTCGGCGGACACTGCCTGCTGCGTGTAGGTGAGGTCGCACAGCCAGACCTTCAGATTCATCTTCGGCCGCTGCTCGGGGGCGGCCGGGGGTGCCGCAGCGGCGAGCGGCATCCCCAGGTCGACGAGCGTCATCAGGCCTCGGCCCCCGCAGTGCGCAGGAACATCTGCCACAGCAGGCGACGCTGGGCCTCGGGCACCTCTTCCTGTCTCTCGCCCAGGGCCTCGCGACCGTGTACGCACAGGTGCTGGTTCACGACGATGAGGTCCCCGAACCCGAGGAAGAACTTCTTTTGCTCGGCGATCAGTTCCCGCTCCAGGGCGCGCACGGCGCTGGTGTGCGGGTCGTTGAGGTCCATGCCGGGCAACATCTTCGCCGTGAACCGGACGAAGCCCGCGAACGCCGGCCGTCCGTCAAGAACCGGGAAGGGGTCGTACTCCCTGCCGACGCCGGTCAGGTCGTAGAACGCACCGTCGTGGAACACCTCCTCCGCGAGTGAGGCGCGCTCACCCTCGCTGAGGCGGTTCACGGCACGGCGGAGTTGTGAGACGAGGCTGTGTCCCTTGCCTCGCGGGTCGGGGCGCACGCACAGCAGGGCGCTGTAGTCCGGGGGCTCGGTCGTGTTGACGACGTCGATGTGCAGCGGGTTGTACCCGGATCCGGTCGCGCGCATCGGGTCGATGGCCAGGTTCGTTCCGAGCGGCTTCCACAGGGGCCACTTGTCGAAGACCCGCAGAGGACGACCGAGCCAGGACAGCACGATGGTCGCGGCCTTCTGCCCGTCGTCCAGGCCGTAGTGGTCCAGCAGTGGGCCGACTTCGAGTACGGCGAACCCGTCGCCGTCGGGGTCGTTGAGGAGGTCGCGGCAGCGGCGGACGAGGATCTGGGCCTCGGGCGACTCTGCGCGGACACGGTCGTAGGCCGCGCTCACGTCCTCGTGCAGCAGGCCCCCGTCGAGCTCGGCGGCCGGGAGGTCGATGACCCTCTTGCCGAGGAGGCCGATCAGGGTTTCGGGGAGAGGGACACGGTAGGTGCTCGGTGCCGTGGTCATACTGGCTGTCTCCAATTGCCTTCGAGGCTTCGCTGAGCCGATGGAGGTACTGGCGCGGGACGCTGTGCGTCCCGCGAGAGGACGCGGGTGGTGCCGCAACCTCCGCTGGGTGTTGGAGCCGCCTCTCGGCCCACGCCCTGAACAGCAACGGGCCGGGAGGCGGAGTCTTGCGCGGGACCGGCCGACCTGCGGCTGGTGAGGCCTGCAGGGCCAGGTAATTCACGGGGCAGCTCGTGAAACTGCTTCTGGCGGCCCAGCGAGCGGTCGATAGAAGTGGCGCGACGTGTTTCGCCCGGCGAAGGCTCACCAGAGGAGTGGGCAAGCAGCGGAGCTTCCCGGGTGAGCCTGCGGCCGACTCCGCGGCTGTCACGCAGCCGGTGGTGGAAGGTCGGTTCCACGTCTTGGCGCGTTGGGCGCGGCCTAGTTGGTGACGATGGCGGCATGGGCAAAGGAGTGCTCGGCGCGGGGCAGGCGGCGAGCGTTCCCGGCCCGCCACTGTGCGGTAGGGACGAGGCCTGGGGGGAGGAGATCCCACGGACCCAGGAGGGTCTGGATGTGATCCAGGCGGCGGGGCCGGTAGGAGATGCCGGCCACGGCGTAGTGGTCGACGAGCGTCTTCATCGTCTCCGGGGCCTTGTCCGTGGTGGCGTGGGTCACGGATTTGGCGCTGCCGGGCGGCAGCCAGCAGCGGAGGGCCTCCATCGTGGTGTCGGCTACCTCGTCGTTCACCCATGGCAGCAGGTCGTGGGCCAGGACGGCGATTGGGGCAGTCGGGGTCGAGGGTGGTGTGGAGGGTGGGGTGGTCGAGCAGTTCGTCGATCGTGCAGATGTCGGCCTGGAACGCCGCGGTCGCGTCGTTGGTGTCAAGCATTGCGCGGGCGTGTGCGCACACCATGGGGTCGTTGTCCACGTAGACGACGCGAGCCGTCGGATGGACAGCTTGGGCCGCTTCGGCGGTGTGGGCGGGTTCATGGCGCTGGAGTTTCGGGTTATAGCGGGCGGGCAGTCCGCAGCCCAGATCCAGAAACTGGGTGATGCCGAGTTCGCGTGCGAGGACGGTCACAGCGCGGGCCCGGTGCCGCTTGTTGATCGCCGGCATGTCGCGCAGCCACGGGGCGGACCCGAGGAGAAGCCGGGCCAAGTGCCGGTCGACTTCATAGTTGTCGCAATTGCCCATGAGGTAGGACTCGACTCGCGCAACCGCGGGGTAGCGGAACCAGTCCTCCCGCAGGCTGGTTGGGGGTGTCTGCGGCGTCACGTTCATCGTCGGTTTCCTCGTGGCAGGTGTAAGCGGCGTGTGGCGGTGGTGTCTTGTCCCGGCCGTGGGGGGCGCGCACCCCCGGGGGGGGGGGCGCCGCCCGGCCCGACACAACAGGGGAGAGTGCGGGGTGGGGGCGAGCCGCGGCGCGCC